>JBAPOP010000001.1:0-55094 GCA_049279675.1 Candidatus Acidiferrales bacterium
TACTGGCCGACTATTTTCAGGGAATTGCGATTATCCCAGATTTCGGCCACGCCGCCCGCCGATCCCAACGTCGTAACGCCGCCGCAACCGGAAGGCCAGCCGCACTAGATCCGGCGCGAGTCGAGGCTCTCATCCAGCCGTTGGGAGTTTCGATTGCCGGCCCGAACGCAACAGACCCCGCGCAATCTTCTAACGAACAGCGGATTTCGCGTCCTCGTGAAGGAGCGATCGAATTTCTTTTTCGCAAGCGTCGCGGTCCACCACGCCCTCGAAGGTGGCAGCGATGTTCCCTTGGCGATCGATCAGAACGGTTTTCGGCATGGCTCCGAGGTCAAACAATTTTCCCACCTGAGCATTGCCAATAACGATCGGATAGTTCACCTTTTTCTCAGCGATCCAGGGCTTCACCGATTTCCAGCCGTCGTCATCCATCGAAACGCCGACGACGGTGAGGCCGCTCTCGTTGTACTTATCTTCAAATTGAATGAACCACGGAATCTCGGTCTGGCAGCCGTGGCACCACGTGGCCCAGAAATTCAGAAGAACCACGCGGCCCTTGAAGCCGGACAACTTGACCGGCGCGCCCGTTGCATCCGCGAGCTCAAAACTGGGCGCGGCCTTCCGGGAGATTCCCGGCCAGATCGCCGCGGACGATTTTGCCCCTACAATCAAACAAACAGCAGCGACAGTGGCGATGAGGGCAAAACCCACGATCACTTTACGAAGCATATTTTTGGCTCCCGAGGCTTCCGCATTGTTTGGACGCGCGAGGCGGAGCGCTGTGAGCTGGGCCGGAACATCCGGGAGCTTACATCAGAGACTTCTGGCCAGCGGCGCACAAAATGCGGCGCAGAACCTCGCCGGGATTGCCTGCATCGGCCTGTTATCGTAGGCTAAGGCGGGTTTTGACCGCCCGGTTCAGCCCCGAGGCGGAGGGCACTCAGGATTTATGTCTCTGGGCGATACGACACAATTCGCACCCGTTGTACCTGCGCGCAAGACGAGTGTGCTGCAGGTCATCGGGTACGGTCTCGCGCTCATCTCGCTTGTGTGGGTGTTCCGCGACTTTCACCTCCGCCGGACGATCCGGGAATTTTCGAATGTGAGTTGGAAGTGGGTGTTTCTTGGAATGTTTTTTGACGTTCTGAGCTATTTCGTTCAGGGCGTGCGGTGGAAGCTTCTGCTTACGCCATTTGGGCGCGTGCGGCTGATTCGCTCGACGCGGGCTATATTCGCGGGCTTATTCGCGAATCTCGTGTTTCCGCTGCGCCCCGGCGAAGTGTTGCGCAGTTTTTTGCTCTCGAGCTGGGAGGATATCAAGTGGGGCCGCGTGCTCGGCTCGGTGGGAGTCGAGCGGCTTATCGATCTTGTGGTGGCCACGGCGACTCTTGCGGTCGCTTCGCTATTCGTTGATTTGCCGACGCGGTTCAGAACTGTCGCCGATGCGCTTGGAGGCGCAGCGCTGATCCTGCTCGCTATCGTCGTGGGCATCATTCTTTATCTGGAATTCAAGCTTGCGGGCAATCCCAATTACTTCGGGGACAAACCGGTTGCAACAAAACATCCTCATCTGCATCCTCACCTGCCCAACCGGTGGATGCGCGCGCTGATCGGCTTGCATACGATGGGCACGGCGCCGAGTTTCTATCCGGCCGTACTCGTATCGATGTTGATGCCTGCCTGCCAGATGATGGCGCTGTGGTGCATGATGAAGGCGTACGGGATGACGCTGCCGTTTCTGGCCGCGGTCGTGGTTCTCCTTGTGATCAATCTCGGCATCTCGCTTCCCAACGCGCCGGCAAACGTGGGCTCCTATCAATTCTTTTGCGTGCTGGGACTGAGCGTTTTCCCGGTGGAGCGGTCGACGGCGGCCGGATTTTCGATCTTTGCGTTTCTCGCGCTGACGCTGCCGTTCGTATTTCTGGGCTTCGCGGCGCTGCTGCGAAGCGGCCTCTCACTCGGGACTCTGCGCGAGAAAATCATGCAATTGCCGTCAGAGGCTCAGAAGCGTCCCGCACAGTCCGTCTGCCCCTAGGCCTGTCCATCTGTCCGCATTGAATTCCTGTGCAACCGAGCCGAATTTCGTTTTGAGGGGGTCGCGTCCGGCGTTGTATAGTCGTATTTTCCGATGGCGCGCGAGATTTTTCCGTGTTAACGCCGGCCGGGGGCCGGAGAACACGCTGGCGCTCCCAAAAACTCCCGTGGAACCTGCGAATTCGGATGGCCCAAGACATCGCCAAGCAGCTCGAGCGTGCGCGTCGCAGCCTGGAGAAAAATAAACTCCGGGACGCCGTCGCCGAATATCAGGCCGTTTTCGACGAATCTCCCTCCAATCAGGAAGCGATTCAAGCTCTCGCGGATCTGTATTTGCGGATGAGCGATCCGGTGAGCGCCGCGTATTTTTACGGCCTACAATTTGACCGGATGCTCGAAACGGGCGACGCGGCGAAGGCTTCCGCCATCTACGCACGCTTCTTGCGAGGAGTGGATCAACCGCCCGAGAGGCTGCTGCGTTTCGCGATTGCGCTGCAAAAACAGAATCGCATCGCTGAGGCTGTGGAGCAATTCGACGCGACGGCGGAGCGCTTGCAGGAGATGCACCGCGACGCCGAGGCGCTCGAGTGCTACGAAAGAATCTCGCAACTCGATACGGAAAATCCCGGACGCCATTTGGCGATCGGTGAAATGGCGGCAAAGCTTGGGCAGACTGATCTCGCCGCGCGGAGCTTTCTGCGCGCGGGCCAATTGAGCCAGGGCATGGTCGACATCGATACGGCGCTCGACTATTTCAATCGTGCGCACTCGCTGCTGCCGAAAGACAGGACGATCGCGCTCTTCTTTGCGGAAGCGAAGTTGAGGAAAGGCGACGCTGCGGGAGCGGCCGAACTCCTTCAACCATTCTCGCCGGCCGACAGCGACACAACCTTTCTCGCGCTTTTCGGAGAAGCGTTGCTGCGCATGGGCCAGCTCGATCGCGCGCGCGAAGCCTTCGAAGCGTTTTACCGGCAGAGGCAGGATAGCTTCGCGAAACTTTTTGAGTTAGCGGGCGCTTACTTGCGCGCGAACCAGGACGATAAAGCCGTCGAGGTTCTGAACCAGGCGAAGGAATGGATGAGGATTGTCGGCCGCGAGAATGAATTTGCGGCGCAGTTGGACCGGATGACGACGATTTTCCCGAATTCGATTGCGCTGGCGCAGCTCATTGCCGCCCTTTATGAGGAACTCAATCGCGAGGCAAAATACTTCGACTCCCTCGTGAGGCTTTTCGATTTGTATCTCGAGGCCGGGCAGGTGAAGCCCGCGTGCGACGTCCTCGATCGCCTGGTGGACATCGATCCTTACGACTACCGCAACCAGGAACGCATCAAGAGGCTCGAGGGAAAAGCCGATCCCGCATTTTTGAAGAGCATTCTTTCCCGCGCGGCCAAAGCCGCCACGATTCCGACGCGCCATGAGGGCTTCGGCGGAGCGTCGAGCGACCGGGCGGCCCCGCTGTCGGAAGACATGCGCCAGCAGCAGGCTCTCGAAGACTTGCTGGTGCAAGTAGAAATTTTCCTGCAGTACTCGCTGCACGCAAAAGCTGTCGAACGCCTCGAACGCATCGCGGACATGTTCCCGAACGAAGAGGAGAAAAACGAACGATTGCGTTCCGTCTATGAGCGAGCGAACTGGTGGCCGAAGGGTAAGCCGGTCAAGCCGATTCCGAAGTCTGAATCGGCGCCGTCCGTGACGTCCGTAACGCCTGACGCGGGAGCGACGCCGCCGTCGTTGTTTGCCCCAGCAGCTTTGAATATCGGATTCAATGCCGAGACCCAGCGCGATTTGGCCGAGATCGCGGAATTCACGCGGCTGATGTATCGACAAGCAACGCCGCGCGACGTCGTGTCCACCGCTGTGAAAGAAATCGGCAAGTTCCTGAGCGCTTCGCGGTGCATCGTTTCTGTTTCGATGGGCAAACAAGGGCCGCCGCTCATGGCGGAATTTACGGGACCGGGCGTCGTCCCCGCAGGAAGCGCGCAGATTTCCGCGGTGCTCGCATTGCTTTCAGCCGCGTCACCCGATGCGCTCGGCGGCGTCGAATTGGCGGGATCAGATATGCCGGCACTGCGCGAGCTGAAGCTCGAAGTCGCGCTGGGTGTCCGCCTGGTGGACAAGGAAACGCAAACTCCCGCGGGATCGTTGCTGATCGGTAGCGAGCGGCAGCGCGCGTGGAGGCCCAACGAGAGCTTCTTCTTGCAGGCGGTTGGCGACCAACTGCTGATTTCCGTGAATCACACGCGAACGCAGGCGGTAGTTCGAAGCCTTGCGTTCGCTGACGAAAAGACCGGCCTCGTCAGCCGCGGGGCGTATCTCGATTGCTTGCTCGCCGAATCCACGCGCGCTCGCGCGCAGGGCTGTCCGCTTTCGCTCGTGATCCTGCAAATTGATCGAGGCAAAGATTTGCTCGGACAGCATGGCGACGCGGAGCTCGAAAAATACATCGAGCAACTGGCACGTTCGCTGCGCGGCGCGGTGCGTCAAACGGATTTAGCGGTGAAGTACACCGCATGGTCGCTCGCGTTCATACTTCCTGACACGGGTCTCGGCGCCGCGAAAGTTCTTGCCGAGAAACTTTGCCAAGTCGCCGCGACGGTACCGGCTCCGTGGAACGGCGAGGGCTTGGGCGTGAGCGCGATCGTCGCGGAGGCGACGGCGCGGCAGAGCGATGACAATGAAGACCGCGTGACCGAATGGATCAATCGCGCGGAGGTCGGCCTCGACGATGTCCGGCAGCAAGGCGGCGGCAAGCTGCTGGTGCTAGCTACTCCGTAGAGGGCCGCTCCTTGGGGATCTGTACACTTCCATTGCGCGACGCGGAACGCGCTAGATTCTGCCGGTTTTGCTAGAATTGCGCCCGCGGGACGTGCAGTTTGGTGTCGCCAGGTGGATCGGTTGCCGCCGGTTCATCGCGAAGATCGTGGAATTTCTGAGTTAGCCTCACTGAGCACAGGCGCGGTTCATCCCGGGAGGAATGGAATGCCGATTGAGAAGGTGGGAGTGGTGGGCTGCGGCTTAATGGGCTCGGGAATCGCGCACGTCGCGGCGCTGGCGGGATTCGACACGTTGGTGCGCGAAGTGACGCCCGAGCTTGTCGCCAAGGGGCTGCAATCCATTGAGAAAAATTTGCAGCGCCAGGCCGACAAAGGGACGATTACGGCCTCCGTTCGCGACGAAACGCGAGCGAGGCTGCGCGGCACCACGAGTCTCGACGATTTCAAGGACCGCGACATCGTCATGGAAGCCATCATCGAACAACTTCCGGCGAAGAAAGAACTTTACGGCGCACTCGATAAAATTTGCCCGAAGCATACGATCTTCGCGAGCAACACATCGTCTCTTTCGATCACCGAGATGGCCGCATTTACGGCGCGGCCCGGCCGATTCGTCGGCATGCATTTTTTCAATCCGGTTCCATTGATGAAACTAGTGGAAGTGATCCGCACGATTGCGACGGAGCCGCAAGTATTCGAAGAGGCCGTCGCGTTTGGCACGCGTCTCGGCAAGACGCCGGTCCGAACGAGCGATCGCACCGGATTCATCGTGAACCGGCTGCTCGTTCCGTATTTGCTCGATGCGGTTCGCGTGCTCGAAGAGGGCGTCGCGACGGTGGAGGACATCGATAATTCCATGAAGCTCGGCTGCGGATATCCGATGGGGCCGCTGACGCTGCTTGATTTTGTGGGGCTCGATACGACCTATTACATCGCAAACATTATGTTCGACGAATTTCGGGAGAAGCGCTTCGCTTCGCCGCCGCTGCTGAAGCGGATGGTGATGGCTGGCTGGAATGGGCGGAAGGCCGGGCGCGGCTTTTACGATTATTCGGATCCGGCAAAACCAAAAGCGATGTTGCTGACCTGATCGCGCTGGAAAAAGGGAAACCACCGAAAATGGCTTACGAAAATATTCTCTACGACGTGAAAGATCACGTCGCGCGGATCACGTTCAATCGTCCCGCGGTGTTAAACGCGCTGAACCCGGCGACCATGTCGGAGCTGGGCGACGTGCTGAACGAGGCGCGCGGCGATGCGGGAGTTCGCGTGGTGATTTTGACCGGCGCGGGCGAAAAAGCATTCGTTGCCGGCGCGGACATCAATGAACTCGCGAAGCGCACGCCGGTGGACGGAAAAGAGTACTCGCTGGTGGGGCAGGAGGTGTTTCACCGGCTCGAGACGCTTGGAAAGCCTTCGATCGCAGCCATCAATGGATTCGCGCTCGGCGGCGGGTGCGAGCTGGCGCTCTCGTGCACGATGCGTATCGCCAGCAAGAACGCGCGGCTTGGCCAGCCTGAAGTTAAACTCGGAATTATTCCGGGTTACGGTGGCTCGCAGCGCCTCTCGCGGCTTTGCGGCAAAGGCGCCGCGCATGAATTGATTCTCACTGGCGAAATGATTTCAGCTGACGAAGCTTTTCGCATCGGCTTGATCAATCATGTCGTCGAGCCGGCCGATTTATTGCCCACAGCCGAGAAAATCGCGCAGAAAATTATCGCCAATGCGCCGCTCGCCGTGAAGTATGCGATGGAAGCGGTCGAGCACGGCCTGGAAATGACGCAGGAAGAGGGACTGTTCCTCGAAGCGACGCTGTTTGGCCTATGCTGCGCGACCGAGGACATGCGCGAGGGAACGCGCGCGTTCCTTGAGAAGCGGCAGCCGAAATTCCAGGGCCGCTAACGAGTAAATGAAGATAGCCGATGCCCGATAAACTCAAGCCGAAAGCAATCGAGGGCGGCCTCAACGCAGCGGGGCTGCACTTTGGAATCGTGGTCAGCCGATTTAATAGTTTCATCACCGACCGGCTTTTGGCTGGAGCGCTCGATGCGCTCGCGCGCGCGGGCGCCGTCGAGAGCCAGATCGATCTCGTGCGCGTGCCGGGATCGTTTGAAATTCCGGTGGCGGCGAAGAAACTGGCGGAATCGCGCCATCTCGACGCCGTCATCTGCATCGGGTGCGTTTTGCGAGGAGAGACATCGCACTACGATCTTGTTGCAAGTGAAGTTGCGCGCGGAGTTCAGCTCGCACAGATGGACGCGGGCGTGCCGATGATCTTCTGTGTCTTGACCTGCGACACGATTGAGCAATCGATCGACCGCGCGGGCTTGAAGGGCGGCAACAAAGGATTCGAGGCGGGACTCGCCGCGATCGAAATGGCGGGACTCTCGCGCAAGTTGCGCTCGGAAGCGCCCGCGATGAAGCCGATAGGATCGAAACCCGCCGCATCGAAAAAAGGGGCGCGGCGCCGCTAGCATGACCCTTCGCCGCAAATCACGCGAGTTCGCGCTGCAAATGCTCTTCGAGTGGGACCTCGGGCGCCAGAAGCCGGCGCAGATCGAGAAGCATTTTTGGAAGTCGGCGCGAGCGGCGGAATCAACCCGCAAGTTTGCGAGCCAGCTATTCGAAGGCGCGCAGGCCCAGGCCGAAGCGAATGACAAGCTCGTCTCCAAGCTCTCGCACAACTGGCGATTCGATCGCATCGCTGCGATTGATCGCAATATACTTCGTCTCGCAATTTATGAACTGCGCTCGGGCACCGCGCCAGTCAAAGTCGTGATCGACGAGGCCATCGAACTCGCCAAGAAATTCTCGTCCGAAGAGGCTCCCGCCTTCCTGAATGGCGTCCTCGACGCCGCGCTCAAGAAAATCGAGGAAAAATAGACGGTTCGGCTCGAAAGTAGGCCGTTACGAATACGTGTGCTATCCTGTTATTCCCGCGACTTAAGACAGGCCCCAGTGTTTAACTGGAAGGACGCGTCAAACCTCTCGTCCGCTGGAAGGAGCGCCGCCGTGCCGGTTGAAGCAAAGATTCAGAGAATTCTTCTCGGAGTGGCATTCGCCGCTCTGCTCGTTCCGGCCGCGCGCGCGCAAGATCAGAATGCGCAGCCTGCAGGGCAGCAAGGCCAGCAGGGGCAGTCGGATGCGACGGCGGGCGCGCCCGACAAGAAGCCAGACCAGCACACGATGACCAAGGGCGAGCAGAAATCGGTCAACAAAGACAATCGCTCGACGACCAAAGATTCCAAGGCTGACAACAAGAGCGCGAATAAAGACAGTCGCTCAACTTCGAAGGACGCCAAGAAAAACGAGATGAGCGAGGCCAACGCGAGCGAGCGCCGCGCGCAAGGGAAAGATAAGCAGCAATCCACGAAGACCGAGCGCAAAGATTTACATGCGGGCCAGACGAACGTGAATCACGATAATCGTGCGTTGAGCAAATCCAGCACGAAAACAGCGCAGAAAGAAGCTTCAAAGGATAATCGCAGCCAGCACGTGAGCCAGAAACCGCAGCAGGTAAAACCTAGCAACTGATTTGATAACTTAAATTTTGCGGACCGCCGGTTCGAGCGAGCCGGCGTTTTTTATTTGGGCTGTCTTTATATCTGCGGGGTCTTCGCAACTAGGCTTCGATGAGGCCCTCGAGGACGCACACGGCCGAGCCGCTCACTCGCGGCGTAAGTTTGCCGCGGGTCGCTTCAACTTCGACTTCGATGTGGCTGGGGCGGCCCATCTCCACGCCTTGCGCGATCGTCAGCTTTTCACCCGGGCGCAGTTTCTTGTGAGTGACGAGATATGCGCCGAGCGAGCCGGCCGCGGAGCCGGTCGCCGGATCTTCGAAGGTTCCCCAGGGTACCATGCCGCGCGCGAACGCGTGGCCGGGGCCTCCGAGGGCGAAGCAGTAGGCGAGAGAGGCGCTCGAGCCGAGAAGTTTCGCGAGCGCACCGAGATTCATTTCGATCTTGCCGAGCGCCTTCTTCGATTTGAGCGGAACCATGAGATTGAAAATTCCCGTGGAGACCGACTCAACGCGCAATTCATCCGAGAAATCGCTTCGCTTTAATCCGAGCGCGGCAGCCAGCGCAGGCCGGGCTATTCGCGGCAAAGAAAATCGCGCGGGGCGTTGCGTCATCGTCACGCTAACCGGCCTGCCATCGTGAAACGAAAACTCAACCGGCAGAATTCCGGCGCCCGTCTGCTGCAGAATTCTCACGCGGCCTTCCGAAGCGGGCACTACTCCAAGCTGCGCCAGCAGAAACCATGTTCCGATCACAGGGTGCCCCGCGAGAGGCAGCTCGGACTGCGTGGTGAAAATCCGGAGCCGGGCAAGCGCGCGATTATTCGTCGGCTTTTGAACGAAAACTGTTTCCGAGAGATTCATTTCTCGCGCGACGGCCTGCATGCGCTCTTTCGAAATGTCGTCGCCGTCGGTAATCACAGCGAGCGGATTACCGGCGAAGGGTTTCGTGGTGAATACGTCAAGCTGGTAGAGTCGCCGTTTCATTTATGAAGTGCTCCCGGCTAGATCCGTTTCACGAATGAACTGACTTCATCGAGAACGCGTTTCGTGATGTCCGCGCGATTCGTTTCCGCGTACACGCGCAGCATCCGCTCGGTCCCGGAGGCGCGAACCATCACCCAACCGACGTCTCCGAGATAAAGTTTGATTCCATCGAGATCTTCGCGCCGGACGACAGGCCAGTCGAGTATGCTCGTCACCGCGCCGCTCGCATAGTGCGCGATCGCCTTTTCCTTTTGGCCTGGCCGCAGCTCGAGATCCACGCGGCCGTAGTCGTGCTCGCCGAATTCATGCTGCAGCATCGCCACAAGTCCTTCGAGACGTTTGCCATGCCAGGCCATCACTTCGGCGAGGAGCAGCGCGTTAACGGTGGCGTCGCGCTCGGGCAGATGAAGCTTGGTGCCGATCCCGCCGCTTTCCTCGCCGCCAAGCAGGATGTCGCTTTCGAGCATGCGGTCGCAAATGTATTTGAAGCCGATGGGTGTTTCCCAGACTTTGCGGCCATATTTTGCGGCGATTTTGTCGACCATCTTCGTGGTCGAGAATGTCTTGGCGACGTCTCCGGAAATCTTCCGCGTGCCGGCGAGATGCCAGAGAAGAATTGAGAAAATCTGGTGGGGCGTTACGAAAACTGCGTTGCGATCGATCGCGCCGATGCGATCGGCGTCGCCGTCGAGCGCGAAGCCCGCGTCATACTTGCCGTCAACTACGGCGCGCCGCAGAGCTTCGACGTGCGGCTCGATCGGCTCAGGATTGACGCCGCCAAAAAGCGGGTCGCGCGTCCCGCGGATTTCATCGCACGGAACTCCGTGGCGCGCGAACAATTCGCGGAGAAGTCCGCGGCCCGCGCCGTGCATTGGGTCCACGACGAAACGGAAATTCGCGGCGCGCATTTTGTCCCAATCGACGAGCTTGTCGAGCGTTTCGAGATACGGCGTGCGCACGTCGAGCGATTGAACCAGTTCCTTGCGCGGCGGGAGTGGCGGGACGCCCGCTTGCAACACGCTTCCCAACTCGCTTTCGATGCGAGCGACGATCGCGGGCGACGCCGAGCTGCCGTAGCTCGCCTTGTACTTCACGCCATTCCATTTATAGGGATTGTGGCTTGCGGTGATTTGAATTCCGCCGGCCGCTCCGCGCTGGCGCACGAGAAGAGAAATGGCGGGCGTGGGGCAGGCATCGGCCGCGAGCCAGACGGGCGTACCTGTCATCGCGACGGCTTCGGCGGCAACGCGGGCGAAACGCTCGGAACCGAAGCGCGTGTCGTATCCGACGAGGACTCCATTCGCCGGCTGCTCGGAGCGGACAACGTAGCGGGCGATGGCGTAGGCGACTTTGCGCACGTTTTCATAGGTGAAATCTTCGGCGAAGATGCCGCGCCAGCCGTCGGTGCCGAATCGAATGGAAGTCACGGTGCGCAGTATACGTGAAGTCGGACGGAACGAAACAGCCGCATTGGACGGTTTTATAGGATCGAAGAAGCGAGCGCTAGAGGAGTTCTCGAAGTTTGCGTTCTTCGAGGGATTTCACGATTTTCCCGACGTCTTGCGCTCGGTCGCGGGGGCACAGCAGGAGCGCGTCGGGGGTTTCGACGACGACGAGGTCGTGGACGCCAATCGCGGCAACAAACTTCTTCGGGCTCCAAAGAAAATTTCCGCTCGCGTCGAGCGTGAAAGAAGGACCGGCTGAGACGTTCTCGCCTTTGGCGTGCGAGAGAAGTTCGTAGACCGCCGTCCACGAGCCGATGTCGCTCCAGCCGACTTTCGCGGGGATCACGAAGACGCGCCGTTGGCCGCTTTCGCGCGTGGCGCGTTCCATGATCGCGTAATCAACCGAGATGTTTTCGAGTTTCGGATATGCCTGCCGCAGCTGGCGATCGAATCCCCGCTTGCCGATTCCAGCAGAGAGCTTGGCGAGCGACGCGTAGGTGGCCGGAAGAAAATCTTTCAGGCAATTGAGAAACGTCGAAACGCGCCAGAAAAACATTCCGGCATTCCAGAAATATGCGCGCGATTTCACGTAGCGGCGGGCTAGTGGGAGAGCGGGTTTTTCGGTGAATCTTCTCACCACGAAAGCCGGCTCGCCCGACCAGCGGCCGGCTGCCGAGCCGCGTTCGATATAACCGTAGCCGGTTTCCGGGCGCGTGGGGGGTACGCCGATGGTGACGAGATTTCCCGGTGTGCGGGCCAGCTCTAGTGCGGCACGCACGATTTTCAGGTAGCGCGGAGCGTCGGCAATATAGCTATCGGCCGGGAGAACCGCCATCAGCGCATCGCCGCGCTCGTGCGCCAGATGGAACGCGGCAAGTGCGATGGCCGCGGCCGTGTTGCGTCCGACAGGCTCGGCGAGAATGTGCGATGCCGGGACGCGCGAGAGTTGCGCCCGCACGGCTTTCACTTGCTCGGCGTTCGTGACGGCCCAGAGATTTCGCGGAGTGAAAAGAGGCGCAAGGCGTTCGGCGGTTTCGCGCAACATCGTGTCGCGGCCGGTGATATTCAGGAGTTGTTTCGGCGTACGTATGCGGCTGCGCGGCCAGAAGCGCGTGCCGCGGCCGCCCGCAAGAAGCACGGCGCAAGCCGCAAGCTTTTCCGACTGCGCCTTCATTTGTGCACCAACTGAGACAGCTGGCTTTGGCTCACGCCGCGCCCGGCAAGCTCGCGCTCAAATTCATCGAGCGTTGCCGGCACATACGTGCGCAGAAACTCGCTGCGCTCCAGTGGCGCGATTTGATACGCGCCAAGCGCCGCGGGAATGAGCCAGACCTGCGCGGGAGCGTACGGGAATCTCTCGCCGCCGGCGACGAACTCGCCGAGCCCGGAAATAGAAATTAGCAGATCAAAATGTTCGCGCGAGGCCGCCGTCGCGATGAGCTTTGAGAACTCCCAGCGCTCGGTCGCAAAATACTGGCACGCCGCGAGGTAAGTCTCCGTGACCGGGCCGCGCTGGATTGTCACGGGCTGAATTTTGCCCCCGCGCTGCTCGCCGAAATGGATGACGTCCATCGCCTTGTCGACGTGCAGCGCGCGCGTTTCGCCCGTGGCGTTCCGCCGGTTGTAATCGTAGACGCGGTAGGTAATGTCCGATTGCTCCTGAATTTCGCAAAGGACGAAGCCCGCTCCAATGGCGTGAACCGTCCCAGCGGGAACGAAAATCGCGTCGTGCGCGTGCGCGGGGAATCGCAGGACGCAATTCTCGACCGTGGCGTCGTCGATGGCGCTGCGGAACGCGTCTCGGTCCACTCCGGGTTTCAAGCCGAGAAGAATCTCGCTGCCGGGCCGGGCCGAAAGGCAATACCACATTTCGGTTTTGCCATGCCCGCCAGCTTCGATCTCGTGGCGCGACGCGTACTCGTCGTCGGGATGAACTTGCACGGAAAGTTTGTCGTCCGTGAAGATGAACTTTACAAGGATCGGAAACGCGCTCCTGGGCGGCAGCGCTGTGCCGGTCCATTCGACAGTCATTTTCGGCCAAGCTTCGCCAAGCATCGAACCGGCGAAAGGCCCATCTGCGAAACGGCATTTTTCACCCGTGAACCAGGCTTCGCCGATTTTCTCGCTGAGGTTTATTTGCTCAGGGAACAACGGCGCGAGCGAATTCACGCCCCACGGGCGCGCGTCGAACATCGGCTCAAGCCGTGATGGACGAAGCTTCACGATCCTTCGCCGAAAAAGTGCGTGATACGGCGGAGGCCTTCGTTAATGCGTTCCATCGACGTCGCGTAGGAGATGCGCATGTGGCCCGGCGCGCCAAACGCGTCGCCCGGAACGACGGCGACGTGCTCGCGCTCGAGAAGACCGCGCGTGACTTCCATCGAATCGCGCGCTTCGCCGGACTTTCTGACGGCCTTCGGGAAAACGTAAAACGCGCCTTCGGGTTCGGTGCACTCGATACCGGGAATCGCGCGCAGGCCGGCAAGAATGTGAGTGCGGCGTCGCGCATATTCCGCCAGCATCGCCGCGACGGAATCCATCGGCCCCGTCAAGGCTGCGAGAGCTGCGTGCTGCGTGATCGAATTGACGTTCGATACCGATTGGCTCTGCAGCTTGATCATTGCCGCGGCGAGGGGCTCCGGAGTAAGCGTGTATCCGATGCGCCAGCCGGTCATTGCAAAAGTCTTCGAAAGCGAGCCAGCGATGATCACGTGATCCTTCGAATCGGGATAGCTAGCAATTGAAAATGGTTTTGCGTTGCCGTAGGTGAAGTGCGAATAGCACTCGTCGGAGAGCAGCCAGACGCCGTGGCGGCGGCACACGTCGAGGATGCGCCCAAATTCATCCTGCGGGATCACGGCGCCAGTTGGATTATTCGGCGAGTTCACGATGACGAGCCGCGTGCGCGGCGTCAGCACTTTTTCGAGTTCCGAAGCGCGCAGGCAGAAGTTGTCGCTCGCAGGCGTTTGCACGAAGACCGGGTTACCGTTCGCGAATTTCACGATGTCGGGGTAGCTGACCCAGTACGGCGCCGGAATCACGACTTCATCGCCGGCGTTGAGCAGAGAACAAATGACGTTGAAGATGGCGATCTTGCCGCCCGCCGTCACCACGCATTCGCGCGGCTCATACGACGAGCCAAGGTTTTTTGCGTGCCAATCGCAGACGGCCTGTCGCAGCGGCGCGATGCCCGCTGTCGCCGTATATTTAGTGCGGTTTTCTTCCAGGGCGCGAATCGCTGCACGCTTGATGTGCTCGGGAGTCGGGAAATCCGGCTCGCCGGGGCCGAAATCGACCACGTCCACGCCGCTCGCGCGAAGTTTCTCCGCTGCCATCAATACCGCCATCGTCGGCGACACCGAAATGCGATTGACGGCGTCAGAAAGTGTTAGTGGCTCGACACGGGGCGCGGTGGACATGGCTTTTCTTGTCTCCTTCAAAACATTTTGAAACGATTCCTGCGCGTCAACGGATTTCAGCCAAACCTCTTTTTCAATCTCTCCTCGACGGATGGCGGCACAAGCCCGCGAAGCGATCCGCCGAGCCGTGCGACTTCGCGAACGAGCCGCGAACTCAAAAAGCTGTACGCTTCCGCCGGAAGCATGAATACAGTTTCGACCTGGGGCGCAAGTTTCCGGTTCATCAGCGCCATTTGCAATTCGTATTCGTAATCGGAAACAGCGCGGATGCCGCGCAGAATAACGCGGGCTTCTTTGTGCCGCGCGTAATCGGCAAGCAGGCCGTTAAACGCGTCGACTTCGACGTTCGGCCACGCGCTCGTTGTCTGGCGCAGCATTTCCAGCCGCTCCTCGATTTCGAACATCGGCTCCTTCTCCTGATTTCGAAGGACCGAGACGATAAGGCGTTGAAAAATCTTCGAGCCGCGCTCGATCAAGTCCAGATGACCGTTCGTCACTGGATCGAATGAGCCGGGATAGACGGCAATCACTGAATTCATTTTGATGGACCGTTCGAGATTTTAACCTACAACGTCCGGCTTAGCTCTGCAAAAAGCCGCGCAGGAAGACGCCGTGCAGGCCGCATTGGATTCTTCGGGGCCGTGGTGCTGGATGACGGTAGAATGGAGAGTGCAACGGGGCGAAAAGGGATCGGGATGACGAGGTCGATGACGAAATCGAAATTGATCACAAGCTCGGCAGCATCGCTCGCGCTTGTGATTGTTATTTGCTCGGCTGCACCCGGCTTCTTGAAGGCAGCGGCGCACGATAGTTTCGCCCCTCTGAATAAATGGAAAGCCGCCGTGCTTGCCGGCGATACGACCGCGCTATCGTCTCTGTACGCAATTGGTGCTGACGTATTTGCCCAAACACCGCAGGGAAAGACATCGGATCCATCGGAAGAGCCGCGATTCTGGTCCAAGTTTCACTCGATGGGACTGACGGCCGTCGATGCAAAAGTTCTTCAGCGCACTTCGCCGGAAGCCGGAGTGACGATTCTCACGCTGCGCGTGTACCTGACGTTTGGCGAAGGCGCGAAAAAGACCGAGATGCTTGTTTCCGCCGGGCAAGTGTGGATCCAGAAGGGCGATGATTGGATCATCATGGGAACGCAGCGGGGCGACCCGGTCCCCCGGCCGATTCTGACGCTTCCCGAACCCTCGACGCCGAACACGAATCTCTATCCCGAACCCGCCGACGCGCCAAGGGAATTGGCGGCGGCGCTCGGCGCGGCTGCGAAGGACCATAAAAACGTCATCCTCGTTTTCGGCGGCAACTGGTGCTTCGATTGCCACGTGCTCGACGCTGCGTTTCACTCCAAAGAGATTGCCCCGCTCGTGACGGCGAACTACCACGTGGTCCACATCAATATCGGCGAGTACAACGTGAACACGGACATAGCCAAGAAGTACGAAGTTCCGCTGGAGAAGGGCGTTCCGGCTCTCGCGGTCCTCGATAGCTCGGGAAAGCTGCTCACCAGCCAGCAGCACGGCGAATTTGAGTCCGCCGTGAAAATCGGTCCAGCTGACATTACCCAATTTCTCAATCGCTGGAAACCGGGCAGCGGCGGCTAAACCGACGTCGATTAAGCAGATTACCGCTCTATCACCGAACTGCCATTGCGACCGCATCCGCGACCGTTCAGGCCAAATCCAGCACCGTTCGACCTACCCAATTTGACATGCACGACTAAAATGGTCGTGGTTTAAGTCATTGCGGGCGCGGGGGTTGTAGCATTCAGTCGCTCTTGACTTATTGCCGCCGTAGAGTCTAGAATCTATCTGCGACTGAATTAGTCGTATATCACGTGCTCAAGCTCTCCAAAAAAGCCGACTACGGTCTAATCGCTTTGAAGCATCTGGCGGTGCATTACGGCGAGCAGTCTTTCAGCGCCTCGGATATCGCCGAAGCCTACGGAATTTCCACGCCGCTGATGGCGAAGGTGCTCCAAAAACTGGCGCGCGGGGGCTTGGTGGCAGCGCGGCACGGCTCGAGCGGGGGCTACACGCTGGCGCGCGAAGCATCGCGAATCACCGCGCTCGATGCCATTCACGCGATCGAAGGGCCGCTCTTCATTACATCTTGCGTCACGCACCGCGGCCAATGCGGACAGACGAATACCTGTATCGTGCGGGAACCGCTTCGGAAAGTGAACGACAGCATTCTTGACGTACTCAATAAGGTAACGATTTCGCAGATGACCGAGGAGACTTCATCTTCCGAGGTTGTCGAGCTCAGAGTTTAGGATTAGGAGAAAGAAGATGGCACTCAAGATTCCGGTTTACATGGACAATCACGCGACCACTCCGGTGGACCCTCGCGTCCTCGATGCGATGATGCCGTATTTCACCGAGAAATTCGGGAACTCGGCGAGCCGCAACCACTCGTTCGGATGGGCGGCGGAGGAAGCCGTCGAAAACGCGCGAGCGCAGGTGGCAAAGCTGATTAACGCCTCCCCGAAGGAAATCATTTTCACGAGCGGCGCGACCGAGTCGGATAACCTCGCGATCAAGGGCGTGGCAGAGATGTATCGCGAAAAGGGCAACCACATCATCACGCAAGTGACGGAGCACAAGGCCGTCCTTGATACGTGCAAGCGGCTCGAGAAATACGGTTTCGAAGTGACTTATCTGCCCGTCGAGAAAGATGGACGGATTAACCTCGATGACCTGCGCCGCGCCATTACTCCAAAGACGATCCTGATCTCAATCATGTATGCGAACAACGAGATTGGCGTGATTCAGCCGATCGAAGAAATCGGAAAGATCGCGAAGGAGAAGGGCGTCTTCTTCCATGTGGATGGAGTGCAAGCGATCGGGAAAATACCCGTCGATGTTCAGCGCGACGGTATTGATCTGCTCTCGATCTCGGCGCACAAGCTTTATGGACCGAAGGGAGTCGGCGCGCTCTACGTTCGCCGGAAGAATCCTCGCGTTCAGCTCTCGGCCATCATTGATGGGGGCGGCCACGAGCGCGGAATGCGTTCAGGCACGCTGAACGTTACCGGCATCATCGGTCTCGGCAAGGCTTGCGAAATTTGCCAGCAGGAGATGGTGGAGGAAACGAAGAAACTCAGCGCGCTACGCGACCGTCTGAAGAACGCCCTGATGAGCCAGCTTGACGAGTGCTTCATCAATGGCTCGATGGAGCATCGCTTGCCGCACAACATCAACATCAGCTTTGCGTTCGTCGAAGGCGAATCGTTGCTGATGGGCATCAACGACATCGCCGTGTCGAGCGGCTCGGCCTGTACTTCGGCCACACTCGAACCGAGCTACGTTTTGAAGGCGCTGGGAGTTGGAGAAGATTTGGCGCACACGTCAATCCGATTCGGCCTCGGGCGGTTCAACACCGAGGAGGAAGTCGATTACGTCGTTTCGCGTGTCGCGGAAACTGTGAACCGCCTGCGCGAGCTTTCGCCGCTCTACGAAATGGCGAAAGAAGGCGTGGATATCAGCAAGATGAAGTGGACGGCCGCGGGCGAGTAACCGCGAACGCTCCGGCTGAATCGAATTTGATATAGGGAACGATTTCGAAGCGAATTGAAGATAAGGAGCAACAAATGGCTTACTCAGAAAAAGTAATCGATCACTACACAAATCCGCGCAACGTTGGATCTCTCGACAAGAAAGATCCGAATGTCGGCACCGGACTGGTGGGCGCGCCTGAATGCGGCGACGTCATGAAGCTGCAGATGAAGGTGAACCCGGAGACGCGAGTCATCGAGGAAGCCAAGTTCAAGACGTTTGGCTGCGGCTCGGCGATTGCGAGTTCCTCGCTGGCCACCGAATGGGTGAAGGGCAAGACGGTGGAGGAAGCTCTCGCGATCAAGAACACGGATATCGTGCGCGAGCTGGCTCTTCCGCCGGTGAAGATTCACTGTTCGGTGCTCGCTGAGGATGCGATCAAGGCCGCGCTTTCGGATTGGAAGACGAAGCAGGGCGAGACCGTGAATCCAGCCGAAGCGAAGTCGGCGCACTAATCGCCGGCCAGCAGCGAAATCCCGCGTAACGCGGATGCTGCGCCACACAATATGCACTGTGGGATTTCGGGCGGCAATGGAAGCGATGCCATGATTCATGTAACAGAAAAAGCGGCGGGGAAAATCCGCGAATTGCTGACGAAGGAAGGCGTGTCCGCCGAGTCGGGCGGGCTGAGGGTTGGTGTGCAGGGCGGCGGGTGCTCGGGACTGACGTACGCCATGCGCCTCGAGACCGAGGCGCGCAACCGCGACAAAGTCTTCGAAGAAAATGGCGCACGGCTTTTTGTGGACCCCAAGAGCTATCTCTATCTGAACAACACCATCCTCGATTACCACGAGGACCTGATGAAACAGGGCTTCGTGTTTCAGAATCCGCAGGCGGCGCGAAGCTGCGGATGCGGCAGTTCGTTCACCGCGTAAAGCGCGCGGCACGACGCGTGCGATTAGCCGCGAGAACTTGAGCCTTCTTGGGTCTTCTTATGCCAGTCAAGGCGCTCACCCGCTATTTAAATTCCCCGCGGCAGAATGAATTGCGGAACCGAAGAATTCGGCGAGACCTCAGAGGTCGTCAAGGATGAGTGTGACGCAAACACGCGCCGAATCAGCGGCTGGCACGTCCTGTTGGAGCTGCAAAGCTGCGACGAACGGCGGGCACTTTTGCGCGGCGTGCGGAAAAATTCAACCGCTCCCGCGCGGGACGAATTATTTCGCGCTGTTCGGCCTGCCTGAAAGGCTTGGAATTGACGCCGACGCGCTCGAACAGCAATTTCACAAACTTAGTTGGAAGCTGCATCCGGACAATTTTGTTCGCGCGGACGAATTCGAGCGGAATCTTTCACTCGAGCGGTCGTCCGCATTGAATGACGCATACCGCACGCTCAGCGATCCGCTGTCGCGTGTCGAATATTTGCTCGAACACGAAGGCGCGCGCAAAGAAGGCACGACGAAGCAGCAGGCGCCTCCAGAGTTGCTCGAAGAGGTTTTTGAGCTGAATGAATCGCTAGATGAGCTGCGCGAGGCGCGCGAATCGGGCGACGATGTGAATGAATTGCGCGGGCGGCTCGAATCCGCGCAAACAGATTTTCAGAGCAAGCTTGCGGATGTCGACGGGGAGTTGAAGGGCGTTTTCGCGAAGTGGGATGCAGCGCTCGAATCTGGCGCGAGCAAGGACGCGCGTGCTGCGCTGATGGGGCAAATGAACGAGATTCTAAATCGTCGATCTTACATCCGGAATCTTGTCGCAAACGTTGAACAGGAACTGACGAAGACTTCTTAAGATGGAAATCAAAGGCAAAATCGTCGGAATCGATCTCGGGACGACTTACAGTCTGGTCGCGTACATGGATCATGGCGCGGGCCATCCGCGATGCATCGTTGGTCCGTATGGTTCGACATTGTGCCCATCCGTCGTGAGCGTGGATGCAGACGGGACGGTGATCGCCGGCGAGGCGGCGCAGCGCCGCTTGCTGACGCAGCCGGAGCGCACGATTTATTCCGTCAAGCGCCTGATGGGCCGCTCGGTCGAGGATGTGCAGGACGAGCTGAAACATTTTCCATTTCATATCGAGCCTTCGAGCGGCAACGTCATCCGCGTGCGGCTCGGCGAAAAGGTATTCACGCCGCCCGAGATTTCGGCTTTCATTCTTCGCGAGCTGAAATCCTGGGCCGAGAACTTTTTCAAAGATACCGTGGACCGCGCGGTCATCACAGTTCCCGCATATTTCAACGATGCCCAGCGGCAGGCCACCAAAGACGCGGGGCGAATCGCGGGGCTCGAAGTGCTGCGCCTCGTAAACGAACCGACAGCCGCGGCGCTCGCCTACGGGCTGCACAAACAGCAGCGCGGGCGTGTGGCCGTCTATGATTTTGGCGGCGGCACATTCGACATCTCGACGCTGAAGCTAATTTCGACCGACGAAGGCGACATCTATCAGGTTCTTTCAACGAACGGCGATACGCATCTCGGCGGCGACGATATTGACAACGATCTTCTCGACGTCGCGCGCGAAGAAATCCGGCGCGATCTCGGCTTTGATCTGAGCGCGCATCCCGGATGCGTTCAGGATTTGCGCAAGGCGCTGATTCTGGCGAAGCATCAACTCTCGAGCGTGGAGAAAGCGGAAGTGCAGATTCCGCTCGACGATGGAAAATTCTACGTGCGCGAATTCACGCGCCGCGAATTCGAAAATCTGATCGAGCCGATTGTCGCGCGGACGATGGGCCCCGTGAAGCAGGCGCTTGCCGACGCGAAACTCGCGCCGAATCAAATCGAAGAGGTGGTGCTCGTCGGCGGCTCGACGCGCATTCCATTGGTGCGGCGCACAGTGGGCGAATATTTTGGCCGCGCACCGCACTGCGAGCTGAATCCCGATGAAGTGGTGGCGCTTGGGGCCGCCGTGCAGGCCGATATACTGGATTCCGGCGTCACAACGATGCTCCTGCTCGACGTCACGCCTCTTTCGCTCGGAATCGAGACGATGGGCGGCGTCGTCGCGAAAATTATTCCGCGCAATTCGACCATTCCCGCGAGCGCGCAGGAGCTTTTTACCACTGGCGTCGAGAATCAGACGGCAATCGATCTTCACGTGTTGCAGGGCGAGCGCGAACTGGCGAAGGATTGCCGCTCGCTCGCACGGTTTCAGTTAAAGGTTCCTCCCGGGCCGGCCGGCCTCGCGCGCATCGAAGTAAAATTTCTGATCGATGCGAACGGCATTCTCCAGGTGGCGGCGCGCGACCTTCGGACGGGCGAGCAACACACGATTGAAGTGCAGCCGAGCTACGGACTCAACGACGCCGAAGTCGAGCGCATGCTCGAAGAGTCGATCGAATTTGCGGAACAGGATTTCAGCGAGCGCCAGCTGATCGAATCCCGCAACGAGGCTGAAACGATTCTGAAGGCGACGCTGAAGGCGTTCGACGGCGAAGCCGTGGCGCAGCTTACGAAGGCCGAGCGAGCGGCTATCGATCAGAGTATCGAGCGGCTCCGCGATTCAATTCGCGGGACCGACTACAAGCTCATTCGAACGAATATTGACGAGCTGAATCAAGCCACAATGCATCTTGCTGAGCTCGTGATGAGCGGCGCGCTGCACAATGCGCTCGAAGGCAAGCGTCTCGACGACGTCTAAACGATTTTGCAAGGGCGCTGCTACCTACCGCGGAGTTTCGAAGCGTTGCGCCGCATAGGACGCACAGGATTTGAGCAGAAGGAGTGAAGAAATATGGGCGGTAAAAATCCATATATTGAAGAGACAAAGTACACGCCCGCGACGAAGAAATACAAGATTACGTTCGTCAAAGAAGGCAAAACGATCGAGATCGATCCCGACAAGATTCCTTACGGGCATGACGGCCTTCCGGGCAGCCTGCTCGATATTTCGCAGGGATTCCACATGGGACTCGATCACGCGTGCGGCGGCGTCTGCGCGTGCTCCACGTGCCACGTGATCGTTCACGAAGGACTCGATTCCTGCAACGAGGCGACCGATGCCGAGTACGATCAGCTCGACGAAGCGCCGGGCGTGACGCCGAAGTCGCGTCTCGGATGCCAGTGCGTGCCGGACGGAACGAAAGATATCGTCGTCGAGATTCCCGAGTGGAACAAGAATTACGCGAAAGAGGCGGACCACTAATTGTGCGATGGAACTCAATGGAGCCCGAGGATAATCGACATGCCGCAGACATTTGGATGGGATGACGCCGAGGAAATAGGCATTCGCCTCGCCGAGAAATATCCGGACACCGATCCCCTGACGGTGCGCTTCACGGATCTGCTCAAGCTCATCGTCGAGTTGGAAGGCTTTACCGGAGATCCGAAGGCGTCGAACGAAGGAAAGCTCGAAGCGATTCAGATGGCTTGGCACGAAGAACATCAGGACGAAAACGAATAAGGGCGCGTGCGG
Organism: Candidatus Acidiferrales bacterium; assembly: GCA_049279675.1. GTDB lineage: Bacteria > Acidobacteriota > Terriglobia > Acidiferrales > UBA7541 > Palsa-147. The sequence goes on from JBAPOP010000001.1 coordinate 22,103, forward strand.
CACAAGAGGAGTCGAGCGTATGAGCGCTGATCCGCGATATCCAATCGGAAAGTTCGGTTCGCCGGCGTCAGTTTCTGAATCAGATCGCAAGTTGTACATCGACGAGATCGAGGCCGCGCCCGCGAAACTCCGCGCGGCAATCACAGGTCTGACCCCGGCGCAGCTTTCGACTCCGTATCGCGAAGGCGGCTGGACCGTGAAGCAAGTCGTCCATCACGTGCCAGACAGCCACATGAACGCCTATGTGCGATTCAAGCTCGCGCTGACGGAAGACGAACCCACGATCAAGCCCTACGAGGAAGCACTTTGGGCGAAATTGCCGGATTCTGAGGCTGTGCCGGTCGAGACGTCGCTCGCGCTGCTCGAATCGCTTCACAATCGGTGGGTGGTGCTGCTGCGTTCGATTCCCGCGTCCGGATGGTCGCGCAAGTTCCGCCATCCCGAACTCGGGGTGAGGACGCTCGATCAGACCCTGGCTCTCTACGCCTGGCACGGCAAGCATCACGTCGCCCACATCACATCGCTTCGCGAACGCAACGGCTGGAAATAACCGGTAGCCTAGCGCTCGCTGGACTGCCGCAGTGAGCAGCGCAACGAATCCCGAAGGGAACGATGTCGCGGAAAATCTGAGGCGGTGGATTCGTTCAAATTTCGCAGCGCTTGTGAAATCCACTTAGTTCCTTAATAATAGTTTCAGTTGCCGCGAGTTCACTTTGTAATGGGCTCGCACTTCCCGTGGCGCCATGGTGCAACGGTTAGCACATCGCCCTTTCAAGGCGGTAATACGGGTTCGATTCCCGTTGGCGCTACCAAAACCGCTATTTTGAACCGCGTTTCTTCCAATGCTCGATGCTCTCTGGCAGCGCAATTTCTTCGTTCAGCTTGTCGAGTAGTTCCTGGCATGCCGCCGGGTCAATAGCGCGCCGATACGTGCTCGCAGATGTTCTCTATTTCTTCGGTGTACCTATAAGAATGTTTTGCCAAAGGGACAGTTTCAGTATGCTTCGTGCGCTGATAGTGTTTAAGGGTAAGGTTGAACATTGTCGTGAGTGCCTTGGGTAGTTAGCACAATGTTCGAGAACTCCTCTCGCGGTATATCCTCCGCGCCTTAAGCTGCGTCAAAGATTCACCCCCTTCTGAAAAGTCCGCAGTGTGTGTGGTCTTTTGCGACTCCCGCAAATTTCCCCACGCGGGAGCCCAGCCAATGCATGAAGTGTCTCCTTCGGCGAGTTTCAAGCCGCGCTACCGAGTTTTTCGTGCCGCTCCGACTGTTCTTGCGCTCTGGGCGATCGCTCTCGGCGTTGCCGGCTGTGGCGGCGTTCCTAACTCCAAGCCCTCGCCGGCTCCAGCGAGTAACAAATTATCTGTCACTCCAGCTTCGATCACCGTAGCTGCAGGCTCCACGACTACGTTTACCGCGGTATTTACGCTGCCGGCCGCTGCAGCAGGTTCCTTGAGCTGGTCGGTGACTCCCGTGGACGCGGGAACGATAACCGGCGGGGGAATCCTCACAGCGTCGGCAACAGCGGGGCAGTACATCGTTGTCGCGACCTGGACTCCAGCCAATCCATCCACTGCAGCGATCCTTAAAGGATTGGCAACGGTGGAAATTCTTGCCGTTCCCCAACTTGATTCAGTGATTAGCCAAGATTCGGTGCAGGCCTCGGGTGCCAGCCAGGTAAATGGCTTGATTCAAAATGGGGCGGTTGTCAGTCAGGGGATCGCTTCGATTCTCTCAACGGATGACGATAACAATATCCGAGTTCGCAGCGGCTTCCCGATTCCATTAGCTTGCGCCGGGTCGAACACCCCGTGTCAATAGCAGAAATCCCAAGGTCCACGCGTTAAGGAGAGAAGAGCATGCGTACTACACTTCGTGTCCTGGCAATTGTTTTGATGCTTGGCTTCGCCGGCCAAGCCGGCGCTCAGCACGCGGATCCCGCCCCGAGTCCGGAACTCGCGTTTGAAGGCCGCTTGACCGAATCCAATGTGCTGGTAACGGGCACGCGGCCTTTCGTATTTTCGATTCTCGATTCCAACGGGAACGAATTGTGGAGCTCAGGACCGCAAACGATCGCCGTAACGGAAGGACTCTATGGCGTTGTGCTCGGCGCGGTCGGTATGCCCGCAATTCCATTTTCTCTTACGCTTCGAGCGAATCTGCGCCTTCATGTGCTGGCTGACGGGGTTGCACTCTCGCCGGACGTTTCACTGATTCCCGCGCTGCAGGCAAGAACTTCATGGAATGTGAGTGGTCCATTCTTCGGAGACATCAGCGGCACGCAACAAGCAATCTCTGTCGACAAACTGAAAGGTACGCCTATCGACCTGCCCGCCGGGCCCTCAACTGGACAAGTGCTCACCTTCAACGGCACCAGTTGGACTGCATCCACGCCCTCGGCATCAGGAATTCAAGGGCCTACGGGACCGCAAGGCCCCGCAGGGCCCGCAGGTACAAGTGGAGCAACGGGCCCCCAAGGCTTTCCGGGTGTTGCTGGTCCAGCCGGTCCGCAGGGGCCGACGGGAGCGGCCGGAACAAACGGCAGCGGCTTCGATTTCCGCGATGCATTCAATGCCAGCGCGAGCTACGCGATCAATGATGTGGTGACCTTCAACGGTTCTACCTATGTCGCCATCGCTGCCAGCACTGGCCCGAATAATCCGACTCCGGACACGAACGCGAGCGCGTGGAGCGTATTGGCGCAGGAAGGCGCGCCGGGCGCAGCAGGCGCGCAAGGTGCAACCGGAGCCGCTGGTGCAACTGGAGCCGGAGGCGCAACAGGAGCAACGGGCGCTCAAGGATTGCAAGGTGTTGCAGGTCCAATCGGCCCGCAGGGACCAACAGGAGCAGCAGGGACAAACGGCAGCGGATTCGATTTCCTGAATGCGTTCAACGCCGGCGCGAGTTACGCGATCAATGATGTGGTGACGTTCATCGGATCCACCTACATTGCGATCGCTGCGAGCACTGGTCCAAGCAATCCAACTCCGGACACAAACGCGAGCGCGTGGAGCGTATTGGCGCAGGAAGGCGCGCCGGGCGCAGCAGGCGCGCAAGGTGCAACTGGAGCCGCTGGTGCAACTGGAGCCGCAGGCGCAACAGGATCAATGGGTGCTCAAGGATTGCAAGGTGTTGCAGGTCCAATCGGCCCGCAGGGACCAACAGGAGCGGCGGGGACAAACGGGAGCGGCTTCGATTTCATGAACGCATTCAATGCCAGCGCAGGTTACGCGATCGATGATGTGGTGACGTTTAACGGTTCAACGTTTGTGGCGATCACGGCGAGCGCTGGCCCGAACAATCCAGCACCGGACACGAACGCAAGCGCGTGGAGCGTTCTAGCGCAGGAAGGCGCAACTGGGGCAGCAGGAGCACAAGGTGCGACTGGAGCCGCAGGCGCAACGGGCGCAACGGGTGCGCAAGGCTTGCAAGGCGTTCCTGGTCCAATCGGCCCGCAAGGATCAGCAGGAGCGGCAGGGACGAACGGGAGCGGATTCGATTTCCTCAATGCGTTCAACGCCGGCGCGAGTTACGCGATCAACGATGTGGTTACTTACAACGGTTCCACTTACATCGCGATCGCGGGCAGCACTGGTCCAAGCAATCCAACTCCAGACACGAACGCAAGCGCATGGAGTGTGTTAGCGCAGGAAGGTGCGCCCGGCTCAGCGGGTGCAGTTGGAGCACAAGGTGCGACTGGAGCTACAGGCGCAACTGGAGCAATGGGCGCTCAAGGATCACAAGGAGTCGCTGGTCCAATCGGACCGCAGGGACCCACAGGAACAGCAGGAACAAGCGGAAGCGGATTTGATTTCCTGAATGCATTCAACGGCGGCACGAGTTACGCGATCAACGATGTGGTTACTTACAACGGATCCACCTACATTGCGATCGTTGCGAGCGCCGGCCCGAGTAATCCAACTCCGGACACGAACGCGACCGCGTGGAGCGTGATGGCGCAAGAAGGCGCGATGGGCGCAGCGGGCGCACAAGGTTCTGTCGGGCCAACGGGCGCAACCGGGACGCAAGGATTACCAGGATCGGTGGGAGTGACTGGCGCGACTGGATCGCAAGGACCCGCTGGCGCGAGTCCTTTCACACTCGATGGGTCGAACGCCGTATTCACAACAGGATCTGTCGGCGTGGGAATTGATCCGCCCAATACGACAGCGGTTCTGGATGTCGCGAGCACGACTCAGGGGCTATTGGCGCCGCGCATGACGACTACCAATCGCCTCGCCATCTCTAGTCCTGCCAACGGTTTGATTGTCTACGATACAAACACGAAATCCCTCGAGGTTTACGACGCCATTGGAACTGTCTGGAATGAACTCGTGAACTCTGCAGTGGCCGGTACAGTAACTGGCGTGACCGGAACCGCTCCGATCATGGTGGCTACGGGCAACACCACTCCCGCTATAACATTAGGAACTGTGCCCGTTGCAAATGGCGGCACGGGCGCGACGACGCTTACCGGTTATCTTCTCGGAAGCGGCACAAGCGCCGTGACGGCTTCCGCCAGCATCCCCGGCAGCGCAATTTCCGGCAACATCGCCTCGAACGCCGCCAATGTCACAGGCACAGTAGCGGTCGCGAATGGCGGCACGGGCGCGACGACGCTTACCGGTTATCTTCTCGGAAGCGGCACAAGCGCCGTGACGGCTTCCGCCAGCATCCCCGGCAGCGCAATTTCCGGCAACATCGCCTCGAACGCCGCGAATGTCTCAGGCACAGTAGCAGTGGCGAATGGCGGCACGGGAGCTACAACTCTCACCGGCTACCTCCTCGGGAGTGGCACCAGCGCCATCACTGCTAGTGCCATTATTCCCGTCGCGAGCGGCGGAACAGGCGCATCAACCTTCGCTCAAGGCCGGATTCTCTTCGGTACGACGACGACGCCTATCTCCAGCAGCGCTTCGTTGTTCTGGGACTCTACGAATAATCGCCTCGGCGTAGGGACGACAACGCCCAGCTATCCCATAGATGTTGAGGTGTCCGTTACCCACAACTTTAACGTGCAATACGGATTTATCAGTTCGACCGATCTCGACTTGAACGATGGTACAGGCAACGCGCCATTCTCGATCTTTGCGTCGAGCCGCATGGTAGCAAGCGAATTCGACGCGATCTCCGATGCTCGAATCAAGAATATCGTCGGTCCGAGCGACTCGGCCGCCGATTTGGAGATATTGAAGAAATTGAAAATCACCGACTATCGCTACATCGATGTGGCCGGCAAGGGAAATCAACAGAAGAAGGGAGTAATCGCGCAGGATGTCGAGAAGGTCTATCCCGATGCAGTGCGCGTCACAAGCAATTTCGTTCCCAGCGTGTATGTGATGGCTGACGGCGCGGTTTACAACGACACCGCGCACGAACTTACCGTCACGCTATCGAAGCCGCACGGATTCGTCGTTGGCGATGTCGTGCGAATCATCACGTCGGAAGCAGGCAACATGGATGAATCGGTTGCCGCGATAATTAACGACGATACTTTCGTGCTATCCGGCATATCGGCGCCGCTCAGCCAAGTGTTCGTCTTTGGCAAGAAGGTGGACGACTTCCGCGTTGTCGACTACGACCAACTCTTCGACATGAACATCAGCGCCACCCAGCAATTGGCTGCTGAAAACCAGGATCTGAATGCGCGCATCGCCGCGTTGGAAGAGGCTGTGGCGGCACTTCAGAAGCAGAAATAAGTATCAGGTTGCCGCACTCGGTCTGGAGATGGAGAAATTTCGCGATGCGACGTAGTTTGCAATTTTTTATGTTTTCGTTTGCGGCTTTTTTCGCCCTCGATGCCGTGCAGCCGAAGGGTGAACGCGTCCGTTTTTCTAGATCGCGACTCAATTCTGCGATTGGAACAGCGCCAACTCTTGGCATGACTCTTCGATTCACTTGAACCCGAAGTCCGCCGCGCGTGCAGCCTGCAACCCGCAAATTCCTCGTCTCAGCTTGAAGAACGCCCGCGCTTTCGCGCATCAAAATATTAAGGCCCGGGTGCACGCAATCTCTCGAGAGCCGATGCGACCAGTTGCCCGGCGATGGCAGTCAGCCGGGGCGATTTTCAATCCGGCGAGGCACTTCTAGCGTATTAAGATAGAAGGGCTTAATCCCGCGGGAGGGTTCTGTAACTTTTCGCGGGTGAGCGGCTCTAATGAACCGGTTGGCACTCATATGCTTCTCTACTTTCTAGCCTTCGTAGGCGGCGTTCTGACAATCGTCAGCCCGTGTATTCTGCCGGTTTTGCCTTTCGTATTTTCTCGCGCCGACCAGCCATTTCGACGCAGCGGCCTTCCGCTTTTGGTTGGCATGGCGGCGACGTTTGCCGCGGTAGCCGGTGTTGCTACGTTCGCCGGAGCCTGGGTTGTGCGCGCCAATCAAATCGGCAGGATTTTCGCGATCGTGGTGTTTGCGATGCTCGGATTGGCTCTGCTCTTTCCAAGCTTGGCCGAATATCTCACGCGCCCGCTGGTTCGCCTCGGCGGAAGGGTACAGGGACAGAACAGCGCGGGAGCTCCGAGTGTTGGCCGATCGCTCGTGCTTGGAATGTCGACGGGATTGCTGTGGGCTCCCTGCGCGGGGCCGATTCTTGGTCTGATTTTGACGGGAGCGGCGATACAGGGTCCGAGCGCGCACACGACGCTTCTGCTTCTAGCGTTTTCCGCCGGCGCCGCAAGCTCTCTCGCAGTGGCGCTCCTTGCGGGCAACAAAGTTTTCGCGCTGATGAAAAAATCGCTTGGCGCGGAAGAATGGATTCGGCGCGGCCTGGGCGCGGCTGTGTTGGTAGGCGTCGTGGCAATTGCTTTTGGCTGGGATACGGGAATTCTCACGAAGCTTTCGCTTTCGAGCACTTCCGGCGTCGAACAAAAATTGATCGATCGTTTCCGGCCGGTCGCTTACGCAAAAGCAAACGAGGCTGGCGCAGCGCAGCCCGCGGCGGTCGAATTGGGTCATGAAGGCACGTTCCCAAGCTTGGCAGGCGCTGTGAAATGGCTGAACTCTGCGCCGCTCACACGCGAAGAATTGAAGGGGAAAGTGGTGGTGATCGATTTCTGGACATATTCCTGCATCAATTGCTTGCGTTCGATACCGTACGTGGAAGCTTGGGCGGAAAAATATAAAAATGACGGACTTGTTGTGATCGGCGTGCACACTCCGGAATTCGCATTTGAGAAAGATCCCGCGAACGTGGCGAAGGCGCTCACGGATTTGAAGATTACGTATCCGGTGGCCATCGACAGCAACTACGCGATCTGGAAGGCGTTCAACAACGAATACTGGCCAGCGCATTATTTTATCGATGCGAAGGGAGAAATTCGTTACCACCATTTCGGCGAAGGGAAGTACGACGAATCCGAAGAAGTGATTCAGCAGTTGCTGCGCGAGAAGAATTCAAATTTGAAGGTAGGTGGGTTGGTGCAGGTTGCAGCTACCGGCGCGCAGGCGGCGCCGGATATGAACGACGTCGCCTCGCATGAGACCTACGTCGGATATTCCCGGCAGCAGAACTACGCCTCGCCGCAAAAAATCCGGCAGGACGAGGTGCAAGGCTACGCGGCGCCGGCGCGCTTGACGGTGAATCAGTGGGGCCTTGCCGGAAATTGGAATGTCAGCGACGAACATGCGGCGCTAGTGTCCGCGCCAGGCAAAGTGATTTTCCGGTTTCACGCGCGCGATCTGCATCTTGTTTTGGGACCGGGGAAAAATGGCAAGCCCGTGCGCTTTCGCATGCGGCTTGATGGCACAGCGCCCGGCGAGGATCACGGTGTGGACACCGACGATCAGGGCAACGGCATCGTAAAGGATTACCGGCTGTATCAGTTGATCCGGCAAAAGGGCAAAGTGGAAGATCGCACGTTTGAGATTGAATTTCTCGATCCCGGCGTACAGGCGTTCGCATTCACGTTTGGATAAGAGCGAAATGGAAGAGGCCGTATGAATTCCTCGAACAAGAAAAATACCGAAACCGCCAATTTGATCGCGCGCCGTTCGTTTTTGATTGGCACCGGAACCGCAGTCGCTGGGCTTGCGAGTTGGTACATTCAAAAGAGCGAGCCGGTGCACGCGGAAGGTCTATTTTCGGGACCTCCGAAGATGGTCACTATCGTAGAATTTTCGGATTCCGGCGCGCGCAAGGCCAAGATTTCCGTCGAGCGCGTCACGAAGACGGAAGACGAGTGGAAGAAGCAACTCTCTCCCGCTTCTTTTGAGGTCACGCGCCACGCCGGCACCGAGCGTGCCTACACCAACGAAAATCCCAACAACCACGAGAAAGGCGTGTTCCGCTGCGTTTGCTGCGACACGGCTTTGTTCGACGCCAGCACCAAATTCGAATCCGGAACGGGCTGGCCGAGTTTTTGGGCGCCGATCGCAAAAGAGAATGTAGTGGAAATCGCAGACGCGAGCTTGGGAACGATTCGCACGGCGGTTTCCTGCCGGCGGTGTGACGCTCATTTGGGACACGTCTTTGATGATGGGCCCCCGCCTACGGGATTGCGTTATTGCATGAACTCGGTAGCAATGAGATTCGCCAGGGCTTCCTAAAGATTTTGGGCCAGTTTTAGGAAGTGGCAGTTTTCATCAGAATTGTTTTGAGGAGAGAAAGCGATGAATCGAATCGTGACGGTGGCACTGGGCTTCGCTGTAGTCATGCTGATTTTGTTTGCCGCGATGCGCCATAGCGCGACGAGCGCCGCTGTCGCACTGCCCGATCCAGCGGTGGACGAAACTCGCGCCGCAAAAAAGGGGCATCAGACCATCGTCATTGCAGGCGGGTGCTTCTGGGGAATTCAGGCTGTATTTGAGCACGTGAAGGGCGTCACGCGAGCGACTTCGGGCTACTCCGGCGGCACCGTAAAGAATCCGGATTACGAAGAGGTTAGCAGCGGTGACACGGGGCATGCCGAATCCGTGGAAATTGTCTACGATCCATCGCAGATTACTTTAGGAATGCTGCTGAAGGTGTTCTTCTCGGTTGCGCACGACCCAACGGAATTGAATCGCCAGGGCCCCGACTCGGGCACTCAGTATCGTTCGGCAATCTTTTTTTCAAATCCGGATCAGCAACGGATTGCGCAGGCTTATGTGGATCAGCTCAATCAGGCCAAGTCGTTTTCACGCCCAATCGTCACGCAGATTGTTCCAATGACAGGGTTTTATCCGGCCGAGCAATATCACCAGGACTTCGCCGCCCATAATCCGGACAATGCCTACATCGCGACGTTTGACGCACCCAAGGTGAAACATCTTCAAGAGGAATTTCCTGGGCTCTACGTCGCGTACCACTAACATCGATTGTTAGCATCGTCGCGATTGCTTCGGTTCGCAATTCTTCACCGGCATAGCTAGCGCTTGTTCAGATCGTTGCTCTCTCACTGCGTCTCGATACATTCACACCGATCGCACGCCCAGGAAACAACGAGAAGCGGTGTCCCGTTTGGCACAGACGCGGAAGCCACTGGATGCTATTTCTTATTCAAGGATGTGAGGTCCCCCTCTGGCTTGATGTAGCCACCCTCAGTCGCGAGTTCAAGCGAGGAGAAATTTGTGATGAAGCGGTTACGCGCAGTGTCTCTAATTGTCGGTATATTCACTGCCTTTACGGGCCTCGCGGCATTTGCGTCTGCAGCCAAAGCCCAGTCTGACACCGGCGCGAAATCTTCCTTCAATGACGGAGTCCCTGCCTCTGCGAGCGCAACTTACGCGCAAATGGATTTGGCTTACACGCGACCGACGGAGAAAACGAAACTACGGAATTATTTCTTCGATGTCGTTGGTCCTTACGCGCTCGCCGACGCCGCGATTCTGGGCGGCATCGATCAGGCAGAAAAATCGCCTCCCGAGTGGGGGCAAGGCGCGGGAGCATTCGGCGAGCGGGTTGGATCCAACTTCGGCATCGCGATGGTGACCACCACCACGCGTTACGCATTAGCGGAAGCGTTCAGAGAAGACACGCTGTATTACCGCTGTGAGTGCAGAGGAATATTCCCGAGATTGGGTCATGCCGCGATTTCTACAGTGACGGCGCGCCGCGGTGCGGCGGGCCATCGCTGGCTGTCGTTTCCCGCGATTGTCGCGCCGTACGCAGGTTCGATGACCGCCATTTATGGCTGGTACCCGAACCGCTATGGCGTGAAAGATGGAATGCGGATGGGAAGCTATACCCTTCTGGAATCCGCGGCAGTAAATATCGCGCGTGAATTTATTTCCGGAGGGCCGCACTCGCTACTTAGCCATATGGATCATTCTGCATCTCCGGATGCCAGCACAACAGCGCAATCGAAACCCTGAGCCATATTTATGAACCACGACGCCAAAGTTTTTCAGCCCGAAATCAGCCCAGACGCACCGCAAGCTGACTCTCTCGCGCAATCGATCCTCAACTCTCTATGGAGTCCGATCATCGGCTTCTTCGAGTGGTTTGGCGAACTCGGCATTTTTGCATGGCAGGTAATGCGCGCGTCGGTCAGACGTCCTTTTGAAGGACGCGAATTATTTCGGCAGCTCGACGAGATAGGCTCGAAATCGTTGCCACTCGTGGCACTCGCGGGTTGCGCCATCGGCGCAGTGCTGGCGTTGGAGAGCCGTCACAGTCTCGTGAGATTCGGTGCTAAGTCCATGCTTCCCGCCGCCATCGTGTTCTCGATCATCCACGAAACGGGCCCCGTCGTGACTGGCTTGGTTGTTTGCGGCCGAGTAGGCGCTGGGATCGGCGCTGAACTTGGCTCGATGAAAGTGACGGAGCAAATCGATGCCATCGAGGCCTCCGGCGTAAATCCCTACAAACTTTTGGCCTTCACGCGGATTCTGGCGTGCATCCTGGTACTCCCGCTGCTAACCCTGGCTTCCGATTTCTGTGGCGTGGCTGTCGGTTGGATTGTGGACACCCTGGCCGAGCCGATTTCCGTTCACAAATTCCTCCATGCGGGATTTGCGGGCGCCAGTTTCAGCGACTTTCTCGCGCCGACTTTTCGAACGTCGGTTTTCGGCCTGATCATCGGCCTGATCGCGTGCTTTCAGGGAATGCGCAGTCAGGGTGGCACGGAAGGCGTCGGGCGTTCGGCAACGAGCTCGGTCGTCCTATCGTCCCTCTTTGTCATTTTGGCGGACGTCATACTGGTGAAATTGATTCTGGTGTTCTTTCCATGATGCCTTCTAACCAAGCAGCTTCACCGGCAGTGATCGAGATTGACGACAAACTCGCAATTGAAAATGGCGAGCGAAAGAGTGAGCAGAATTCTGCCACTCCTGCTGTGGCTATCAGTGGCCTACACAAATCCTTCGGCGCGCAAAAAGTATTAAACGGTATCGATTTGACGGTTGGCAGTGGCAAAACTCTGGCGGTGCTCGGCCGCAGCGGAACCGGCAAGAGCGTCCTGCTGAAGCTGATCATCGGGCTGAAGAAGCCAGACTCGGGATCGATTCACGTCCACGAGCGGGAGATCACAAGCTCCAGCAGCGAATCGTTGAACGAGATCAGGAAGACGATGGGCTTCCTATTCCAGCACGCGGCGCTCTACGATTCGCTGACGGTCGAGGAGAACGTTGCGTTTCCGTTGAGGCGCCACACGAAAATGACGGCGTCTGAGCGTGGCGATCACATCATGGAGTTACTGTCGAGCGTGGGCATGGAAGGCGACCTCAAGAAAATGCCCAGCGATCTTTCGGGCGGCATGCAAAAGCGAGTCGGTTTGGCGCGCGCGCTGGCTCTCGATCCCGGTATCTTGTTGCTCGATGAACCCACCGCCGGACTCGATCCAATCACATCCCGCGAGATCGATGAGCTGATTCTCAAGTTGCAAGAGGAACGCGACGTTGCATCGATCGTGGTCACGCACGATTTGCAAAGCGCGAAGATTATTGCGGACCGAATTGTGCTCCTGAACCAAGGGAATGCGGTGATCGAAGGCACGTTCGATGAGCTTGAGCGAAGCGGCGACAAATTCGTCGCGGAATTCTTCAAACGGAATTCATAGGGAGTCATCATGTCAAGAGCGGCTCGGCTGGGAGCATTCATCATTGCGACGATGGCGATTCTGGCGGCGGGAATCTTCATCATCGGTGACCGGCAATACCTCTTCAATGACACGTATCGATTGAAGGCGCAGTTCAGCACCGTAGCTGGACTCGATGCAGGCGCCGAGGTACGCATCGGCGGAGTTCACAGCGGCAGCGTGCGTCGCATCGATTTGCCGAAGCAGGCGACCGGCAAAATCACCGTGCTCATGGATCTTCAGCGCTCGACCCACGACATCATCAAGCAGGACTCGATTGCCGCGATCCAGACCGAGGGCCTGCTCGGGAATGAATATGTTTCGATATCGTTTGGATCGGCCGAAGGGTCGAATGTGCGTGACGGCGACACGATTCCGAGCCAGCCTCCGCTCGTCATGGCCGACCTGATCAAAAAAACCGACGCGATTCTCGACAGCAGCAAGGCAGCGCTCGACAATACAACCGAAGCGACCGCGAACCTACGATCCATCAGCGCCAAGATTGACCAAGGCCAGGGAACGATCGGAGCGCTGATCAACGACAAGAAAATGTACACGGAGCTGGATCAGACGACTATCGGAATGCGCGATACGGTGGTGCACGCGCAAGCGGGTGTCGCCGACTTCCAGGAAAACATGGAAGCGTTGAAACAAAATTTCCTGCTGCGCGGATATTTCAAGAAACGCGGCTATGAAGACTCCGCCGATCTCGAGAAAAACAATATATCGGCTCTGCCTGACGGCTCGCCGCTAAAGACTTTCACGTACGAGCCAAAACGCATTTTCGATCAGATAGACACAGCAAAACTGAAGAACCAGAGTTCTTTGGGGCCCGCAGGCCAATTTCTTGTCGCACATGAGTTCGGAATCGCGGTTGTGGTCGTATATTCCGGCATGACGGGTGATGCCCAGAAGGACTTAGTGCTAACGCAGGCTCGCGCCGCCGTGGTGCGCGCCTACCTCGTGGGCAATTTCGGTTTCGATGATACCCAGCTCAAAACCCTCGGAATGGGGAAGAAAATTGGCGCAAGCGTCGACTCGGACTCCGGTTGGGGCGATGTCGAAATCATTGTCTATCCGGCTGGCACCGGCGCTCCCTCCGGTGAGTAGCCAGGACTTTGCAACCACGATGACCGACAACTGCACTTTGCCGAGGGCCAATCTTATTCGCGACATATTTGACGCGCCAGCGCTGTGCAATTCATCTTTCTTTTCCTCTGCTCGGTAGGCAGCCACTGCTTCCAGTGCACGACCACGCGCGACTGCGACCGATTGTCCCCTCCTTTGCCAATTGAACTGAATCACCTCACTCATTAGCATTCCACGGAATATCTAATACCTCGGTGCGAGGCAAGCCCGGCTGCAGGTCAGGTCGGAGACTACCTTGCCATCGATTTTGTGCCTTGGGGAATCGCCGACGAGGAGTACCATGCAGGGGATTCGAAGCTGGAAAAGGAGGTTCCGATCGCAGACATAAACGAGACTTCATCCGCCAGACCTGACTATCAACTCACCCCTCCTGATCCCGGTTCCGACCATCCCCGCAGCCACAAGGTTCTTTGGGTGGTGATAACGGTGGTGTTGCTGCTGGTCATCGTCCTTGTGATCGTGATGGCCGTGCATTCCCACGAGGAAGCTAAGAAGGCGGTGGCCGCCACTGCGGCGCGCGCGAAAACGGGGATTGCCATCACAACCGCGACGGCGCAAAAGGGTGACATCGGCGTGTACCTTGAAGCCATCGGGACAGTCACGCCGGTTTATACCGATTCGATTACCGCCCAGGTGAACGGACTTGTCACAACTGTTCACTTTGTCGAGGGTCAAATGGTGAAGAAGGGCGACCCACTTATCGAAATCGATCCGCGTCCATACAGCGCCACGCTCTTGCAGGCGCAGGGAGCGCTCGAGCGTGATCAGAACCTGCTCGCCCAAGCTCAGATGGACGAACAGCGTTACCAAGATGCGTGGGACAGGAAAGCAATCGCAAAGCAACAACTCGATGACCAGCAAAAGCTCGTGCTCCAGGACGAAGGCATAGTAAAGAACGATGAAGGCACCGTGCAGTACGACCAGGTGCAGCTCGATTTCTGCCACATCACAGCTCCAATCTCCGGCCGCATGGGATTGCGACTGGTGGATCCAGGCAACGTGGTGCAATCCTCAGGAACGATTACCCTCGCGGTGATCACTCAGATGGCACCCATCACCGTGATTTTCACTATTCCGGAAGACAGCCTCGGCCAGGTGCAAGCCGGTATGCGCAAAAATGGCAGCCTGAGTACCGATGCCTTTGATCGCTCAGCCCAGAAAAAAATCGGAAGCGGAAAACTTCTGACTCTCGACAATCAGATTGACACGACGACGGGAACGGTAAAAGCGAGGGCGGTCTTCGACAACAAGAATAATGCGCTCTTCCCGAATCAGTTTGTGAACACGCGGCTGCTGGTGGATACGTTGAAGGGAGTGACTCTAATTCCCGCGTCAGCCGTTCAGCAAAATGGCCAGGCATCGTTTGTCTATGTGATTCAGAACAACGTAGCTCACCAGCGCAGCGTAAAGGCTGGAGTCACCAATGCCGGTAACACGCAAGTTGACGGCATAAGTCCGGGAGACATTGTCGCCAACAGCGGATTCGAGAAGTTGCAGGACAACTCTGCCGTCGTCGTTTCGAACAACCCTGCGCCGGCCAACTCGAGCGGTGGCAAGACCCCAGCCAGCACCAACGGGAGCAGCGCCCCGTGAGCCCGTCCCGCCCGTTTATTCTCCGGCCAGTTGCGACATCACTGTTGATGGCCGCCATCCTCTTGGTGGGTCTCGTCGGCTATACGCAACTACCGGTCTCCGCATTGCCTGAAGTGGATTATCCGACCATTCAGGTGCTCACGTTTTATCCCGGCGCAAGCCCGAATGTCGTGGCGACAACGGTCACGGCACCGCTCGAGCGTCAATTCGGCGAAATGCAAGGCTTGAGCCAGATGACCTCCAGCAGCGCCAGCGCCACTTCCGTCATCGTGCTGCAATTCAATCTCACGCTGAATATTGACATCGCCGAAGAAGAGGTACAGTCCGCCATAAACGCGTCGCAGAGTTTATTGCCATCGAACCTGCCCGCGCCGCCCGTGTACAGCAAGACAAATCCCGCCGATGCTCCCGTGCTCACGCTGGGAATTACTTCAAACTCCATGCCTCTTTCTCAAGTCGAGGATCTTGTCGATACGCGCATGGCGCCAAAAATTTCGCAGCTTAGCGGTGTTGGCCTCGTGACCATCAGCGGCGGCCAGAAACCCGCGGTGCGCATTCAAGCCAACCCCACGGCTCTCTCCTCCTACGGCATCAACTTGGAAGACCTGCGGACAGCGTTGGCAAGCGCGAGCGTGAACGCCGCGAAAGGGAACTTCGATGGGCCGCGCCAGGATTATCAGATCGACGCAAACGATCAGCTGGTTACCACCGAAGACTATCGCGGTGTTGTAGTCGCATACCGTAACGGCGCGCCCGTGATGCTGACGGACGTAGCGCGCATCGTGAATGGCGTGGAGAACAATAGCCAGGCCGCGTGGATGAACGAAACGCCTGCCGTGATTCTAAATGTGCAGCGCCAGCCTGGCGCGAACACGATCAACGTGGTCAAGAGCATTCAGCAGTTGATACCTCAGCTCGAGGCCAACTTGCCCGCGGGCATTCAAGTAACCACGCTCACCGATCTCACAACCGCCATCAAAGCGTCGGTCGCTGACGTCGAATTTGAACTGCTGCTTACGATCGGGCTGGTCGTGCTGGTTATCTTCCTGTTCTTGCGAAGTCTGTACGCCACCATTATTCCGAGCGTGGCAGTGCCGCTTTCACTGGTTGGCACATTTGCGGCGATGTACGCGCTTGGATACAGCCTCGATAACTTGTCGCTGATGGCGCTCACCATTTCCACCGGCTTCGTCGTGGACGACGCCATTGTGATGATCGAAAACATCTCGCGGTACATCGAAGCCGGCGATCCTCCGATGGAAGCGGCGCTCAAGGGCGCGGAGCAAATCGGATTCACGATTCTCTCGCTGACCGTTTCTTTGATCGCTGTGCTGATTCCGCTCTTGTTCATGGGCGATGTTGTCGGCCGCCTGTTCCGCGAATTTGCCGTGACGCTTGCCGTAACAATCGTAGTTTCAGCAGTTGTGTCGCTTACCCTCACTCCGATGATGAGCGCGCGAATCCTGCGGCATCGGCCAAAAGAGCAGCAAGGACGCGTCTATAAAGCTTCGGAGCGTGTTTTCGAACGCATGATCGCGTTCTACGGGCGAACGCTGAAAGTCGTGCTTCAATATCAGACGATTACGCTGCTGGTCGCCGTAGGCACGCTTCTGCTCACAATTTTCCTTTACATCATTATTCCAAAAGGCTTTTTCCCGGTTCAAGATACCGGCGTGATCCAGGGCATTTCGCAGGCCGCGCCGACGATTAGCTCAAAAGCGATGGCCGAGAAGCAGCAGGAACTTACGAAGGCCGTACTCGCGGACCCAGCCGTTGAAAGTGTGTCGTCGTTTATTGGCGCCGATGGGACGAACATAACGACCAACAGCGGTCGAATGTCCATCAATTTGAAGCCGCTCGATCAGCGCAAGATCAGCGCGTCGGACCTGATCCGCAGGCTCACTCCGAAACTGGCGAACGTGCAGGGAATTCAACTATTCATGGAGCCCGTTCAGAACATCACTGTGGATGACCGCGTGAGCCGCACGCAGTACCAATACACGCTGGAAGACCCCGATGCCGATGAACTGAATCTCTGGGCCAATCGCTTCGTCGACAAACTGAAGCAGTTGCCGGAATTGGAAGACATCGCAACGGATCAACAACCGGGAGGACCAGCTGTCAATCTGGTGATTGACCGGGCCACCGCGTCGCGATTGGGCATTGCGCCCACGACGATCGACAACACGCTCTATGACGCGTTCGGCCAACGGCAAATCAGCACGATGTACACGCAGGTAAATCAGTACCACGTGGTGCTTGAGAGTGAGCCGCAATTTCAGAAAGACCCGAACAAGCTCAACCGCCTTTACATTCAATCGAACGCATCTTCGGGTGCGAGTGGCGCCGGCGCCTCTACTTCTTTCGCAGCCTCCGGGTCGGCTTCCGCGGGATCAAGTTCGCTGACGGGTTCGGCGCTCTACACTCCGTCGGCCAATACGCTTGCTCCTCCGGCTAATGCGCTTTCAGCGAGCACTACCACTTCGACATCCAGCAAGGGAGCGGGCTCCGCCGGCACAACGAGCTCGACAATGAGCAGCGCCGTGCCGTTCAGCGCTTTCTCGCACTTTGAGACCACGACGGAGCCGCTCGTAATTACACACCAGGGCCAATTTCCGGCGATCACCGCGTCGTTTAATCTCGCTCCGAACGCCGCTCTCGGCGAAGCGATCACTTCGATCAACAAAGTCGAGAAAGATTTGAAAATGCCTCCCGGACTCCAGGCCGGTTTTCAAGGCACTGCGGCATCGTTCACGAATTCGCTCTCGAATGAGCCGTTGCTCATTCTCGCCGCACTGATCACCGTGTACATCGTTCTCGGTGTCTTGTACGAGAGTTTCATTCACCCGATCACGATTCTTTCCACGTTGCCTTCCGCGGGCGTCGGCGCTTTTCTTGCTTTGATTCTCTTTCGCCAGGATTTGAGCGTGGTGGCCATCATCGGCATCGTTTTGCTAATCGGCATCGTGAAAAAGAACGGCATCATGATGGTCGATTTCGCCCTCGAAGCCGAGCGGCAGCACGGAAAGAACGCGACGGATGCAATCTACGAAGCCTGCCTGCTCCGCTTCCGCCCCATCATGATGACCACCATGGCCGCTCTCTTGGCCGGGCTGCCGCTGGCGCTTGGAACTGGATTCGGTTCTGAGTTGCGAAGACCGCTGGGCATCGCCATGGTTGGCGGATTGCTCCTTAGCCAGGCGCTTACGCTATACACCACGCCCGTCATTTACATCTTCTTCGACAATCTGGCTCACCGCTTTTCGAAAAAATCGGAAAAGCGGGGAACCGAAAACGCAGAAGAGGCAGCGCCGGCATGAATATTTCTTCACCCTTCATTCGCCGGCCAGTGGCTACGACGCTCCTCACGATCGCCATCGCCCTCGCCGGAGCGATTGCGTTTGAGGTGCTGCCGGTGTCCCCGCTGCCGGAGGTCGATTTCCCAACCATTTCGGTCAGCGCGGGATTGCCGGGCGCCAGCGCGAATATCATGGCATCGTCCGTTGCCACTCCTCTCGAGCGGCAGTTTGGCCACATCGCAGGCGTAACGGAGATGACGTCATCCAGTGCGCTCGGCAGCACATCCGTCACGATTCAGTTCGATCTCAGCCGCGACATTGATGGCGCGGCGCGCGACGTCGAGGCGGCCATCAATGCCGCGCGAACCTATTTGCCCGCCAACTTGCCGGGAAATCCGACCTATCGCAAGGTCAATCCTGCCGATGCGCCGATCATGATTCTCGGCCTGACATCAGATAAATACGGCCCCGAGAAACTCTATGACGAAGCCTCGACTGTCATTCAGCAGAAACTTTCGCAGATTCAAGGCGTCGGGCAGGTCACTGCGGGAGGCGGCGCTTTGCCGGCCGTCCGCGTGGAAGCGAATCCCACCCAGCTGGCGAGTTACGGATTAACGATCGCGAATTTGCAGTCTGCACTGAGCTTGCAGAACTCCGACTTGGCTAAGGGCCAAATTACTGATGGCGGCGTGACTGCGGACATCCTTGCCAACGATCAGATTTCGCACGCAGTCGACTACCGGCCGCTCATCGTCGGTTACAACCACGGCGCGGCTATTCGTTTATCTGATGTCGCGGAAGTGACGGACTCCGTGGCAAACCTCCGTGCCGCCGGATATTTGAATGGCAAACGCGCGATTACCGTGATCATTTTCCGCCAGCCCGGCGCCAACATCATCGCCACGGTTGATCGCATTCGCGCGCAACTTCCCCTGATCGAAGCGTCCATTCCCTTCGGTATGGACGTCACCGTCGTTCTCGATCGCACCACCACCATCCGCGCGTCCGTGAGCGACGTTGAAAAGACGCTGCTGATTTCCATAGGTCTCGTCATCGTCGTGGTGTTCATATTTCTGCGAAACGGCCGCGCGACGCTCATTCCCGCCGTCGCCGTTCCGGTCTCACTGATCGGCACGTGCTCGGTGATGTATTTCTTCGGCTACAGCATCGACAACCTCTCGTTGATGGCCCTCACAATCTCAACGGGGTTTGTGGTCGACGACGCGATCGTTGTCATGGAGAATATTGCGCGCCATCTTGAAGCAGGCATGAAGCCTTTCGCAGCGGCGCTGAAGGGCGCACAGGAGATCGGCTTCACGGTATTCTCGATCAGCATCTCGTTAATTGCCGTCTTCATTCCACTTCTAATGATGGGCGGAATCGTCGGGCGTCTCTTCCGCGAATTTGCCGTCACGCTCTCCACCGCCATTTTCGTCTCGATGATTATTTCGCTGACCGCCACACCGATGATGTGCGCTTATCTCTTGAAAAATGAGCGCGCGGAAAAACACGGTCGCATGTATATGGCCAGCGAACGATTCTTCGACTGGGTGCTGTCGCTCTATCGCCGCAGCCTGAATTGGGTGCTGGAGAATCCGGCCATCACGCTGATCATCCTCTTCATCACCATCGCCCTAAATGTCGTGCTTATCATCAAGATACCCAAAGGCTTTTTCCCGCAGGAAGACACGGGGTCGATCTCCGGCGGAGTGCAAGGGCCGCAGGATTCTTCTTTCGCGGCGATGAACAGCGCAATTCAGCAGATCGGCGCCGTCGTCAAAAAAGATCCGGCCGTCGAGAACGTGATTGCATTTACAGGCGGCAGCACAAATTCCGGCTCGCTGTATGTCGCGCTCAAGCCCCTCTCCGAGCGCAAAGTCAGTGCCGCTCAGATCATTGATCGTATCCGCCCGCAATTGAACCGCCTGCCGGTGGCGTCGGCATTCCTTCAGGCCGTTCAAGATCTGCGCATTGGCGGCCGGTCGAGCAGTGCGATGTACCAATACACGATTCAATCCGATAACGTCAGTGACCTCACGACGTGGGCGCCGAAATTGCTGGCTGAGATGAAGCGTCTGCCCGGTTTCCAGGATGTGAACTCGGATCAGCAGAATGGCGGACTCGCCGAATTGATGAAGTTCGATCGCGTCACGGCGGCGAAGCTCGGCCTGACCGCGCAGTCGCTGGACTCGGCGCTCTACGGCGCATTCGGACAGTCACAGGTCTCCCTCATTTATACACAATTAAATCAGTATTACGTGGTGCTGGAAGTCGCTCCCCAATATTGGCAAAGCCCGGAAGGATTGAAAGATATCTACCTTCATTCGGCGAGTGGCGGCAGCATTCCGCTGCTCACGGTCGCGAAGGGTCGAGCTAACACGACGCCGCTTGCTGTTAACCATACGGGCTTGTTCCCATCCGTCACGGTGTCCTTCAATCTCGCTTCCAACATGTCGTTGAGCGACGCTACGTTGAGCATCAACCAAATGCAAAAGAGGCTCGGTGCGCCATCTACGCTGACCGGCTTCTTTGCCGGCACGCTGCAGGCATACCAGCAATCTCTTGGCTCCGAACCTCTTCTTGTTCTCACGGCGCTGCTGGCTGTGTACATCGTTCTCGGAATTTTGTACGAAAGCTTGGTCCATCCGCTCACCATCATTTCGACTCTGCCGTCCGCCAGCGTTGGGGCCATGCTCGCGTTGATGCTCTTTAACGAAGACCTCAACATCATCTCGATCATCGGAATCGTCCTGTTGATCGGAATCGTAAAAAAGAACGCCATCATGATGATCGATTTCGCTCTCGAAGCGGAGCGCGGCGAAGGGAAGAGCACATACGATTCAATTTTTGAAGCGTGTATGTTGCGCTTTCGCCCGATCCTCATGACGACGATGGCCGCGTTGCTCGGCGCTCTTCCCCTGGCGCTTGGGACGGGCACAGGCTACGAGCTTCGCCGACCTCTCGGCATCACGATCGTGGGCGGACTGATCTTGAGTCAGATGCTCACGCTCTACACCACGCCGGTCGTCTATTTGGCGTTCGATCGCATGCGGCTGCGCATGCAGGGAAAGAAGCAAAGCATCTTTGGCCGGCGCCCACGGCCATCTCCGAGCGCCGCAGATTAGAGAGATTGAGATAGGGAATGTTCATCTCCGCGATTCGCGGCGAGTCAGGGTTTTCCGTAGGGCTGGCAGGCCGGCCGCTTTCTTGAACCGATGCTGGCACGTCAACGGACGCTTCTCTTGCAAATGGAACCAAAGATAATTCGGAATGTTATGAGGTGGACGGGCGACAAGCATCACTGAGACTCTCTTTCGAATTCTCAATGCTGAATATTAAGAAGATTCTTCTCCCGGTTGATTTTCCGAATACGTCGCTGCACGTGATTCATCAGGCGGCTGCAATCGCCCGCCATTTCCGTTCTGAGATTGTGATGCTTCACGTTCTGACGCCGCAGAGCCATCTCGCCGGTGTGCCGGAGAGCGCTCCCGAGCTCGCTCGCTGGGATATGCTCGAGGAGATCACTCGACGGGCCGAAGAAAGCCTCGACCAAACTCTCCGGCCGGAACTCGAAGGCCTTGCGATTCAGTGTGTGCTTGTCAGAGGCGCCGCAGCCAAGGTAATCGTTCAGTTGTCGCAGGAAGAGGAAGCCGATCTGATCATGATGCCGTCGAGTGGCCCCACGTTCTTCCAATTTCTTGCGGGCTCTGCGACGGCGCAGTTGGAACGTGGCACTGGATGTCCGGTTTGGACCGATGCCAGCGCCGAAAATTTGCCGGCAAAGGAATTTGCGATCCGTAGCGTCGTGTGTGCTGTGGAATTCAACCCCAACGATCACAAATCCGTGCCGTGGGCCGCGCAAATCGCCGCCGAATTCGATGCTCGGCTTACGCTCGCTCACGTGACTCCCGGGGTCGAGCGTTGGGGGCCCGGCGGTATCGACGAAAATCCGCGCTGGAAAGAGGAGCTCGTCAGCGACGCTTCTCAGCAAATCGCCGAACTTCAAAATGCGATGGGCACCAAGGCCGATGTATTTATAGGTAGCGGCAACGTGCCCGCGTTGCTGAACCACGCCGCGAAACAAACGAAAGCGGATTTGCTGGTCACCGGGTGCTACCCTTACGGCGGCCGCTTGAGAACACACGGCTACTCCATCATTTGCGCCGTGCCGATTCCAATTCTGAACGTGTGAGGGGCGGCGTACGCCGCGCAGCCTCTGTAGAGCCGCATCGATTTTCGTGCGGCAGTTTCGAACTGAGCGAACGCTGATTCGTTTCGACGCAATCCGGCCCGCATCATTGCTCATTCAGATATCTGAGGCAGACATTTCTAGTCCATTCCGTACGCACCTCCATATGTAACCTTTTTACCCCTCCAATCTCGTAGCCACTCTAAATATCCCAAAATGAGACGATTAACTAGTTATTTATCTTGTACTTAGAAAGAAAATCGGATGGTGCTCCAGGTGCTATTTCCTACACGCAGATACGTATGTTTGCCCTGTGCCCGTGGGCGTGTCCGAATTCGACGCAAATGTCCGCATTCGACGTGAGAGGAAGTGCCACAGTGATTTCACACGCACGAACAGGCCGTCACCGCGACCGCGGCTTCACAATGATCGAAGTGATGATTGCCGTGGCCGTCGTCTTCGTGGTCATGGCAATGGCGATCACGCAGATGCAGCCAGCCGTGCAGCAGTCGCGCGCCAACGCCGGTATGTCGGAAGTCGTTAGCGCGTTCCGCACCGCTCAGTCGTACGCCGTCTCCTATCGCCGCTTCGTTCAAATCACCTTTCCGAATTATCCAGGCGTAAACGCGAATCAAATCCAAGTCACCATAAAGAACAGCATGACGCCGAATGCCGGCAACGACGTCATTTTCGCGACGTATGCCCTCGAGGGAAGTGTGTACTACCAGAAGTACACCGGGATGCCGGACACGCCGGACGCTTTTGGAAACGCCACAGCTGTGAATTTCGAAAGCGTTGACGGCGGACCCACCACTGGAATGTTTTTCCAGCCCGATGGCACCTTCGTTGACTCGACGGGAAATCCCGTGAACGGCACAGTTTTTCTTGGCGTCAATAATTTTGCCTCGAGCGCTCGAGCGATCACGGTTCTCGGTTCAACCGGGCGCGTGAAGAGCTACCACACCAACGGGACAAACGCATGGACACAAGCCTACTGAGGGAGCGTCACGACATGCGCACGCGCAATCAACAGAAGACTGAACGAGGGTTCACGCTGCTCGAGACGATGATCGCTATTCTCGTTCTGAGTATCGGCGTTCTTGGCCTTGCGGCGCTGCTTGGTAACGGCCTGGTTTTCCTGAATGGTTCGCAGGCCGACTTCATCGCGCAGCAAAAGGCAGCCGAAGCGATCGAGTGTGTTTTCACCGCTCGGGATACGCAGGTGCTGACTTGGGCGCAAATCCAGAACACGGCCAGCGGCGGACTCTTTCTCTCAGGTGCGCTCGCGATTACCGATCCCGGGCCAGACGGACTCGTCGGCACGGCGGCGGATGCAGGCGTCAATCCGTCGACGATCATTTATCCCGGTAAGGACGGAGTCCTCGGAACCGCCGACGACGTCATCCTTCAGCTTTCCGACTCGTACAACATGACCAGGACGATCACGATTACAAACATCGCGAACGAGCCCTCCGTGCGACAGATTCAGGTGATTATCAATTACCAGTCGGGCCGATTCGTGCGGTCCTACACGCTGACGACTTATATCTCGCAATACTCATAGTGGATTCGGAGCCGAGCTGATGGACATGCGAAAAATGAAGAGGCAGGCCGGTTTCTCAATGCTCGAATTATTGGTCTCGATGGCCATTCTCGTGACCATCGTGGGCGTCACGCTCAAGGCTCTCGTCGACGCGCAAAACGCGAGCCAAGCGGTCGGGTTGCTCGGCGACATGACGCAGAATCTTCGTGCCTCGTTGACGTTTATGAGCCGCGACTTAACCCAGACGGGAGAAGGCGTCTCGCAGGGCGGAATACCTTTTCCGCAGGGCGGCACCGCAAAGAAAATCAACTGGCCATCTCCTCCGGGCAAGGCCTACACGTATCCTCTGGCTGCTCCGATGCCACAGAGCACGAACCTAACACCCATCGTGCCCGCCGACGCGCTCGGCCTAACGGTAAATGGCGCTGTGACCGACATGGTTTCCTTGATGTTCGTGGATAACTCGCTGATCGACACGAATAATCATTGGCTCAGCGAGTACCCGATTTACAGCGCGGCGAATCCGGTGTGCAACGGCATTATCGCCTCTACCGGACTGAGCGTGACGTTCGACGCGAACTGCATCAAGATCACAGGTAACGACGGGATCAAGGCTGGCGACCTGATTCTGTTTACGACAAGCTCGGGCACCGCGATTCAAACAGTGACATCGGTAACCGGTCAAGTGGTGGCCTTTGCGGCATCCGACGCGTTCAATTTCAATGGCCAACTTACTACAGCGACGACAGGCACTCTGAAACAGTTACAGAATGGCGCAGCAGGCGCACAAGGTCCGTATCCGCCGATCACAGCCTCTCGAGTGAAGATCGTGTCGTACTGGATCGACAACGTCACAAACGTTAAAGTGCCGACACTGATTCGGCAGGTCAATTTCAATCCGCCGTACGCCGTCGGCCAGGGCATCGAAGATCTTCAGATCTCTTACGGAATCACGGAGCCATCGAGCTCTTACGGGACGGCAGGCCCTGGCAACGCCAAATATCCGATTTCGCCGGACACGCCTTCGCAGATCCGCACGGTTAACCTGTTCGTTGCGGCTCGCACGGAAAATCCGTACAGCGTAAACGGCCAATACTTTCGCGACAACATGGTGTCGACGGTGTGTATCCGCAGCTTGTCTTTCGTAAACCGCTATCCATGATTCTCAACGATTTCTTGATTTTCGGCGAAACGAGTATCGGGAGGAATTCCGTGACGAACGGAAAGCAAAAGGGAATCGCACTCGTAACGGCACTGTTGATACTTCTGCTTGTGTCATCGGTCATCATCGGGCTTTCTTGGATGGTGATGACGGACAATCGCCTCGGTGGCAGCAACTCCGACCGGCAGAGAGCGTTCTACGGTGCCGAGGCCGGCATGGAGAAAATGACCGCGGACCTTGGCGAGCTTTACGGTGCCACGAACGCACTCAGCGTCGCCAACATCAACACCGCCATGGCCGAACCGCCGATCATTCCGGGCATTTCCTACACGAATGCCGCCGGTCAAAGCACTTACATCATCACTTACACTCCGAATGCAGCGAACGGCGGAAATCCAACGGCCGTCAACGAGACGATCTCGGCTCCAAGCGCATTCGCCGGCCTCAATGGACTGATCACGCCGTTCACTCTTACCGTGACTGCAAGAACCGTAACGGGTTCGGAATCGAAGTTGATCCGAACGGTTCAGGCTGTCGGAATTCCCGTCTTTCAGTTTGGGATCTTTTCTCAAACAGACCTGAGTTACTTCCCCGGCCCGGTCTTCAATTTCGGCGGCCGCGTCCACACGAATGCGAACCTGTGGCTCGCGAGCGGCAATTCCCTGACGCTCTCGGACAAAGTTACCGCTGTCGGCGACATTCTCGTGGGAAATCTCGCGAACGGATATCAAACCTATTGGTATCCGGGCTCGGGGAACCTGCAGACACAACAGACAGACACTTGCCAGGCCGGTTGGAGCGGCACAGCGCCGACCACGTCGAACCCGTATCCCGGTCAGATCATGGTGTCTACAATTCCCTATTCGAGCTGCCTACAGTTGGAACAGGGAACGGTCACCGGAACGAGCGTCACTGGAACTGTCAGCACGGCGGCAAACCCTAATTGGTACAGCCTCTCGACGGGAACCTACAACAGCGACATTCTCGGTGGAAAATCGGAGAACGTCCCGACGTTAAACCTTTCTATCGCTGCACCTGCGGTGGGAGGCACCCCAATCGACCTGGTTGAAAGGCCGGTGCCCGGCGAGAATTCGCAATTGACAGCCGAGCGATACTACACACTCTCTAGCGTCAACATTCTTTTGGATGACACATCCGCGATGCTGACGGGCACTCCGAACGCGTGCGGCACGCCGGTGGACCTGTCAACGCTGGCGGTGGATTCATCCGGCGAGTACACGTCGTACCCGGCTTGGTACACGGGCGGTCCGGAAGGCAAATTGCCTCTTCCGACATCCGGCGCGGCCAGCACCACGTACAGCACCACCGACGGCTACTGGATTAAGCCGCATTGGCCGATTATCACTGGCTACATTCTCATTAATTTGCACACGTCCGCCGGTGCCTGCACAGACGTGACGCACGAAATACTCAACCTTGGATTTATTGGTCCGAACCTAAACCCTCTATCGAACGCCCAGGTCAACGGCACGCCTGCGAGCGGACATACAGCAGCTGTCGCGGCCAGTGTCCTGGCAGGCTCGGTTTCGACGTTGGCCGCGCTCGGCAACGTGGCTGCCAATACGGACACCCCGCTTGCGTCCTCTTGGCCCTGCGCGACATTTCCGAGTGCGAATGCGGTGATCCGGTTCGCCCGCTTGCGCGACAACCCAACGAGCGTTTATTCCCCGCACGGCACGGGAGGCTGCGGTTGGCCTTATCCGAGCGGGCTCACTCCAGCCGCGACCGATTTCTGGCCCAACGTACTTTTTGATACGCGCGAATCCACATCCCGCGACAACGCGCCTCCGGTCGTTAATAGCACGCTGAGCCCGAACGGCAACCTCACCGATGCCGGCGTGATGCATTACGTCGAGCTCGACGTCGCCAATCTGGACAAGTGGTTTCTCGGCAGTATCGGCTCGACTGGCAAGACCGCCAGCAACAACACAGGCTATACCGTTTATTTCTCCGATCGTCGTGGCGAAGGAACTGACCCGACCCTGGGCATCAAGACAGGTTCGTACGGCTACAACGACATGGTGAATCCGAGCGACGCCGCCAATGGCTGCCCGAACGGCACACTCGATTTGGGCGAGGATCTCGCGCAGACAGGAGCTCTCTCCGTTTATGGAGGCGTTCCGCTGAAATTGCAGGACGACACCGGCGCCAACACCGGCACCACCGCTACGGGCAGCACTCTCGGCGGGGGCACATACGCTCCCGGGCCTGCGCTGCTGCCCGATACCGCGGACGCTTCATGCTCAGGACTTGGCGAAACTTGGCCGGGAGTGGAAATCACGCAGGCGGCGGAGGCCATGGAGAATCCTCCAATCTTCTTCCGTCATGCACTAAAGTTAATTCACGGCAGCACGATTACGCTTGGGACTTGTAACACGGTTCTATGCGGCTTAAGCATCGCCGCCGAAAACCCGGTCTACGTGCAAGGCGACTTCAATTCCCCGACGAACGGCGCTTATAACGCCAGCGCCGCAAGCCCTGGCACGTCGGTCGATGCCGACGCGGTGACTTTGCTTTCCGACGCCTGGAACGATAGGAACTCGTTCTGGTTCCCCTATTCGCCGGGCGACCGCCCTGGCGCTGGTGGAACGACGTACCGCATGGCCATCATCGCAGGCAAAGGCGTTCAGTTTCCGCAGGTAACAGGAACGGGACAGGACTATGGCACCGATGGCGGAGTACACAACTTCCTGCGATACCTCGAAGGCTGGGGCGGCACTCTTTACTACGAAGGCTCGATCGTCAGCTTTTACTACAACCAGCAGGCTGTTGGAGTCTACAAGTGCTGCAACATCGTGTACGGGCCGCCAACGAGAAACTATCAATTCGATACGAACTTCCTGACGCCTTCGCTGTTGCCGCCATCAACGCCCATGCTGCGTGACGTCAACAACATCGGATTCACGCAGGTCGTCAGTCCGACACAGTAACGGATAGCAGTTTCGACGTAACACCCCGCGGCTCCCGGACGATCGGGAGCCGCTTTCTTTTTCCGAAACTATTGAGTCGCGGGCTGAATGCGCGTCGTGAAATTTGTATTCACGGTCGGAGCGGTGCACGGAATGCTCCCATTCACGTTGCATATTCCGTTCGTAGTTTCGTAGAAGTCTTCGCTTGTTGCGAGGCCGTCCAACGGCTCGACGTACACCGTATAGTTCACTCCCACCGCAAGCCGGTCGATCCGGTACGTTCCGTCGAATTGCGGCACGGGAATCGACGAATTGCAACTCCATCCACCCATCGCCGCCGCGACGATCTGCCCGGTGTCAGCATTTTCCACCACCACCTGCGAACCGAATATTCCAGTCACAGGAGCACCGGGCGAAGTAGCCGGGAAGATCGCGAGCGCGAACGGATTTGCGGGTACGATTTGCCCGCGGATGGTGCCGACGTAAGTTGTGTCGGCGGGGTCCGGGTAAAGAACGCGAAGCCCGGTGCGGTCGTCGTCGGCAAGTTGTCCGTCCGGCGCGGAAGCCGTCGGCCGGTTTCCAATGAATGTTCCCGGCGGTGGCGCGAACGGATACATGATGGCTCGCCGGACCGCGGAGTTGTCGAGCCCGAAATAGTTGCCGAGTTCGTGCGTCAGGAGCGTTTCCAGATCGTAAGCGCCGGGTGACGCCGCGAGCGCGCTCGGAGTGGCGAGCGTGACTTGTCCGGAATTGTCGAACAGCGTGTCGGCATCAAGGATTTGCCCTGCGAATGCAGCCGGCGGTCCGTTGCCGACGGAAATGCCCGCAGCGTTCGCAGTCACAACACGAGTGAAGCTGATGACGCCCTCCGTGAAAGCGTCGCTCGATTGATTGAAACACACCGTGTTCACGCCATCCACGTTTGTGCCTGCGTCATTCGTGCACGAGTTTTGGACGCTCGTTTGTCCGATTGTGCCGACGATTCCTGGAGTAACGGACGGATTTACTGCGGTGCTGGCCACTCCTGTCCACGCGCTCAGCGACGCCTGAATCACCGCGCCGATTTCGGCGATTTGTTGCGGAGTTCCGTTCGCCGCCGTTGTGATAACAACGGGCGGGTACGGCAGCGACGTGCTCCATTGCAGCTGAAGGGGCGCCGAGCTCGAAGCATTCCAGCGATCCGACGCCGGGCAGCCAGCGGTGGCGGGCAACGTCGCCTCGATGATGTAACTGTGCGCCGACTTCGCCACCACCAGAGCGATAATTGATGTGCACAATGTAATGCAAAGAGCGGCGCACCGAACCCCGCAGAAATCCCTGCAAGAAGATTGTCGCCTCATTGTTTTCTCCGCACATTCGCTGCCTCGGCCGAGTCCGCGGTCAGCGCCGATTCAATTCGACGACGAAAATCTTCGAGCGGCAAATTCCTCACTGCGCGGCCTTTGAATGCGACGGATCGGCGTCCCGGCTCCTGATATGCGGCTGTATCTTGTGTGACTACGAGTCCTCTGGTTGCGGCATCTCGGTGCACCCGAAACGTCCCTTGCGCCCAACTCACGATCGAGTACTCACCGTCGCGCATTCGCGTGAGGAATATCACCGCCTCTTCTCCAGCGCGGAATCGCGGCACGCCTGCAACATGCGAGGTCAGTTGCGCCGTGCGTCCGCCAAGAAGCTGAGTGCGAATCACGGCGGGCGCACTGCCTTTCCACGCCTCACGTACTTCGAAAGATGTGACCGTCCAGATTTCGCCGTCGCGCACCTGCACGATATTTCCGATGCACCGCGCGCGAATCACGAGAGTGGCCGCTGCGGCTAGCTTTTCGGGCGACAGTCGAATGAACGTCGTCGCGTGCAGCGCGACGCCGGCGAGGCTCACGAGCGTAAGTGCGAGAGACGGACGGAATAAGCGACTCACTATTGCACCTCCAAAAGTCCCGTGGCGACGGCTTGATCATTGTTGGGCGTCGAAATGAAAAGGCTGCGGACGCCAGGCAGCGTCGTGCTTGATATCGTCAGGTTAAGCTGAATGAGATTTGGAAATAGCGACGCGAGCGACGTCGTCGAGATCGAAATGTCCGGCGTCGAAGGCCCCGTAAACTGATAGAAAAACGATGGGTCGAGCGCGTTGCCGTGAACACAGATGCTCACGACGGCTGTTCCGCTCGCCGGCCGCGTGACCTCGATCGGCGAAGAATCGAAATTGCACGCGCCGTCCGAGGTAATCGGACCCGCAAAGTCCACATTGATTTGCGCAGATGTAACCCCAGCTGTCGTCGGTTCAAAGACGACGATATTGTTGCCATCGACTTCTGGCTGCGACGAACTCAACGCAATCACGTTCTTCGTTAGCGTGAATGGCACGACGACGAACGGCACCGGATTTGAGAGTGGCGCCGGCTCTCCCGGATTTTGAATCTGAATCGTCGAGGTGCCCGCGGCATCAACATCGCCCGGTTGAAGCGGAGTTGTGCATTGAAGAACGGTTTGGCAAATTGTCGGCCTTGGGTTCCCGTTCACGAGAATCACGGAAGCGGTGGAACCTGTGCTTGCCGCAAACCCAACGCCGTTTACAGCGAGTGTGAAACTCGACGCCGCTCCGGCCATTACCGACGACGGCAGAATTTGCTCGATCGTCGGGCCGCTCGTGATCGCGACGCTAGCCGTTGCGGAAACCGCGGGGTCGGCGACGCTCGTTGCCGTCACCGAGATTGAATTCGGCGATGGCGCTACACTCGGCGCGGTATAGAGGCCCGCGGCGTCGATCGTTCCGCACGCTGTTCCGCCGCAACCGCTGCCAGTGACGCCACTCTGCAACGACCACATTACAGTTGTCTCGTTGCTCCCTGTGACTTGCGCCGTGAATTGAAATTGACTGGGCGATGCACCTGAAGGTGGCGCGAATCCGTAGGGTGGGGAGATCATGATCGAGATGGGCCCGCCTCCCGAGGGCGTCACGGTAATCAGCGCCGAACCGCTCCGCGAAGGATCGGCATGGCTCGTGGCCGTGAGCGCGACGGGATTCGACGAGGGCACAGTCGAGGGAGCGAGGTAATCAATATTTGCTGAGGTCGGTCCCGTAGGTGCCTGGCATGGATTCGAGCCCGATAAACAAACCTGTCCGATTGACGCGTTGCCGTTCGCAATGCCGTTGACGCCCCACACGACAGTCGCATCGGGCGTGTTTGTAACGACTGCGGAAAACGTCGCGCGGCCACTCACCGCGACGCTCGCATTTGGCGGCACGATGCTCACCGCAACATTGCTCACGATCGTGATACTCGCAGAGGCAGTCGCCGTACCTGCGACCGCGTGAATCGTCACTGGATTTGTCGCCGGCAAGTCCGCAGGTGCCGTGTACGTTGCCGAATTTGTACCGCTCACCGCGATCGTCCCGAGACTCGCATTTCCGCCGGCAACGCCATTTACGTCCCACGCAATCGCCGTGCCCGATGGAGCGCAAATCGTGGTTGTGAAATTCTGCGATTGGCCGAGCGCGACGCTCGCGGCGGGCGGAGAGATCGTATTCGTGCCGCCGCAGGTGGCAGTAATCGTGACACTCGCCGACGCCGATTTCGAGACATCCGCGACGCTCGTCGCAGTCACGGTTACGGAAGGCGGATCCGGCGCTGCGGCGGGTGCCGTATAGGTCGCGGAATCCATGCCGGTGCTGGATATGATTCCGACAATTGAATTGCCGCCAGCGACGCCGTTGACGCTCCATGTCACACTTTGCACCGGGTCTCCCGCGCTCGTCACCGTTGCCGAGAATACTTGCGAGTTTCCCGGCACAACCGTTGCGGAAGCCGGCGAAATATTCACGACGACGTCACTCGTGATCGCGACCGTCGCAGATGCCGTTGCATTCGAATCGGCGTGCGAGAATGCGGTAACCGTCACGCTCGGCGGCACTGGAAGAATCTGCGGCGCCGTGTATTGCCCGCTCGCGCTGATCGAGCCAACCTGCGCATTCCCGCCCGCGACGCCGTTCACCGTCCACGTCACCGCCGTGTTCGAACTTCCGCTCACGGTGGCGTCGAAGGTTACGCTTTCGCCCAGCAGGACGGAGGCACTCGTCGGGTTGATCTTCACCGCTACGTTAGAAGAAGTTGTGCCGCCGCCGACGGAGCCCGTGCACGCCGCGATCATCAAAGACAATCCAATCGCAATGAGCGGTGCAACAGCAACCTTGCTTGCACGATGAGATCGAAGATCGCTCGCAATTCTTGGCATTGGCATCCTGCCAGCATGCAAATCGCTGGCCGCGCCAAGAAGTAGCAAGAGATGTGCCACTCCGGTGCAACGCGCGCGTTCGCTTAAGTAAACGCGGCGAACTCGCAAGCCGAATCCCGCGCGAACCCCTGCGAATGAATGATTTAGTGGCGTAAGTCACGCCAAAGAATTATTCGCGGTAGCCGTGAATTGAAGAAGAACGCTGCAACTCTGACACGCGTGAAATCTGCCGCCAGTTCCAACACGGCACAGGTTTTTTCAGTTTGGAAATGCGGAGGGCCGTCAGGTTGATTGAATAGTCTGCAAGATTGACACAGCGCGCCGTCCGCCAAATAATGCCGGAATGGCGAAACCCGAAGTAGTCCGGCGCATTAAAAGCTATTCCTCAGCGACGGGCTTCGTGTATCAGTACCAATTCCACGAAGTGAAGCCGGCTGCGCGCGGCGGTGCTGCCGGGAACGAATACATCTATTACGTTTCAGTGGACCGCAAGACAATGTTCCCCATCCGCATTCTCGTCCGCGCGGACGCGATGGAAACGCACGGCGCGCGCATTGGCCGCAAATTGACGGGCACGGAAGAATACGCCGTAGCGAAAATGCGGCTCTTCCAGGCATTCGACGAACTCGAAAATTTCAGCACCACGCGCCCCAATCTCGTCGTTGACTCATCCAACCTCGAATCCCTATTCGCGCAGCTAGATCTCTAGAACCGATCTCGCAAATGGTCTTTAGGGGGTCGGAGCTTCAGCTCCGACATTTAGAGAGCCCAAATAGCGGGGCTTCAGAGTCTGTGTGAGGACTCTGTGGCCCGCGATTTTTGGGGCGAGGCAGCGAATGGATTTCCCCTCCGGCTTTCGTTTCGCACCGCGGCGGCCGCTAGCGGGCGCGCCAGAGG
>JBAPOP010000002.1:0-57394 GCA_049279675.1 Candidatus Acidiferrales bacterium
TCAGTTCGGATTGCAGTCTGCAACTCGACTGCATGAAGCTGGAATCGCTAGTAATGGCGCATCAGAACGGCGCCGTGAATACGTTCCCGGGCCTTGTACACACCGCCCGTCACATCACGAAAGTGGGTTGTACTAGAAATCGCCAAGCCAACCGCAAGGAGGCAGGCGCTCAAGGTATGACTCATGATTGGGGTGAAGTCGTAACAAGGTAGCCGTAGGAGAACCTGCGGCTGGATCACCTCCTTTCTAAAAGAATATAGGCAGCACCGCCTGTTTTGTACCAGGCATCGGCTGCTTACCCTGGCTCTCACGGGCTGGGGAGAATCGCTCGACTCACTCGAGCCAACGGGTTCTGGCAAGTTTCATCAGAAAGTCAAAGAGATCTCTTTAAAACTAAAGCCCCGCGACATTCAAGATGTCGCGGGGCTTTTTTATTTCACGCACGTCCGGACTCGCTTTACCACGCGCTATTGCCGTAATTCTCGCTCACCGAACAATGAGTATCGGATCGTGCGCGATCCATTTCTCGTTCTGTTCTCAGTTGCCAAAGTCAAACAAATCAAACAGGTCGCTGATCGCCGGAGTGTTGGACGGAACGTATGGATTGCCGGATTCCGCGATCGGGTTCGGGAAATTGTCGCGGCTGCGATTGGTGACAGGATGTAGACTCCAGTTCCTTTCGATAAACTTCAGAATGGAAATGTGATCCGAATAATCGTGCGAGATGTGCCCCGCGCTCGTGAACGGTGACACGACGATCAGCGGAATACGCGTGCCGTCGCCGAAGAAATCGAGCGGCTGAACGTACCCGGAATCGTAATAGCCGCCGCCTTCGTCGAACGTAATGAAGATGGCCGTATCCTTCCACAAGGATTCGTTGGCTTGTACCGCGTCCACAATCTTCTTCGTAAAGCCTTCGAATAGATCGAGCTTCGACGACGCTGGATGGCCATCAACGAGCCCGCTGGGCTTCACAATGGAAACAGCCGGAAGCGTTCCATTCTTGATGTCGGAGTAAAGATTAGCCGTATCCTGAATGTGCGCCGTGCGAACAGCCTCGTTGGCCATGATCGAAGTGTCGTACTGAAACGGATTGCAAATGTTGCAGTACTCATCCGTCTTCGCACCAATCGCCCCATAGTTCAGCTGGTACGGGTCGGGCACATAGTTGTTCCACTGGTCGCCGTAATACTTCCACGAAATATTTGCTGCGATCAGTTCGTCGCCGATGCTCCGAACGGAGGAAGGCGGAATCGTGAAGACGGTGTTGTTGGGGTTCGGGTCCGTAAAGGCATTGTTGCCGTTGCCAAAGTAGCCGGGGTTGTAATTGTTCAGCAGATAGTAATGGCCGGCTTCGCAGCGAGGATTGACTGGACGTGGGAGAGACCGAAGATATTTCACAATCGGGCCGACCCCTGGCTGACTTGCGTCCGCGCAATCCGTGTAGGATCCTCCGCCGTAGGAAGCCGCTCCAAAAGAACCGCCGCCGTAACCGTCCTCGGAGTACCAGTTGTTGGTGCCGGAAGCCGGATTCGGATTTTCAACTTCATCGACCACGCCTGCGTTCGCCGTTCCCTTTGCAACCTCCGAATCGTGCGGCGGAGCTGTGGCATGGCCTTGGCCGTCGCTGAACCAAATCGCGTCGCCGTGACCGAACATGATGTGGTTGGCGCCAGTGCCGCCATTGACGGACTGGTGGAAATTATCGCTCATCGCAAAATTATCGGCGAGGCTCTTGAAGTAGGGAGCGTCGCCCTTTTGGACGTTGTAGAAGCCCATGGCCGTCGAGCCTTCACCTGTCGTTGTCACGCCGGTCGCGTACTCGGTGCTGAAGTTTGACGGCTGAGGCAAGCCGTTCGTGCCGGCTCCAACCGTGACTTCCACCCAGGGGAATAACTTGGAATCGCATCCGGAAGGATTTTCCCGACTAGCGTGCTCCACGCTGCAATCCAACTGCTGCCACATCTGATAAAAACGATGCACTGGGCTGGCGGCATAGGAGTCGTAGGTGAAGAGTTTTCCGTTCGTAAGTTGAAACGGACCTGGCGGCAATGATTTTACGTTCGTAATTCTCGCGTCGGGAGTTTTCGAGGTTTGTCCAGTCCCCCCGGAAATCAAATATTGATAGTAATTCGAGGGCAATCCGTTTTCAGATTGCTCGGCAAGAGTCAGGCTGTTGCCCGTGACGTACGAGCTGGTCGGACCGCCAACAAGCGGTGCCGGCAAAGCTTGATTCGGGAACGGAACTTTGTCGGGATTGAGTAAGAACGCATCGGGTGCTTGGTCCGCGGCGGCATGTTGTTCCGCTTTGGAGAAATTTGGCCCAGGAGTGCCGTTCGCGTTCACTATGCCCTCGGACAGCAGATTCCAGACTGTCTGGCCCTTCTTGGGCACGTAAGTGGCAAACACGTGATCGAAGCTGCGGTTCTCGCCAATGATCACGATGACGTGCTTGATCGGAGAGCGAGTTTGATTGTCTGCCTTGGCTTCTTGTGTTTGCGCCGAAGTCACCATGGGTCCACCCAGCGCGAATTGAAACATCACAAGCGAAGTAAGGCCGAGTCGCAAATAATGCGACGATTTCGAAACGATTCCCTTCAACGACATGCGTCCTCCTCTTTCGATTATCGATTTATACGACGATTTGAATCTAACGATGGTGTGTTTTCCTGGATTTCTTCTTTCATTAATCCAGGCTCAAAACTCAGGCACGTGGCTTATAAGCGTTGAATGTTATCGAGGGGTGACACCGGCATGAATACTGAATTGATTTCGAAGGATAACGTGGGCCAACGAATTTCAACGGAATGTAATCCAAATTCTGCCGATTATTGATGTAGGAATCCGGGAGCGAAAGAAATTTCGCGCGAGAGCATTCCGAAATGGATTGGCGGGTGGAACGCATTGCTTGAAAACCATTCTCGCATCGTCGCGCGTATGCGAAACGGAACGACGCTAGCTATTGCGCGGCTTCTGAGTTTTTGTTTGCAGCGGGAAAAGTTTTCGAATCGTTAGCAGGCTCGACCCGCACGAGTCCCATCATTCCGCCGTCTTCATGTTCCAAAAGATGGCAGTGATACGGAAACGTACCGACAATATTTGGATCGCGAAAGTCCATCCGCAATCTGACGCTCGGGTATTCAAGCGCCTTGCCATCATAATAAGGCACATTGACGGTGTCGCGGAGAAACGGTTCATTCACAGGTTTCCCGAGATAATCAAGAAGCATGAAATGAATCTGATGAATGTGAAATGCATGCAATTCGTTCGACCGGTTCTCGATAATCCAGTCTTCCACGGTTCCCTGTTTGGCGATGATGTTCGGATTACCTGATTGTGGATCGAACGGCGCTGGCGTCTGGCCGTCTACCGTAATGTAAAAAGTCGTTGCGCTGTTTGGATTGTTCGGATCGAGCAGCTTCTCGGAAAAGTAGAGTTTCCGAACGCGTACGGGAGCCATATTTCCAAGCCATGCCGCGTTGGTCGCTGGAAGTGGCGCCGGCGCAGCGGCGAGCTTCGAGCGGGGCTCCGCAGCGCCTTCCGAGGATTTAATTGTAGCGATCGCACGGTTCGGATCGTTCTCGCCGCCCGCACCGGTGTCCACAGTTCGCGTCACGAGAAGCCCCGTAACGCCGAGCGGAGGTCCCTTCGCGATGAATTCCACCCGCGCCCCCGGCGGCACTCCGAGATGAGTCTGCCAGTCTATAAAATCTCCCATCGTTCCGTTCTGATTCAGAGGCACGCCATCCAACGCGACGAGGCCCAGTTTCTGTGGCGCGCGGTTAAACAGGACCGCCAAATTCAAGTACGTGATCGCAGACGCGTTCAGCACCCTCCACAGCTGTGTTTCATCCGGCTTCATCTCGATCGCGGCAGGCGGATAGTCGGGATATGGGACCGGCACAAAATTGATCGAGAGATCCTTCGCCGGCTGCCCAAAGCCCGTGCCGTTGTTGGCGGCATCCCCGTCACGATCGAGGAGCATCTTCGGCAAAACGGGCTCCGATTTGGAAGGTGGCGCATTCGGGTTCACTAAATTTTGATCGCGGATAATCAGGACTCGCTCCGGCAAACCCGCCACGGCTTTACTCGCTCGCTCGATTCCTTCGACGATAAGAGCCCCTGAAGCACCGCCAAGTACCTGCATTTTAGTTGAGCCGTGGATATGCGGGTGATACCAATACAAACCGGGAGGCTGGTCGGCTGGAATTTTCACCCGATACTCGAACGGCTTATCGAAGGGCTGAATCGAGGTGTTGAGCACGTCGTCCTGATGGCACACGGGCGGAATCGAGAGCCCATGAAAATGGAGGTTCGTCGAGTCTGCCGTCATCTCGCCGCCCGCGCACTCTTTGCTCGACTCGTGGCCGCGCGCTCCCATCGCCATCGCCACAGGCGTGGCCGGTGCCGGCACTTCATTCTTAAGAGTGAGTATCAGCAGATCGCCCGGATTCACGCGCAGCGTCGGAGCCTCGCTGCCGTCCGCAGCTAGGTAGCAGAAGCGCGCATTCCCGTTGCCGTCCTGCGCCTTCCTGAATCTCAAATCAACTTTGAGAACTCCATCGCGGCTGCGCAAATCCTCGGGTTCGGCGATCGCGCTTCCCGCGGACGGACGCGGACAATCTGTAGTAGAGGGTGATTGCGCTCGGACGAAATTCGGAAAGAGGCAAAGTATTGCGGCGCCGAAGATCAATGCTCTTCGCGATAGCATCGCTACATCACTTGTCGATTGTAATTCAGCGGTGAATCCGGTTACACGCGGCGTTAGTGTAAGTTGGGTCCTGCACAGACTGCGAGTCTGAAGCACCAACATTAGAAGAGTATGAACGCATTGTTATGCCCCGTTCATTATCGAATTTCCCAGAGTGCGCGGGCGTGCCGCTAGGTGAGATGGCGCGCGGGTCGACGCCCGGGCGATGAGCGCTTGACAGTCTCGACGCGCGTCCTTAGGTTTCCTATGTGGTGAGAGGACTTCGATGACTCCGAAACAACACGGGCAATCCTTCGATGCGGAAGTCGAGCGAAAGGTAAGAGAAAGCTTCGTGCGTCAAGGATTCATGCGGCATCTCGGCGCTTCACTCGTTTCGATCGCACATGGATCTTGCGAGATCAGCGTTCCATTCCGCGCCGAGATGAGCCAGCAGCACGGCTACTTTCACGCGGGCGTCTCCGCAGCGATTGCCGATAGCGCCTGCGGATATGCCGCCTACACCTTGACGCCGCGTGAATCTACCGTTCTCACTGTGGAATTCAAATTGAGCTTGCTCTCGCCCGCGCGCGGAGAATACTTGCTCGCCAAGGCTCGAGTGATTCGACCGGGCCGAACGCTTTCGGTTTGCGCCGCTGACGTGTTCGTGAAGCAAGGTGGAATAGAAAAGCTATGCGCCACCTCGCTCACCACAATCATGAACGTTCAGGGGCACACCGAGGTCGACTCGCCTTGATCGATCGAATCAAGTCGCGACCGTTGCGTTACTTCCCTTCGGGACCCGGCACGTACAGATTCTCCGGCGCGGAAATCTCGACGCCCGACAATTCGGTGCGGACTCGAATCCGCCGCAAGCTGCCCTTTTTCTCAGGCTTTGCGGACGCCGTCAGCCAGAACTGATGCTTCAGGGCTGTCGACAGTTCGTTCAGGAACGGTGCGTACGCAACCGGAGTCATCGTGCCTTGAAAGAAGGCTTCTCCTCCGGTCTCGTCGGCAAGCCGCGACAAATTGCTCTGTCCCATGTTGACGCGGAAAAAATTGCGGCCTGCATTGCCCACGCCCCGCGCGTAAATCGTGTGGATGACGAATCCGGTTTTTTGCGCGCGGTCGATGTCTGCTTCGAGATCGGGGCTTTCCGGTATGTCTCCGCGGAACCGGTCGATTCCGTCCGCAACGAGAAGCATTTCCTTCCGCGAGGTCGTTGACGGCCAGCGCTTCATCAGATCGTTGATGGAAAGATAATCGCTGGCGTACGCTGCCACGCGGCCAAACGGAAGCCGCAGCGCTTTCGCGGCTGCTTCGTGGTCCGCTGTGAAATCCTGCGCGACCGTCACCGTTCCATTCGATGCGTAGAATAAGCCGACACGCGTCGAAGGCGGCATCTCGCGGATAAAGTCCTTGATGTCGTTAAACTGGATTCCGATATCCGAATTTAGTTCATCATCGACGACGATAGCGAAATCAAGTGCTCCCCGGTCGCCCTGTGCGGGTGCCCATTCATTCACCGTGAGTTTGTCCTTGCCTTCATATACCTGAATATCATCGCGGGTGACGGCAGGCGGCTCCGAAAAATTCTTGCCTAGCACCGTCACAACCGCACGCACGGGAACGGTTGCCGAAGGATTTTCCTGTTGCGCGTAAAGAGAAACAGACGCCGCAAGCATCAAAACCATTACGAGCAGAAACGTAGTCCCCAGTATGAGTTTTTTCATGTGCCTCTCCGAGATCTGTCCGTCCATTTACTTTGACGCGAATGGGAGCCATCAAGTTGCAAATTGCAAGGCGCTTGGATGACTGTGACGGTTTGCCCGGAGATCCCGGCATTCACGCACACAAGCTCGGCTGCAGTGCGCATCCGCGCCGTCCATCTGCTAGAATCGTCGGCGCTTCATTTGCGAGGTGAGCCTATATGAGCAAATTCTTCAGACGATCGAGTGTCGCGCTAATCGTATTCGCCTTCTCCCTTGTCCTTGCCGGAGCCGGAGCCCGTGGCCAGGCTGCGCCTCAGACCGCTGCGCCGTCGCAGGCGCCGAAAATGGCCGAGGAAGTTTTCAAAAACATTCAAGTGCTGAAGGGCGTTCCGGCGGACCAGCTTATTCCAGCGATGCAATTTATCGCCGCGTCATTGGGCGTGGAATGCGATTTCTGTCACGTAAGAAACGCATTCGAGAAAGACGACAAGGATCAAAAAGTCGCTGCACGAAAAATGATGCAGATGATGTTCGCGGCAAACAAGGAAACGTTTGAAGGCAAGCGCGAAGTCACCTGCTACACCTGCCATCGCGGATCGACGGATCCGGTGGGCACGCCTGTGATTCCCGAGGCCGAGCCAAAACCGGCGACGGAAGTAGCCGCTGCACCTTCTGAAAACCTGCCGAAGGCCGATCAGCTGATTGACAAGTACGTCGCAGCTCTCGGCGGCAAGGACGCCATTCAGAAAATTACGAGTCGAGTGGAGAAAGGCTCGCTGACGGCGGGAGAGATGAAGGCGACCGTTGATGTGTATGCCAAGGCGCCCGACAAACGCATCGCGATCGTGCACATGCCGAACGGCGACAGCAGCACGGCATTCGACGGCCACGTGGGTTGGCTCGGCACACCCGGCCGGCCAGCTCGCGAAATGTCCGCGGCGGAGACGGACAACGTCCGCATGGATGCGCAAATCTTTTTCGCGGTTGATTTGCGGCAGATGTTTCATTCGTTTCGCGTAATTGCTGAGGACAAAATCGGCGACCGCAACGTCTACGTGGTCTCTGCTTTCAGTGAAGGTAAGCCGTCGGTGAAGCTCTATTTCGACGCGCAGTCGGGCCTGCTCGTGCGGCTCGAGCGCTTCGTCGACACGCCGCTCGGCAGCAATCCCACGCGAATCGACTTCGCGGATTATCGCGATGCGGGAGGAGTAAAGGCTCCGTATCGCTGGACGATAGCGCGCCCGAGCGGTCGCTTCACGATACAGGTTGACGAAGTTCACCAGAATGTTCCAGTGGACGACGCGAAATTCGTAATGCCGCCGCCACCGCCGCAGCCTGCAGGACAAAAATCGCCCTGAGGATCGCGTATCCCAGGCTAGATGTGTAAACGTGCGGAGCGGAGAGCAGTGGGACGGAGCGGAGCGGAACCGAGAGAGAGCGTGCTTTATTGCATCACGGGATTCTCGCTCGGGGTCATCGTCCGTGAGAATCGTGGGAACTTGATCAAAAACACGGTTCCGGACTCAGAGGTTCGTTCGACTTCAACGGAACCATCGTGGTCGTGGATGATCTTGTTTACGATCGCGAGCCCCAGTCCTGTGCCGCTTGGCTTTCCCGAACTGATAAACGGGTCGAATAGCGTCGCGCGAATGGATTCTGGAATTCCGCTGCCGTTATCCGCGATGCGAATTTCAAAAAATTCCGTTGTCGAACGAATATCAATCTGAACTTGGCCCCGCCCCTGCGCGGTAGCTTCACACGCATTCAGCACAAGATTGAAAAAGGCCCGCTCAATTTTTTTGGCATCGAAGACACCTTCCATATCGCCGGACGTTACGATCGCGATGTTCCGGTTGCGCAGCTCCGGGCGGGTAAGTACGGCGTCGATCGCGCGTCGAACGGTCTGATCCACGAACGCGACCGACGCTGAAATCGAGCTGTCCTCCCGCGCGAGTTCGCGGAGCGAGTCCAGCAAATCCGTCATTTGCTCCGAGGCGATTTTGATCTCATGATAGATCTCATCTCGATCGAGCTTCAGCTTTTCCGCGTCGTAGAGGAATTCTGCGTTCGCCACCACGGCCGCAAGGGAATGCCGCAAATCATGCGAGATTGAACTTGCCGCGCGGCCGAGCGCGGAGACCCGCTCCGTCGCCGCCCACCGGCGCTGCGCTTCGAGAAGTTCGCTCCGCATGCTGGCGAATGCCTCACCCAATTCGGCCACCTCGCTGCTCCCGCTCGGCTGAATCGAGTACGTGTAGTTCCCCGCCGCGAGCGCGCGAACGCCGGAAACTAGATTGTCGAGCGGCCTCGTAATCGTGCGCGAAAAAATGCTAAGCAGCAGCGCCGCCAGGATCACCGCGGAGATTCCAACCGCGGAAATCGTCGTGTTCAGTTGCCGGATAAAATGGCTCACGGGATCGAGCGACATCAGCACGTAGCATTGAACCGGCGTACCCGGCGCGCGATGGATGAACACGGATCCGGCCTCATAGTCATTTCCACCGAGTGAGAGCTCGCGCGGCGACGTGAACCGGGATGGGTCTTCTGCGATCAACTTCTGTAGTTCGGCTTGCTCGCTGAGAGAAAGCGTCGACGCGATCACGCTCGTGCCAGTCGTGAGCGCGACTTGGCTTTCAGCCACGGCTGCAAGTTGCTGGGCTACGGCCGTATCCACCTGATATCCCAAGGCCACAACACCAAGCTGCTGCGAATCGCTTCCGCTTCCTGCTTGAATGGAATGCAGAAACACCTGGTAGAGCTGGCCATCCGCATACCACCACGCTGCGTCTTCGCCTCGATCGAGCGAGCCCTTGAGCTCTAGCTCGGCCTGCACTTTGTCAAAGCCTTGACGCGTCACATGAATGCCCAGGACTCGGCCATCCGAATCGGCAAGAAGAAAGAGGTCACTGCCGCCGAGCCTCCAGAATGCTTCCGATGCGTCCTGAATTGTGGGGGCGTGCTCGGTGGTCATCAGCGCTTTCAGCGTGGGAAGCGACGCCAGCATCGCTGCGCTTCGCGCCAATTGCTGCTCGCGCTGGTGCTGAACGGTTTCGAATGCTCGGATTGAAGCGTCCGTGCTGACTCGCATTTGCTGCGTGATCTCGGAGCGAAGCGTGTGCCGGATTACCAACACAATCGCCCACGTGAGCCCGCAGATCATAAGCAGGCCCGAAATCAAAAGCTGCGTCCTAAGCCGCAAACGCGACATGGTTTCCTTGCGATTCGTCCCTATTTTTTCGCGGCCGCGGCCATGCCGCTTGCCACAAACTTGTATCCCGAACCATGCAGCGTCAAAAAGAAACGCGGATTCGCTGGATCGGGCTCGAGCTTCTGCCGCAGACGGAGAATGTGGTTGTCCACCGTCCGCGTCGTCGGATAGTTGTCGTAACCCCAAACTTCATTCAATAGTTCCTGGCGCGAGATCACGCGCCCCGGTGCTCCCGCAAAAAACTTCAGCAGCTTGAATTCCTGCGACGTCAGCGAAATTGGCTTTCCGCCGCGAGATCCTTCCATGCTCGTAAAATCGATTTGTACATCGGCGAACCGGAGAACGTCGTGACTCGTGCTCACGGGCTCGGCGGCAGCTGCGGATTCAGCGCCGCCCTTGCCGCGCCGCATCGCGCGGCGGACGCGCGCGAGCAGTTCCTTCGGGCTGAACGGCTTCGTGACGTAATCGTCCGCGCCAAGCTCCAGCAGCAGCACTTTGTCCTCGACGTCCGCGTTCGCGCTAAGAACTACGACAGGGACTGATGCCGCGTGGGCTTTGAACGCGCGGCACAATTCCTTGCCGGGTAATCGCGGCAACTTGAGATCGAGCACGACGACGCTGGGCGTTTCCTTCTGAAAACTTTCGAGGCCCGCCATTCCATCCGCTGCGATACGCACTTGCAAGCCGTCGGACTCGAATAACCGTTGCAGTGTGCGTTGCATTGGACGGCTGTCCTCGACCACTAGAACCGTATCCATCAAATCTCCTTCAATTCGTACGTGCTTCGATCATGCTCGCCGTGCTGAATCTCAATACGCAACGGTCTGATCCGCTGGATCGTAACCCTCCCCATACTTGTTCGTGCGTTTCATCGGGTCCTGCTTCACAGCGGAAATCGCAACCGGCGGTAACGGCCGGTTGCCCTCGCTGATCTCCACCCCGCGCTTAAGTGCTTCAAGACTCTTCGGTGCTGCATTCTCGTACCAAACGTGCAATTCGTACTTTCCGGAAGGCACATCGGCGATTGAAACTCTTCCCGCTTTATCCGAAATCCCGAAATACTCCGAATCTACGGCCAACACGACCGCATGCATTTGCGGGTGAATGTTGCAAAAGATATAGGAAGGCCCGAGCCGGTCGAATACTACTTGCTTCCGCGATCCGGCCTCATACAGTCCGAGATCGAATCGCTTTCCGCGATAAAGTGAAAACACATTGTGGAACCACGGATCGTAATTAGGAAAATCCACGGCGGTTCCGACGGGAACAACGAGCATATTCGGCTGAAATGATTTGTTACGCTGGGCCATCTGATATGTGCGTTGATCGTTAGGGACTCGCGGTGCCACGTTGCCGCCGGGCGGGACGAGCCAATACACCACTTTTGATGCGTCCGTTACGGAAGCATGCGAGTTCGCAAAAATCAGCGTGACTCTACCCTGCACTTCACGCAAGGATCCGCTTTCCGCCTCGTGTGATTGCGCAATCGCGCCTGTGACAACCAGCGTCGAGATCAACAGAAACGCCGACAGAAACCAGCGATGGATGCGTGAGTCGCTCATCTTTAGAATAGATACCCCGCCGACAGTCCAAACTGATTCGCGATTGCCGGAGCTCCGGTCACCGGGTACGTTCTCAGCCGCCGGAATTCCGGCGACAGCAATAGATTCGACCGCGGCCTGAAAATATAATTCGCGAGAAACATTTGGTTTCGCGGCGAGAGGTATGAAACTTCCGAATTCACGTTCCCGAGTTGGCGCATCTCACTCGAGTCGCGCCCGCCCATTCCCGCCGCCACGTTGAATTCACTCCGCGAACTGAATTTGTATTTCAGTTGCGTCCAGCCTCCGAACATGGTGATTTGTTCGAGCGTCGCGGTAACCGGAACGCCGAAATCGTAGTATTCCGCCGAGGCCGAAATCGTCGGCACTCCCCCGAATCCATCGATTCCCCGG
Source organism: Candidatus Acidiferrales bacterium (assembly GCA_049279675.1). GTDB lineage: Bacteria > Acidobacteriota > Terriglobia > Acidiferrales > UBA7541 > Palsa-147. The sequence continues at coordinate 11,563 of JBAPOP010000002.1, forward strand.
CCCGCGAAAATTTGGCCGCTGAGTTCGAGCCGCTGGACGATGGGAAACTTCCAGTCGCCGACCGCGCCCCAACCAGAAACGCGGGTGTTGCCGGGATATGTCTGCGGTGAAAAAATCGCCGAAACGCCGAAAGACTTCGGCTGATTCTCGTCTCTACCATTAGCAGAAATGCGAATTGCGTACGTCGGCTGCCGGGAACTCTCACCAGGCGACGGCGTCCGCTCCCCTGAGCCCTCATCCGAATAGATCGGCGCATCAATAAATCCCGCTTGTACCTTGATCTCAGAGAAGCTTGTGTCAAAGCGATGCTCCACGCGGACCGTTGGCGCCCACGTCCACAGATTTCCGGCCGCCGCAAATGCAGGCTCTGCCACCGTCAAATATGTCGTCGGCGTGTTGGGTGAAAAGAACGGGACGTCAAGGCCACCCGCAACGGATGTATTGGTCCAGTCGAATCGGATTCTCGCGACGCGAAGTCGCATCAACCCCGAAGTTTCGGAACCATATCCAGCCGGCAAGCCGCCGAAGAAATCCATTTGAAGGTTGGCGCTCGTGTTTGCGCCGAATACTTCCGGCCCCAGCCCGCTCACCCCTACGATCGTTTGCCGAAGAGACGCGCCGAAGCTCCCTGATGACGCGCCAACTGGGGGAGGAGTCGCGACACTCGGTACGTCCGTGTTGTCCACCTGCCCGGAAACGCCGGACAAATTGAGTAGAACGAGACCCGAGAGCTTGATTCGATATCTCGATGCGCTCTCAATCTTGTCTTGCTGGAGTTCAGCGAGGCGCGCTTTCACGATCTCCCAATCATCTTGCGCAATCTGCGCTGGGCGCTCCTCCACGGCAGTCGTCGCGGCCTGCGCTGGCTGCGGAGCTGCGCTCGGGGCCGTGGCGACCGGCCCGCCGCCTTCCTTTTTCAACACTTGCTCCAACATGCCCCGCAACTCCCGAATTTCCGCGCGCGATTCGGTGAGTTCCACACGCGTCTGCTCGAGCGAGTCCGTTAGCGCGCGAAGCTTGGTGTCCAGGTCGGCTTGGTTCACGGTCTGTGGCGGCGCGGAGCCGGACTGTGCGTGCGCCATCTGTACTCCCGCAAGAAGAAGGCACAGCAGATAGCCACATGCTCGCAACGGGCCCTTGGCGGTGAAAGTCATGGCTTCTTCTCCTCTCTATTTCTAATTACTATTGATGAATTACGCTGCCAAAAGGTCCAGCCGTTCCGGCCAAATAACAGCCGTTCTTGCCGAAGCCATGTGTCCGTGTGCTCAGCGCGGAGCTACCCATTTCGGATGATTGCCTTCGAAATCGTTCGACACGTTCGTGCCAGAAAAACAGCAGGGACACGTTTCGGGGTACTTTTCTTCTACACGCGAATTGAAAAAGAGTCACTACCAAAATGCGCGAGACACGCCGGATAGACGCCTCTCGAAGTGACACCGATTTCACAAGTTGTTTACAACTTTCGGACAAACCTCGAAACCTGAGCTTGGTCTAATGCGGGTGCAAGAGATCGAGAACCGGCGTCGCTTCGTAAGAAGTCCGCCCTCGAGGCGGCGCCGGATTTTCGATAGCAATGCGTAGCGGCGATCCCAGTCAGCCGCTTTTGCAGCCACGACGGATCGCCTCTGCTCGGCCCATCTGCGACGGGTCCCCCGCACTAATTCGACTGAGGAGTGTGTAAATGACGAAGCAGAACTGTCTCAAATATCTAAGATCATCTCTGGCGGGCGTTCTCGCGCTCGCGATTACGGCATCGCCCGTACTCGCGGCAGGCAACACGCCTATTCTCGACAGTCTCACAACAATCAGCACAGTCGCGTCTACCGTACCCGGAAACGGAGATGTCAATCCCTACGGAATGATCGTCGTCCAGAAGTCCGTCGGCAGCTTGGTTGCTGGCCATATTCTCGTCAGCAATTTCAATAACAGCATGAACCTTCAGGGTACCGGCACAACTATCATTGACATGGCGCCCGATGGATCGTCCGTCAATGTTTTCGCGCAGATTGACCCGACGACTCTTCCGGGCTCTTGTCCCGGCGGCGTGGGATTGACCACGGCGTTGGTCATACTTAAGTCGGGTTGGGTCGTCGTAGGCAGTCTCCCCACATCTGACGGCACGTCGGCAACGGCACAGGCCGGTTGCCTCATCGTGCTCGACAGCAACGGCAACGTGGCAGAGACGATCTCTGGATCGCTCATCAACGGACCATGGGATATGACTTCGTTTGAGTTTGAAAATCAGGCTCAGCTCTTCGTCACGAATGTTCTCAACGGCACCGTCGCGGCCGGTGGGAATGTCGTCAATGAGGGCACAGTCGTTCGCGTGAACCTGAGAGTCACCGAGAACGAACCACCCGCGGTCGAGTCGATGACAGTTATCGCTTCCGGCTTGGGCGAGCGCACCGATCCGGCTGCTCTCGTCGTTGGACCAACTGGCGTTGCATTGAGTGCGCCGTGCAATCCGTTTGACCAGAAAGACTGCGCGAAGGGCGCCAACTTCCCATTCGAGCGCGCGCTCTACGTCGCAGACACTGTCAACAATCGAATCGCGGTGATTCCAATTCCGATTATTCGCGTCAGCTCCGCTGGCACGGGAATCACTCTGACCACGGGAGGAACATTGAACGCGCCGTTGGGTCTCGTCATCGCGCCGAATGGCCACTTGATCACGGTCAATGGAGATGATGGATTCGCGACGGAAATCACCCCGAGGGGCGATCAAGTCGCGAGCGAATTGCTCGACAGCAGCGGCGGACCGCCTCCGGGGAATGGCGCGCTGTTCGGCTTGGTGTTTGACGGCGCCGGCAACTTGTTCTTTGTCGACGACGCGACGAATACGTTGAACCTGTTGAACTAGTCGATGCGGTCCCGCGGCGCTGGCCGACTCGTATTTGAGTCCGCTGGCTCCCGCGAAGAATCTAAGCGGCGAATGCTTTCGACCGGCGGTTTCCGGCCGCCGGCTCGAAGGTATTGCTGCTCCCGTGATGCCGTTCTGTTTGTGAAGATCGCCGGGTCCTCCTGCGCAGCAAACACCTACGGTCGTTGCAATTGAGAAATCCGAGTTGGTCACGCCCTAGCGACGATCGCAATTGTCGCAATTCAGCGACACCGGGAAATCAGTCGGATGCAGTGAGGTGAGAATCGCGCCGGGAATTATCGTGCGACGGCGCAGCTCTGCGGAACAACAAGTGTCTCACCGGGATAGATGAGATCGATCGTCTGAAGTTGAGGATTCGCTTGCGCGATGCAAGTGAACGCGCGCGCATTTCCAAGTTCGGCTTGCGCAACGCTCGAGAGCGTGTCGCCGGCGCGCACCACGATTTGTTTTCCGTTCATTGAATCATCGCTCGCGCTCAAACGAATCCACTCGCCTGTGTGAATCAAATTCGGATCTGAAATTTCGGAATTGAGGGCTGCCAGCTCGCGCCAACGCGCGCCGTTTCCTAGAACGCGATCGGCAATCTTCCACAGTGAATCGCCGGGCTCTACACGCACACCCTTGGCCGTATTAAAATCCATTTTCGGTTCCGCGGGGAGAGGAAGTGACTGCTTCTTTTGGATGTCGCCAAAAACAAAATTATTCGCCTCGGGCCGCAGTTTTCTTGCTTTGCGGATTTTCATCGCGGACAAATCCGGCGAGCGGCCGGGCGTCACATCGGCAAGCGGCGCCATTTCGGAAAACTTTACGATCGGCAACGGCAGGTTAAACGCGTCGGATTTTGCGTGAGTCTTCGCAGTAGGCTTCGCCGGTGAGGAATCCGGATTCACGGCGACTTGCATACCTGGCGTCGCCGCATTTCGCCGCGCTGCTAGCATTCGTTCCCTGTCCGCGGGTAGCAGAATTTGCGCGCGCTTCAAGTCTTCGTTCGTGTATACGTGAGGCGAATGATGTGCGAGATTTTGTTTCCGGTCGCGCTCTTGTCGAGCGGCGTCGCCGAGATCTTGCCCAAACATCGGCACCGCGGACATGAATAGCGACACTACCAGCGCACTCAGAAGAATCGTTCGGTGCTTAGTCGCTGTCATAATGGCCTCACTTGGTTTGTTTTGCCTAACCTCTAAGATTGATTCCATCTAAGCAGTCCAAGAGGGCTGCGGCAAGAATTTCGCCGCCATGTGTGTATATACGGTAACGGTACAGCTGCCTCGCTGCGGGATGTTCCAATAGGACCCCAAAAGAAGTGGGTGTGCGTGGCGTTCAGCTCCAAAGTTTCGATCTCGATTACGAATCCGCGTTGAGCGCTCGCTCGTATCGAAATGCGATTTAATTCATTCCCCGGCTCGCGCGCGGATTGAAATTCATCAATCGCGTCAGGGACATTGAGCTCGAGTCCGGCAAATGCCATTGGACGTTTACGCCTCAGCGTAGCCTCGGAGAAACTCCAGCACAGACATAAAGGGGCGAATTCTTAAGACGCAAAATGTCCATTTTGGACTGCGCTTAGGCACCAAGCCAGACATTCGGAGTAGTACAAAATTTTCAGCCGTGTAATTTCCATCGTTTGTGCTGGTTGAGAATGCCAAACTTCCTGCTCTTCGCGTGCGCGAGCGGCACCAAATTTGCGAGTAAAGAAGCTGGCGATCCAGGTGGTTTGGGATAGGAATTTGGATCGTCCCACGGCTGGGAGAGAAAGTGCGGAGAAATCAAGAAGGCTTCTCGTTCGTTGAACTCTTGGTAGTCATTGCGATTATCTTGATCTTCGCGGCGATCGCTGTTCCGAACTTGCTCCATTCGCGCATCGCGGCGAATGAGGCGTCGGCCATCGGTTCTATCCGAACAATGAACACGTCGGCGCGTACCTACTATTCGACCTACCACAACGGTTATCCGGCTGGGCTCCCCGCCATGGGCACAACGGCGGGTGGCAGCACAATTCCTTCGTGCGGCGAAGCGTTGTTGATCGACAACCAACTCACACTCGGCACCAAGAACGGTTACAACTTCACGTACGCTGATGGCTATCGGGACACCCCGAACTCGGCTACTCCAGGCGGATGCGCCGGATGGAACACGTACACGGTCAACGCCGATCCCGTCACTCCAGGCACGAGCGGCCAGCGTCACTTTTACTCGGATCAAACGGGAGTAATTCGCTACAACCCGAACGGAGTCGCCGGTTCGACGGATGCGCCGATGCAATAGGATTTGCGTGGGCGCTTCCACCTTTCGAGGCAACCGCTGATATTTCTCCCCAAGCGATTTACCGGCCCCACTCATGCGTTCTGAATCTATACGTGTCCTCGGCAAAGTTCTCGCCTCTCGGGATTGCGCGCGGATTTGGAGATATTCGAACCGCACGGCCAGCAAGAACAAAAGCACAGGTTGCGGAAGAATATCCTAGGTCTAGTACCTATGAATTTCGCCATACAGATCGCTACCAACCTCGCTAAGTCTTTTATTGAGAATGGATCTCATGTGGGGAGCGCGCTTGGTGCGCATCTTGCAGTATAGATATCGAAATCGGGACGGGGGTCGAATACCGAAAGCCACTCGGATGGATTATCGATCACTGCTTGGGAAGGAGTCCATTCATGGACAAGCCAGATCAAGCACAAATTACTGCCGCAAAAGAGAGAGTGCTGCACGAGCAGTACGCTGAGTCCGGGAACGAGCGATGCGAATTCGAAGAGCGCCTCGACGAAATTGCGAACCATATCGAAAAAATTCACACGAGCCCGTGTCATGCCTTGAACGCGGAAGCTCCCGAAGCGTTCGAACCCACAGTCGAACTGCGCGTGAAGGCTGAAGCCGCGCGCTGGATGCTTCGCGTGGCAAAACACCTCGCGGAGCCAACGCGCGAAAGAGTGTTGTCGGCCGTCAAGAGGTCTCTCGATGACCTCGAGAAAATCGTGGCGTCTCACACCGAACCCGTCACGGGCAGTGCTCATCACCGAAAAGCTCACGCCGCCCACGCCACCGCTGGCCGATAGGCTGGCACTGAGCGACCGGGCGCTATACAATCAAAAATAGCAGCATGCTACACTTGCTCATGGCAGGTCCCTCTCTGACAGGTTTCGTTCGTTCATTCACCTTTGCATGTGACTTGTGTACGTGTGACTACATCTCTCCGCGTCCCTTTAATCGGCCGCGGGAGATCTGAGGAATACGGGTCTTTGGTGCGAGTCAATGCGGAATGAACGTCGGCAGAGCCCGAGAATCAAGCCGGAGGGATTGATATACCTGAAGCTCGGGTCCACGAACGGCGGCATCATATTGGATCTGTGCGAAGGTGGTCTATGCTTTCGAATGGTGTCCCCGGTCGAACCCGGCCAACCGCTTAACTTCTCGCTTTCGCTAGCTCCCTCCAATCGGTTTAGCGCAACAGCTGAACTCGCTTGGAGCGATGAGGCGGGGAAAACGGGGGGGTTGCAGTTCACGTCTCTTTCATCTAGCGCTCGTCTTCAACTCCAGAGCTGGCTCGGAGAGCACGGATTGCCGGCGACAGAATTCGTGGAGGCCGAAGAGCCATCGCCAGCTAGTGAAGAGCCTGACCAAGAAGCGTTTGCCGTTCCAGTTGCGCCGCCGCCGATGGCGTCGGAATCCCCGCGATCCTCGCCCGAGATCCTTCCAGCCGCTTCGCCGATTGCCGCCACGGCAGTAACGGACGAAGTGTTGCAAGCGATTCCTCACGCGCCGGGCGCTTTCACGCGAGCAAAATCACCGGATTTAGGAGTCTCTACTGCACACTTCGGGACGGCGTCTTTCGGATTCGCACGCGCCACAGTCGCTAAATTCAAAGAGTTTCTATCCTCCGCGGTTGCTTCCGAAGACGTCCAGAACGCCCCGGAGGACCTCTTAATCACCGCGATTGACTTCACCCTGATCACGACCAATGCGTGTTTTGGATTTCTACGTACACTGGCCACGCCCGGTGTCATTCGAGAAGCTGCGAAGGTAGCCTTCATCGTAACTTCTATCGTTCTTCTAGTGATTGTCGTGCTTAGCTTCCAAGGCGACCTCGGGAATTCTCTAATTCGACTGGGCCGAGATATCGCGGGCGAGCAGGAGGCGGCTCCCATTGCACCCGCAGAAGCGCCGCCGTCTACTTCTAATTCATCTTCTACTACGTCTTCACCCACGCCTGAGTCACCGGCGCCGCAGCCGGTTCGAACTGAAAAACCTCCCGCGCCGGAATCCCGAAAGAGCGTCACGCGTCCTTCGCTATCAGTGCCAGGTGACTCGCAATTGGAAATCGCGCGGCGATACTTGCGCGGCGATAATGGAACTCCTCGCCCGGATAAGGCGGTGCCGTGGCTTTGGGCCGCTTCACATGAGGGCAATGTCGCTGCCGACATTCTTCTCGGCGAGCTCTACATTCGTGGCGAAGGAATAACGCAGAACTGCCAGCAAGGAATCGTGCTGCTCACCGCGGCCGCGAAAAAGGGCGATCCCAACGCGGCGAGTAAATTGCGAGATCTCGATTCGGGCCCGTGCGGAAGCGCGGCGAAGGCGAAGTAACTGCGGCGCCACATCTTTGCAGCCACTGCGTCTTCAAGACGCGTTGCACTTGATTTGAACGTCTGACCTCACCCTAAGCCATTACGAAACACTTGATTTGGTGCGTCTTGCGGTATTGTGACACGAGCTTGCGTTTGTGCGACTTTCGGCGCCGCCGAATAATCTAACGACTGCTATGATTTGCCGCTGATGTAGAACAAAGATAACGATCGATCAAGACACGAACTCAAATGACTCTCGGAGCAACTTGATGGCGTCTCGCATTGAAGACTACGCAATGATCGGTGATTTCCACACGGCAGCGCTGGTTGGAAAAGATGGCTCGATTGATTGGTTCTGTTTGCCGCGATTCGATTCCGGCGCATGTTTTGCCGCGCTATTGGGCACTCCTGAACACGGCCGTTGGCTGATCGCCCCGGCGAAGCCTGCCAAGCAGACGAAACGTCGTTACCGTGAGAATTCGCTAATTCTTGAAACCGATTTTGAAACGGAAGACGGCTGCGTCACCGTCGTGGATTTCATGCCACCGCGCGAAAAACATCCGCGTCTCATCCGCCTCGTTCGAGGCGTGCGAGGCCGCGTGAACATGCGAATGGAATTGATATTCCGATATGACTACGGGAAATTGGTTCCATGGGTATCTCGATCGAGCGACGGTGCTTTGCACGCAGTCGCGGGGCCGAACGAAGCGACCCTTCGCTCCTCGGTTGATATTCGCGGCGAAGATTTAATGACCGTCTCGGAATTTGCGGTAAAAAAAGGGAAGACTGCCTCCTTCGTTCTCGGCTATTCCGCCTCACATCTTCCCGCACCCGAGGCACTCGATCCAGAAAAGGCGCTCGCGAAAACGGAGGCATTCTGGAATCGGTGGGGCCGCGGTTGCGCCTATAAGGGGCCTTATGAGGCGGCAGTAAGAAGGTCATTGATCACGCTGAAGGGCTTGACGTATTGGCCGACGGGCGGCATCACCGCAGCGGCCACCACCTCGCTCCCGGAACAGCTCGGCGGCGAAAGAAATTGGGATTATCGATATTGCTGGCTGCGAGATGCTTCCCATACGCTGCAGGTGCTGCGAGACGCCGCTTATCACGAAGAGGCTGAAGATTGGCGCGACTGGATGGTGCGTGCTGCGGCGGGAAGTCCGGATCTGGTGCAAATTATGTACGGACTAGCGGGAGAACGATTTCTGAATGAGTGGGAAGTTGATTGGCTGCCGGGCTACGAAGGGTCGAAGCCTGTGCGCGTCGGGAATGCCGCCGTCAAGCAATTGCAGCTCGATGTCTACGGCGAAATGGCTGGCGTGATGTATCACGCGCGAAAAGGAAAAATATCGGAGCACGACCACGGCATTGAGCTTGAATGCTCGCTGCTCGAGCACCTTGAAAAAATCTGGCGCGAACCGGATCAAGGAATTTGGGAGGTGCGAGGACCGGGTCGCCAATTTACCCACTCGAAGGTCATGGCGTGGTACGCGTTCGATAGCGCGATCAAGAGTTGCGAAGAGTTCGGGCTCAAAGGACCAGTGGCTCGCTGGCGAGCTGTTCAAGACGAAATTCATGAAGATGTGTGCCGCGATGGATTTAATCCTGCTCTGCGCAGTTTCGTTCAATCGTATGGATCGAACAACCTGGACGCCAGCCTCCTCGCGATTCCGAAGGTCGGATTTCTTCCTGCGTCCGATGCGCGCGTGCAAGGGACGATTCAAGCGATCGAGCGCGGCTTACTCCGAGACGGTTTCGTTCAGCGCTATGACACTCAAGAGACGGATGACGGTCTGCCTCCGGGCGAGGGTGTTTTCTTACCGTGTAGCTTCTGGCTCGCGGACGCGTATGCTCTGTCGGGGAGAATGCAAGACGCGCGGGAGCTTTTCGAGAGACTCTTGAAATTGCAAAATGATGTCGGGCTGCTCTCGGAAGAATACGATCTGGATACGAACCGTCAGGTCGGAAATTTCCCGCAGGCTTTGTCCCACGTGGCGCTTTTGAATACCGCGCTCCTTCTAAGCCGCTCGGAGGGAAAACCAAAACGATAAGACTTCCACCCACTCGTCCTGAAGATTTTGCGCCAGAAGAATCGTGGCACGAATCACGAAATAGAATGGTGGGCCTGGGTAGACTTGAACTACCGACCTCACCCTTATCAGGGGTGCGCTCTAGCCACCTGAGCTACAGGCCCACGAACCGCGACACTTCGTTGGAATATATCCATGATAGGCGGCGATGAGTATTGGGGTCAAGTTACCGAATTAAATGGAAGCGCCGCGTCGCAACTTTTTGCCCCTGGAATATTTGCAATGCTTCAGTGAGTTCGCCCGCGAAAGCCACCTAGCCATCGGCCACGCCCTAGGTGTCACTGGAATCTCCGAATGGACAAACGCGCCGAGAAAAATGCTACTCTACTCAGCCGGCTGGACCCGAACGTCTGCCATAAATCCCCGAATCACACGACGATCGGGCACTAACGAAGCAAAATGGTGGTAAATCTCCAGCCGCAAGGAATTCGAGGAGGATCGAATGAAAAATCGTATCACCGTCATGCTTTGCGTGGCGTTCCTTATGGCGCTTCCCGCGTTTGCCCAACAACACGGAGAGGCCGAACACGGACAACCGCCAGCGAAGCCGTCGAGCCCGGCTACGCCGCGCGCTAACCAAGGCCATCCGCCGCCGGCTCCGTCCGCTCGAACCAATCCGCGCACGAAGCCGGAAGCCGAGCACTATGATGCAAAACACACGAACAATACACCGCACGTCAACAACGATCACTGGTATGGACACGATCAGCCGAACGATGCGCGATACAGGATCGCCAAGCCGTTCGAGCACGGTCACTTCGACCACGTTGGAGCTTCGTACCGCTACAACGTCGTCAAGATCGATCGCGACCATCATCGATTCTGGTTTCCGGGAGGCTTTTACTTCGAAGTTGCTTCGTGGGAATGGGCGGTCTGCGCGGACTGGTGCTGGGATTGCGCTGACGATTTCACCATCTACGAAGACCCAGACCATCCGGGATGGTATCTGCTTTACAACTTACAGACGGGCGCGTACGTCCATGTCCAATACATGGGAACTTAATTGAATCGAAGAGTGCGGAGCCTGGCTCACCGCGCCACGCTCCGCATTCGGTCTTCATCTCAATTCATTTCGCGTTGGGATCCATTTGAATTACGCCGAAGTTGTTGCCTTCGGTGTCCGCGCAATACGCGAACCAGCCGACGTTCGGGATTGGCTGTCTATCCATCAGCATCTTCCCGCCGGCCTTCTTCACGGCCTCCAACGCCTTATCTAACGACTCCACGCCGATCGTGTTTACGGTACTCGGATTCAATTCAGAGCGGCGCGTGAGTGCGCCATTGATTCCCGGCTGTGCGTCTGGTCCGCTCGTCACCAGCCAATAGTCCATCGGGCCCGGCATCTTCGAAATCTGCCAGCCGAAAACATCGGTATAGAACTTCAGCGCCCTTTCGGGATCGTCCACAGGCACTTCGAAATGAATTACACGAGACATGGGGATCTCCTTTCGCTGCTTAGACGCTGCTTTCGGGAAAATAGCGCTTGTCTAACCTCGCGCTTCTCGAGTTGTTGCGCCTTGATACTTCTGAGTTGCGTAACCCACGATCAGGCCCACGATTCCGCCTGGCAGCATGATTTGGAAATAATAGTGATCGGGACCTGGCTGCATCGCCGCCACCGCAAATGCAAGAATCAATCCCACTGCGAGTCCAAATACGATGCCAAGCGCCAGCGAATTCACTCTTCGCGCAAACCATCCGATCAGCGCGCCCGCGATCAGCCCCTTAATCGTAGAGCCGATGACGATTCCAACGAGAGCTGCACGCACAGCTGGTGTGAAATAGGACGTGAGACCATCGAAAATTCCCAGAACGCCGCCCACAATAAGTCCATACACGATTTTGTTCATGATTTCACCTTCGCGTCCGGTCTCATTCAATGCCGGACACGCTCCCTTCGGTTCTATTAACCGCCGGGACGAATTCCTTTAGCGTGGATGCCAAAGAATCAGAAGAACGCGGGCGAGAAGATACGCCAAAACGAGGACGATGGCCACTCGATTTCGAGATATGAGCCGCGCCGTTCGGTCGAGCAGGCTTTCCGGATACGCGCTCACCGGGAGGCCGTCGAGATATGCGGCAATGTCGGCGGCGAGGGCTTCGGCCGAGGCGTATCGTGCATTCGGAGATGACGCCATAGCCTTGGCAACAATCGCCGATAGCCGCCGGGGCAAATTATCGGTCGTTGCGGCATCTACAGTCGAACCAGAAATTAGGAACTTCAAGATTGCACCCAGCGAAAAAATATCTGCGCGCTCGTCGAGCCGCGCAATTTCGCCGCGCGCTTGCTCCGGAGCCATGTATCCCGGCGTCCCGACGACGGCGCCGTGAGCCGTTTCCGGAACTCTTACCAACCCATCCGTATTCGCCGCAGAGCCTGCTTTTCGTTCTTCGGCTGCTGGCGACGAATTCGCGGAGGCCGCCAACACTTTCGCGATGCCCCAGTCCATCACAAGCACTTCTCCAAAAGGACCAACCATGATGTTTTCCGGTTTCAAATCGCGATGGAGCACCCCGCGCGAGTGCGCGAACGCGACGGGTTCGCAGATCTTCCGAAACAATCGCAGCCGCTCGGGCAACGATGATGCCGCCTCTCTGACAATTTCGTCGAGCCGTCGTCCCTGCACGAACTTCATCGTATAGAAGACGCGGCCGTCGGCGAGCGTGCCCGCGTCATGCACCGGCACAATTCCGGGATGCTCGAGTTGCGCGAGCACGCGCGCCTCGCGCAGAAGCCGCGCTTCGAGTTCGGCGTCGCGATTGGGCGCATCTAGCAATTTCATTGCGATGCGCCGGTTGAGCCGCGAATCCTCCACTAGATAGACCATGCCCATGCCGCCGCGACCGAGCCGCTTCAGCAGCCGATACGGCGTGCCGGATAATTCGGGCTCGCTGCCGGCCTCACGCAATCGCGCGACGGCGGCATCTGAAAGCCATCTCATTTTGGCGGTCTCACTCGGGATGTCGCCAGAAGCATCGCTCGCCGGGCTCATCGCAGATCGACTCCGAGAATCGAGCGCGCCTCGCGCCGGAATTCATCTTCGCTCGCGCAAACGTCGCGCAATGTCGCCAGCACGATGCGGCGGAATTCACGGCGCGCGAAGGCAAGATAGTTCGTCACATCCGTCACGCCGACGGCAAACTCTCGCGCAAGATCGTCATAACTCGGCCGGCGGTCCGGCGCATCCTCGAGATCATAAATCTCGAAAAGCCGGAAGTGGACCTGCTTGCTGCTGCGTTCGCATTCCTCGCGCAAAGATTCCACTGCCAGCGCAAACAAGCTACGAACCCACTCTTTATCAAACCAATCATCAATTGTTTCCGGAGACGCAATCTGGCGCGCTGCCGGCGCAACGCGCGATAGCTCAGTCTCTGCAGCGCTGAAGTCGAGCGAAATATGAATCGCGTCACCGCCGCGCTTCAGACGATGGGCGGCCTTCGCTTCATTTGCGACGACGCCATCCACGCAGACGCGCAGATAAGTTCGAAGCCGCGCTCGCGCCGGATCGTAGCGATCCAGAAAATCCTTTTCGAGAAGCCGGGTGAAAAAATCCTGGGTCAAATCCTGCGCTTCATCCGCGGACTTGTTCCAATGAATTCGAATGTATTTGTAAACGGGTTTCCAGTACGCGCCGATGAGAATGTCGAGCGCGCGGCGGCGTTCCGCTGGATCGTCGCTGCGCGCGGCAACGACGGCGGACCATCGAGTTTCGGGAAACCGGCCGTCGCCGCCAATCGTTCCGTGGCCGAGCATGCAGCATGATCTCGCGCTCAGGCAAGCGCGATCAAATCTATTTCGATACGCACGTCTTTGGGGAGTCGCGCGACTTCCACGGTCGAGCGCGCGGGAGGCGCCGACGGAAAATAGCGCGCGTAAATCTCATTCATCGCCGCAAAATCGTTCATGTCTTTCAAGAATACGGTGACTCTTACGGCCTTATGCATCGAGGAACCCGACGCTTCGACGATGCCGCGAAGATTTTCGAGGACGCGTTCGGTTTGCTGCGCGATTCCGCCCTCGACCAATTGTCCCGTCGCCGGATGCAGCGCCACCTGGCCGGAGATGAAAACGAATCCGTTCGCCTTCACGGCCTGCGAATACGGTCCGATCGCTTTTGGGCCATGTTCCGTTGAGACAATTTCGCGCATGAATCCTCCTGAATGCTCAGCGTGCCGGTTCGGGAGTGCTCGAATTCTGGTATGGGGCAACGTCGGTGGGCGGATAGTGTTTCAGAATTTCGGCCTCGCTCCATTTCTTATTGCGGCGAAGAGCGACGATCCCTGCCACCTGATCGTCGCGCACACCGCGGCGAACCAATTCGAAAAGTGCTGCCTGGCTGAAGCCAGCGTCCTTAAGGTGCGCGAGCGAAACACCAGAAAGCGCCTGCTTGCCCGCCGCGTGGCGTCGTGCAACTTCCATGACCACAGCGTCCGAAAGACCGGTCAATTTCATCGCTTGCAATTCGCCTGATGGAACACCGAGTTGGCGCATTCGCGCAAGCGCCAATATGTCGTCCTCTGTCATTCCGACCTGCACAAGATTGTCGGCGGCGTCGGCGAAGTCGGCCCGCTGGTTCAGCGACCGCGAAATACGAAGCAGTTCGATGCACGCGTGGTCGCTCAGTCCGCCCATCTTGGCCTTCGCAACTTCCGCAATCTCCGCGTCGGTTGGAGATAACGCCTTCATCTCCTGAATTGCGGAGTAATCCATTCCTGATTGGTCGAGCGGCTTGGTGTCGATATAACGGGTGTGCTTACAACCTGCGCAGACGAGCAGAAACATGGCTGCGGCCGCCATTTTTGCCGGCAGAAAATGTTTTCGGAATCTGCCCAAGGCGTGTGGACGCTGTAAGATGCGATCCCCCATCGCAGGGATTCTACTTCAAATCGCCGCGGAGGAAAGGGCGAAGCGAAACCGCGTTGTCGCCCAATGATTACGAGGATGCTGCGCCTAGTTGATCAGATCTATTGGATTAGATGTTGTACAGCCGCTCGATGCCGAAGATGCCGGGGATTTTCTTGATGCTGGTGAGGATGCGCTCGAGTTGCTTGCGATTGTGGATATCGAGCGCGACTTCGACGCGCGCGTGCAAATCTTCGCCGCCGCTTTCGAACGTGCGGATGTTAGCGCCGGCATCGCTGATCACCGCTGTGATCTCCGCAAGCATGCCGGGCCGATCCTCCGTCCGGATGCGAAGGCGAACCGAGAAGGTCGCTTCCGTCGCATTGCCCCACTCAACCGGAATGCGCCGTTCGGACTCATAGAGAAGCTTTTGAACGTTGGGACACGCAGTGCTATGCACGGCGATGCCGCGGCCGCGCGTAACGTAGCCGACGATTTCATCTCCCGGAATCGGATTGCAACACTTCGAGCGATACACCATCAAGTCGTCGTGGCCGCGAACGAGAATCGCGCCGTCGTGCATGCCAAGCACGCGCTTGACGGCCGAAACGAGCTTCTGCGGCTGCTGGCTGCTCTGGTCGGCAGGAGCCGCGCCTGTCGCCTTCGTGATGACCTGCCGGGCCGACCATTTTCCATAGCCGAGATCGGCGTAAAGATCTTCGACACGTCCGCAGCCGTATTCTGCGGCGACGCGCTGCAGAGCTTCATCTGAAATTTGTTTCAGGCTCACACCGGCCTGACGCGCTTCGCGCTCGAGCAAGCGGCGGCCAACGACGGTAGCCTCCTCACGCTCGTGGAGATTGATCCAGTGCTTGATCTTGCTTCGTGCGCGTGAGGTTTCTACGAAGATGAGCCAATCGCGGCTGGGCGCATGGCCTTTCTGCGTGAGAATTTCGATGACGTCGCCATTCGCGAGCGCGTGGCGCAGCGGAACGATCTGGCCGTTCACCTTCGCGCCGACGCACTGATTGCCTACTTCCGTGTGAATCGCGTAGGCGAAATCGACAGGCGTCGCGCCACGAGGAAGGACAACGACGCGCCCCTTCGGCGAAAACGTGTAAACCTCTTCAGGATACAGGTCCACCTTGAGCGTGGAGAGGAACTCGCTTGGCTCCTCCATTTCCTGCACCCACTCGATGAGCTGACGCATCCAGAGAATTCGCTGATCTTCAGTTTGCATCCCGGAGCTCTGCATGCCGGCCTGCCCGGGCACGCCCGCAACGCTTCCGTCCTTATATTTCCAGTGGGCCGCGACGCCCTGCTCGGCGATGCGATGCATTTCTTGCGTCCGAATCTGGACCTCAAAGGCCTGGCCCGCATGAATCACGGTCGTGTGCAGCGACTGATACAGATTTGACCGCGGCATCGCGATGTAGTCCTTGAAACGGCCAGGCACCGGCCGCCAAATCTGGTGAATCACGCCTAGTGCGGCGTAGCAGTTCTTCACATTGTCCGTGATGACGCGGATGGCCAGCAGATCGTAAACCTGGTCGAGCGAGCGTTGCTGCGATTCGATTTTCAGATGTAGCGAGAAGAGCCGCTTGATGCGGCCTTCCACTTCCGCCGGAATTCCACTGGCGACCATTTTTTCGCGGATGTTCTTTTGCACATCGTCGAGAAAACGGTCGTGCACTTTCTGCTTCGACGCGACTTTCTTCTGCAGTTCGATATAGGCGGCAGGCTCGAGATAGCTGAAGGCAAGGTCTTCCAATTCGCCGCGGATGAGGCCCATGCCGAGGCGGTTGGCAACTGGAGCGTAAATATCAATCGTCTCGCGGGCGATACGCTGCTGGCGTTCGGGCTCGAGAAACTGGAGCGTGCGCATATTGTGGAGGCGGTCTGCCAGCTTGATCATCACGACGCGAACGTCGTTGACCATCGCGAGGAGCATTTTGCGAACGTTCTCGGCCTGGCGCGCTTCCGGCGCGAGGAAATCGAGTCGGCTGATTTTCGTCGTGCCTTCAACCAGGCGCGCGACCTCGGGGCCGAACATTTCGGAAATACGGTCGAGCGGAACTTTCGTATCTTCGACGACGTCGTGAAGGAGCGCCGCGGTAAGCGTCGTCGCGTCGAATTTCATGTCCGCGAGAATGTGCGCGACTTCGAGAGGGTGCGAGAGGTAGGGGTCGCCGGACGCCCGTGTCTGATCGGAGTGCCGTTCGGCGGCGAAATCGTAAGCGCGCCGCAAGAGTTCCACGTCGTCGCCCACGCGGTTCTTGCGCATTTTGTCCATTAACTCGACAAAGCGCAGATCGAGGACACGACGCGCGGAGGCAGAAGGAACGGCTTTGCTCTGCGGATTCATGGAAAATCTATTCTAACCCCGCGAGGCCAGCGCGCGCATCCACACAGGAGGATGCCGCGTGTCGGACAACTCAAGACGGCGGAATTAAAAGAACCAGAAGCGCTTACGCCGCTTTGGCGTGGCCCCCGGCGCTTGCCCGAGATCGTCCGGAAGCTCGGGGACGTATGGCAATGGGCGGCCGTCGAACGCGGCGCGCGGGTTATCCTCAAAGAGAGCTTGAGCGACATTTTTTCCGACTTTGTCCGCTACCTTTTCGCGTGCGTCCTTTAGTTGCAACGGGCGGGAACTCAAATTGTGCGCATCGCTGGCGACGAAATGGATAATGCCGTCGCGCAGCCAGGTTTCGGCCATCACTTGCGCCTGCGAGCCAAACCGGCCAAGAAGCGATTGCGCCGTCACCTGCACGTAGCACCCCTGGCGCATCCAGCGATACATCCGGTCGGGATTCGCGCGGATCAGAGGATTGCGCTCGGGATGCGTGATGATCGGAGTTGCGCCGTAGAGTTGCAGCAAATGAAGCGTCTGATCCATCGAAGGCGGAATGGAAAAATCATTGAATTCAACGAGAAGGTATTTTTTTTGATTCAGTGTGTACTTCGTCGGATTCGGACGAAGATCCTCGACGTTTTCATAACTCAAATGGAAATCGCAACCCGTCGCGAGAACGAGCTGCCCATTCAAGCGGGACTGAAGTTCGTCGCGGCGTTCCCGAATCGCCTCGGGGAGGAATGGATAGGTGGAATTCGCGTGAGGCGTGGCGATGACATGCGTAATGCCGTCCGCAATGGCCATTTCCGCCATCTTCTGGGCGGTTTCCAGTGAATCGGCGCCGTCATCAAGGCCGAAGAGGATGTGGCAATGAATATCAACCATGTGGAAAAAGAATAACTTATGCGCAGCGCGATGACAACGAAGCCGGTTCGCGCGCGGCAATACCGGTGACGCTAGCGAGCGGCGTGCGCCGTCGAGCGAACGAGGGGGGCGAGGAATTCATATGCGCCGAGGACGAAGAGGATGCAGGCGACAACGCGACGCAAATGCACGGCGGACAGCCCGACAGCCAAGCGGCCTCCGAGAATTCCGCCAATGAACACGCCGGGAATGATCAGCAAACCGGTTCGAATGTCCACTTGGTGAGCGTGATAGTAGGTAATGAATGCGAGCAAGCCAGTCGGAGGGACCAGCGCGACGAGGCTCGTGCCCTGCGCGCGATGCTGCCCATAATGATGGAGAAGCACGAGCAAAGGAACGAGGAGGACGCCGCCTCCGATTCCGAACAAACCGCTCGCGACTCCCACGACGCAAGCCGTGGCAAAAACCGCGATAGGATTCGAATCAGGCACGAACGCCTCCTGCGCTTGCCGGGGCGTCCGAGCGCCGCCACAAAAGTATTGCTGCGAACATGAGGAAAAGTCCGAACGCGGAGCCGAGACGCGACGAGTCCATGCCAACCGCGATTCGCCCGCCGAGGTAACCGCCAGCCAACATCCCCAAGGCGCATATAATCCCCGCGCGCAGATCAACTTCCCGCTTTTTCCAATAGACGGAAAGCGCGCCGAGCCCCAGCGGCGGCAGAATAATGAAGAGCGATGTGCCCTGGGCGAGGTGCTGATCCATTCCGAAGAGATGAACGAGCGCGGGCACGACGATGATGCCTCCGCCGATTCCCATGACTCCGACGAGAATTCCGACGGCGAATCCGAGTGCGACGACAAAGGCCCAATGCATTCGAGCGCCTTCCTTCCGTGAAAATCAGCCAACAAGTTTACGGTAACAATCCTCGGCGATGAAAAGATCTTCGACGCCGAGGCCCGTGAAATCGGCAACGATGACGCCGCCGGTGTCGAACGCGGGATGAAAATCGCAGAATTTGCCCATCTCGATCGCGCGATCGAACGCCGACGGCGCGTGCTGCAATTCTCCGAGACGTTCGCATTGCTGCCGCGAATCCACCAGCACGAGCGAGGCGTTAGCAAGAATTTGCGGATGAAGCTCCTGCTTGCCCGGCGAGTCAGAGCCGACGGCGGAAATGAGTGTCCCGGGCGCGATGTCTTCGAATGAAAGAAGCGGCGCCCGCGCAGCGGTCGTCGTTACGATGAGCCGAGAATGGCGAGCGACATCGGCTGGCGAGGTTGCGATTCGGACATCGACTCCGTGAACGTGATTTTCAATGTCGTCTCGACACTTCCGGACAGGCTCGGGCGATCGACCCCATAGCCAAACTTCTCGAAGCGGCAGAACTTCCACGTGCGCGCGAACTTGCCAACGCGCCTGCACGCCACTGCCAAGAATCCCGAGCGACGTATCGTCGCGGCCAAGTTCAAGCGCAATCATCGCTGACACAGCAGCGGTACGCGCATCGGTAAGATCACCGCCATCGCAAAGCAGTGCAACCGGCGCTCCCGTCTCAGCAGAGGTTAGAAGCATCATGCCGTCCGCTGTCGGAAGATTGCGCGCGGCGTTTCCGGGAAACCCTGACGCGATTTTGACAACGAAATAATTGCCGCCCTCTCGGTAACTCGACTTGATGTGGATTTCGCCCCGCTCGCTGTGCTGTTCGCCTACACCCTTGCCGATGTTGAGATGCATCGGCATGGGCGTCTCGCATTCGCCGCGGGACTGGGCAACCAGCGCCTCGCGCATCAGCGGAATCACGTCGCGCAGCGAGAGGACACGCTGAATTTCTTCCCGCGTCGCGATTTTCACGGGCAGACGATCTTCCGAATCGTCGAGCCGGCCACATTCCGGCCGGAAAGTACAACCACGGCTGGGCCGGAAAGCGCGCCCACTTTGCCGCTCAGGCAAGCCGCGAGAGTTGCCGCGGCGGTCGGCTCGATTAAGTATTGGTGCTCATCAAGCATCCAGCGAAGCGCGGCGCAGATCTCGGCGTCATTGACGAGAGCGATGTGATCCACGCGCGTGCGCAAGATTTCAAATGTTTGCTCACCGATTCCGCCTTCGATGCCTCCGGCTAGCGTGTCACCGGAAGGCAGGCGCGTCGCCGCGCGGCCTAGCTCAAACGAAGCCTTTAGGCCCGGCGATACTTCGTGCTGGCACGCGATAAATCTCGCCGCGGAATTTTTCCGCTTGGCGTAGAACGAAAAACCAGCGCCGAGGCCGCCGCCGCCCACGGGAACGATGAAATCCTTCGCCTGCGGAAGTTCCTCGAGAATTTCCATCGCGAGCGTGCCGCCATTTCCAGCCATCACATCCGTATCGTCGAAGGCGGATATGAATGGTCGCCCGCTGCTCCGCGCTTCTTCCTGGGCGAGATCTTCGGTTTCGTCGTAGCCGGGAAACTTGGACACTTTTACTTCGGCGCCGAGCGCCAGCATTCCGCGATACTTCGCTTCATCTACCGTGCTTGGCACATGAATTGTGACCCGAATGCCGAGATCGCGTCCCGCATACGCGCAGGCTTTACCGTGATTGCCGGCCGAGCATGTCACAATTCCGCTGCGCCGCTCCGCATCGGTCAGTCGCGACAATCGGAAAAACGCGCCGCGAATTTTGAACGAGCCGGTCACCTGCAACGATTCGAGTTTGAGCCACACCGGTACGCCAAGCTTTGCGGAGAGCGCCGCCGAAGGCTCGAGCGGCGTGCGGCGAATTCGACCGCGAAGAAAGTCTGCAGCCTCAGCAATTAGATCGAGAGTGAGTTGCGGCATTACGGCGGACATCTTCCCGCAGATTTTGGCGCGGAACAACCTGGAATGCTGGGAAGGGACTATTGAATTCGATCGCCGAGTGAGACAAGAAGCCGGCGAAGTTTTGCGCGGTCGTCAAGGTCCATGCCGACCCATTCGAAGCCGGCCTGGTGCGAGCGCACGAATCGCACGACGGCCTGAGCGTTGATGGATCGCAAACCGTTCGGAATTCTCAGCGAGGCGGATGTGCCGACCGCGAGCTGCACGTCGCCGCTGATCAATCCGCCGTCGAGGCTCATCACATTGATCGCCAGAGATTGCTTCCCGTGCGGCGAGCTGACAAACGCGGGAACGGTGCGAGAAAGTTTGGTGCGGCGATAGCGCCGGTAGCGAACGAAATCTTTTTCGGGCAGCGGATCGAGCGGGGCGAGCGCCAGCAATGCGGGATCGAGACCCGACTGCGGAATGAACGCCGCCAGCCATTCCGGATCAATTTTCGCGAGCGCTTGCGCAACCGCGGTCCGAATCTCGTCGGGATACGCCCAGCCGAACGTCTTGCGATCTTCGAGAAAATGGCGCAAACGATCGACGGTACCCGGCGCGCGAATGCGCCCAAGGGCTTCGATCGCTTTTACGCGCAGGAATTCCGAGCTGTCCGGCAGAATCGCGCCATGCACGAGGCGCAATAGCTTATCCGCGGTCCAGGGATCGGCGCACATTCCAATCTCGTCCACGGCGAGGGGCCGCACAAGTGGATCGAAAAGCTCAATGAAATTCACGAGTATGCGGCCGCGCTCGGGCGCGCCCGCAATCGAAAGCTGGCGAACAACCGCATCGTGAAATCCACGATGGCCTTCGCTCAACCGCCCCGGAAGAATTTCAGCAAGCGATTCGGGTTCGATGCGGCTAAGTAGACCAACAACGATCGCAGCCTTGGCGAATGGCTCCGAAGCAAGAATTTTGCGTAGCGGCGCGGCGCACGCGTCGCCAATTGTGCCGGCCAACTCGACGATGCGCTCGCGATCGTTGCGGCGCGTGGCGCGCGACAGCCGAAGCGCCAATTGTTCCGCAGCGGCGGGAGCGACGCGGCGCAGCACTTCCGTGAGGGTTGGCGGCACGACATCCGAATTCATTGCATCGTCAATGAATTCAGAAACGCGATTCTCGATGCCGAGGCGCGGGCGAAGACTTTGCGCCCAACTCGGGCGGACTTCTTCCAGGGAATCGAGCGCGTCGAGCGCTTGCTGCATCGCGCGATAGTAGCGGCGCGACGCAGCTTCCTGGCTTAGGCGGACGAAAGCGGCGCCGAGAAGAGTTTGCAGTTCGCTTTCGGGTTCGTCTTGCATTTGCCGGCTGATTTCGAGAATTGCATTTTGTAATCGCTTGCTCGCTGCGCGGCTGTAAAGTTCCGCGAGTTGGCCAAGGCCGATGGCGGCCTTCTTGCGCGCTTCGGGATCTTTGTTCCGGACGCATGTGGCGTAATGTACGAGAATATCGCCAGCGGCATCGCCCTCGCCGCGCCCCAGCAATTCTTCGACGAATTGCTGGACGTTTCGTGGCGGAATGCACCAGGCTTCGGTGGAGAGAAGAACCTCGCGCTTCCCCGATTCAGGCACACGCGCCCAGAATTGACGGTCGAGCAAATCGGCGTGAGACTCGACGGCAATTCCTGCTTTGGCCATTTTGTCTTCTCGCGCCTTCAAGAGCTTGCGCAGCGTTCCGATTTCGCCGCCCATTTTGTCGAGCATCTGGCGAACTGCGTTCACGCGAACTTCGCCGCGTTGGTAGCGTTCAAGCGCGAAGCGAATTGCAAGATCCTCAGCTAGCCGTAAGAGTGTGGCGCCATCGAGTTTGGCTTTCGGCGCGGACCCGGCAATTCCGGCAAGCGCCTGCCGCAACGTGACCTGCGCATTCTGCGGAAGGTGCGATAGTTTTTGCTGCCACGCCGACGCATCGAGATGTGGCGAGTGGCTTTGAGTCGCTTCACCAAATTGCGCGAGCAGGCGCAGCAACCCTTGCATGTCCGCTTCGTTGAGAACTATTCCGGTGGATGCGTCAGCGGAACCAGTAGCCGGCGCGCCGCCAATCGCAAGCCCCACAGCGCCTAAGCTTGCGGTCGGACCGGCCGCGACTCCACCGGACGACCGTGAAGCATCGCCACTTTTCGACGCGCCCTCCGCCGCAGCGATCAGCTGAATCATTTTTTCCGGGCTGCGAAACCATTCCTGAATCGTATCGGCATCCGCGCCGAGCGTCCGCGCGGTCAATTGAGCAGCGACTCGCGCTTCGGAATACGCCGAATCTTCCGCGACGAACCGAATTTCGTTTACGCGTATCGCTCCGTCAGAGTTTTTCTGTGAGAATTCCTCAAGCTTGTCCGCCAGGCCCGAAGCTTTTGAGCCCATTTCCATGAACGCGCGAATGAAGCGCGCGAATTCTTCGCGATCGAGGCCGCGCCCGAAATTGATGCTGGCGACGCCCGCCGCGCTCAAGAGGTCCGCGAAGCTGCGCTCGGCTGGAGTGATCTCAAGTGGAACACCGTCAAGTAGGAGCTGGGAGCCGGTCGCACCCAGAAGAAGCCCCGCTGAACCGGAGGCGTCGATGGCTTCGGCCAGTTCCTGCAGCGTGGAGTCAAATTGGGACGCGGAACGCACGTGCTCCAGTCCGTACAGCCTCGCGAACTTCAACAAAACATTGAGGCTACGGACAAACGCGCGTGCGGCCGGTGTGGTGGCTTCGCTGGGCATTCGGGGACGACCTACAACTTGCAATTCACTTGCCTACAGCGATTGTGTACTAGGTCTCCCGATGCCCGGAATGGTACGGAGGTACCACAATTTCGACACGAATATTCGAGGACCAGCGGGAGCGCGAAGAGGAAGATCGCGCTACTTCAAACCGGAGACGAGATAAAGATCGGAAAGGATGCGACTGTAGCCGTAGACATAGCTCTTCTTGTCGCCGGACATGAAGACTGGAGCGATGTGGTCGATGCCGGCCGAATCGGACGGCACGAGTTGTTTCCACGCCGTCTTCTTACCACTGGACGTATCGAGCCTGAAAACCTGAGCGGGAAGGCTGCGGTAATCGTAGACGAACAGGGACCGATTATCGGAGTCCCAAGCAATTGGCCGATCGCCTTTGTCGAATCCGGGGATCGGACGTGGATCGCCTCCATCAACCGGATAGATGTACCCGAGCCGATCCGGGCCGACGCCAGCCACCAATTTTTCACCGGGAGAAATCGCGAAATCGGATTCAAGTACTCCCTCGGGCGAAATCGCTCGAGGCTTGCTTCCTGAAAGATCCTGAACGTACAGCCGGACGCCGTGGTTCGGTTCGGACGCAGAAAAGACGAATCGTTTGCCATCGGGAAGCCAGAATGCGGCCTCGTGCGTCATCCCGTCGGAGGGCAAATTCTTCGGCTGCCCAGCGCCGGTGGGAAGAATCGTCAGCGCTGTTTGAGTGCCCAGAGGCACGGCGATCACCGACTGCTTGTCGGGCGAAAGAGCCAGCGAATAGCCGTCGCCGAGTCGCACGGCGGGCGACCCGTCGGTATCGCGGAGATAAACTCCATACGTGCTGCCTCCGCCTTCGCCCGTTTCCGTAAAGAGGACCGTCTTGCCGTCCGCGGAGTAATCGAAAAGAGTGGAGAAATCAAACCATGAAAGATCACGTTCTTTTCCCCCTGCCGGAATGCTGATGATCCCCTGCCGGGGAGAATCACGGCCAAGCAATACGCGGCCGTCGCGCCAGATGTCGTGGAGCATGAGCATGCCGGGCACGCGGGCAATCATGCGTTCGTGGCCGTCGAGATCGACGGCATTGAGATATCGCGCAAAGCCGACATTCGTTCCGGTGAACCAAATTTCTTTTCCACCAGGCGACCACGCCAGGCCTTGGACGCTCCCCCAATTCTTCGAGAGCGTCTTCCGATGGCCGGATGTATCCATAACGGCTACAAAACCCGCGTCGTCGCCCAGCAGCGGATGATCGAGAAATGCAATTTGATCGCCTGTTGGAGATACGCGGAGATGACTGATCCATCCGTCCGCTTCGTACAAAACTTTGCCAACGGGATATTCGAGGCGGTACCGCCCCTGTTCTTGCCGGACGACAGCGAGATTCGAACCATCCGGAGACCAATCGGCCCACGTTACTCGCTCAACCACGGATCGGGGCGCGCCACCGGTGAGTGGCACGCGAGCCAGTGTCCCTATGTTTATGAAACCCGCAGAAGGACGGCTATCGAGCATGACAGCCATCTCGCCCGCCGATGATGCTCCAAGAATTTCCGAATCTGGTATTCCAAGCGAGCGAGACTGAGGGCTTTCAGGACGAGTGGTGTAAATCTCCTGAGGATTCCCCTCCCACGCAGCGCTGTAAACGATGGTGTCGCCATCCGGGCTGAAACGAGCGGCGCGTATCGTGCCGCGTCGGAATGTGAGTTGGTGATAGACAGGCACTGAAGCAGCTTCACGGTGCGTACCCGCAAAATATCCGGCGGCGAAGATAATCCCCGCAGCGATCACAGACATCGCCAGCAACGATGTGAGACGAGATCGCGGCTGCGCCGCCGCGATAACCGGCGCAGCGGATTGCGCTGCGACCGCCGTTTGCCCGGAATCCGATGCGGCCTGCACCGTTCCCGACGCTGTGAGAGCTCGCGACGTGCCCGTTTCGCGTTTCAGACGCTTCAGGCTCGCGACAAGTTCGGCGGCAACCTGATATCGAAGTGCGCGATCTTTCTCGAGCGCGGTTTCGATGATTTCCTCGAGTTTCGGCGGGAGTGACGCGTTCACGCTGATGGCCGGCGCCGGCGCGCGATTGAGAATCGCGTCGAATACGACGCCGGATGTGTTGCCGGCAAACGCCTGGCGTCCTGTTGCCATTTCGTAGAGGACCACGCCGAAGCTGAAAACGTCCGTTCTTCCGTCCAGCTCTTCCCCGCGCACTTGCTCGGGCGACATGTAGGCGGCCGTGCCGATCGTCACGCCCGGCGTCGTCAGCATCACGCGATCCGCCGCCGTCGCAGCCGTCTCACTGGCGGAATCGCTATCGAGATTCGTCTGGCGGCGATCGGCGCTGAGCTTGGCGAGGCCGAAATCGAGAACTTTCACCTGCGCGCGCTTCGTCACGAAAATATTCGCGGGCTTGATGTCGCGGTGAACGATGCCGCTCGAGTGTGCCGCGTCGAGCGCATCGGCAATCTGAATCCCGAAGTCGAGGAGAACATCGAGTGGCATCGGCTTATTCGCGATTCGGTGCTTCAGCGTTTGGCCCTCGAGGTATTCCATGGCGATAAATGCCTGGCCGTCCTCGGTGCCGATGTCGTAGATCGTGCAGATGTTGGGGTGGTTGAGGGCTGAGGCTGCCTGCGCTTCGCGCTGGAATCGCTCGAGCGCGACGGGGTCGTGCGCGGTTTCCGCGGGAAGGAATTTCAGGGCAACGATTCGCCGGAGCCGCGAATCTTCGGCTTTGTAGACCACGCCCATCCCGCCCCCACCGAGTTTTTCAAGGATGCGGTAATGCGAAATGGTTTTACCGATTAGCGATTCCTGGTCGGCCACAGCAGGGCATCATAACGGGGCGGCGACGAGCAAGTCAACGCGACTACAGGCGGACCGAAATTCCGTTCCGCTGGATGGCATAAAACGCCGCCCGATGTTCCGCGTGGTAACACGTAGGTCACAGTGGCGAACTCACTGCTTGTGCCGGACGCATTCGCGACCGAAACTTTAAGATACGGCGGAGTTGCACCATTTCACCGGGGCCGATTCTGCGCCTCTCACGCGCCGGTGGAGATTAGGCGATGGTGGCATTCAATTTAGCTGAGCTAGACAAACTGGAGCGGCGAGAGCGTCAACTGACGATTCTTGCGGCCGTCATTGTTCTCGTGATGGCCGGCGGCGTCGCGCTGCTGATGTATCCGCTGGTGTTCGTCCATCCGGACGAGGCGGAAAAGCTGCCGCTGCGCTTCGCGTTCTTCGGGTTCTGCGTGCTGTCTTTGCTCGTCGCAGCCTATCTTCTGGACCGCCAGCGGACGTTCCGCAACTTAAAGATGCAGCTGGTATCGGAACTCCAACGGAACGTCGAACTGCGGCATCAGGCCAATTCCGACTTGCTTCGCACGATTCCCGACCTCAATCATTTTCAGGATCGCCTGGCAATGGATTACCGGCGAGCCTCGACGATGGAACGAACTCTCTCGCTTCTCGTGGTCAAGGTGTTGTTGTCCGAAGACGCGGCGGATTCAAATGAAGGCACTGCGTCGCTCGGCGAAGCCGCGCGCGCGATCGCTCGCATCATGCGTCCAACCGACTCCATGTACCTGCTCGGCCCGGGATTCTTCGGGCTCGTTCTCTCCGATACGGACACGGCAAGCGCAAATCGCCTGACTGGCCAGCTCGAGCAATCGCTCCGCATTGTCGGTGCCAATAACAAATTTAACTTCGAGACATTCGTCTGCAATTATCCCGACCACGCAAAGAGCGCGCACGAACTGGAACAGGCGGTGTTCTCGCGCCTGCCCGCGCAGCAACCGTGGCTCGAAAACGCGGAAGCGCGCTAGAATTTCCTTCGCTCAGAATCTTGAATTATTTTTCGCGGCTTAAAGCCAAGTCAACGAAGCTGCGACTTCCCGCTAGGACGAACCGAGACGCACTTCGACGTCGAGACCATCGAGCGCGCGGCGTGCAATTCGCACGATTTCGCTCGCCCAGAGCTGCTTGCTCAGAACGACCAGCGAGCCGTCTTCAAAATTGCAAATCGCGCAGAAATGATAGTTGGAGAAAACGGGTTGGTAGGCATCGGCGCCACGGTGCGAGAGATCGCTTTCGAGAGCCGCGTCCTCTTCAGTCACGAGCGCTCCGGCGCGCGCACCAAACGTCTCGGCTTCAAAGCGCGCAAAGAGTGATTCCAACACTGCCTGTTCGAGCGCCGGGATCGCCAGGCAACGATTCGCCGCATCGCGAAAACTGATGGCGTGATTTTCGCAATACTCGCGGACTCGATCGAGATGGCTGAAGAAATCGAGCGCCCAGGGTTCTTTTCCGGCGAGAGCGGGGATGACGCGGCTCCAAACCTTTGCGGCAACTTCACCTAGTATTGGCTCGCGGTTCTCGTCGGGCTCAACAAGCTCGATGCCAACCGCGCGCACGTCCGCTCCGAGATCGAGCGGCTCAACCTCGAACAGAATCATCTAGGCGCCGGCGGCGTTGCTTGCGCCGAAGCGCCTCTCGTAATCGGGGGTTTGTTTGCGGACTTCCAGCCAGTCAAAGAATGCATCGGGAGTCTGTAGCCAGACGCCGAACCACTGTGCGATTTCTTCCTTTTCGGCGCGTTTCGCCGCTTCCACCTTGTGATTCCGCGCGATCATTTCCGCGCGGCGCCGGCCGAGCACGCCGACTTGGCGCACGCGTTCTTCGGCGGGGTGATCGCCTTCGCGGCGGAATTTCCGGAAAAGCTCGTCGAGGCGGATCAGGCACATCTCGGCGTCTTCGAGAGTCGAGAAGTGGAGTAAGTCGTGAAACTCTTCCTCGTAGCGGCCTTCCGTGTCCGCAGAAGTCGAGAGAATCACGCGCCGGCCGGCATCGCCTAGCACACTCGCGATGTAATCGGCGGAAGTGTTCGCCTCTGTGCCAAACTGCGCGATCAGTTTCCGGCGAATCTGCTCGATCTCCGCAGCCGTAATACGATCCTTTGCAAACGCCGCGGCGGCTTCGAGGATCAATTCCTTCTTGGTTGGCTCTTTCGGGGAATGCGATTCGTGCTTAACCTGCTTCAAGGCTGGCTCCGGTGTTCCCTTGGGTTTGTCGCGAACGCGCGCTTTTGCGAATCGCCGTTGGCATCGCTCTCCAACCGGCGGCGGTATTTCGCGACGTTGCGATTATGTTCCTCGAGCGTCTTGCTGAAAAAATGTCCGCCCGTATCATTTGCGACGAAATACATGAAGTCCGTCTTGGCCGGGTCGATCGCCGCTCGCAAGGAAGCCTCGCCCGGGTTCGCGATTGGGCCGGGAGGAAGGCCCGGCCGCAGGTACGTATTGTACGGCGAATCGACCCGCAAGTCCGCATGGCGGACAATTTGAGTTGGGCGTCCCGCCAGCGCCAAAGCGTATTGCACCGTCGGATCGCATTGCAGCGGGTAATTGCGGTGAAGGCGATTGTAGAACACGCCCGCAACGAGCGGCCGCTCCGACTCAAGCGGCGTCTCGCGCTCGACAAGCGACGCCAACGTGACCGTATCTTCAAGCGATGGCGTGGTAGCAGTGGCAATCGCGAGATCGGGATTCAGATTGTTCCACACTCTGCGAAATTCGCGGACCATCGTCGCGGCGATCTGATCGGGAGGCGTGTGGCGCCCGAACAGATACGTGGACGGAAACAAAAAGCCTTCGAGGCTGCGCGCGTGGGGCGCGATATCCAGAATCGGAGTTGGATCTCGCGCGACCCGCAGGAAATCCGCGCGGCTGCACAGTTTCTGCCGCTCCAACTGATCGGCAATGTCGAACATATTCCAGCCTTCGGGAATCTTCACGCTGACGACGTTGATCCTCCCGTTCGCAATTTTCCAGAACACCTGGCGCTCAGTCATCGGGCCTTCGAAAAGATATTCTCCCGCCTGCAACAAGCGCCTTTGGTGCCAAT
Organism: Candidatus Acidiferrales bacterium; assembly: GCA_049279675.1. Classification (GTDB taxonomy): domain Bacteria; phylum Acidobacteriota; class Terriglobia; order Acidiferrales; family UBA7541; genus Palsa-147. The sequence continues at coordinate 40,599 of JBAPOP010000002.1, forward strand.
GGCTGAAAAATTCGAACGCCACACGGCTACGGATCACGCCGTTCTTGGCGAGTAACCCCGCGGTGCTCCAGCGTGAAGTGCCGTGCGGAATATCCACGATGACCGATTCGCCCGAATAGTGCTTGTACGGAACACTGAGTTCTTGATCGAGCCAGGCGCAGAACGCCCCGACGGCGGCAATTCCGAGTAGCAAAAGGAGGCCGAGGCGTCGCATCAGTGTCAGTCCTTATCCCGCGAGGACGCCCGGCGATCAAATTTGGCGCGCTCGAGGTAATCGCGCAAGAAAATGGCGGCAGCAAGGTCATCGTGTGTTTGGCGCGGACCGGAGTTCTTGCGCCGCGTGCGCCGCCCGGTTTCGGCGACGGTCTGCTCCGCGGCCCAACTCGTCAGCCGCTCGTCCACAAGCTCCACGTTGACGCCAAGTTCCTTCCTAAGCCGGTTCGCGAAGCGCGCCGCTTCTTCCGCCATCTCGCTTGGTGTGCCGTCCAGATTCAGCGGGTAGCCGACGACGATTTGGCGCGCGCCGTACTCGCGTGCGATTTCCCGGAGCCTGCGGATCACGTCATCGCGATTCTTGCGTTCGAGGATGCTCAACGGACGCGCCGTGATGCGAAGTTCATCAGAAATCGAAATGCCGATTCGCCGGCGGCCGTAGTCGATCGCCAGCACTCGACCCGGAAGCACGATGGCGCCGCGCGAAGCTTGCGGCTTCCGTGGATGAGACTTCTTCGTTTCGGCCGCGTTGGGAGAAGCGCTCATACACTTCAATTATACGCAATGCGGAAGGAATGGGATGAATCTGCGCGACGCAGGTTCTTCCGCGTTACAACCAATGTTGTCAGTGTTCTTAAGAGTGAAACTCAAGAGGCTCACAGGCACAAGACGTTGACTGCATCGAGCTATGGTTCGCGCCCTCGAGTGCCATTCACCCAGAGCGCCTCGAAACCCATCAGATCCATCTCTCGATCCATGCCAGCGTCTTTCATTAGGGCTTCGATTTCGGCGCGCGTTTGCCGCTTCCCAATCCGCTCGGGCAGGTCGGCGACGCCAAACGCTGTAATCGCGGAAATGGCAACCTGGCGTTTCAGCTGCGCGATATCCACTTTGTCCAAAGTGTCTGAAGCCGCGTGATAGTTCAGCATGTAATTCGCGGGATCTTGATTCGCGACGAGCGTGGGAATGCCTTCAAGCAGAAAATCGAAATTGTCCGTCCCAATATCCGCATCAAAGGTTAGCTCGGTGGCGCCCAGCGACTTGAGCGGCTCCAAGACTTCTTTCACTGGCTCTTCTATATCCTTGCGGCCGCCGAGCGAATAGCCCGTCACGCGGCCGATACCCGAATCCCAAATGATGGCCGCATCCATGTGGTCCAGTTCGGAGCGATGCGCTTTGGCGTACGCCCACGAGCCGAGCATGCCCTGCTCTTCGCCGGTGAAAAGCACGAAGCGTATCGATCGGCGCGGGATCGATCCCGTCGCATGGATCACCCGCGCGGCGTCAATAACCATCGCAGCGTTGCATCCGTTATCGAGCGCGCCCGTTCCGAGCTCCCACGAATCGAGATGCGCGCCAAGGATCACAAAATCTTGGGCATTCTCGCGGCCACGAATTTCGGCAACGACGTTTTCCGATTCCACGGGACCCGTGATCTTGTTCGGCATATCGAGATTCACGCTGATGGTCACCTTTTTCGCGAGAAACCGCGCCATCCTCTCGGCGTCCTCGCGCGCGATTACTGCCTGCGGCAGCTTCTCGAGCGTTCCATCGAGCGAGTTGCTGTGGCGATAGAGCAAGAGATTCGGCCGCGTGGACATCCAAAATACCGCCACGGCGCCTGCATTCACCGCGCGATCGATGATGGCGGGCTGGTAAAGATATTCGTCGTCGAGATCTTCCCACGTGACAAGCAGCGTGCTGTGCACCAGCGCGATCGCGCCTTTCACAGCGGCACCGGCATTCCGAAATCCGGCTTCGTCGCCCGAGCCGACGTCCACAACGATTGCGGTAATGCCGCCGTCCTGAGTCGCCGGTGACCATCCGACCGACGTTGCGCGCACGGGAAAAGAAACCGGCGAGCTCACGGTCACTTGTGTCTTTCCTTCGCTCCAGCCGACGGGAATCATGAATTTTTCGGTGTGCACCTCGTCCACGCCGGCGTAATGGAATGCTTCCACGGCCCAGCCGACCGCCTTGTCCGCCGCCGTTGAGCCCGAGACGCGGCCGCCAATTTCATCCGTGAGGTGGCGCAAATTTTCTTCGAGCGGCGAAGGGCCCTCGGCGCTCACGATCATTCCCGGCGCGAGATCGGAGCAGGATTTTTGGACCGAGCAGGTTCCTTCGCCTACTGGCAATTGCAACGGTGCCGGCTTGACCGGCGGAATTTGTGCTCCGGTGGGAATGGCCAGGACAGTAACCACCCAAAAAAGCAGTGACCCGCATGGAAGCAGTGAGGCTCTCATCGGCTCGTCCCTCGTTGCGAATTATAAGCGAGTGCCGCTTTCGCACACAGAGGATACGCAAAGGTATCTGACGGGAGGCCTCGTGGATGTCCGGGGGTGACCTGCCGTGCGACTACGGCCGACGGACCGCGATTATTCCGCGTTTACAATCAAAGTAACTAGAGCGAATATTCTGCATTCATCAATGGATACTTCTCTCGCACCCGCGCGGAAAAGTCGACCGAGCCGCTTATTTCATCTTGTCGCGCTCGCAATGATCGCCGCCGGCTTCGCGGGCGGATATAAAACGCTCGTCGCCGCGATCAACACAATGGAAAGCGGAGTTACGCATGCAATTTTTCCTGGATCTGTCGTCATCCCATTCTCCGCGCCCGGCGACTACGAGATCTATTACGAAAACCCATCCGAGTTCGGAGGCCGCGTCTTCGAATCTGGAAGAGGCATGCCAGGCCTCCAATTCAGAGTGACGAACAGTGAAACCGGCGAGGTGATTGCGCTGCATCGGCCAGTCATGAACGAAACGTACACGATCAATGGTCGATCAGGCCGAGCCGTTCTTCAATTTCACATTGCCGAGCCGGGGGGTTACACAGTGTCCGCGCGCTACGATGACAGCGAGCAGCACAACGAAGCCGTATTCGCCGTGGGAAACGTGCATATCGGCCGTTTCATTCTGTTGATATTTGCGTGTATTGCCTGCGCGCTCGGCCTTGGAGGCGGAGGGCTTCTGCTAGTCGTCCTGATTGAAACGTGGAGATATTCCTCGAAGAAAAAACTGCAATCGGCGGCTGCAACCTCCGCCGCTGTCGCGGCGCCTCCGCTTCTCTAGCGCCGCATCGCCTCGACAATTTTATCGGTAACGCGCGCGACCTGAACCATCTCGGCCACATCGTGTACGCGGACAATGTGCGCGCCGGCGAGAATACTGGCCGCGACGGTGGCCGCCGTGCCCCAGATGCGCTCATCCGGCTCTTTGCCAAGTGTGTGGCCGACGAACGCCTTCCGCGAAGTTCCGATCAGAATAGCGCAACCAAGTTTCCGCAGTTCGTACAGGTTCGCGATCAGCTCGTAATTTTGTTCGAAGTTTTTCCCGAAACCAATTCCGGGATCCACGACAATCTGAGATTTCGGAACGCCCGCGCGCCGTGCAATCGCGATCGATTGCCGCAGCGCCTTGAGCACGTCAGCCATGACGTTGCGCGCAAACGGCGCCTTCTGCATCGTTCGCGGTTCGCCGCGCATGTGCATGAGAACGAGTGGAACACGATGCCTGGCTGCAACTTTAGCGAGATCGGGGTCGGCTCTCAGGCCGGTGACGTCATTTATGATTTGCGCGCCTGCCTCGATGGCCGCCTCCGCCACGGCGGCTTTGCGCGTGTCAATCGAGATGGGAATTTTGATTTGCCCCGCTAAAGCCTTCAGCACGGGACGCACTCTGGCCAACTCCTCGTCCACGGAAATTGCCTCGGAGCCGGGGCGTGTGGATTCGCCGCCAATATCGAGAATATCGGCGCCAGCTTTCTCCATCGCCAGCGCGTGTTCGACAGCCCATACGCGCTCGAAGAATTTCCCGCCATCCGAAAAGCTATCCGGCGTGACGTTCAGGACGCCCATCACGATCGTGCGTCCACCAAGCTCCAACGAGCCCGAAGGCAATCGCAGCCGGAATTTTTTCCTAAGGATCACGTCGAGTCGATTTCAGCGCGGCGCGGCCGCGGGCACGTAATACGCCGAGCGATTCACCACGCGAAGATTCTGGTTTGCATCCGGATTCGCCGCTTCAACTCGCAACGAATGCCAGCCCGGTCGAGAAGCGCCTTCGCCGGACGGATAAAAGCCAAGAGTGTATTGCGTGCGGATGTTGCTTGCGATCCGGGCAAATGCGTCGCGCCCGCTCTGCGTCTCGCGGAGAAAATAAAGACCGCCGCCCGCGCGGCGAATCAGCTCCGCGAGGAAGAGAGTGTACGCCGGAATTCCTTTGTCGCGGATGGCTTCCGTGAGAAGCGTTTCATTTTGATGCGCGTCGAGCCATTTGTCTGTCATCACCCGCGGCCGATTCTGCGTCGACACTGCAAAGACTTCGATGCCATCAACGGCGAGCGCGCGCGTTACATCATCAAACGCGAGCCTCGGCGTCGCTTCATTAGGAGCGGCGGCCGTCGGCCGGTCGAGCGATAACCCGAGGCCGCTCTCTTCGCCGTCGGTCAAAAGCAAAATCGCTTTCCGCCCCGTTCGGCCGCGAAACACTTTTTCTGCGGTGAGATACACCGTCTCATAAATATCAGAGCCGCCTGTATCGCCAAATAGCGCCTTCACGTCCACACGCGCAATCGCATTTTCGAGCAAATCGCGGTCGCGCGAAAACGGCAAAAGAAGGTAGGAATGCGCGGAGAATTCGACGATTGAGATTTCGTCACGCGGCGCGAGAATTTCTGCGAGGCTCTTTGTTGCTTGGAGCATCGCGTCTGCTTCAGGCAGCACGCTGGGGCTCGCATCGATCACGGCCGCGACGCTCGCCGGCTCGTTCCCTGCGTCGAAGTAAGCGATGCGTTGCTCGACGCCTCCTTCGAAAATCCGGAAATTGCCGCGCGCGAGGCCCGTGACCGATGTGCCGTCCGGCGCGAACACGTTGCAATTCACCGGAACAAGATTCACGCGCACGCGAAACGCCCGCGCCGCGCCCTTTTCCTTCGGATCGTTTGGCTGTGGCCCAGGCTCGACAATGTGAAGTTCGTCCGACGCCACATCGCGCTTGAGTGTGATGTTTGCGTCAAGCTGGATGGGATGCGGTGGTTTTGGCTTGTGCTGCTGAGCCTGTGCAAACAGCAAAAGTGGCGCAACGCCCTGAAAAAATAAGCAGGCGGCGATAACGATCAGCGCTTGTCGCGCGGCTACAAGTACAGGAGAGCTTGCTGGAGCATGCGCAGCCACGGAAAGTTCAATCGAGGTCGAAATCGCGCAGAGGTCTTTCGATCGGCTGATCCTTTGCTTTCTTGAGCCCTTCGGCGAATTTCCGGGCAAGCACATCTTCCTTATTCTTCTCGGCTTCGACGGAGTGGCGGAACTTGTCTTCGACGCGCTCCTCATGCTCGCGCAACAATCGCGCCGTATCGTCGAGATCAATCGACGGCGCGAATTTTGCCGCCTCATGGGAGAGCACGACGGAAAGCTCCGGATCCACCGTCAGCTTCGCATGACAGCAAGGACATTCTACATGCACGGGTTCAACGGGTTTTTTCGCCATGAACATATTTTACGCCTGTTTTCTCCGAAGGAGTGCAAGCGAGAGATGTGGTCAGAACGCAAAACAAAAAGCCCGAAGGCTTCTGGGACTCCGGGCTCCCTGCGAAGATGAATTTCAATTCAATCAGAATCAGGCTGGCGCAGGCTTCTCGCCTTTGGCCAGGCCAGGCAGCGGGCGCGGCTCAGGCCGAAGCGAAAGTTGCGGTTCTCGAGTAGCCACGGGAGGCGGCGAAGGCGGTTTGATCTTTTCCGGCAATGGCTTGTCTTCGATCAAGAGCTTCAGCTCCGTCGCATCCAGCACTTCTCGATCGAGCAGCGCCTGTGCAATACGCTCGAGCGGGTTGCGGTTCGTTTCAAGAATGTTTCGTGCGCTCTGATAACCGTTAGTAACGATCGAATTCACTTCGCGGTCGATGCGAATCGCAGTGTCCTCGGAATAATCACGGTGCTGGGCGATTTCACGGCCCAGGAATATCGCTTCTTCCTTCTTGCCAAATGTCAGCGGCCCGAGGGTACTCATGCCCCACTCGCAGACCATCTGCCGGGCAATGTCGGTGGCGCGCTCGATGTCATTTCCGGCGCCGGTCGTAAGGTGGTTCAGGAAAATTTCCTCGGCCGCGCGGCCGCCCATTAGGACAGCAAGCTGCGCTTCTAGAAATTCCTTTGTGTATGTGTGCTTGTCGTCGATCGGCAATTGCATTGTGACGCCCAGCGCCATGCCGCGCGGGATGATCGTCACTTTATGCAGTGGATCGGCGCCCGGCGTCATTGCAGCGACGAGCGCATGCCCGGCCTCGTGATACGCGGTGTTTCTCTTCTCCTCGTCTGAAAGAATCATGGATCTTCGCTCGACGCCCATCAGGACTTTGTCCTTGGACATCTCGAAGTCCGTCATCATAACCATCTTGCGATTCTGGCGTGCCGCCCAGAGCGCTGACTCGTTCACGAGGTTCGCGAGGTCCGCGCCGGAGAAACCCGGCGTACCGCGAGCGATCACGGACAAATCCACGTCGTCGCCGACGGGAACCTTGCGCGTATGAACGCGGAGAATTTCTTCGCGGCCCTTTACATCCGGCCGAGGCACCACAACACGGCGATCGAAACGTCCCGGACGCAGCAACGCGGGATCGAGAACGTCCGGCCGGTTCGTTGCGGCGATCAGGATTACGCCTTCGTTCGATTCAAATCCGTCCATCTCGACGAGCAACGCGTTCAAAGTTTGTTCGCGCTCGTCGTGTCCGCCGCCGAGGCCTGCGCCGCGATGGCGTCCAACGGCATCAATTTCATCGATGAAAATGATGCATGGCGCATTCTTCTTGCCCTGCTCGAAGAGGTCGCGAACGCGGCTCGCGCCAACGCCGACGAACATCTCGACGAAATCGGAACCCGATATCGAAAAGAACGGAACGTTTGCTTCGCCGGCAATCGCGCGGGCAAGCAGCGTCTTGCCAGTTCCCGGAGGCCCGACGAGCAGCACGCCCTTCGGAATGCGTCCACCGAGCTTCTGGAATTTCTGCGGGTCCTTCAGGAAATCGATAATTTCGTAAAGCTCTTCCTTCGGCTCGTCAATTCCGGCGACATCTTTGAATGTGGCCTTTTTCTGTTGCGCGGTCAGAAGCCTCGCGCGCGATTTGCCGAAACTCAGCGCTTTGTTCCCGCCGGCCTGCATCTGCTTCATCATGAAAATCCAGAACGCAATCAGCAGGATCACCGGCGCAAAATTCACCACGAATGCGAGCCAATCACTATTCTTTACTTCCTTGATGTTTATAAGTACGCCCTTGTCTTGGAGGGACTTCGTAATATCTGGAATCGAAGAATTCGCTACGGTGACGTTGTGGAACTTCACCGCGCCGTCTCGGTATTCGCCTTCGATTTCGGCGCTGTTTTGGGCGAGATAGATTGTGACTTCCTTAATATTGCCCTGCTGGACTTGAGCCAGGAATTTCGTGTAGCTGGGCTCGTCTTCATGCGCCGTCTGCCCGCCGGTGGACGCCATCTTCCACAGCGCTACCGCCAGGACGACCATGACCAGCCAGAATAAAATTGTTCGGACCGTTGAGTTCACAGAACTACCTCATCCTTTCCAACTTTTGACCCCGCCTCGCCCGGTGCGCTTGCGCGCGGCCGCGGAACCCCGGCGGCGTTCCGGACGCGACAGCCCCACATACGGAAGGTTTCGGTACAAGCCCCCATTGCCGCTCAATCCGAAACCCACCATATAATTAGATGCGGAAGCGAAGCCGGTGTATTCAGCCTTCAAATTCACTTTTCGCGCATCCGGCTTGTCGAACAGCACCGCCAGCCGCAGCGATCTCGGCCGACTTTCCAAAATCTGTTTCATCAGGAAGTCCTGCGTAATGCCTGTATTTAGCACCGCATCCACCAGCAGGACATCCCGCCCGCGCAAACCGGGCGGCCAACTGAAGTAAATCTCGCGGCGAGCATGGCCCGCCAAGCTGACATCGCGCATCTCAGCGCGAATAAAGCGGCAGACTACTGGAAGCGAAATGCTGCGAATCAAGTCTGCGCCAAACAGCAACCCGTTGTCCAACGCCACCAAAACGTCGAGCGTTCGCCCCGCGTAATCCTTCGAAATGGCACGGGCCAACTGCCGGATTCGGCTCGCTAGCCTTTCTTTGGTATAAGCGACTCGCATTCGCGCGCTACAGCTTTTCTTCCAGTACCACCACTCGCCGTTTCGTTTCTTTCCCTGCCTGAAATTCAGCGGCGGGAGGCCATCCGCGCGTCCAGGCAATCCGGCCCGCGCTCGTCAGCACCGGCCACCTCTCCCGATCTGGAATACCGACGCGCGCGTCCAAAAACAATCGCTTGAGCTTCTGCGCTTGACGCTTTCCGGGCAACCTATACGCATCGCCCGGCCGCCAGTTTCTTAGGACAAGAGGGGGCGTGAGGCGATCAGCATCGAGAACGCCAGTCTCACAAGTAGTGTCGCTCTCCCTCAGAGGCCAGTCAATGGCTTTCAGGCTAAAGCGTAAACCCAGTTCGGGAACATCAATAGACGCAACTCCATGGCTCGTCAGAGCCACCGCATATTGATATGGACGCAGATTTTCGGAGAAAGTTCCCTCGCTGCTGCTCGCTTTCGGAGCCGCGCGGCGAATGAATTCCAACCGATCGAAATTCCGAACGACATTTACGCCGTGCGGCAACTCCACGCGACGCCCGCTCTGCGACGCGTCTGCGAGGTGCAGAACATCCTCTACGTGTCCGAATTGCAAACCCGCGGAATCACTCGCGATCTTGGCGAACAGCCCTTGAATGATTCGCCGGGAGAGAGCGCGTGCGGCATTTGCATCCTTCGAAATCAGCACACGCGGCGCGAGGAGATCGGCCACACCAATCGAAAGCCCTTCCGGAATTTCGGCGGTCAATTCGCGAATCGAATCGTCGACAAGCAAGTTCCAAAATGCTTCTTCGTCCCGTGAGATTGCCGAGAGACTCGCCAGTCGTTCGATAATTGCAGGATTGAAGTCGCGCTCGAGTTGCGGCAGCAATTCATGTCTGAGGCGCGCGCGGAGACGAGTGGTGTCCTGATTCGTTGCGTCCTCGCGCCAATCTTGGCCCTTCGCGGTGAGATACGCGCGAAGATCGATGCGGCGGATGTCGAGCAATGGGCGCACGACACTGCCGCGTACCGGATGAATTCCCACAATGCCGCGCGGGCCTGCGCCACGCAGGACGCGGCCGAGAACGGTTTCCGCTTGATCGTCAGCCGTATGCGCGACAGCGACTTTCTTGCAATGTCCGCTTGCAACTGCGCGCTCGAAAAAACTATATCGCGCGCGCCGGCCCGAATCTTCGAGGTTCCAGTGATTTCGCCTCGCTTCGGCGGCAACATCTTCGCGCTCCGAGAACAACTCGAGGCCGCGCGTGCGAGCGAGGTTGGCGACGAAGGCTGCGTCCGCATCAGAAGCTTCGCCGCGCAAACCGTGATTCAAATGCAACGCGCAGAGACCGATTCCGAGCTCGTCTTGCAAATCCTCGATCAACCGGAGGAGCGCCACGGAATCCGCGCCGCCCGACACGGCAACACCGACGCGGTCACCCGCAATAAGCATACGGTGGCGACGAATAGTCTCGAGGATGCCGTGATGGAGTTCGGACTTCATGCGCGTTCCGGCGCTAATTTATGGGGACCATCTATGTTAACAGCGAACTCGGCTTCTGTTGCAAGCACCGCATCCATCGCCCCAAGTCGTCGGCTGAAAATAAAAAAGCCCGGAGCTGAGAACTCCGGGCGGAGCGATTCGATGCCGGCGGCCCGACTACAGCGCGCCGGAGATCTGTTGCGCCAACAGCTCGCGGCTGTAAGAAATTCTGCGATCGAGAGCTACTGCCGCGAAATAGGAGCAGCTTTCACGCTCTGACTCGGCCCAGCGCGCCACAGCCTGCGAAATCGGACGAACCACTTTATTCATCCCGTCGAGCAACGCGTAGTACATTCCCACTGCGCGCAACTCGCCGGTGTCGTCGCCGCGTCCCGGGCAAAGGTGAAGCAATTGAATGAGCCGCGTGAATTCCTCACCCCGCACTCTCTGATCCTGAATGCCGGCGACTTCGCGCACACGCTCGGAAAGCTCCGATTTCCGGCTGGCGGCAATCACGGACCGGCAGTAGGAAACAAAGAACTGCATCATCAACGCCAACGAGATCACGCAAATGAGGGCTGCGATTATCATCGGGCCCTCGCCAGAAGCTGCGCCGTCTCTAGGCGCTCGCCTTCGGTGACCTTCATGAACGTGAATGCCCAGGCCGCCGGCAGCCAGATGGCGACAATCGGTGGCATCCACTTCAGTACAGACGCCTCGAGGCCGGGGAACAGGTTGCGCAGCGCGTATGTTGCGGCCGATGCACTGAAAAAGACTCCCAAGGCGAGAACAAGCTGAATTAAGTGTGTGCGAGTTTCGCGAAGTTTCAGAACGGCTCCCCAGAGTACGTAGGTCAAAATCACTCCGACAAAATAAAGATTCCTGCTCAAGTCTACGGCGAACCGCGTGGTCAAGTGGTCTTTATGTTGGGCGATGACCATATAAGAGAACGCGGCAGTCCCAAAAAGTAGGAAGAGCGCCAATGCGCTGATGTACTTGCTGACGTGCATTTCAGAAAACACGTGCTGGTAAAATTGCATAATCACGAAGAACAGCAAAATCGTCAGCAAGCTGTCCGAATAATAATAGAAGTAGTTGTACTCGGAAGACGCGAACCCAAATTTGTGCAGACAATAAAATTCGCCGACAGAAACGAGAGCGGTAAAACCCACATAAAGGTTGAGAGGAAGGTAGCGCAGGAAATTGCGTTTCTTGATTGAGCAAACTACAACGGCGACTTCTGCAGAGAAGCCTACCAACCACAACAGATAATCTATAGGGCCAAGATCCATTACATCCTGCAGTTCGAGCCTGGCCCCAACTACCGGTTTACCTACCCAGTTCCCTTACTAATTTCAGTAAGGTGTGGGAGGTACGGGAGCTGACGTATGCGCAAAATACGGCGTCGGTGGAACCGGAGCCGAAGTATGTGCGAACGCTTGGTTCGCTACAGCCTTCAACCCCATTGCGCCAGTCAGAATTACCAGCGCTAAACCGGCAGCCGCTACCCACTTATTCACTTGACCCTCCGATTGGGAAACTACGCGGAGGAGTCTACTAAGCGGTCGGCTGCCGTCAAGAGAGGAATTACACACGGGTGTGTCGTAAGAGTACACACCCGCACCCTCGCTGGTAGGCCAGCACTTCGATTCAGTTGTCGAGGGGCAGAGTAGGGTTTCACTTTGCAACGGTCAACGGTACGTTGGTACTACTCTGCCTGGGGACCGCTACTGCGGTCGTGAAGGGTCGGATCAGCGTCTAATCACTCGACGCATTCTTGACAGTAATCCGGTCGACCCCTAGCATAATAAGTTCGACTTGTGCCGGTGTAGCTCAGAGGTAGAGCGAGGGTCTCATAATCCCTAGGTCGTGGGTTCGAGTCCCACCGCCGGCACCATACACACCACTTATCGCTCTTGGCAGAACCTTTCCAACTGAATGTCCGCACCTCGACGCAGTGAGCGAAATCGCCTGCGCACGCCAATCAAACTCACGTCGTTCCGAGATACAATGCGTCGCGTCGCGCGTCTAAATCGAGCGTGGCGAACGAAATTCAAGGAGCGCTCTGAATGAGGAATTCTTTCGGTGTTGCGGCCGCGGCGATTTTGATTTTGTCTTTCGGCTCTTCCACAAATCTACGCGCGCAAGAACAGAGCAAAGAAACGAAGCCTGCGGATTCGAAGGCGACTGCCGAGCCGCCCGCTCCACCACCGAAAGAAGAGTCTTCGGTCACCGACCACACGATCAAGATCGGAGGCCAGTCGATTCCCTACAAAGCTACCGCTGGCACAATCTTGCTGAAGAACGACCAGGGCGAACCGACCGCACTTATTTTCTCGATCGCTTACACACGCAGCGACGTCAAGGATTCGAGCCAGCGCCCGATCGCCTTCGTCTACAACGGAGGCCCGGGTTCTTCTTCGATATGGCTGCATATAGGCGCGTTCGGCCCACGGCGCGTCGTCACGGCCAATGCCGAGCCAACCGCCCCGGCGCCGTATTCCGTTACGGACAACGCAAATTGTCTACTCGACAAGACCGATCTTGTTTTCATCGATCCCGTCGGCACGGGCTTCAGTCACGCGGTGGGTAAATCCAAAGATAAGGATTTCTGGGGCGTCGACGAGGACGCAAAATCGCTCGCGCAGTTCGTAACCACGTACGTGAGCCGCAACAATCGCTGGAATTCATCGAAGTTTCTCATCGGCGAAAGCTACGGAACGTTTCGCTCCGCGGCTCTCGGCGATTACCTCCAATCGCACAACAACATGGACCTCAACGGAATCGTCTTGATGTCCTCGGTGCTTGATCTCGGCACGATTTCGTTCAACCCGGGCGAAGACATGACGTACGTTTACTACCTGCCGAGCTATGCCGCGACGGCCTGGTATCACAGAGCGCTAAGCAACCGGCCAGAGGATCTGGGCGCTTTCCTCGTCGAGGTTAGAAAGTATGCTTCCTCGGACTACGTCGCCGCGCTGATGAAAGGATCGAATCTTTCAGACGGAGAAAGAGCGGCGGTAGCGAAGAAACTTTCTCAATATACGGGGCTGAGCGAAGACTATCTGATCAAAGCCAATCTGCGCGTGAAGCTCCCTCAATTCATGATCGAGCTTCAAAGAGGCAAGGGCTTAACCACCGGCCGCCTGGACGCGCGTTTTACCGGACCTACCTACGACCTGCTCGGCGAATATGCGAACAACGATCCTCAGTCGGACGCAGTTAGCGGCGCCTTCGCGGCGGTTTTCAACGCCTATGTCCGCGAAGACCTGAAATTCGGCCAAGATAAGTCCTACGAGGTATTGAACGATCAGGTCGGCGGTGAATGGAATTGGAAGCATCGGTCAGGCCAACATTACGGTTTCCCCGGCTCGCCGAATGTTGAAGGGGATCTGATCGAGGCGATGATTTCGAATCCCCATCTTCGAGTCGAAGTGGAGAACGGACTTTATGATCTTGCCACTCCGTTCTTCGCAACCGAGCACACGATGGATCATCTCGGCCTGCCTGCTGACATCCAGAGCCACATCGAGCTCAAGTATTACGACGCCGGCCACATGATGTACCTGCAGGATGCCGACCTCGCGAAGCTCAAGAGCAACATCTCGAGCTTCATCGATCGCACTTCAAAACCGTAGGCGAATCAGGACGTCAATGCGGATGCCGTTTGGATGATGTGTCTGCAAGCGTTGACACGCCGCACGCGCATCGTGCACGATGTCGCCCGCCTCTCACATCTCATTCCAAAAAAACTGCGTGACGCCCGATACGCTCATCATCGTGAATCCGATTGCAGGCGGCGGACGCGCCGGCCGCCTGCAAGCTGCGATCGCGCGCTATTTCGCCGACCACCACCGGCCCGTTGAATTCGTGGCGTCGAAAAATACGGAAGATTTTCGACGCATCGCAAGCGACGCCGTTGCAAGCGGCTATCGCTACCTAGTCGCTCTCGGAGGCGACGGTTCATTTCATCACCTCGTCGAAGCCACTTTCGGCTCGCCGGCTATTCTTGGATTTATACCCGCAGGCAATGGCAACGACATCGCGGAAGGATTGAACATTCCACGCGATCCCATCGAAGCCGCTCACGCATTTTTGAACGGTCGTCCGCGAGCGGTTGACGCGGTCCGCGTGCATTTCACTTCGGAGAGCGCGCCACCTCGCGTATCAATCTTTATCGGCGCCGGCGGCCTGGGCCTCGACGCGGAAGCAGCGCAACTGGCGAACACGCGTTTCCGCGCCTGGCCTGGAGTGACGCGCTATATTGCAGGCGCTCTCTGGGCACGCCGGAATTTTCGAAGTCTCGAATTGGAAGCGGCAATGGACGGCGAATTCTGGCGCGGTCGCGTGCTCTTTGCAGCCGTCGCCAACGCGCCATGCTATGGCTCGGGCGTCCGAATTGCGCCTTCGGCGAAAATGGATGACGGCTGGCTGGAAGTGACGCTGGTACAAGAAATGCCGCTCGCGCGATTGTTGGAAGCAATTCCAATCGTTCTGCGTTCAGGCGATATCCGCTGGCCTGAAGTTTGCCGCTACCGCTGCCGCCGCGTGACATTCAAAACGAATCGCCCGGCGCTTGTTCACGGGGATGGAGAAATTCTCGGCAATTCACCGGCGGAGTTTGAGGTGGTGCCGGGAGCCGTCCAGGTCATGCTCTCGCGAAATATCTAACGATGCTAGGTACCCAGCTAACTGGGTCTCTTTTTGTCGAGTTTCAGAATGACTTCGATGTCTTTGCGGCTGTCGAAGCTCGATATGGAATGTGTCGCAGTGGAAAGATCGCCGTGTTCCGCGTGAATTTCGTAGTCCACATTCGGGTCGAGGCCGCTGAAGCGGTAGATCCCAGAACCATCCGCGATGTGCGTCTTCACATCTTGGGTTCGGAGATTCTTGAGGTACACGACGCTATCCGCAACGGGATTCTGATGCGCGTCGAGCACGGGCCCATGGACCGTTCGCAGTTGCGCCTCTTTCTTCTCTTGCTTTTTGTCCTGCGAACTAACGGTGAGCGCAATGCCCAAAACCAGCATAGTCGCGAGGGCGCTAACTACGGCGCGGCGGCATAGCTTCACAATTCCTCCGTTCGGGCCCCGCAAAGGCAGCGCCCGGTAGAATCGGGTGCGAGTGCAAAATGCATCGTCCAAAGGATGGGATGATTCGGGGAAGGGCTCGGATTCGGCAGGCGAGTTTCGAGGGCGTTATTCCACTCCATCTTCTTCGATGACTTCGCCGAGGTCGCCGTTTCCCTCTTTCTCGTCTTCTTCTTCCTCTTCGTCCTCATCCTCTTCTTCTTCGTCTTCGTCCTCGTCTTCTTCTTCAGAGAGAACGATGACGTGGACGGGGTGGACTTGAGTGACCTCGAGCTCGACGTCGCATTCCGGGCAGCTCAAGATCTCGCCTTCTTCTACCTCGTCTTCGTCGACATCGATCTCCGTGTCGCAATCGGGACATCTGACCACGGGAAGGGCCTCCTTGGCGGTCGCTTCTCGAGCCCGCGAGCGTATTATATAACGCACCTGTCAAGCATTTGAGCATCGGAGCGCGTGGAGTTGTCACCGAAGCGTGAATACCCGGAACGGCCGGTCGTCGGAGTCGGCGGCGTAGTGATCCACGACGGACGTGCACTCTTGATTCGCCGCGGCAGTCCTCCTCTTCAGGGTGAATGGTCCATCCCCGGCGGAACGCTTGAGCTCGGCGAATCGATCTTGCAAGGAATTCGGCGTGAACTGCGGGAGGAAACGAGCGTTGAAGTTCGTGTGCTCGGTTTGATTGAGGTTTTCGACCGGATTTTCCGCGACTCTACCGGCCGCATTCAATATCACTTCGTGATTGTGGATCACCTTTGCGAATTAGTTAGCGGAAGCGCTCGCGCCGGCAGCGATGTATCCGATACAGCGTGGGTTCGCGAAGATGAACTGGGGAAATACTCGCTCACGAAGGCCGCCTCTCGCGTTGTGCGAAAAGCCTTTGCACTGGCGGCCTCAGTCGACTCCGCAAAATCTTCTCCGGCCTGAACTTTCGCTGGCGCAGCGCCCATAAGAGCTACGAACCGGCAAGGAATCGACCTCTCGCCGCCGGTTAGGACATTGCCGACCCATTCCGGCTGCTTCGCGCCTTCGAACTGTTAGTCACCCGCAGCAGCCACAGGTAGCCCGCCAAAGCGGCGTTCGCGCGACGCGAAATCCTGAAGCGCCACTTCCAAATCTTCCGCGCCGAAGTCCGGCCACAGTCTCGACGTAAATAACATTTCGGCGTATGCACATTCCCAAAGCAAGAAATCGCTCAAGCGATTTTCGCCACCGGTGCGAATCAAGAGATCCACGTCCGCGCTCGGGCGTCCCGCGTGTGTCACTTGGCCAAGCCGCCGCGCGAATTCCTTCTCCGAAACTTCGAGGCTGGAAAGCATCCAGCATGCGGCGCGCAGAATTGCGTCCCGGCCCGAGTAGTCAATCGCGATGCGCAATTCGATGACCCTCGCCGAAGCAGTCGCCTGCTCGGCAAATTGGATCGCGGAAGCGAGAGATTGGGGGATGCGATCTCGGCGTCCGATCACGCGAATTCGCACACCATTCTCCGCGCAGACTTGGGACTCGTGAAGCAAATACTCTTCAAAGAGCCCGAGCAGAGCGGCGATTTCAGGCCCCGGGCGGCGCCAATTGTCGCTTGATAGCGCGTAGAGAGTCAGTGTCCCGACGCCGAGCTCGGGCGCGGCAGCGACCACGCGGCGGACGGCATCTACACCGGCGCGATGGCCCTCCGAGCGCAAGAGTCCGCGAGCCGCGGCCCAGCGTCCATTTCCGTCCATGACGATCGCCACGTGCAGGCCCGGCGGGGCCGTCTGCGCTAAAGTACTTTCAGGTGCAAAGTGAATGGTCAAAAAAAATTTCCTTTCTCAGGCCTCGCGAGTCGCGCGAATCAGCGCTTCCATGTGATCGAGGTAGCGTTCGAGAGCGCGCCGGCCGCTTGCCGTCAGGCGGTACTC
>JBAPOP010000003.1:0-19194 GCA_049279675.1 Candidatus Acidiferrales bacterium
GAGCAGCAGTTTGATGATCGGATTTGATTTCGACTTCTGAGAGATGAGGCCTCCAATGAGAATGAAAAATGCAGCGTTGTCATTCTTCTCCGGCGTGGCTTTCGTCGTGGTTCTCGCAGCCGGGACTCCGTGTTACGCGCAAATTGACCACAACATTACCCCAGTAACGACGACCGCCGAGAGCAAAGTCGGCGGGATGACGGGGCATGCGTACGGAGTGGTCGACTCCGGCGCGCAAGTCTACCGGCGCTACTGCGTTGGATGCCACGGTCCTGCAGGCGACGGCGTAGGCGAAAACGCGCAGTGGATCGATCCAAAGCCGCGCGATTTCACCGCCGCTGTCTTCAAGTGCCGTTCCACTCCGACGGGCACATTGCCGACCGATCAAGATCTGTACGACTCAATTACCCGCGGTTTCGTCAATTCCAACATGCCTTCCTGGCGCCCGCTTACACCTGAGCTGCGCGCGAATCTTGTGGCGATGGTGAAGTCGTTCTCGCCAAGGTGGCAGACGGAGAAACCCGGTACGCCGATCCAGATCACGGCGGAATCGCCAGTTACAATCGAAAGCATCCTGCACGGTCGCGAACTCTTCCAGAAGATGGAGTGCTGGAAATGCCACGGTCCGGCGGGGAAGGGCGACGGGCCTTCGGCCTCAACGTTAACCGACAGCAAGGACAATCCGATCAAGCCGTTCAACTTCGCAGCTGGGGATCGCTTCAAGTGCGGCGCAACGGATTCGGATCTGTACCGGGATTTCATGACGGGTCTCGATGGCACGCCGATGCCATCCTTCGCTGACGTCATCAAGCCTGAAGAAGCATGGGACCTCGTCCACTTCTTGCGTACGCTGCAGCCGATGCCAACGCAGGAGGTTTCTCTTTGGAAGACCTATGCTGCCGCTCACAAGGCGGATATCAAGCCGATTGGGCCTGATACCGGTGCGCAGTGATTCAAATGATTCAATCCGATAAGGGGGTGGCGGCATGAAGACGCGGTATTTTCTAGCCTTGGCGCTGCTGGTCGCTGTGAGTTCGGCACTCGTGGTTCTTGCGGCGCCGCCGGCGGGCAATGGCTCAATCACGGGCAAGGTTACATACACAGGCACGCCGCCGAAGATGAAGCCGATTGACATGTCGAAGGAACCCACCTGCGCGAAGCAGCACACGACACCGGTGATGACGGAAAACGTCGTGACCGGCCCCGGCAACGCGCTCGAGGATGTGGTCGTGTACATTTCGGCTGGAGCCCCTGAAACCGCCGCGCCGACCCAAACTCTCCGCTACGATCAGAAAGGCTGCCAGTATCTCCCTCACGTTCTTGCGATGGAGGTCAATCAGCCTTTCGAAATCTACAACGATGACCAAACGGCGCATAATATTCACCCGCTCGCAAAAGCAAATCCGGAATGGAATAAATCGCAGCCTCCGGGTACGCCTCCGATCCAAGCGAAGTATGAGAAGCCCGAACGCATCCCAGTGAAGTGCAACATTCACCCGTGGATGCACGGCTACTTCATCGTTCTGAATACATCGCACTACGCCGTGACTGGCAATGATGGCAGCTTCAGCATTAAGGATTTGCCGGCTGGAAAGTACACGGTTACGGCGTGGCAGGAGCAGAACGAGCCGCTGACGCAAGATGTGACGATCGGGGCGGGCGAATCGAAGTCGATTAACTTCACTTTCAAAGTAATGCCGTACTAAATCGTTCGGTCGAACACTTAGAGCAGCCGCCCGCGCAACGGCTGGCGGCTGCTGTCGTTTCTTAGGCCAATCTCGAACGCACTAAGGCGGACGAACATGGGCAAAGCGTTCGCGGTAATGCTGGCGATCATCACGCTGGCTTCAGTTTATTTCTTCGCGGCACGCACGTGGTGGATGCCCGTGGATATCTCCGCGCACGGCCACGGCGTAGATCACCAGATCATCGAGACGATGCTCCTCACCGGAGTTCTCTTTCTCCTCTCGCAGCTCGCGCTCGCGGGCTTTGTCTGGAAATTCGGAGGCCCCGGAGACGGTCGAAAGATCAAGACGTTTCCAGGTGGGGCGAATGCATTGGTGATCGCGGTCGTCGTTGTCGTGGGAATTGAAATCCTCACCCTTTCGTTCGTCGGCTCCAAAGTTTGGGCCGGCATGTTCTTCGCGCCTGCCGATCCCAATTCGCTCCACATCGATGTCCAGGCTGAGCAGTTCGCTTTCTTTTTTCGGTACGCGGGACCTGACGGCCAGTTCGGCGGCATCCACCCCGAGCTGATCAACGACGGCAATGGAAATTATTTCGGCCTTGATCCGAAGAACGACGTGGCGGCACGCGACGACATCGTGGTTGGCTCGCTCACGATTCCGGTCAACACGCCGATCCTCCTCACTCTCCACAGTAAAGATATGATTCATTCGTTCTTTGTACCCGAATTGCGAATTCAGCAGGACATCGTCCCCGGCCTCGAAATTCCGATTCACTTCACCGCTGTGCAGACGGGCAAACACGAAATCGTCTGCACGCAGTTGTGTGGATTGGGTCACTACAACATGAAGGCCTATATCGAAGTGTTGCCGCAGGATAAGTATGACGAGTGGTTGAAGAGCCAGTCGCAGTAGCCGGCTCGGGAAAAGCGCGATAACAACGTTCTCGCTGGGCATCGTCGCACACGAGAGTGACAAGCAGCTGGTAAATCGAGCGAGGCAGGAAACATGGATCATCCTTCGTCGCAACCCGCTCCAACCCAATCGGCTTCGGCGCACGCTGAAGTACACCACCACGCACCTCCCGAGGGCTTTATCTGGAAGTACGTCTTCAGTCTCGATCACAAAGTGATCGGGAAGCAGTACTACTTCCTGTCGCTCGTGGCCGTGTTCACCGGCATGGTGCTTTCGTGGCTGATGCGCGTTCACCTTGCGTGGCCGACGTTCGCGATTCCGCTGCTTGATAAACTTTCGCCGAATGGCGCTCCAGGCGGCATCATCACGCCGGAATACTATCTTTCGCTGATGACGCTCCACGGGACGATCATGGTCTTCTTCGTCCTCACCACCGCTCCACAAGCCGGCTTCGGCAACTATATCCTCCCGATTCAGGTCGGAGCGGAAGACATGGCTTTTCCCCGCCTCAACATGCTCTCGTTCTGGGTCACCTTTCTGGCGTTCTGTTTCTTGATCACCTCGCTCTTCGTGAAAGATGGTCCGCCGATCTCCGGCTGGACCGCCTACGCGCCGCTGAGCGCCCTTGGGACGGCCGGCGGCCCCGGCCTCGGGCTTGGCCAGGAGCTATGGGCGCTTTCCATTGGCACTTTTTGCGTGGGATCGCTTCTAGGCGCAATGAACTTTATCGCCACCACTCTCGATCTGCGCGCCCGCGGGATGTCACTGATGCGCTTGCCGCTCACCGTGTGGGCGTGGCTCGTCACAGCCGTGTTGAGCCTTCTTTCGTTCGCTGTGTTGCTGACGGCGTGCGTCCTCCTCATCTTGGATCACGTCGGCGGCACAAGCTTCTTTATCCCTGCCGGCCTCGTCGTTAGCGATCAACTGCAACCGCATTCCGGCGGTTCGCCGCTGCTCTGGCAGCATCTGTTCTGGTTCTTCGGCCACCCAGAGGTTTACATCGCGATTCTTCCGGGACTGGGCGTTATCGCGAACATCTTGGCGTGCACGGCGCGGAAACCATTTCTGGGATACAAGGTCTTTGCGTATTGTGTGATGGCAATCGGATTCCTCAGCTTCATGGTATGGGGACATCACATGTTCTTGAGCGGCATGAGTCCCTATAGCGCGCTGACGTTCTCGGTCCCGACGCTAATTATCACAATGCCCGCCGCGATCGTAAGTCTCCTGATGGTCTGCACCCTCTACGGCGCGAAGATCAGATTCACTTCGTTCGGACTCTTCGCGATCGGCTTCATCTCCGTCTTCATCACCGGCGGAATGAGCGGCTTCTTCCTCGCGCAACCGTCGATTGACACGCAGTTGCACGCCAGCTACTTCGTCGTTGGTCATTTCCACATGGTGATGGGCGTGGCGGCGATCTTCGGCATGTTTGCCGGGACATACTTTTGGTTCCCGAAAATGTTCGGCCGCATGATGAATGAAACGCTCGGAAAAGTGCATTTCTGGCTGACTTTTATCGGTGTCTACTGCATCTTCATGCCGATGCACTATCTCGGTTTGGCGGCAAACATTCGCCGTTATTCCGCGTTCGTCGACGACTACCTGATTCCGATGATTCCCGTGCACCAGTTCATCACCGTCGCCGCATTGCTCACCGGCGCGGCGCAATTGATATTCCTCTTCAATCTGTTTTGGAGCATGTTCCGAGGAAAGCAGGCGCCGGCAAATCCGTGGGGCGCCACACAATTGGAATGGAGCGTTCCGTCTCCGCCGCCGTTCGACAATTTCGGCGGCAAGCATCCAGTGGTTTATCACAGCGCGTACGAATATGGGGTGCAGGGCTCGACCGGTGATTACGTGATGCAGGATTCGCCCGAGAAAATCGTCAGCTCGTAGGAAATCGCGCAATCGCAGGAAATGCACTGAACGCGAAATTTTGCATCGAAAGACGTCCTCGAAAAATCGGATGACGGAGGCGCTGTGAGCGAACAGGACGTGTCCTTACCGCAATCCGCGTGGTCGGGAGGGGAACTCCCTTACGCGATTCCCTCGAACAAGTTGGGAATGTGGCTGTTCTTGATTTCCGATTCGATTACCTTCGGCGCGATGCTGGTCGCTTACGCATTTCTGCGGGTCGGCAGCCCGTCGTGGCCGACGCCGTTCAAATTCTCGCCGAGCATCGTCAACGCGACCGTCATGACGTTCGTGCTCCTTTCGAGCAGTGTCACGATGGTTGCCGCGGTGGAAGCGGCGAAGAGCGGCCGCACCGCCGCAGCCGTGCGCTGGCTTGGCGCTACGATGCTGGGCGGCATTCTTTTCGACATTTTGCATATTCGTGAATGGCTGGGGCTGATTCATGAAGGCGTGCGCCTGTTCTCAAACCCGTGGGGAACTCCGATTTTCGGCGCCACTTTCTTCGGTCTTACGGGTCTGCACATGACTCACGTGACTGTCGGCGTCGTTTATCTCGGTGTGGTGGCTTTTGGTTTTGGCCGGAAGAAATTTACCGCCGATGATGTCGAGATCAGCGGGCTCTATTGGCACTTCGTGGATCTCGTGTGGATGTTTATTTTCCCGCTGGTTTATTTGATCTCGGCCCGCGTTCACTAAGGCTCGGCAAAAGGGAGCGACTCGATGAGTACAGCGACGGCGCACGCCGCAAATTTCTCGAGGATGGGCTGGTTCTTAAAAGTCTGGGGATGTTTGCTGGTCCTTACCGCCGGCGAAGTGTTCCTGGCCTACGAGCAATTGGAATTGCATTTGATGCTCGCGCTACTGATGGGTCTCTCGCTGATCAAGGCCGGGCTCATCATCGCGTATTTCATGCACCTTCGATACGAGCGGCGAAGCTTGTTCCTGACGCTCATTCCCGCGCTCGTGTTCGTGTTGGCCATGATGGCCGTCCTTCTACCGGATAGCCTCCGCATGCAGCACATGCGGCTGATGTAGTTGCGCGAACAACTAGGAATTTGCCGAACCGTTGCTCACAATGCATCCTCGACGCTATCCAATCGCGAAGACATATGGTAGAAAGGTGCTGAGAGCCGTGCATCCGATCAAACACTGGCGGGTAGTTTCTGTTGCAATCGCGTCAGCCGCGATCCTGTTGCTGCTCAGCCCGTCGGCGTTGCATGCGCAAGGCTGCGCTATGTGCTATCAAAGCGCTGCTTCGTCGGGCGCGAAGCTGATCGCCGCTCTCAGGCACGGAATTCTCCTGCTGATGTTTCCGCCACTCCTGATCTTCAGCGGCATCATCGGACTCGCCTACAGCCGCAGAAACTCATTTGCCGATTATCCCGAGCCAAGCGCGGACACGGGCACTCACTTCGAAGCAAACGACGAAGTAGAAATTCCGCTCTACGACTAAGCAGTTTTCACCGCACTTCTATAATCCCGCCTGCGATTTCGCCAGACTTACGCCGTCACAAACCTCGGCTGGTCTCATGCAACGCACGGTCGTGCGCATTCCATCCGCGTGCCGTGCGGTTTTCGTAGGGCTGGCCGGCAGGCCGGCCTTATTTCTTTTGCCGCCGCCTTGAAGAGACCCAAAATAAAATCAGGCTTGCCGCCAAAATCGCAAAAAACACCCAAAGTTTCAGTACGATCGCATAAGCAATCAGCGCCGCCGCAAACCCCCAGTACCACGATTCCGCCTTGCATCCTTCGCTCCACTTGGCTTTGCTCCCTGCGGAGGCGATGCGCGGCCACGGCGATGGCCACAGGCGCGGCACGGCTTTGCGATATTCGGCAAACTGTTCACCCTGGCTCGCCTGAAGTTCAGACTCCTCGCGAAAGATCAGCCGGTAGCAGAACACCAGCATCGCCAGAACTGCCACCACGAATCCGAGTCGGCTCATCATGCTTCCGATGGCGATGATCATCAGCACGTTGGCAAAATACAGTGGATTGCGCACGTACCGGTATGGCCCATCAGCAACCAGCGACGCACTCTTCACTTCGGACGCGTACACCACTGACGCCTGAAGGTACGACGAGGCCCACGTTCGGATGAACGCGGCCACCACGAGCAGCAAAGCAGCGCACGCGAATAGGACGCGCACAACAAGCTCCGGATTCCACTGCAGCCTGCCGCCAAGCCAATTAGCCAGCGCGGCGGTGGAATTCTGCTGATCGAACGCATACAGCGGAAACGTGAAACCAAATATCAGCCCGAAAACCATCGCCCGATTCGCAAATTCCCAGGTAGTCGCTTTCACACACCGGAAAGTATCGTTCCCCGCGATGAATGTAAAGCCGCGTTCGTGCGAATTTTGGTGTCTGCAGTTTTGAAATGACTCCCGATCCCACCAACGCATGCTGCCTCAACAATTCGAGGGTGGCAAAATCTTGCGTGCGCGTATGGTCCATTCCGTTTGGTCACGAATTGTCCAGACGAGGTTCAACTGAATTCGGCGGATTAAGCTAATATGATGGCCAATGCGAAACACTCGCGTGGTGCTAACGGCTCTCGGCGGACCTGAAGTCCTGAAAGTAATCGAAGATGACATCCGCGATCCCGGCGCGAATGAAGTTCGTGTCAAGATTCTTACTTGCGGAGTCGCGTTCGCCGACGTCCTGATGCGCCGCGGCCTGTATTCCAGCGTCCCTCCGCTTCCTTATTCTCCCGGCTACGACATCGTGGGCGTCGTCGAGTCCAGTGGAGCAGGTGTTACGCAATGCAAGCCCGGCGATTTGGTCGCAGCAATTACAATGACTGGAGGATACTCGCGCTACATCGTGCTGCCGGAATCCGAACTCGTCCGAGTTCCCGCCGGCCTCGAACCCGCCGAAGCCGTCAGCCTCGTTCTGAATTACACCACCGCCTATCAATTAATTCATCGCATGGCGAAGCTGCGCAAAGGCGAGAGCGTGCTGATTCACGGAGCCGCGGGCGGAGTCGGAACCGCCGCACTGCAGCTCGGCTCGCTCGCTGGCTTGAAAATGTTCGGCACCGCCTCCAAACCGAAGCACGATTTGGTGGCTGCGCTCGGCGGCATTCCCATCGATTATCGAACGGAGGATTTCGTCAAGCGTGCCGCCGGCGTGAATGCCGTGTTCGATCCGATTGGCGGCCGCAATTGGCCGCGATCCTATCGCGCGCTCGGCAAAGGCGGACGCTTTGTCGGCTACGGAATGTCGGCTGCTATCGAAGGTGGGCGCCAAAACAAAGTGCTCGCCGTTGCGAGCTTCGCTTGGCTCGGCTTCGCAGGTCTACTTCCCGGAAAATCGGCGCGTTGGTACAACGTGATGACGGAAAAGAAGAAGCATCCCGAATGGTTCCGCGAAGATCTTTCGCGATTGCTCGCCATGCTGCAGGAGAAATCGATCAGCCCAGTCGTAGCCGAGCGCGTGCCGCTGCGCGACGCGCCCCGCGCGCACGAATTGCTCGAGCGCGCCGGCGTCAGCGGTAAAATCGTTCTGATGTGCCAGGAATAATCATCTGACCTCCTGTTGTAAAGGTTTCACGTAAGGCTGGTCGTCCCGATATGATAGGGACACTCAAACCGCGTGGGCCCAGCCGCGTTTGATCATTGCGCTCGCGCCGCCAAACCTGCAAATCCGCTAACCGCGGACCGTTAGCACCGGACACGCGGCATGCGCGACCACTCGATGCGCGGTCGCCCGCTCGAGGTGAGTCGCCGCACCGAGCCGCCCGGCGGCACCGCGAACTCCTAATACGATCAAGTCCGCGCCTCGCTGCTTTGCGATTTCCACAATTCGATCGGCAGGCTCGCCGTATTCCGCCGATACTTGCGGCGAAAAATCAAGCTTCGCGTCATCCGGAACGACTTCGTAGAGCCGATGGATTACTTCGGCTACTGACAGTTCAAATATTCGCTTGTCGGAATCGTTTAGTTCCTCCGGCTTTCTCAGGACCGTGATCAGTGCAAGGTGAGAATGGTACTGTTCCGCGAGCGAGATGGCATACGGCGCCGCAGCTAGTGATTCCGGGCTGAAATCAGTGGCGAAGAGCACTCGGTGAAAGCGGCCCCCGCTATGGACACTGCTGCGAACATCTGGGCCAATCGTGAGTACTGGCACTGGCGAACGGCGAAAGATTTCTTCGGTGACAGAGCCAAGGAGCAGCTTCTCCGCGCCAGTCCGGCCGTGCGTCCCGAGGACAATCAGGTCGACAGCCTCCGCTTTGATGGCTTTCTCAACAGCTGGCCAGACATCGAGTCCTCTTACTACTGCTGCGTCGTGCGGAAGCCCTGCCAGCTGCGATTCGATCCGCTGCATCTCCGCCTGCGCACTATCCTCCTCGGCCTGGATCGTCGGCATCGTCAATTCGGGTGTCGTGTATAGGTATGGCCTAGGAATCAACACGTGTAGGGCGTGCACTTTGGCGCCGCATCCGCGGCCACACGTGATAGCGAACGGAAGCGCCGCCTCGGAAGGTTTCGAAAAGTCCGTGAGGTAAAGAATGTTCTTAACTTTTACTGGTGTGCCCGCTTCCATAGTCCTCATCTCCCACCTCCACATCGACGATGCACCGGCCCGCTTTTATGCGCTGTGACGGTCATCACAATTGATCGTGACTAAAGTCACCGCAACTTTGGGCGGCTCAGTAGATAAAGGGACCGAGGAGGGCAGACCATGAAAACGATCGAAGCCGGTTCTCGAATCGAGATTAAGAATATTCTTTTTACAACCGATTTTTCTCCCGCGGGGAACTCAGCACTACCTTACGCGAATGAGTTTGCAAAACGCTTCGGCGCAAAGCTCTACGCTTTGCACGTGAGGCCACCCGCGATTAATCCTATGACGCAACCAACGACCTGGCCAGTTCTGGAGGAAGCGGCGAAGGCCGAAGCCCAGGAAGAGAGGCGGACGCTGCTTAAATCTTTTCCCGGAGTTCAGCCGGAAGTTCTGGTGGAGGAAGGAGAGTTTTGGGGCATCCTGAAATCCACAATTGAGAAGAACAAAATCGATCTTATCGTGCTCGGAACGCGAGGCCGGTCGGGCGCGCGGAAATTATTCATGGGCTCGACGGCAGAGAAGATTTTTCGAGACGTGTCGTGCGCGGTTTTGACCGTAGGTCCATTTTCGCATGCCGAACTGCCGCGAGGCGGTGAAGTCTCGGAGATCCTTTACGCGACCGATTTCGGTCCTGGGTCAGCCAACGGTGCGGCGTACGCGGTCTCGCTGGCGCAGGAGTTTCAAGCGCGTCTGACCCTTCTGCATGTGATCACCGAGCCGAAGACGGGCGACCTCGTCCATCCGTCAGAGCTCGTGGCATCATCGGAGCATCTCTTGCGCAAACTCGTTACGCCGGAGACTGAACTGTGGTGCGAGCCACGATTTGCCGTCGAGCAGGGCTCTGCCGCCGAAACGATTTTGGAAGTTGCTAAAAACCGGAAGGCCGATCTCATCGTACTCGGATTGCATAGGCCGAGTGGATTCTTGGGTGCTGCCACCCATCTACCGATGGCAACGGCACACAAGGTAGTCACGCACGCTCCGTGTCCGGTTCTTACCGTCCGCGGCTGATCGTCGGAATGCGGAATGCTTGGATCCGTTTATGACAAGTGCAGGGCGGCGCGGGACATCAGGCCCGCGCCGCTTATTTTGCTAAGCGTGTTGTGGAGTTGAAGTCCTTACAGGTCACATAGGCGCCGGCAATAAACAAGAAGGCGGCGCACAGATATCGGATGCTTGTACTAGCTCCTCCACGAAAGCCATCCACACCAACGACTCAATCCCGGCGTGCGCTTGGCAATTCCTCGCGAGTTTCACGTAGCGGAAGCTCCAGCCAGAGCAGTTTGACCACCACTCCCAGTTGTGCGTCGTGTACCAGAGTGAAAACGCGGCTGCAATTCTCGCAGAGCCAAAAGTGCGTCACTTTGTGCAGATTGCCCGCCAAATCAGTCGCGTTCGAGACTGGGGCAGGCTCGCCGTTATGGAATCGAAAGAACTTTCCGCCCTCGAGCCAATGAAACGCAGTCGGGCAAGCTGGGTTCGCACATTTTGGATGAAGGCCCTGATGCAACGCCGTTCCGTTTACGGTCCCGCTGTCGGCAGTCAGCCGCTTGCCGCCAATCGCACGTAGGTTTTTCCGCCGCTCTTCCAATTGAGCGATTGTCACTACCAGCCAGTTTCGAAGGGTTTGTTCAATTTCATGTTGATCGCTGTAGCGATACATGGAATCCAGCGTTTCCCCTTCCGCGTTAAGTGAAATTTGGCGGCACGGTTGTTTTCCGAAACGAAGTGCCTGCGGTACTAACTGCATCAGCACGCAGTCGCTGCACGGTGCGGGATCGTTCTTGCAATCGTAATTCATGCACGATGGTGAATCCTCGAAGATAAATACCGGCCGCCAAGGCTCGCGCGGTGCGCGGCCGTATCCGCCCTTCGTCAAGAACTCCAGCTCAAACTTTAGAACATCCAACAGGTCTCGCTCATCTTTTTGCATTGGGCCCTCCTTACTCTTTCTCACTATCCATGCCTCTGAACTGGCCCGCTGTGACGGACGTCACGCACGAATGTGCGGGCCGTCACTTTCCCGGTTGGAGACCTGGGGCAAAATCGGTTCGAGAAATTAACGCAGCTTGGCGAACTGCTGAAGAGATGATTGGCGGCTTCCAAATTGTCCGGCGCGGAAAAGGGAGTAGAATCGGTCTATCTATGCGGGCTCCCTATGGCCTCGAAATAATCGAGAACTGTGTGACTTGCCCTCATCGGGAGGACAGGCTGTTTTGCAACCTTCCGCCCGCAGCCGTGCAGCGTCTTTCGCTGATCACGTCGGCATCCTCCTATCCAAAGGGTGCAGTTCTGTTTGTGGAAGGGCAGGCACCTCGAGGGGTTTTCATTTTGTGCGCCGGACGCGTGAAACTCTCGACAACCTCGGCTGACGGGAAAACATTGATAGTGAGAATTTCGCAGCCTGGTGAAGTGTTAGGATTGCCGGGCACGGTTACGGGCAAGCCTTACGAACTTACCGCTGAGGTGATCGAACCCACGCAAGCGAACTTTATCTCACGCACGGATTTTCTCAATTTTCTTCGCGACCACGGCGAGGTGTCGTTGCGTGTGGCCCAGCAATTGGGCGAAACGTACCACGCTGCCATCGCCGAAATGCGATCCATCGGGTTATCGCATTCGGCGGGCGAAAAATTGGCGAGATTCCTTCTCGATTGGTGCGTCAGCCACGGAGAGGGAAGCCCGGAGATACGAGCCACGTTGACGTTGACTCACGAGGAAATCGCCCAAACGATTGGAGCGTCCCGCGAGACGGTTACCAGGCTTTTCGCTGACTTCAAGAAGAAAGAACTACTTCAAATCAAAGGCTCAACGCTCATCGTTCGCAATAGGGCAGGGCTTGAGAGTTTGGCTGGAAATTAATTCGTAAAGTGAAGCTCCGAATAGATCTGAAACCGGCAACAGGTGTCCCTTCCGCTTGGCCGCTTGAATCCCTTTCGACGATCGCCTGTGGTTGCCCGACGAATTAAGGCGCCCCGACTTTAACGGAACGCCAACGTGTTCGTAACCGCAACCCATGTAGTCGCAAGCACGGCCCAGCCAGTTAAGAGCCGGGAGGCCCCTGCGCCTCCCGGAGCGCGTCGACCAATGGCGGACAACGTTCTCTAGTGCGTGAATGCTACCGTCAGCCCCGTCGTGAGAATCAAATCGTTCGTCTTCGTGCCGGGAATCGGATTGCTCAGATACCGATCGCTCGCCGTCGTCTGCCAGCCGAGCCACTTGCTGATCTTCGTCGTGATGGCCATATCGAACGCGAACCGGTACTGGCCGAAGTCCCCTCCCGAAAGCTCTGGATAAATCAGATATTGTTCCGTAAGCGTCGTCGATTTGCCAAACTTGTGCATGAAATCTTCGCCGAGCGTCAGGCCCGCGATGTTGCGGTCCATGCCGGTCGAATAAGCCTCACGCGTGTAGTTCACGCCGCCGAGAAAATCGAGCGTCGTCGCGTCGCTCTTGATCGCCTTGAAGCCGAAGCCCACCGTATAAATTGAGCGCAGATCGAGATCCTGAGGCGAGTTGTACTCGAAGTCGCCGCTGCCGAAAACGAAAGCCCGCGATGAGATGTTGCGGTCGTAGCGCGCGCCGCCGCGAACATCATCCGCTGTGACGCTTGAGACGCCTGCGACGCTGCTCTGCGCGTAAATCGAGTTCGCGTATGCCGAGATCTTGTCGCGCAGCGTTGTGCGAACGGAGGTGAATCCGATCGAGAGATTCGTCGTGTCGCTGTTGCCCCGCGCAAGCGCAAATCCCACGTTCGCGCCGACATTCCAATCCTCGAGCAATCCCGGATGCTCCGCATGCACGACAGCGGCTTGCTCGCTTTCCGATCGCAAAATAGTCACGCTCGCGAGCGGTACGTGTACTGCGCCTGCGTTTGCCGTCGCGACCACGAGATCAGGGCCTTGCGTGGTGATCGTGCCGCTCACCACTTTCTTGTCTGGCATGACAATGTAGACGGGCTTATCCGTGGTCAATTCCTTCACCTTTGCCCACGGAATATTAATATCGCCAACGAAATCGGTCTTCAGCGTTAAGTCCTTGCCGTCCGATTTCACGACGGTTCCCGTCAAATGATCTCCATTTACCAAGACCACGGTGTCCGCATTCGCCACAAAAGCAGCGGCCAAGAGGACAACGATGGCGCAAAACATTTTCTTCATTCTGATTCCTTTGGATGGATTTGATTGGGATTTAGATAAACAGTTTAGCAACGACTCGCATAATCGAAAAGCTAGAACTACGGCGCAGCAAAACCATGCCTATTGTCTTTCGGCACTATCATCGTGCGCCCAGTCCAGGCGTTCCGAAATGTATGCGAGGCAGAAGAAAGCCCGTATCCCGGGCGTGTTCTTCAAACGCTGCTCCGAAAGCGCCAGCGAGCACGCGCTCTTCTTTCTTTGCCTTGATCGCATACGTGGTGAGAAGCAGGCAAAACGCAACGACGCCGCGCCATTCTCCGATCGCAAGCGCCGTTCCCGCTACGCCTAGCAACACCCCCGAATAAATTGGATGCCGCATGTACGCGTAGGGTCCACTGCGGATCAGCTCGTGATCCTCTTTGATTACAACTTTGTCGCTCCAATTGCGGCCGAGGCAAATACGAGCCCACACCGTCACTGTTATTCCCGCGACGGTGAGGCCAATTCCAATCGCGCGGACCGCGAAATTGTCCGGTATGAATCGCCACGCCAATGGTCCGATCCTCAGCCAATCGGAGAGAAGCAAAACAAAAGTCGTTCCAAGAATCAGGAAGCGCACCGCACGGAATGAGTGAGCCTCGGGCGTCTTCGTCGCACCCGACTGCCGTGCGCTGATCACCCAATACACGCCCAGCGCGCTCCAAATGGAATCGATGATTTGATTTGCGGTTGGCAAGTTCATCGCTCTCTCGTCGTCAATCGCCAGAAGCGTTTGAGTAAGGAAGTAAAATGGTACGGACCGGCTCCGCGACGCCGATCCGAAATTATTCGACTCGAGATCTCTGGAATCTAGAAATTAAAGACGACTCCGGCGTGAACTACCGGGCTGACTTGATTCACATGGAAGAAGTCCGTCCCGAAGGCATCGGCCCCGACACGCAGCGAGACCCACGAGATAAATCTGTAGTCGACTCCGCCGCCTACTTCCCACGCGAACGTGGTTTGACCGCCGTACAGAGTCTGCGGATGCAAATGGGCGTGTCCGATCAGCGCGTGCGCCCATGGCTGAAGTCTGTTCGACGTATTGAAACGCGCGTGGACTCCGCCGCCGGCGAACGCAAGTTTAGCGCTTGATGGCGCGCCGCCCCATCCGCCGAGCAATTGCCCTTCTACGCCGATGTCTCGATTGAGAAACCAGGAAAGCGATCCAACGAATCCGTTCAGATTGTAGTTGAGGTTCGGCGCCGCCTCAGCGTGCATCCAGCTATATTCGATTCCCGCTTCGAATCGGGACGGTCCCTCAAAAACGCTGCTGATGATTGTGCCATCGCCATTGCCGCTGGGGAGCGGCGGAGCGAGGCTCGGCGACGCGCTCGCGATTGCCGAAGTTGCTGGATGAATTTGGGCATTTGCGCCAACAGATACGATCAAGCTGATTGCGAATATCAGAAGAAATCGTCGCACGGGATTCGCCTCCCAAGTTAATAATTGCCTGTCAATCTACGAGTCCCTATTTGAACCGAATTGAGGCTCTAATGTCCACTCAGAACAATAAAGATGCCGGAAAGCGCGTAAGGGCTTCATTCTAGCTCAATTAACATGAAGAATCAGTAGTATACGACCATCAGCCATCCCCCAGATTGTTGTCTGGCACCGGAGAGTTAGGCCCGACGGGCGCGATGATGGGGCGAGCGCCCGGCAGTGCGGCCTTGGGGGAAGTTGCCGTTTCGGATACCGACTGTTGCAGTGCCCTTGCAAGAGAGTTATCGTGTTTGAGGTATGGCGACTCCTGTCAAGAAGGCGAAGGCGCGAGGCTACGTTCGACGCAGCCGCAGATTTCCGCTGCATATTCCCGTCGTCGTGTACGGACGCACGCCGGACGATCAGCCATTCCGCGATCACACAACCACGCTGAACGTGGACGCGCACGGCGCACGAATTTCGGTGACGGCGGATCTCGAGAAGGGCCAAAGAATTCTCGTCGTCAATAGCTTCACGCAGGAAGAGCGCGAGTGCCGCGTGGTTCATGTCTGGACGAAGCAGGCAGGCCGGTCGAAGATCGGAATTGAGTTCCTGAAGCCTTCAGGAAATTTCTGGCACGTTTACGCCGCGAAAGTCGAATCCAAACTTCAGCCCGCGAACGCGTAGGCGGCAGTTTTGCGGCATAGTCCAATTTCTCTGTAGCAATTCCTCGGCGATTCTTTTCTCAGTATTTCCTTCGCATGATTTTTCCCGCGCTGTCATCGAGCCGAGCGGGTGTGTGCGCGAACGAATTCGCCGATTCGATCGATGGCCTGCTGCGCTTCCGGCAAGTACGACGCGAAAACGTGCCACACGTGAGGCATGCCCTCGAACACCTCGAGGGTCACGGTCACACCCCCATTTTTCGCGCGCGCGTCCAGCCGGATTGCATCGTCGAGCAAAGTTTCTTCCGTTCCCACTTGGATGAGCAGAGGCGGAAGGCCTTTCAGGTCGGCATAAAGCGGAGACGCGAGAGGGTTGCGAGGATTTCCGCCCGCGAGATACAGCCCGGCTTCCTCGAGAAGCGATTCGCGGGTGCAGAGAGGATCGACCGCGGCTTTTGTTTCCATCGTTCCGCCGGTGCATTCGAGATCGATCCACGGTGAAATGCAAACGGCGCACGCGGGAAGCGGCACGCCGGTATCGCGAAGAGAGACGAGCGTCGCGAGAGTGAGGCCTCCGCCAGCGGAATCGCCGACGATCGCAATGTTCGATGGCTTGAATCCCTGAGCGAGGATGTAACGGTACGCCGCGACAGCGTCGTCGACTGCGGCGGGGAAGGGATGCTCGGGGGCGAGGCGGTAGTCGAGCACGAGTGTGCGAGCGGCGGCGGCGCGCGCGATGCGCGACGTCATTTCGCGATATGCGAAGGCCGAGCAGAGAACGTAAGCGCCGCCGTGAAGATAGAGCACGGCGCGATCGGCGCTTGCGCCGGGAGTCGAGAGCCAGTCAGCGGAAGCTTTCTCGATCGAAACGTGTTCGACACTGACGTCGGCGGCGACGGGGAACTGCGCGTAGAATTCCTCGACCAGTTCGCGCGCCTGCGCGATTGTTTCATGAGGCTTCGATACTAGCGCTCGCCACTGCGCGATGGCGCGCGCGGCTTCCGCACGGGGCACTAAGTTTTCACCTGTACTAACTGTTCAACTGGAACGATTAATACGGAATGGATCGAGTTCCCACCCGGCGGAAGCTCGCTCTTTCGCAGCAGCGGCCGCAGCCGGTAAATAAGAAAAATCAAAACGACAACGATGATGATAATCAGCCGAATGATTTGAAATTTGTTATTTGGATTCAATGGCTCGATTCCGAATTATTTTGTGGCGAGCAAAGTTTTCGCGTGCGCGAGCTCAGGACGATCCGAATGCGCGCCGCCATCGCAATTCTTCAAAAGCTGTGAGTAGTAGCCGGCAGCCTCCGTGGGTTTTCCGGCAACTTCGGCGGCGCGTGCGGCACCGTAGAGGCCGTCGAAGCGATTCGGCGATTCCTTCAGATTCTTCTCGTATTCAACGAGCGCGTCGGCGGCGCGGTTCATTTCCATCAGCATGTCTGCCAGCATTTCACGCGCGGGCATCATCGCGGTTTCGGGAGCGTCGGCATCTTCCTGATCGGCGGCGGCGCGCAGCTCGCGAACCGCGTCATCTTTTTTGCCCCCAGCGTAATCGTTCCACGCCGCTGCTTCCTGCCGCTCGACGGAAACGTCGCCCGGCTTCGGCGAGCGATAGACGCCGTTACCATCGTCTACGGATTTGTAATTCTCAAATGCTTTGCGGGTGGCTGCGGCATCGCCCATGCGGGCCGCGCCAATCGTCTGCGCCCAATACATGTCGATTCGCGCGCTCGGCTTGAGAATGGAAGGGACGGGAAGCGCGGCGGCATGCGCCCAGTCGTGCAATTCGAGGTAGTAGCGCGCCGTGAAGAACGATTTGACTCCGGCGGCGTCCTCCGGCTTCGCGCCGGGAACTGAATCCACTTGTTCGATCACATGCCACGCGTCTTTCTCGCGGCCGATTTGCAGGTAGGCGTATTGGAGATAATCCATGGGATGAAATTCGTAGTGAGCCTCCGCCTGGTGCGCGTTGATTTCGCGTTCGGCGGCGGCAGCGGCGGCCGTATTCGACGTGATGGATTCCTGCCAGAGTCCGAGACGGGAAAAAATGTGCGAAGGCATGTGAATGGCGTGTGAAGAACCGGGCGCGATTTGCGCGTAGCGGCGAGCGGCATCGAGAGCGAGAGGCGCGAGCGAGGGGCGATCGGCTGAATGAATCAAATAGTGCGCGGCGCCGGGATGATCGGGATTCGCGGCGTAGAGCTTATTTAGGACGGCGATGGCTTTGCGGCGATTCGCGTAATCTTTGTGGTCGGGAGGATCCCAAGTGAGAAGCGAGAGCGCGTAGAAGGCGGCGACTTCGGTGTCATTAGGATATTTCTCGTACATTTTCCCCATCGCGTCTGAGTAGCGATGCGTGCGTGTGTCGTGATCTAGCTTTTTGTTGGTGTCGTAAAAAATAAGCGCCGTATTGATGAATTCGGTTTCGCGCTCGCTGCGCGGTTTGATCTTCAACGCCTTGCGGAGATCCGTGTGTCCTTCTTTCACGATCTTCGCGTTCGGTTTGTCCCAGAGCTGATGGTAGAGCGCCATCGCTTCGCCCCAGTGGGCCATGGCGCAATGCGCGTCGGAATTCGCGACGGCCTGAAAAGCGTTTTCGGAGGCGGTGTATTGGAAGGAATGCAGAAGAGCGACGGCGTGCTCGAAAGATTTCTGCGCGTCGGGCGTGCATGAAGTGGGGAAGATGACGGTGCCGAGCTTTTCGTCGCCGCCGTGGTGATGATGCTCTTCGTCTTCCTGCGCGAAAAGCTGAGACGGGATGAAGAGTGACAGACAACAGAAAATCAGGATTGTGCGAATTCGCATCGGGCCACCTCGCCGGTAGGCGAGTTTATGCGGATGGGGGATTGGGGTCAAATGCGTTTGAGGAGCGGTCACAAGGAGAAACGCATGCCGGACGAAGCCCGGTCCGGCGCCACCGGAGCCGCTGCCAGGCGCACATTTCGACCCCCTTATTTTGTACCGATTAGAAATGGGTCGTGGTGATTGTTTTGTGGGAGTTATGGCGATTTTTAATCGTTTTGGTGTACCGATTAGAAAGGGGCTACGGGTGCTCGTCGCCCTAGAATGATGCGGGTGAATTTTGGCTTCGGCGACCGGGTGGAAAACCGCCGGCAAGATGCCGGCGCTACGATTGCAGTCGACTCGTGGATGGCACGATACTCCGGTTTTGTATCGATTAGGAATGGGTCGTGATGATTGTTTTCTAGGAGTTGCGAGGGTTTCTGATAATTTGGTGTATCGAGTAGAAATGAACTCCTCGTGGGCCGCGCTCCGTGCCCGGTGAGGCATGGCTCCACGGTAGTGGCGGCATTAGCGTGTTGTCGCATGTGTAATCATATCACATGCGTATATTAACACGGACCCCCGGGGTACCAGCAAATCTGGGTGAGAGAAGGCGTGGCACAAGGCTTGCGAATTCATGGAATTGTGGCGTCCACATTATTTTTCGAAGATGCTAATGAAATGTGGGGTGGCGGCGGCCGTGGGCAGGCTTTCTCGGAATGGAGTCAGAGGGATCGTGGCTTGAATCTGCGGGTTCGGTACGGGCGAGGGGTTCCCTGAGGCGGGGCCTCGAAGCTTTGAATTGAGGGAAGGCGCACTGGATCGGTTGCCGCGTTGTCGCAGAACAACGGGGGCGCGCGTATGGGCTGACTCTGGGCCGAAGAGCCCCACCCTTGCTGCGCAAGAATGGGGCGGCCGGCGAAATTCAAGAGCCTCGGGTCTGAAGACCCGAGCTACATTAGAATCTGGGTTCGATCGGAAGAGGGAATTGGAGGACGGGCGAATGGCGAATGGTGGCTCGGGACCGTTGACTGAGGGATTGGTGGAGAAGCCTGCG
>JBAPOP010000004.1:0-7921 GCA_049279675.1 Candidatus Acidiferrales bacterium
ACCCACGGCGGCGTTTTTTCTTCTATAGCCTGCGCGGTGTTTTGTAATTCAGAGTCCGGACGCCCCCGCCTCCGGGGCTCAGCTCAGCGGCACTCTTTCCTTCGTAGCGCCGGCATCTTGCCGGCGATTTTCCGCCCCGCATCGCGCCCTCAAATTGGCCGGCAATCGTTCCGGCGCAGCACCCGTAGGGCTCGCCGGCAGGCGGGCCAGCCTTTCAATCTTTCAAGAGGTAATTGTCTCGCGCTTTCGCTGGACCTTGGACCCCGGTCACGTCAACGAAGTTGACGTCTGCCAGCCGCTGTGTTATGTCATTCGGTAATTAGTGATGCGATAACGAAAATCGCCCATTTCAGGAGCGATCATCTTGGCCAAATCGCCCGTATCAAGTAATGTGCTGCCCCAATCTCCGTTGCGCTTCTTCGCTTTGTTAATTGCCGCAGCGATAATTCTCATCGCGTTGGCGGGCGGCACGCGAGGATATCGACGAATAGGGACGAACCTCGGTAGTGCATCTGGCCAGCAAACGATCGCTAAATTCGGGACGCGAACCCGCGCGATGAATTTCTATCCCGAAATTCCGATGAGCTTTGAGGCGAATGATGCTCGCGACGACACTCGGACCAGATTCACGTCTCGCGGGCGAGGCTATCGACTGCTCCTTACTGACGAAGGCGCTACTTTTGCCTTCAAGACAAACGCCGAAGCGTCAATCTCCAGATTGAAAATGACACTCCTCGGTGCGAATCACGATGCACGCATATCGGGAATCGACAAGCTGCCCGGTCGCGCAAACTACTTCTTTGGCCGAGACCCCAACGGGTGGAAGAAAAACGTGGCCAGTTATTCCAAAGTTCGGTACGAGGAAGTCTATCCAGGAATTGACCTTGTGTTCTACGGCAAGAACCATGATTTGGAATATGACTTCAAAGTTCAGCCCGCTGCGAGGCCGGCTGACATCGGGATTCTAATCTCCGGTATGGATCGCGCTTCTAGTGCTCGAATTGATCCGCAGGGAGACTTGGCGTTGAGCTTCCGAGGCAGCGAAGTGCGGTTACACCGCCCGATAGCCTATCAGCGTGGACCCAACGGCGAAGACTTTTCCGTCGCGGCACGCTATGTCCTTTCAAATAAACCAGGCGATTCGGATATGACAGACCTGCGGGTGGGGATAAAGGTCGGAGTGTACGACCGATCGAAGGTCCTCGTCATCGACCCGGTACTTACGTTCTCCACTTATCTCGGCGGCGAAGGCTACGACCGGGCACTCGCAATCGCGGTGGATTCGGTGGGCGATACCTACGTCGTAGGAGAGACATACTCAACCAACTTTCCAACGAAAGGCGCGATACAACCCACTCTGCATGGTTCCAACGGCGATGCTTTCGTTACAAAGATGAGCGCCGACGGTTCTGCGATCCTGTATTCCACATATTTAGGAGGTAGTTTCTCGCAGGAGGCGCTTGGAGTTGCGGTGGATTCAGCAGGAGAAGCGTATGTTGTGGGGGAAACTGGCTCCAGCGACTTTCCAGTTACAACGGGCGCATTCCAAACGAGCTGTTGCGCGAATTCGGGCCTTGTTGCGTTCGTGACAAAGCTCGACAGCACCGGTTCACAGTTGCTCTATTCAACGTTTTTGGGAGGCACAGGCGGGGATAGCGGCGAGGCCATTGCTATTGATGCCTCAGGACTTGCTTACATCACAGGAGGATCGTTCTCAGCAGATTTCCCAATCACAACTGGGGCCTTCCAGCGCATGCGTGTAGGCGGTAATCAGCAGGTATTCGTCGCCCAGTTCGGTGCGACGGGGAGCTCGTTGAACTATTCCACCTATCTTGGCGCAGGGGAGGGGTTTGGAATCGCAACCAACGGCTTGGGAAATGCCTACGTCGTTGGCGAGGCAGTCAGCAGTTCGTTTCCAACTACGCCGGGAGCGATTCAGACCACGTTCGGCGGTCCGGGCGGCAGTGCGGGAGACGCATTCATTACGGAACTCAATAGCAGCGGTTCTGCGCTTTCGTACTCCACTTTCTTGGGCGGCGAGAATGAAGACGGTGCGCAGGGAGTTGCGATCGACAGCAATGGAAATGCCTACGTAACGGGCCTAACTTTTTCACAAAACTTTCCCGTGTTGAACGCGTTTCAGCAAACTCTTAAAGGCATGCCGAATGCGTTCATCGCCAAGGTGACTCCCGATGGAAGTTCCCTGGCGTATTCCACTTATTTCGGCGGCAGCAATGCAGACTTGGGCAACGGAATTGCCGTCGATGCTAGCGGCAACTCTTATGTAACAGGCTCTGCGCAGTCGTCTGACTTTCCGTTAGTCGGTGCGTTGCAGAGCGACTTCGGCGGCGTCTCGGACTCTTTTTTGGCCGTACTGGACCAGAATGGTTCCCCGTTTTTTTCGACTTACTTTGGCGGAGAGGTGAGCGACATAGGCACTGGTGTCGCAGTTGACTCCGCCGGAAACGCTTATTTAACGGGCTTTACTCAATCGGCCGATTTCCCGATTACATTCAACGCGTTCCAACCAATGCTCGCAGGAGGCGGTAACTGCTCTCCGAGCCCTTGTCCTGATGGGTTCGTCGCAAAGATTGCGGTCTCAACGCCCACGCCTTCCCCGGATTTCGCGCTGGCGCTTTCCTCAGAGTCCGCATCGATCGGTGTAGGACAAACCACAAATTTCAGTATCGGTCTCACGCCGACCGGAGGATTCAACCAAACTGTCTCGCTGAGTTGCTCAGCGCAACCCTCCGGGCCGACTTGCTTACTAGATCCGTCTGCGTTGATGTTGTCTGGGTTAGGTTCGAGCACTGCTTCGGCTACAGTGAACACGACTGAGGCCGACCTCAGTCCTTCGCCAAGTGCCGGCTCCGGACGTTCAGCAGGCGTCGAAGGAGGATTGGTTCATACACTCCCGGCTGGATTGTTCGTGATTGTGCCGTTCGCGTTTCTGTTCAAGTGGAAGCGCCTCAACGTTCAGTCTAAGGTGATCCGTGTCGGCATCTTTGCGAGTCTGTGCGTCGTCGTTTTGCTCCAAGCTTGTGGAGGCGGGAGCGGTAGTAATGGAGGGGCAGGCGGCGGCGGCGGCGGCGGCGGCGGCGGAATTAAACCTGGGACCTACAACATCACTATCACTGCAACGTCAGGGAGCCTCAGCCACAGCAAAATCTTCACGTTGACTGTCACCTGAAGTATCACAGAGCAATGAATCGGGCAATTGTCCTGGTGCGGCAACCGTAGGGCTCGCCGGAAGGCGGGCCAGCCTTTCAATCTCTTGATCCCCCTTCTTTTATCCGGGCGCTGCGCTGCCGCGCCGCGCCCGAAAATTTAGCGTATGATACGCCCGTCAAATTTATGTCACTCGCCGCTGGCACTAAACTCGGCACCTACGAAATCGTCGCGCAAATCGGCGCGGGCGGAATGGGCGAGGTCTATCGCGCGCGCGATTCGAAACTCGGCCGCGACGTCGCGATAAAAATTCTCCCCAGTTCGTTCTCGAAAGATCCCGAGCGCCTACGCCGCTTCGAGCAGGAAGCGCGCGCGGCAGGCCAGCTCAATCATCCGAACATTCTCACCGTCCACGATTTCGGCATGCACGATGGCGCGCCCTACGTCGTTTCCGAATTGCTCGAAGGCGAAACGCTTCGCGAGCGCCTCTCCGTGCGTGGGAAGCAGGTGCGGTCCGGTTCCGCAAGCTCTGCGAGCGGAAGTGGCGGAACCGAGATCGGTCCCGGCGAAGAGCGCGCGCTCTCGCCGCGCAAGGCGCTCGAAATCGCAAATCAGATTGCCAGCGGTCTCGCCGCCGCGCACGACAAAGGCATCGTCCACCGCGATCTCAAGCCCGACAATATTTTTCTCACTCGCGATGGCCGCGTGAAAATTCTCGATTTCGGCCTCGCCAAGCTCGTCCAGCCGCAAGCGCAGGATTCCGATCAGACGCAAACGGAAGTCACGCCGCGCGACGCCACTCTCTCCGGCGTCGTCCTTGGCACCGCCGGATACATGTCGCCCGAGCAGGTTCGCGGCGAGCCCACAGATCTTCGCTCGGACATTTTCTCGTTCGGCGCCGTTCTCTATGAAATGCTTTCCGGCAAACGCGCCTTCCGGCGCGACACCAGCGTCGAGACCATGTCCTCGATTTTGAAAGACGATCCGCCCGAGCTCGTCGCCGAGAACGCAAATATTTCTCCGGCTCTCGCGCGCATCGTCAATCACTGCCTCGAGAAAAATCGCGAACAGCGTTTCCAATCCGCGCGCGATCTCGGCTTCAATCTCGAAGCGCTCTCAAACATTTCGACC
Organism: Candidatus Acidiferrales bacterium; assembly: GCA_049279675.1. Taxonomy (GTDB): domain Bacteria; phylum Acidobacteriota; class Terriglobia; order Acidiferrales; family UBA7541; genus Palsa-147. Next base: position 4,300 of record JBAPOP010000004.1, read on the forward strand.
ACGAGCACCGCGGCACGCGCCGTCGCCGCCGCTCCATCGCAACGGCGCCTCGTCTTCGCCGCGGCGGGCATCGCGGCTCTGCTCCTCGCGTCCGTTGGCGCATATTTCCTCGGCCGCCGCAGCGCGACGACATCGCAGCCTGAATACCAACGCATCACTTTCCGCCGCGGAACGGTTTACTCCGCTCGATTCTCGCCCGATAGCCAAACCGTTCTCTACACCGCGCGCTGGCAAGGCGGCCCGTTCGATGTCTTCTCCACGCGCCCCGACAGTCCCGAATCGCGCTCCATCGGTTTGCCCGCCGGCGCCGAAATTCAAGCTGTCTCCGCGACCGGCGAAATGGCTGTTCTGCTGAACGTGGCCCCGCACGGCCCTTTTTCCTTGAGCGGAACGCTCGCGCAAGTGCCGCTCGCCGGAGGCGCCCCGCGCGAACTCATGAAGGACGTGGAGTGGGCGGACTGGTCGCCGGACGGCAAGAGCCTAGCCGTCGCGCATTTTGTGAAGGGCAATGAGCAACTCGAGTTTCCGCCAGGGAAGGTACTGTTCGAGACAAACGGCTGGATCGGAGAGCCGCGCGTTTCGCCGGCGGGCGATCGCATCGCATTCATCGATCACCCGGCCACCGGCGACAATGGCGGCTCCGTCACAATCGTCGATCTCACCGGGAAAAAGACCGCGCTCTCAAGCGATTGGAGCGCCGCCGAAGGCCTGGCGTGGTCTCCCTCAGGCGATGAGATCTGGTTCTCGGCCAGCAAATCCGGTTCGAATCAGATGCTCTATGCCGTCACGCCCTCGGGCAAGCTGCGCCTCGTCGAGCGCTCGTCCGGATCGATGCGTCTCCTCGACGTCGCGCGCGATGGACGCGTCCTGCTCGGCCAGGAAGACGCTCGATTGATGATGATGGCCCACACGCAGGGCAGCGCTGAGGACCGCGACTTGAGCTGGCTCGACTGGTCCGTGCCAAACGATATTTCTTCCGATGGACAAACCCTCATCTTTACGGAGGGAGGCGAGGGCGGCGGCGCGGACTACTCAGTCTACATGCGGAAAACAGACGGATCGCCCGCCGTGCGTCTCGGCGAAGGATTCGCCGAATCGCTGTCACCCGATGGGCAGTGGGTGCTTGCAACGCATTCGCACGAGACTCCAACACAAATCTATCTTCTCCCGACCGGCGCTGGCGAGCCGAAGCAATTGACCCATGATGCGATGCAGCACTTCAACCCGGCCTGGCTTCCCGACGGGAGGCGAATTATTTATAGCGCCGGGCTGCCGGGCAAACCTCCGCGCGCTTACATCGCGTCCATTGAAGGCGGCGAGGCGCGCGCCATCACGCCGGAAGGAGTCAATTCGATCACGCATCCCGTATCGCCCGATGGAAAATTCATCCTGGCGTTTGATGCGGAGCGCGCCAAGATACTGATGTATCCGGTGGACGGAGGAGAGCCTCGTGTGGTCGAGCGCCCGAGCGATGTGGGGCGTATCTCGCGATGGAGCGACGACGGGCATTCAGCTTTCACCGGCCGGGGTTTACCGCCGTACACGATCAATCGCCTCGATCTCTATTCCGGGAAAGCCGTTCCCATCTCCACAATCACGCTCTCCGATCCAACCGGTTTCAAAGGGTTCTCCGGCTTCACCATCTCTGCCGACGGCAAGACCTACGTCTACAGCACCACCCAAGTCCTCAGCGATCTCTATCTGGCGCACGGCATAAAATAGCGCGCCTCGCGCGTGTTCTCTATTGCTCCGCCGCCGGCATCGCGCGCCCGAGCGCCCGCACCGTCACTTCATCCGCCGCCGCATGCCCGTTCTCCCGCGCCACCACTCCAAAGCTGCCGTCGTAATCCCACATCGCCCAACCAATCCCATGCTTCTCGAGCGACGTCCGCACATCCGAAATCCACGCGGCGCGATCCTTCGCATCAGCATTCTTCCGGAACACGCCAAACTCATTGCAAATAATCGGCACGCCCCAATGCGCGGCCCAATCCGCAGCCTGCATGATTTCCTTGTCGATGCGCGTCGCATTCCATAGATCGGCCCCGTACCGCACGACTTGCAATCGATGAACCGGATCGGCAATTTCATTCGCCGCGGCCTGCACGTTCTCAGGATCCGAGGGATACGGCACGCCTCGCAAGAAATGCCACCAACTTTCTCCCCACGTCGCGCCCTGATGCGTAAAAATATGTGACTCGTAAAAATGAAACGTGTAAATCACATTCGCATCGCGCAGCGGTTCGAGAAAAAGCAAATCATCATCATCTGACCACCGCGCGCCGGTCGCGATAATCGTGTGCTGCGGCGCGCCCGTGCGAATCGCTCCCGCCAGCTTCGTCTCGATGCCGTACCACCGGTAGGGATCGTGCGCCTCGGGCTCGTTCAAAATCTCGAAGAACACTCGCTCGGGATCGTAGCTTGAAAAATGCTGCGCCAGCGCGCGCCAAAAATCCGCAAAGTTTTCGACAAACGCATCGTCGGTCGCGAGGCTGTGTTTGAAATCTCCGCTGGCGTGGATGTCCATCTCCACCGCGAGCCCGTGCGCCAAAATCATTTTCACCGCCGCGTCGAGGTAACCGAGGTAATCGGCGGGAATCTGGTCCGCCTGCCCGCGCCGAAACATCGGTGCAGGATTGATGCACAGCCGCACGTGATCGAATCCCATCGCCTGAATCAGCGCGAGATCTTCGTCGGTAATCGCCGTATCAAAATGCTGCTTCGTAAGCCCGTTCGGATCGCCGCCCGCTTGAAACCATTCGCTCAAATTAATTCCATTCCGCAAATGCGCCGCGCGCCGCTCGGCAATTCCGGCCGCAGATCCTGAGTTAGCAACAGCGCCGCTTTGAGCCGCCGCGGGGCAAGAAATATTCCCGGCGACGATGACAAAAATCGCGAGCAACAATAACGAAATCGGTTTCCGATTCATCTGGTCGTTCCTTGGTAGCTATCTAATCTCAAATTTGAAATCTCAAATTTGAAATTTGAAATTGTCCTTTCCTCCCGCTGCCAGCCTCCGCCGCCGGAATCGCAACATGCACGCGCCCCAATCCAGCACCCGTAGGGCTCGCCGGCAGGCGCGCCGGCCTTTCACTGGCGCACGTCTGCGTTATCCACGGACACTACCGCGCACGCCGCGCCATCCTGCGTCGCATGTTTGCAATTCTCGAGCGCCTTCCCCCGCGCCTCATCCACCGTTCTTCGCGCGGTGGAAAATCCAAACGAATGTGGCGACGTCGCAAACGCTTTGTGCGGCCCAAGCAGCAAATAGCTCTTAAAGGCCTCCAGCCCTTTGTCGCTCAGCCCGGCAGGCGGCGCCACAGTTGGCGGCGTAATTTCCGGCAGCGGCTCCGCCATCGTCACCAAATTTTGCGCTTTGAGAAAATCGTCCACCGTGGCGGACCAATATTCCACGTGCCGGAAGAGCGCATGCCCATCGTCGCCCACAGGCGGCGCCAGCACGAATTGATCGCGCCCTCCCTGTGAACGAAACGCCGCGTCGAATTTTTGCGCCAGCTCCGGCCAGAAAAATTTGTCGTTCTCGGCGTAGAGCCAAAGCATCGGCGTCCGCGAATGTTTTCCGAAATCCTTGTACGCGTGAATCAAATCGCCCGGGTTACAC
>JBAPOP010000005.1:0-14470 GCA_049279675.1 Candidatus Acidiferrales bacterium
GTATTGGTGAATCTTACGACTCGCTTCTTCGGCTACGAACAAATTCGGGACATGGCCAACTCGCCGAAATTTCTTTATGATTCGGTTTTTGACGATCATGCCCGCATGTTGCAGCTTGTAATAGAGGGCACAGACGAGGAACTGGAAAACGGGTTTCACAATTCTTTCGAGAGTTTTCTGAAGTACGTGCTGACCCGATTTCAGGAACAAGAACTACCGGAGAAAAAAGAATTATCTGTTTGAAGAAGTTCCCTTGGGCAACGGGCAGAGTCTCGCTCGCCTTCCAATCTGGGCCGCGCTAGGACCGCATGCGCAAGATCAAAAATCTTCGCTGGTGGATTGCGGGGCTGCTTGCCGCCGCGACCGCGCTGAATTATCTTGACCGCCAAAACCTCCCGGTGCTCGTCACCGAACTCCAGAAACACATTTCGATCACGGATCGGCAATATTCCGATCTGCAGTCTTTGTTCCTTTTGGCTTACGGGCTTATGTACCTCGGCGGGGGCCGGATCGTAGATTGGCTGGGCACGCGCGCCGGATATGCCGCAATGATTCTGTGGTGGTCGGCGGCAAATCTGATGCAAGGGTTTGTATCGACGGTATTTGGCCTAGGTATTTTTCGGTTCCTGCTGGGTCTCGGCGAAGGCGGGGGATTTCCTTCGTCTGCGAAGGCCGTGTCGGAATGGTTCCCAGCCCAAGAGCGTTCGCTCGCATTCGGCATTTTTAATACCGGTTCGAGTTTGGGTGCCGTCGTGGCGCCGCCGATGATCGCGGCGATCGTACTTTTCCTAAACTGGCGATGGGTCTTTTTTATCACAGGCCTTATGGGCTTTTCTTGGGTGCTGTTGTGGCTGTTTTTTTATGAAACGCCCGATAAACACAAGCGATGCACGGACGAGGAGTACGCCTACCTCAAAGAGCGATTGCCGTCCACACTCGATGAGAGGCCGCGCGTAAGCTGGACCAGCCTACTGAGATATAGGCAGGTCGTTGGATTGGTGGTTGCAAAGTTCCTGTCCGACGCGGCTTGGTACGTGTTCATTTTTTGGCTGCCGAAGTATCTTGGCGACGTCCGCCATATGAACATCAAGCAGATCGGGTACTACGCGTGGATTCCATATGCATTTGCTGGCGCGGGCAGCTTCATCGGTGGATGGGCGAGCAGCTATCTGATTCGCCGGCATTTGACCGTGGATCGGTCACGCAAGATCGCGCTGGGAATTAGCGCCGCGATGATGCCCGTATCGCTTTTAATCGTTGCCTCACCGACTAGCCTGGCGATCCTGTTTTTTGGCACGGCGATGTTTGGACATCAGGCGTGGTCGACAATCATGCAAACTCTCGCCGCCGATATGTTTCCCTCCCGTGTGGTGGGCTCGGTAGCAGGACTGCTCGGCGGAGCGGGGTCGTTTGGCGGGATGGTTTTCAGTTTCCTGGTGGGAGAGATTCTCGGCCGGACGCACAGCTACGTGTCGGTATTTGTCATCGCCGGGCTGCTTCATCCGACTGCGTTTTTGCTGATACTGACAATTGTTCGCCGAATCGAATTGGTGATACCGAGCCCCGCTGCGCCGCTTGCGCAGGCCTAGCCATGAAGTGAGCAACGGAGGGTGGCGTGGTGGCGTATTCGAGAATTCGTTGACCAGGTGAGGACATAGAATGCAAACAAGATCTGACCTGCTTGCTCACAGTGCGATGTTCAAACCGGCTCGCTCGGCTTCGCCGCAACGGGGCGCAAAGCCAAAACTGATCTATGACCAGGATCACCGAGGCCCACTTAGTACTGACACAATCGCGACGCTGATGCTCCTGCAAGCCGACAATATCGACCTGCTCGGAATTTGCACGGTGACATGCGACATGTGGGCAAAGCAGGAGACCGCTTTTGCGCTGGGCCTGCTTGAAATTATGGGACGGCGCGAAGTGCCGGTCTTTATGGGTGCCGAGGATCCATTCCTCAACACCAAGGCTGAAGCGCAGATGCGATATCAAATGTTTGGATCCCGGACTCTCGGAAACGAGGGGTTTCTAGGCTGTTTTAATAAGGATGCCGCAAGTCGGAACGAAGTCAAGCCTCTGCCGCCGCCATACCCTCGAGTTCCGGAATTCAAAGCTCAGCCCGAACACGCGGCGGATTTCATGATCCGGACGATTCGCGCCAACCCCAACGAGATTACGGTGTATTGCGGAGGACCATGGACGAATTTGGCATTAGCCGCCATGCTCGCTCCGGATATCGTGCCGATTACCAAAGAAGTGATTTTCATGGGCGGCGGGATTCATCACTCCACCAGTTCCGTCAACGTCTATTTCGATTCTGAAGCGGCCAAGATCGGATTCCGCGCGGGATGGCCAAAGGTTACGCTCGTCACTACTGATTTCGCTGAGCAAGTGCACCTGGGCGACGACGGAAAGGTGGATTACATCGTCGACCACGCCCAGTTTCCCATCGCCGATTTGTTCCGCGAATACGAGCAAAAACCGCAGCGATTAAGCGCGAGCCGCCGTTCGTTCCGCATGCCGGATGAGATGATGGCGGCATACGTGATCGACCCTTCAGTTTTCAGCAATTTCGACGACATGTACATCGACATTGTGACAACCAACGACGGCCATTACGGCGATACATCATTTTGGGATGCCAATTGGAAAACTGCTGGCGAAGAGACGCCGCGGCTGAACCAGAATAATCCTTCGCTGAAGGCTGGGCGCGTGAACGTCGCTTCCGGTCTCGATAAGAAGAGATTTCGTGAACTGTTCATCGACTTGATGACGCGCCCAATCAATAAGTCAAGAGCATGAAGCGCGAAGCATCGCCGGAATGAAATCGCAAAGGGGATCGATTATGAGAACGACGCGCCGGGAATTTATTAAGACCGTGGGAGCCGCGGTCACTTCCACGACGATCCCGGGAGTCGCTGCCGCCATTGCGACAAATCCGGCTCCGGCTTTGTTTCGACCGTCGCCGCTCTCCGGCCGGCGCAAAGTGATTTACGACCAGGACAACGCCGGGCCGTTCGGCACCGACATTTTGGCGATGCTGATGCTTCTCCAAGCGGAAAACGTCGATCTATTGGGAATCACGCTGGTGACCGGCGACGCATGGATGAAACAAGAGATGGCATTCACGCTGCGCTTGCTCGAAATGATGGGCCGCACCGAGGTGCCTGTCTATCCGGGCGCGGAATTTCCGATGCTTAATACGAAAGAGGAATGGCTGTTACGCCTCCAGCTCTATGGAGGCCATCGGCTCGACCCGTGGCTAGGCGCGTTTAACCGCGATAATGGCGGTCCGCACGACATCAAGCCCTTGGGGCCGCCCTACGACCGTTTTGCAGATCTCAAACCTCAACGGGAACACGCCGCGCGATTCATCATCGACAGCGTTCGTCGCAATCCCGGAGAGGTAACGCTTTATGCCGGGGGTCCGCTCACGAATTTAGCGCTGGCTATCGCTCTCGCTCCGGACATTGTGGCGATGGTTCCCGAAGTCGTCATTATGGGCACCGGTTTCCACGTATTTACTAACGCGTTTAACATTTACTTCGATCCGGAAGCCGGTAGGAAGGTCTTGCGAGCAGCCTGGCCGAAGCTGACTGTGGTGACCGTGGATATCTCCGAAGAGGTACATGAAGGTGACGAAATCCAACCGGGCCGAAGAATGATCGAAGAGATCGCCGAGCGCGCGCAGAGCCCTATTGCCGATCTATTCAAGCGCCACGCGATTGAGCCGCTGCAACGGAATCCCAAGATGAGTTTCTTCCGTATGCCGGATGAAATGATGGCGGCGCAGATTATTGACCCGAGCGTTTTCACGAAATCCGGACCGATGTATGTGGACATCTGTTCAACACCGGGACCGCGCTATGGCGACTCGATGTTCTGGCGCGCCGACTGGCAGGGGAATCCTTATACGGCGCGGTATCCGGCGATTCCGGAAGAGCACATCAAGGAAGTGGACGAGCCACAGTTCTACTTGGGCCCGCCGCCTTCGGCCGGCCTCGTAAACGTCTTATTGGAAATCGACCACGATCGTTTTAAGAGGCTGTTCGTCGATTTGATGACAAAGCCCATTCGAATATCTTAGATTGAAAATCTGCCGTGCACGCTAACGGGACACTCTTGTACTCCAGTTGCGCGGATTGCGGCGGCAAGATGCTGAGGGCGACGTTGTATGGGCGCCTAAATTTAGCAACCAACTGGCTCAAGTGCACACGGCAATCAATGCGATTCGACGCCGGCGGGTGCGCCGTATTAACCAAAACCGTAGCCGTCCTGAACACCGAAATTGCGGCGGAAGTTGCCGTGAGAAAAGTGCTGCGCGGCCACTTGAATACACCGCGATTACCAGGTTTGCATCCACGATGAGCGTCTTTCCTCTTGAATCCGCTCTGAGCCGCAGCGCTGTTCGCAACAAACCATGCAAAGGACACTTATGAAAACACTTCGGGCTGTTGCCGCCGGCTTGAGTTTTTGTTTTATTCTGACGTCGACCAACGCGCAGGGTAAACTTAAAGTCATCGTCGACCAAGACGCGCGTGGACCCGGAACGAGCGATCAGCAAGCCATACTCGTTTTTCTCCAATCGGAAAGATTCGATGTGCTCGGCGTGACTACAGTCAGCGGTGATCAGTGGGTTAAGGAGGAAACTCAGCACGCGCTGCGGATGCTCGAGATCGCCGGGCGCACGGACGTTCCGGTGATTGAAGGAGCGAAATTCCCGCTGATGAATTCGAAAGAAGAGAGCGAGCGCTGGGAAGCGCTTTACGGGAAGCTCGAATACAAGGGTTGCTGGACGGACAAATTCGAAGCGCAGCGTTCGACAATCTACGAGATGCCCTATCACCCGCCGGACGTCGTACCACCGATGCAGGAAGGCGAACCGCACACCAAGCCGTTGCCGGGAACGGCCGCGGAATTCATCGTAAAGATGGTGCACAAGTATCCGGGACAGGTGGTTTTGTGGGCAGGCGGACCGCTCACGAATTATGCGCTGGCGCTGAGGCTTGATCCCGAAGTGGCGACGCTCGCAAAGGAATTCGTGATGATGGGCGGCGGGCTCTATGCGGACAAAGGCGCGATCGATCCCGGAGCGATTGACGGAAGACGGGAATTCAACTGGTGGTTCGATCCGGAGGCCGCGCGAATCGTGCTGCGCGCGCCATGGAAGAAAATGACGATCACACCCATCGACATTTCCGTGAAGACGCGGCTGACGCCGCAGATTCAAGCGGTAATTTCGAAAGCGAAGACGCCGATCACACAGTATCTCGACGCGTATTCGCTGCCGGGATACATGTGGGACGAAATTGCGGGCGTGGCACTGATCGATCCATCGATCATTACGGGGCAAAAGCAGCTCTACGTGGATGTGGAGACCGATCACGATGCGAGTTATGGCAAAACGTTGTTCTGGGATTCCAAGGCAGACGTCCCGCCATACTTGCGGATCGCGAATGTGCAGTTCGATATTGATGCTGAGAAATTTTATAAGCTCTATATCGATTTAATGACGCGACCCCCGGGCCCGAAGTGAGAATTGGGCTCGCTCTGCTGTCTTACCATTTCCAAATGTTTGGAGGCGAAAAGAGGTTGGCGGCGTTCCGGCGCTGAGATTCTTCAGGCTTCGCCACAACGCCCGATTTCCGCGCTAGCCGGGAATTAAGGCGCGGAAATCGGGACGCGATCGCCAAGGTGGGAGGCTGGCCGTCCATTGCGTGTTAGCTCGCGGGTCAGATCGAGCAGGGCAAGACCCGCGAGGCGGATAGCGGTGCCGCAATGTTTCCATTCCAGGAGCCTATTGATGAATACAAAAATATTCTGCCTGGTCACGTTGGGGGTGTTCGCGTTTCTTGCGGCGAGTCTCGGGGCTTCGAGCCAGACCCGGCGCAAGATCATCGTGAACCAGGATTGCTCGGGGCCGGGCGGCAGTAACTTGCAAACTCCATTGCTGCTGATTCAATCGCCAGACGTGGAAGTGCTCGGAATCACGGTGGTGAGCGGCGACCAGTGGCGCGATGAGGAAGTGGCGCATACGCTGCGGATGCTCGAGATCATCGGACGAACGGATATTCCTGTAGTGCCGGGAGCCGTGTTTCCACTGGCGCGGACGCGCGAGGAAGCGGTGCTCTGGCAGGAGCGATACGGTAAGGTTGCGTACGCGGGCGCGTGGGACGAGCGATGGTGGCACGAGCCGTTCGTCGTGCCGGAAATGCCGGAAGGAGTCCCGACGACGAAGGCGGCCGCGGAAGATGCCGTACATTTTTTGATCCGCATGGTTCACAAATATCCTCATGAAGTGACGATTTACGAAGGCGGACCGATGACGAATCTCGCGCTCGCTATTGAAACCGATCCGGAATTTCCGAAGCTGGCGCAGGAGCTTGTATTTATGGGCGGGAGTCTGAACCCGGCGACGGAAGACCCCGAATTCGCGACGGACCCGAGGCACGAATTCAATTTCTGGTTCGATCCCGAGGCGGCGGCGCTCGTGCTGCGCGCACCGTGGAAGAAGATCACGTGCACGCCGACGGATATTTCGATCAAGACCCGATTGACGCCAGCGATGGTGAAAGAGATAGATGCGAGCGGCACGCCGTTGTCACATTACGTGGCGCGATTTTTCCGGCCGGAGCCGGGCGCGGACTACATGTGGGACGAGTTGGCAGCGGCCGCGTGGATAGATCCGACGATAATCACAAAACGAGAGGTGCGTTACATGAGCGTCAATACGGATCACGGCGCAGCGTATGGAGATACGCTTACGTGGACGGAGTTGAACAAGCCGAAGACGACTGTGCAGCAAGTGGAGATCCAGATGGATTTGGATACAGAGAAGTTTTACAAAATGTTCGTGGCGCGGATGCGCGCGCAGGTGTCGCCGGCCCCGCAGGCTCAGTGAGGCGACTGCGGCGCGGGCCCGGACGCAGAAGGATGGTCGGCGGGATGATTCAAAATAAAAACGAATTGACGGATTTCGTGCCGGTCGCGATCGGCTTCAGCTTCTTTTTGCTTTGAAAGGCGCTTGAACAGATCGATTTCAGCCCGCGCCTTCTGCTGGTCTCCCGTGAGGCGATAAATTTGCGCGAGGCGGAAATGCGCTTCGTCTGGAAGCGGCGTCGTTTCGATGGCTCGGATGTAAGCGCGAATCGCGTTCGGTAGATCCTTTTTCTCTGAGTAGAGAATTCCCAACTTCAAATAAGCCGGACCCAGACGCGAGTCAAGTTGCGTCGCTTTTTGAAACAAGGGAGCGATGCGGGCAAATCGATCGGGAGATTTGTCTTCCTTCATGAGTGCAACGGCATAGTCATAATAGGCGAGAGCGTTTTGCGGCTGAAGAGCGACGAAACGCTTAAACCGATCGGTCCAGTCCGGCGGCTCGACTTTTTCGGCTTCCTGGATTTTCGCGAGAAAGAAGTAGGGGTTGGGATCGGTAGGTTCGATGTCGCACGCGGCGGCGAGTTGCTGCCAGGATTGATCGTAGGCGCCAAGCGAGTACGATGCGACGCCGAGGCCGATCAGCATGCGGGATGATCGCGGGTAGAGGCGATTCCCTTTTGCGAAAACTTCCGAGGCGGGCTCGAGCGCGCGATGGAGAAGAAGTTCGGCGCCCCAGGCAAAAATGTGAGGCTCGCTCGGATCCATTTCGGCAGCACGTTGATCCTCGTAAACGGCTTCGAGCGGATTACCTTCGCTTTCGTCAACATCGCCAAGCAGCGCGTGAAAATCGGCGCGATCTTCGCGGGCGAGGAGCGCATGCAGAGTGGCGCTCGCGTGCGCGAAATCGCCGCTGTGATCGTACGCGAGCGCAAGATCGTACGCGGCGTCGGAATCTGCGGAAAGAGACGCGGGCGCGGGGGACGATCCGCGATTTAGAGAAGCCGTATCTTTCACGACGGCTTCTTTCGTGCGCACGACCACGTCGGAACCGTGGCCGCCGAGATCGGTCGGATCGGTGACACCGGCAACGGTGAATTGCGGGTCATCCGAATATTGAGGGGGAGAATCCTGGGCGGACGCGGCCGGTTTTGTCGAGCCAGTCGATTTTGCGTCAGCGAGGAGCAGATCGACGGAGAGACAGCCGCTCTTGCCGACGTAGTGAGGGCCGCTATTTGAGTCGAGATAGCCGGGCATTCTCGCACGAATCGTGTACGTTCCCCCGGAAAGCGACGTGAAATGAAAACGGCCTAGCGAATCCGTGCTGGCGAGAAGAGGCTTGGGAGAATCGCTTCCGTCGAGGGCAACCGTGGCGCCAGAAAGCGGGTGATTTTCGGAATCCAAAACTTTACCTCGAATTGTGGCGCTCGGAGCGTTGTTCGTGGTTTGCGCGAGAGCGCCTGCTGGAGACAGCGTGAGCAATGCGGCCGCAAGAAGAGCCTGCAGAAAAGCGGTGAAACGCGTTCGGTGTGGGTGCGTGAGCGAGGTGATCATGAAAGGACGATCAGGCGAAAACCGTTTGGTTTCGACGAAAGACGATTGCCGATCGCGCAAGGAATTTTAGCAACGCAATCGTGTTCATGCAATTTTTAGCGCAAATTACGCGCAAGGCAGTTAGTGCGGGAGATGTTGCAACTCTTCTTCGGCTTGGCGATGGCCGGGATGCTGTTTGAGAAGATCGAGAAGGACAGCGCGGGCTTTTTCGGGATCGCCTTCGAGATCGTAGAGGCGAGCGAGATTCAGATAAGGCTGATCGAATGCGGGTGCGACGCGGATCGATTCCTTGAAGCTGTCTTCCGCCTGAGTCTGGCGGTGAGTGCGGAGATAGAGGACGCCGAGATTATTGAGGGCTTCCGGATAGTCGGGCCGCGCCGATAGTGCACGCTGGAGATAGTCGTACGCGCGGTTCGTGTCGTCGAGTTGCGCGAAAACCATGCCGAGACCGTAGTTAGCGTCGGGATCGTCGGGACTCAGCGCGACGGCGCGCTGCAAAGCGCTTTTCGCATCGTCCCAGCGCTTCTGCTGGCGATAGGCGTTGCCGAGATTTTCGAGCGCAACCACGTAACCAGGATCGACTTCGAGAGCGCGCTGGAAATCGCGGACGGCCTCATCCGTGCGGCCTTCGCGCGCAGAGACAATGCCGAGATTGTTCCAGGCGCGTTGGAGCGTGCCGGGATAGCTTGCATGTAGTACCGTCGCGCGTTCGAAGCTCGCACGGGCGTCCGAATTCTTGTCCTGCTGAAGATATACGCTGCCCATGCCGTAAAGAGCTTCGGCGCTGCCGGGATCATCGTGAAGCGCCAGCTGGAAGCAGGCTTCGGCTTGCTCGAGATAGCCGCGATCAAAAAAAACGGATCCGTATGAAAGATAATTTCGGCCGAAATCGGAATTCGCGATAACGCCTGGAAATGGAAATGCTTGCGCGACGCGTGCCGCTGGCGTTTCCGGAATATTATGAAAATCCTGCTCGTAATGCTCGAGCGGAATTGCGCCTTGGTAGACTTTAGCGATCGCGCCCGTTTTGTCGAGCAGGAAAGCTGCGGGCAAAATGAGATCGCGGTGACGATCGAAGAGAAGACGAAAAAGAACGCTGTAGACAGCGACCATATCGTCAGATGCGCGCAGGTTGGGAAAGGAGAGATCGCGGAAAGGAGCGAGCGGCTGAGCAGTGCCTGAGGATTGGGCTTCTTCGACCTGGACAGCTATCAGCTGAAGTCCATCGGTCGACCAGCGCACGTGAGCTTGATCGAGCCCCGAGATGATTTTGCGGCATTCGGGTGATGCGGCAGACCAAAGATACAGGAGCAACGGAGCGCCGCGATGAGCGGAGAGGGTGTACAACTTTCCCCCGAGATCGGAGAGCGAAAAATCGGGTGCTGCAACCGGCGCCACTAGCCAGGTTTCGATCGAGGTGGGCAGGAGCTCCGGATCGGGCTTTGAGGGCGAGGGAAGGTCCGCGCCATTATGCGATGGCGCGGACGATGGTTTGAATGGCTCGATGCGCGAAGGCGGCGCGCCTTCTTGAATCCATATGCGGTGATTCACGGGGAGGCCGGAAAGATTTTGAACCAGGCCGCTAGGCCAGCGAATCGAAGCCTTTACTGATTTTTGAGTCTTTCCCAAACCGAAAAATAATTCTTTGCTGTGTTGCGCGAGGAAACCGGAGCCCGCTTGGACGTAAAGGGTCTGGCGGCGCGAGTCCGTTTCAATCGTGGCCGCCGCGCCGATCGCATCGCGGTTACTTTTCGTGCCCACAAGACGAAACGCGACGGCGGAGCCGAGATCGGGCTGCACATTTTTCAGAACGCGTAATTGCGGATTATTTCGATTTTTTAAGACAAGCTCGACTCTGCCGTCGCAATCGAAATCGGCGAGAGCGAATGAGCGACTGTCTTCGATGAAATCGAGGCCGGAAACTCCTGAGATATCGGAAAACGTGCCGTCGCCATTGTTTGCGTAGAAAATGTTTCGCTCGTAGCCGCTCCAGGTTCCGTCGGAGCGGATTGTCTCATTGATCGCGCTCCATGCCTGCTCGTAGTCCTGGCTCGGCCGGGGCGTTGTCGGAGAATTGGCGACGACCTGACGCCAGAAAAAACTATTCAAGTCTTCACCCGCTGTCCCGGAGATCATGCCGTTCGCAACATAGACATCGGGATAACCGTCGTGATCAAAATCCCACGAATCGCTCGACCAGGCCCACCGGCCAATAGACGCGCCGGAGGACGCGCTGCGATCCTCGAAGCGGCCAGAACCCAAATTCCGAAGCAGCGAATTGCCCATCGCATGCTTACGATATAGAGCGCGAATATCGATGCTGGCATCTTTTTGAAATGCGCTCTGCTCACTGACGCGCATACCCGCCGCGGTCCACATATCGGCGACATATAGGTCTTGCTTGCCGTCATTGTCGTAGTCGAGCCAGCAAACGCCCATGCCTGCGCCGACATCTTCGACTCCGGCTTCCGAAGCAATATCCGTGAAAGTGCCGTCCCCGTTGTTGCGATACAGATTCTTTCGGCCGAAGTCGTTGACGACGTAGAGGTCAGGCCAACCGTCGTTATTGAAGTCTCCCCACGCGCAGCAAAAGCTGAATCGCGTATTGTTGAGATCGAGGCGCGTCTCGCTCGTGACATCGTGAAAAGTGCCGTTGCGCTGGTTGCGCATCAAAAAATTGGGGGGTCCATTCTCGGCGTCGAAGTAAGGATTCGGGTAACGATATTGGTCGGCGCCCTGGTAGTACGAGTAGAGACAGAAATAAATATCGAGCCAGCCATCGCGATCGTAATCGGCAATCGCGGCGCCGGTGAACGAGCCGCGCGGAGAGTCGGCGAACTGAAACGCACCGGGTTCCGGGCGGAATTTTCCGCCGCCTTCATTGAGAAAAAGAAGCGGGCCTTCCGCACGCACGATAATCGCGTCCTGGCGGCCGTCGTTATTGATATCGGCAAAAAGCGCGCACGCGGTGTTTTCAAGAATGCCGAGGCCGGAAGTTTCCGTAATATCTTCGAATGTGCCGTTGCCGCGATTGCGATAGAGGCGATTCGGTAGGCCAGCGGGCTGGCACACGTAGAGATCGTCGAACCCGTCGCCATCCACGTCGGCAAAGGAGACGCCGTTATGGCCATAGATATCGATGCCGCACGCGCCATCGAGAAGCGTGCGCCAATAGTCGATTCCATGCCCAAGCTGAGACGAAAATGATGAGACTCCCGCGAAGACTTGTGGAGCGATATCGACGAACATCGGAGTTGAAGAGCACGTTAATGTTTCGCCGAGCATTTCCCACGCGCGAAGACGCACGTCAGCCGTTGGCTGGACATCCCAGACGAGTTGCAATTCGCCGATTCGCTGCTCGCGCCAGTGTGGAACACGCGCGCCGACTAACTCGTAGCGCACGCGAGTTACGAGCGAAATGAGCGGCTTGGAAGAAGATGGCGGCGATTCGGCGTGGATGCTCGTTACCTGAAATTCCGCGGTAAAGATGCGATCGAAGAGTCCCATTGATGAACGCAACTCCGCGAGAAAGTGGTCGCGATCGAGGGTAGCTTTATCGGTGAATGACAATAGTGATACTTGAAAGGACGAATCCGTGCGAACGATCCTCGATGCGACCGCTTTCGGCGAGGCGCCGGAGAAATTGGGAGACATCGACTTTTCCAGCGCGCCCGTCTTTTCTGGAGCGTCAAGGAGCTCGGAGCGCCAGGCGTTCAGGATCGCGGCGATTTGTTGTTGGTATTTTTCGGTGACGAAAGCGTCGAAGCCGGGCTGGATTTTCTTGAGGACGGCGTCGAGTGCTCTTGGCGCGCGATAACGCGGATGTACGTGAAATTCGCTTTCGGGCGACGAGACCTGCGGAGCAACGAGTGAATGAAACGTTGAAAAACCGAGGCCAGCAGGAAGAAACAGGAGCGATGCTCCTTGGCAATATTGCAACACGAATTCGCGCCGGCTCAGATCAACGAACTGCCGATTCTTCCCAGACCTTCTCAGTGTGATTGCCTCGTGTAATCGGGCGGAGAAGAAATCTAGCACCCGTGGTTAGCGAGGGTCAAGAATGACCGGCAAATGCAGGTGGCGGGTCGATTGAGTCGAATTGGCGCGACGAGATCGGTGTAGTAAGCTGCGAGCCTTTCCGCTGAGCAAAGTGTACGTCGGGAGAATAAACTCTGCGCGAGCTGCGAATTACGGTGGTCGGGAGCTACGCGACCGGACTGACCATGAAAGTGAAACGCCTGCCAAGCACGGGCGAGACAGTGCTGGGAGCGGGCTATCGCGTGGATTTTGGCGGCAAAGGCTCCAATCAAGCCGTGGGATGCGCGCGGCTCGGAGCGCGCACGAGCTTTATCGCGAGATTGGGAAAGGATGATTACGCAGAAAAGGCACTGAAGTTATATCGAGAAGAAGCCGTGGATATTCGATGGGTAAAGCAAACGAGCGATGCGCCGACGGGAGTGGGTTTCATTCTAGTGGAAGAGGAGAGCGGAAAGAATTGCATCGCGCTCGATCCCGGTGCGAATGAACTCTTGACGGCAGCGCATGTGAACGAATGCGAGGCGGCGTTCGAAACGGCGGCGGTAGTGCTGACGCAGCTCGAGATTCCTGCAGACGCGGCGGAAGCGGCCCTTGCGAGAGGACGCGCCCGTGGCGCAATTACGATTTTGAATCCCGCTCCAGTTCGACCGCTCTCCGCAAAAATGCTGGCACTTGTGGACGTGCTGACGCCGAATGAAACAGAAGCGCGCTTGCTCTGCGGCTGCAGCCCTGATGCGACAATGGGACCCGAGGAAATGGGTAGAGAGTTGATTCGCAAGGGGGTGCGGAACGTAGTGATGACGCTGGGCGAAAATGGCGCGCTGATCGTGACGGCATCGTCGGTCACGAACGTTCCAGCACTCAAGATGACCGTGGCGGACACAACCGGCGCGGGAGATGCGTTTAACGCGGGACTTGCGGTAGCGCTGGCGTCGGGAGAGGAATTAGAGTCGGCGGTTAAACTTGGAATAGTGACCGGAGGATTGGCGGTCACGAGAGAAGGAGTGATTCCCGCGTTGCCGCGACGAGAAGAAGTCTTGATGTTTTTTCGGCGCAAAGGCGAAACGGCACCAGGGTGGTGATTGAAGTGACTAAAACGGACGAATCGATAATAGCCGCACGAATTCAATCGACGATTATTTCGAATGCGCTGACGCGCGAGCGTTTGGAAGCGCACATCGCCGAATGCATCGAATTTCATTTCCAGGCGGCAATGATACCGCCGTGTTGGGTGAAGGAAACGGTGTCGGCGCTGAACAATTCGGGAATCCGAGTGGCTTCGTTCCTGGATTTTCCCTATGGAACGATGACGAGCCGCGGTAAAGAGTTTGAGGCGGCATCGCTGGTACAGGAAGGCGCGCAAGAAATCGACATGATGTCAAACGTCGGATTTCTACTCTCGGGCATGGAGAGCGAATATTTTCAGGACATCCGTGGCGTGGTGCAGGCGGCAGTGGGTGTTCCGGTGAAAATTATGCTGGAACTGCCCCTGTTGAACCCGGAGTTGCGCGAGCGCGCGGTCAAGCTGAGCATGGAAGCCGGCGTCGCGTATTTGAAAAACGTAAGTGGCGGCGCGGTCGGTATTGCGCAGCCGGAAGACATTCGATTCTTGCGACGGCTGGCGCCATCGAACGTGCGGGTGAAAGCATCAGGAGGGATCAAGACGGCGCGCCAAGTGCGCGAATTGATCGAAGCGGGTGCCGATTTGGTGGGCACAAGTGCGGGTGCCGATATTATTCGCGAATTGCGAAAAGGGAAGTCCGTGCTGAATGCAGTGCAATCGAGATCCATTGACTACTGACCGCAAATAAATCGAGAAGGAACCGCGTGGGATATTCTTAAATCGCTTTTTCTCGGCCTCGACTCAACGTAACGAGCAAGTCGAAACGTGCACAGCCTCGGCGCTGCTAGCATTCCCGGTACCGCTCGATCCTTTTTCATTTTCTGTTTTTGACGTTTTACCTCGACTGACATTTCGTCCGCTATTCTCAAAAAAGTGGTG
>JBAPOP010000006.1:0-5309 GCA_049279675.1 Candidatus Acidiferrales bacterium
CCGCTTCCTTGCGCACGCTGATATCCCGGATCGCCGCCGTTACCAGAATTCCTTCGGCGCTCTCAAGCGGGCTCAGCATGAGTTCGATTGGAAAATTGCTGCCGTCTTTGCGCCGCCCGATAAGCTCCAAGCCTGTGCCAATCTGCTGCGCCAGCGCTTCGGCCGCGGTTCGGGTGCCGTCGGCAATCAACCGTTCCGCAAATCCCTCCGGAATGAGGCTCTTCACTTTTCGTCCCACGAGTTCGTCGCGGCTGTACCCAAACTGCTTTTCGGCCTGTACGTTCAGCAGGACGATCTCCCCGCCTTGATCCACCACTACCATCGCATCTGGAGCTGCTTCGAGCAGCCCGCGGTACCGGCCCTCCATTTGCGCGAGATGTTTTTCCGCTTCCTTGCGGACGGTGATGTTGCGAATCGCCGCCGTCACCAGAATTCCTTCTGCGCTTTCAAGCGGACTCAGCATGATCTCGATTGGGAAATTGCTGCCGTCTTTGCGACGCCCGATGAGCTCAAGCCCCGTGCCGATCTGCTGCGCCAGCGCCTCGGCTGCGCTCCGCGTGCCATCCGCGATCAGCCGCTCCGCGAATCCTTCTGGAATAATGTTCTTCACCTTCTGTCCCAGTAGTTCATCACGGTGGTATCCGAACTGCTTTTCCGCTTGAACGTTGAGCAGCACGATTTCACCGGCTTGATTCACGACGACCATTGCATCTGGAGCAGCCTCCAGCAGGCCGCGGTACTTTGCTCCTGACTCTTTGCTTTCGCTGAGTTCGTGGGTTATCACCGGACGCACTCCTTCCGCAGCCCCTCACGCACGTCGCGGGACGCTCGGCTGCTCAGTCTTCGACGCGACTGATACTTCGTCTTCATCTCGCACCAGCTATGGTTTGGCAGTTCTATCCCGGGCGCGACACTGAAGGCTGAAAGAGGGCAGCCTGTAGCCGCTCACGGGCTTTTTTTGGAAGGGATTTAATCCTATATCAGCTTCTAACAGCGTCAAGCTGTGTTTCCGCCTAGATGTTCATCGGGCTACGCCCCCTTTTCGGAAAACCATTCAGCTTGTCAGAGAAGAACATTCTCAATTCCCCATTTCGTTCAGCGGAAACATCCAGCACTCAAATGCCGGGAGCGACGAGCTGCCGCGAAGACTGCTGCGGCAACGTGTAACAGTTGGCTTCCGAGATCATGAGAGTTTGCGCCACTCCCGGCGAATCGAGCGGCCGGGAGAAGAAGTAACCCTGAGCATATTCACAACCCAGCGATCTCAGCAGGCTCGTCTGTTCGATTGTCTCCACGCCTTCCGCTACAACAGCCATTCCCAGATTATTTCCGAGACTCAAAATTGTTTTTACGATTTCCCGGCTTTCGCTGTTCGTCAGCATTTCAGAAACGAAAGAACGGTCGATTTTCAGAACATCCAGAGCAAAGCGGCGCAGGTAGCTCAAAGACGAATATCCGGTGCCAAAATCGTCGATGCACAAGCGCACGCCAAGAACTCTGAGTTCGCTCAAAATGCGTGTCGTCCGCTCTTCGTCGCGCATGGTCACGCTTTCAGTGAGTTCCAGTTTCAAGTTGTCAGGCGCAAGGCCGGTGTCGGCCAGGATTTTCTCAATTTGGCTTACCAGATCCGGCTGAGCAAATTGCTTGGCGGATATATTTACGGAGACGCTGAACATCGGCGTGCATGGGAATTCCCGATTCCAGGCGCACATCTGGCGGCAGGCCTCAAGCAAAACCCAATTCCCAATCCAAAGAATTAGACCAGTCTCTTCCGCCACGGGAATGAACCCTCCCGGCATCACCAGGCCATATTCCGGCCGCTGCCACCGGACCAATGCCTCAAAGCCGATGATGCGGCACTCGTTCAGCGAAACGATGGGCTGGTAGTGAACGCGGAATTCCTTGAGTTCGGTCGCGCGGCGAAGATCCGTTTCCAGCCGGAAGCGGCCTGTCGCCGTGTCGTGCATCGCGGGATCGCACATTTCATATCGCGCCTTGCCGAGGACCTTCGCGCGGGACATTGCGGTATTGGCATCACCGAGCACGTCTTCCGCAGCGCTGTATCCGCTGCCGCTAAACGCGATGCCGATGCTCGCGGTGGTGAACACTTCCTGCCGGTCAATCAGAAACGGAGCTTGGATGTTCGCCTGAATTCTTTCCGCCACGCGAATTCCTTCACTCGCATTCCGAATGTCGTCCAGCAAGATCGTGAATTTGTCGCCACCTAGCCTCGCCAATATTCCGCTCTCTTCCATTTGGCCGGCCATTCCTCCGGCTTCCGCCGAACGTAACATGGCGTCTTCGCGCCGGATCGAACCCTGCAGCCGTGCCGCAATCTGCACGAGAAGCCAGTCGCCGGCCGCGTTACCCATGCTGTCATTCACGATTCTGAAGCGATCCATGTCTACCGACAGCACCGCGAATTTGTAGTCCGGATGTTGCATTCCCCAACTGACGCACAGAGCTAATCGCTCCAGGAAGAACGCTCGGTTCGGCAGTTGCGTGAGCGGATCGTGAAGAGCGTCGTGAGTTAATTTGTCCTCCAGTTTCAGGATGCGGTTGCCGGCGCGCAATCGTGCCTTCAGTTCATCTGGGTCGCATGGCTTGGTCAGATAGTCGTCCGCGCCAGCTTCGAATCCGCTGACGACGTCTGCTTTGGCATCTCTCGAGCTGAGCAGAATCACGTAGATGTAGGGAAATTCAGAGTGACGGCGTATCTCGCGGCAAACTTCGAGCCCGTCAAGCTCTGGCATCAGCCAATCTAGAAGTGCGAGACGCGGACCTGTTTTGCTCGAGAGGCATTCGAGTGCGGTGCGCCCATTTTCGGTGGCGATAACTTCGTAACCCGCGCGCTCCAGTATTTTTTGCAGGGCGCGTCGCGTGAGCAGATCGTCGTCGGCAACCAGGATTCTCATTGCGCCCGGTTTCCGTTCAGAATTCGATCTCAATCGCATGCGCGGCCTCCTGACAGAATTCGGGAGCCGGCAACGAATGTGAGAGATCGCAGCGGCGGCGCGCGAAACGTGCCCGGATCGCCGCGCTGCCCGCAATGCCCCATTCCGCAAGGATTGGTATGGGTAGAGCGCGAAATAAATCGTGCGGATAAATTTCTCTGCGAGCTTGGCTGAACGTTCGACAGTCGAACGCGAATCTTGTGGCTATGTGTCTTCATCTCCGCCTCGCCCAAGACTCGGTTGACACTGCATTGGCGCCATTGTCCGAAAAGAAAAAAACAAAGTTCAAACAACACCGTTGCCTATTGATTCGGTTGAGCTGAGAGGAGAGGACACAACAGCCCGAGAAGGTGATTCTGGAAGGGAGCCTGAGTATCTGTCAGTGCGCGGGCGGCGTCGAAGCATTTGTCTGCTGACGGCGCGAAGTGGTTACGTGCGCCACTTCCCCGCCGGATTCAAGCGCGGCGATCAGCGGCGGCGGAATCGCGCTTGAGCCCCAGCCTTTATATATACCTTGACACGTATATACTCGTAGGAGTATGTTAAGGACATGGAATCCGTATTCGAAATTATTGCGGAGCCGAATCGCCGCGCGATACTGAGCCTCCTGGCCTCGTCACAACAGTCGGTGGGAGAGATCGAGCACCAACTTCGCATGACGCAGCCTACCGTATCCAAGCACCTGCGAGTGCTGCGGGAGTCCGGTTTCGTGGAATCCACGGTGGACGCGCAGCGCCGCCTCTACCGGCTGAAGCCTGAACCACTTCAGAAGGTGGAAGCCTGGCTGGCTCCGTTCCGCCGGTTCTGGTCCGCTCACGTAGATGCTCTCGAACGCCACCTCGACCGCATGGATCCTGAAACACCAACGAGGGCAACAGTAACGAAAAGGAAGGCAAGCAAAAAGACCACGCGGCCCAAACCGCGTCGCGACAAAGGAGAAACGAAATGAAAATCAAAGTGACCAGCATATTCGTGGACGACCAGAGCAAGGCCCTGCTCTTCTATACAGAGGTACTCGGCTTTGCAAAGAAAACTGATTTCAGCCAGGGCCCGTATCGCTGGCTGACCGTGACCTCGCCCGAGGAACCGGACGGCACTGAGCTGCAGCTCGCGCTGAACGACAACCCCGCAGCCAAGGCGTATCAGCAGGCGCTCTTTCAACAGAGCCAGCCCGCGACGATGTTTTTCACCGACGACGTCAAAGGCGACTACCAGCGGATCAAGGCGCGCGGCGCGGAGTTTACGATGCCGCCCACCGATGTGACCGGCTCGACGATTGCGATGCTGAAAGACACCTGCGGCAACCTGATTCAGCTCACCCAACTGGCACGCTATTAGAGCCTAGGAGAAGAAGGTGACGAATCTCGAACCGTACACACCGGGACCTGCAAGAGGGGCGCAGATACGAAAGGACGGAGAGAAGTGGACGCTCATTCTCGTGAGAGAACTGCGCCACTCGCCGGAAAAAGTGTGGCAGGCGCTTACCGACCCGGAACATCTGCGCGAGTGGGCGCCCTTCGACGCCGATGGGAACTTGGGCACGGCAGGAACCACAGTGAAGCTCACCACGGTGGGAGCGCCCACTCCGCATGTTACCGAAACAATCGTGACGCGAGCCGACGCTCCCAAGGCGCTTGAGTATAAGTGGGGCGGCTTCGATATGCGGTGGGAACTCGAAGACTTGGGTGGCGGCACGCGCCTGAAGCTCTGGACCAACATCGGTCACCGCTTCATCGCTATGGGCGCTGCCGGATGGCACATTTGCTTCGATGTTCTGGATCGGCTTCTCATCGGAAGTCCCATCGGCCGCATGGTTGGCCCTGACGCGATAAAATTCGGCGGCTGGCAGCGATTAAACGCCGAGTACGCAAAGCAGTTCGGCATTGAAGCGCCCAACTGGCCGCCCAACGCCCCGAAGCGTTGAGGCGCGGAAGTAAGACCACCATTGAATCTGCCTCTGGATTGATCGAGAGCAAGCCGAGTCCCCGGAGACCAAGCGGCAAGTGGGCCGACCAGTTTCATCGGGAGTCCCGGCCGGAACGGCGGCCTTGAAGCAGGTTCGATAACCACAAACGCGCTTATCGCCTCTTATTCCCGAATTGCCGGCTACTCGGAAGTAATTGCTGTGCACGTTTGGAAATGTCTCAATTTAGAGGTTCACTCTATGACGGCGAAATCGGTCAGATGGAGCGACAGTTCTGATGGGAAGTCATTTATAATCTTTTCGCACTTCATGTCGGGGCGTAGCGCAGCCTGGTAGCGCGCCTGCCTTGGGCGCAGGAGGTCCGGCGTTCAAATCGCCGCGCCCCGACCAATCTTCTCAGAGAGTCAGCTGTTGGTACCATTTCACATCGG
>JBAPOP010000007.1:0-68063 GCA_049279675.1 Candidatus Acidiferrales bacterium
ATTGTGTCCGATTCAGAAGGCTTGAAATCGAACCGATCGAAAACGTTCTCTTCGTTGCCTTTGTCGTGCATAACGACATACTCCGGCCCGTCGAGGAATCGTCCCGTATTCAGCCCGTTCGCCCCAATGAAATTGCCCCATTTCTGCCCACCGTAGGAGAGATCAAATCCTCCGTTGACCGAACCGAACGAGCCGTAGGAAGACGTCACGCTGCCATGAGGCGTCGTGACGCCGAGGCCCGAGCGAGTGGTGACCACAATAATTACGCTTGTCTTGTCGCCGAACTCGGCTGGCGGCGCCCCCTCAATCACTTCCATGGATTGCACAGCAGCTACCGGCAGTTGATTCGAAAACACCTTGCTTTGCTGATCGGTGATCGGTTGGTCGTCGATGGAAAATGAATTCGATGCGTGGTCGCCGAGCCCATGAAACAGACCATTCGAATCCGCAGCAATTCCCGGAGTGGAGAGCGTTACCAGAGAGCTTAATGAGGACGATGCGCTCTCAAGCGGAAGCTTCTCGAAGAGCGCGCGATCAACGTCCGTATGGGCCGTGGAATCCGTTTCGAGTAGATCTGCCCCAGAGGACTCGACGCGCACCTCCGTGCTCGTCCCTGTGATCTTGAGAGAGATTTTTAGCAGAATCGGCACCGTCGAATTAACGCTGACGTCCTGAACGTATCCATCAAAGCCGTTCGCAGTGACGGTCAAATGATACGGATTGAACGGTACATTGTGGATGATGAAACTTCCCGAACTGTCCGTCGAATCTGTGCGTGTAAATCCGCTCACAGGATTCTGCACCTCGACGGTTGCGCCAACTACGACGGCGCCGGAGGGATCAACAACTGTGCCTCCCACACTGCCCGAAGTACCAGACGATTGCGCGCGGACGGAAGTCTCTGCGCCAAAAC
The DNA here is from genome assembly GCA_049279675.1 of Candidatus Acidiferrales bacterium. Taxonomy (GTDB): domain Bacteria; phylum Acidobacteriota; class Terriglobia; order Acidiferrales; family UBA7541; genus Palsa-147. The sequence goes on from JBAPOP010000007.1 coordinate 914, forward strand.
ACAAAATCAGAAATGCCAATATGCCGAAATAACGTATGACTCGATTCATTTGTCCCTCCCACGGGATGGGCAATGGCCCAATCGGGCTGCCCGGTGTATGAGTGGAATTGGGGCCGCTCCGCATTGCGGAGCGGCATGACAATTGTTGGGGAGGTTAAATCGAGTACGAAGGAGGCGCCCTGGAGGGATTGTCCTCGGGCAATTGCTCGAGTTCCGGCGCAAGGACTTCGCCCGGAACGCGCCAAGCGACAGCCAAAAGCACCGGCAGCTTGACTGTGACTGCTGACCGCACAGGCGCTTGCTGCGCCATGTGGCAGACCGGGCACGTCGCGGACGATGAGTCGTCGTGATTGTGAGCGAGGCTCGACTCCGCTGTAATAAACAGCAGAGCCAGAACTGCCAGGCACACCGCCAACAACTTCGGGGTGCCGAGCCTCGAATTCGAGCGTGAGTTCAACGAGTTGCCAGCGTAAGCCATCGGTCAGCCAATTTGACTCACCTACAAGAGAAAAGGTGACTCATGAAACCACTTCGCGTCGATGGTTCAGTCGAAATAGTTAACAGAACGCACTCTCTGGATAACGTCAATCTCACACCTGCAAGACGTCTCCATCGCGCGCCACCATCTGATAGAGCACGGGGCTCACAATACGGCCCAGGAATAGCCGCGAGATAAGTCCCGCCACAATCACTATCGCAAACGGTTTCTGAGAGTCCGAGCCCACGCCGGTGGAAAGCGCCGCGGGCAGAAGACCCAGGCAAGCTACCAACGCCGTCATCATGATTGGGCGGAGGCGGATCAGCGACCCGTCAAGCGTGGCTTCTCGAATGCCGAATCCTTCGAGACGCAGCTTGTTGATATAAGAAACGTCGATGATCGCGGTCTCCGCCGAGACACCCATGAGCACGAGCAGGCCGAGAACCGAAGAGACGCTGAACGTCGTATGCGTCAGCTTGAGCGCGAGTAAAGCCCCAACCGGTTCGGTCATCACCACGCCGATGAGCACTGTGAGCGGGAACTTGAAATTGCCGTAGAGAGCGAAAAGGATTCCAAATATCAGGAGGACAGCAAGCGGGGCGATAACCACGAACTGCTGTCGTGCGGCGACGTACTCGCTGTATTCGCCGCCCCAGTCCAGCCGGTAACCCTGTGGCAGCTTGACGGACGATTCCACCGCCTTCTGCGCCTGATTCACGGCGCGGGCCAGGTCGCGCCCCTCGATGCTGAACTGGACTCCGATGTAGCGTGAATTGTTCTCGCGATAGATGAACGACGCTCCGTTGCCCTGGTGAATCGTCGCCAGTTCGGAAATTGGCACCTGCTGCCCGGAAGGAGTCGGCACCAGCAAATTGCCGATGGCGTGCTCGCTCGAGCGGTATTCAGGCTTCATGCGCACCACGAGGTCGAACAACTGCTCGCCCTGAATCACTTGCGTGGCCGCCTGGCCGCCCACCGCGGCCTGAATCACGCCCTCGACGTCGGAGACATTGATGCCATAACGCGCGATTTTTTCGCGGTCCACGTCGATCTGTACGCTGGGCTGTCCGAGTTCGCGTACAACGGTGAGTTCGGTGAAGCCGGGCACCTGCTGGAGCACCCGCTTGATCTCGACCGCCTTGTCTTCGAGCACTTGCAGATCCGGGCCGAATATTTTCACGGCGAGCGCGCTCTTCAATCCCGTGAGCGCCTCATCGACAGCGTCTTCGGCCGGCTGCGTAAAATTAAAAATCACGCCCGGATAAGAGGCAACTTGTTTCTGAATCTCTTTCGTCAGGTCGGCCTTGTTATGGATCGCTCCCTTGCTCCACGTCGCGTCCTTATACGGCTTCAGCCCGACGTAAAATTCGCAATTGAAGAATCCGGTGGGGTCAGTGCCGTCATCAGGGCGAGCCAGCTCGGAGCCGACTTCTGTGACCATCGGATAGGCCATCAGGATTTTGCGAATTTGCGGAGCGAAGTTGGCTGCCTCTTCGAACGATACCGTGTAGGGCATCGTGGCCCGTACCCACATGGCGCCTTCGTCCAGGTGCGGCATGAATTCACCGCCGATGAAGGGAATCAAGAGCAGCGAGGCGGCGAAAATGATGGTGGCCAGGATCATCGTCAGATTCGGGCGGTCCAGGCACCAACGGAGTTCCGATGCGTACTCGTCCTTCAACCATTCGTATCCCCGGTTCACTTTTTCCTTCACACCGCGAGTGAACCAATAGGACGCGAGCACGGGAACGAATGTGAGCGTGAAGATCAGCGAGCCGAGTAGCGCCCACGACATCGTTTCCGCCATCGGGTGGAAAAGTTTGCCGGAAGGGCCGCTGAGCGCGTAGATGGGAATGTACCCGGCGAGGATCACGGCGATGGAATAAAAAATGGGGCGATCCACGTCATGCGCCGCCGCGATAATCACGTCGTGAAGTTTGTAATCCTGCCCGTGACGTAAAGCCAGTTCGCGGTAGATGTTCTCCATCATCACCACCGTGCCGTCGATGATGATTCCGAAATCGATGGCTCCGATGGAAAGCAGGTTTGCCGGGATGCCGCGCGCGTGGAGGAAAATAAATGAAAAGAGCAGGCTCAGCGGAATAGTGAAAGCGACGATGATCGCCGCGCGCACGCTCACCAGGAAGAAAATCAAAACGATCAAGACCAGGCACATGCCAAGCAGCAGGTTGTGCTCCACCGTGTCGATGGTTACCTGCACCAGGTCGCTCCGGTCATAGAAAGGCCGGACCTTCACGTCATGCGGCAAGAGGTCGCGGTTGATCTCCGTCGTCTTTTCTTCCACGCGCTTCAAAACGTTCTGAGTCTGCTCGCCCGTGAGCATGAGGATGACGCCTTCGACCCTGTCGTCATCGTTCTGGAAACCAAATTCTCCGAGGCGGGGAGCGTGGCCGATGGTCACCTCGCCGATGTCGCGGATGTGCACCGGAACGCCGTTGTTGCTCCCCACAACGATGCTGCCGATGTCCTCCGTCTTCGTGACCAGCCCAAGTCCGCGCACGTAGAAAAATTGCGAGCCCTGCGAGTAAAAGCCGCCGCCGGCGTTGGCGTTGTTCGCGGCCAACGCGTTGAGCACTTGCGGCAAGGGAATGTGGTAGCTGTAAATCTTCGCCGGATCGAGCAGCACTTGGTACTGCATCACCGTGCCGCCGAATCCTGAATCGTCCGCCACTCCCGGCACGGACTTATACGCGCGCTCGATCACCCAATCTTCGTACGTCTTCAATTCTTGCGGCGTGCGGTCCGGGCTTTCGATCACGTAGCGATAGACGAGGTTTGACGGACTCGAAAGCGGCGCCAGACTGCCCGTTACTCCCGGTGGCAGCGTGGCATCTGAGAGCCGCTCAAATACAACTTGCCGGGCGAAGTAATTGTCCGTGTCTTCCTGGAACGTCATGATGACGTCCGATAAGCCATAGAGCGAGATCGACCGCATGAACTCCATGTGCGGCACGCCGTTCATCTGCAATTCGATCGGCAGCGTGACCAGCCGTTCGGTTTCTTCGGCGGCGTGCCCGGGCCATTGCGTGATGATCTCGACAAGCGGGGGCGAAAGATCCGGGTAAGCGTCCACGGGCATGCGCTGAAACGAAATCGCGCCTGCGACGATCACAAACACCGCCACCATCAGCACCAGGAAGCGCTGCCGGAGAGCGAATTGAACGATGTGATGAATCATCTAGAGACTTCGCCCTCTCAGCGCTGTAGCGAATTCTGGAATTGCAGGAAAAGACTGCCGTCGCTCACCACCCGGTCGTTCGCTTGCAGCCCGGTGAGGATTTGCGTTTTGCCGTCTTGGCTCTCGCCGAGCGTTACGTTGCGCCTGGCAAACTCATTGTTCCCGGTCTGCAGGTAAACGTACGGCATGTTTTGGTCGTCACGCAGCACGGAAAAATTGGGAACGAACATCGCATTTGGAATTACGCCGGCTTGAACCTCCGCCGTCACGTACATCTCTTTCTTCAGGCGCTCACCGGGATTGGAGGCTTCGATGCGTGCCTGGAGCGTGCGCGTGTTCGGATCGAGCGCGGCAGAAATGTATTCGATCTTGCCGTGCACAGCGCCGGGATACGATTCATTGTCAATCGTCACCGGGTCGCCAACGTGAACGAACGCGACATCCTTCTGGTAGACGTTCACGAGAATCCACACCGAACTCATATCCGACAGCGTGAAACACTGTGTGGCTCCGGGCGCCAGCAATTGCCCCACCGAGCACTCACGGTCCACCACTTCTCCGGCTACCGGCGAGAACAGCGGAATTTCCGCCGATGGAGCCTTACTCACAATTGTTTCCGGGTCGGGTATGCCGAGGATGCGAATGGCGTCCGCGCTGGATTCGAAGTCCGCCTGCGCCTGCGTGCGATTCGATTCAGCTTGCTCGAGGTCAGCCTGGGCTATCGCGCCGTGTGCGAACAGATCCTTCGCGCGGACGTAGGATTTGTCCGCGAGCTGAAAGGCATCACGCGCCTTGATATAAGCTGCGCGCAAAAGAGAGTAGTCCGGGCTGGCAATGTAGAGCATCGGCTGGCCGGCCCGCACGTGCTCACCCGGCGCAACCACGACGCGGCTAACCGGCCCACCCACCTGCGTGATCACAGGGGTGGTCTTGAAATCGTTGTACTCGACCGCGCCAGTCAATCGGAGGGTGCGCGCCAACCGTCCCTGCTCGACCGGCACGACCTGAATGTGAGACATCTGGTCGGCAGGCAATGAAAACAATTCCGCTTTGGCCTCCGGGCTTTCCGCCGTCGAGAACGACGTCATCTTGCTGGCTTTTTCTCCCGCGCCTCCGCAACCGGCCAACGCCAGGGCCGCGGCCAACGCCACGCCGCTCATTCGCATAACGCCCGTTCCGCGTGAGCTACGCAACGATTCGCCGCATACGCTTTCGGAAATTCCTATGGCAGATCCCTTGTGCGTGTTCACGGCAGATTCCTTGTGCCGACGGCCTCTCGAAGTTGCTCAACGGCGGTTTGATAGGACGCGAGCGCCTGGCGATACGCGAGTTGAATGGCGCGATAACTTCGCTCGGCATCGAGAAAATCAAGAAGGCTTGCGGCGCCGCGCTTGTAGGCATACTCGCTGATGTCGCGCGATTGCTGTGCCTGATCGAGATAGCCGCCGCGATACAGCTGAACGATCTGATCGTTCGTTTGGAGCCCCTCGTAGGAATCGGCGACGTCGGTCAGCACCTGTTCCTGTGCGGCCTTCTGGCTCTCCTGCGATTGCGTGATGGCAAACCGCGTTCGCGCGATTTCGCCCTGATTCCGATCGAAAATGGGGAGAGGCATGCTCGCGAAGAGCGAAACGGCATTTGTGCCTCCCGTGTGGCTGTAATCCGCGGTTGCTGTGATGTCGCGCTTTCCGATGGCCTTCTGCAATTCGTACTGGCTTTGCGCTGCCGTCACGCCCTGCACTGCCGCGCGCAAGTCAGGCCGTTGCTGGATGGCGAGAGCTTCAAGGTCGTCGCGCTTCGTGTGGACCGGCTGGTAATCGAGCTCTCCGGCCACGTCGTAATCCGCGGAGACGGATTCAAATCCGAGCGTCTGGCGAAGAGAGATCAGCGCTTGCACCCGCGCAAGTTGCGCTTGCGAAAGGTCCGTCTGAAATTGCAGGAGCTGCAGCTTGATCTTGAGCAGGTCTGCTTCGCTCATGTCGCCGTCTTTGTAGCGCGTCTCGCTGATGTCCACCGTGTTCTGAAAACTTTTCAGGTCCTGCTCGGCGAGAGCGAGTGTGGATTCCGCAAGTTGCACGTTGATGAAGTCGGAGGCGACGAGAAACGTCAACGCGCGCTCGTTGTCGGCGACCTGCGATGTTGTTACTGCGGTTACATCCTTCGCCGCTTGCAGCCGGTGCTGCCGCTTTTTTCCGCGCTCAAAGAGATAGCTGAGGCCGATGTCGAACTGCGCGTTTTGGTCGAAATAATCGGAATTGACAGACTGGAAGGGCAGGAACTGAGCGTCCGCGCCCAGCACGGGATCCGGCCGCAAATTGGCGGTAATTTCCTCTGCCTGGCTTTGCTGGATCGTCGTGCGCGCCGCCAGGAGCGTGTGATTGTGCTGCAACGCGAGCTTGATCGCGTCGTCCAGGCTGATGCGCACCGGACCAGAGCTTTGTGCCGCGGCGATGCCCGCCCATAGCAGCAAGGCAGATAAGACTGAGAAATAGCAAATTCGTGAACGCATAACACCACCGTTCAAATGAAAATCGGAAGAGAGTGGATCAACGCGCCGAACGCGGCGCAGGGAAAAAGTACAGAAGTTTACGCGGAGGGAGGTGCGCGAGCGGGTACGCGGCGGGAGCGAGGTGCTGGCTCAGGCGAAGGCTTCAATACTTCGGCACTCGAACTGATCGGCATGAGCAGAGGCAGACGATTGCCCGCAAGCGGCTTCTCGATCGGTTGATGATTGAAATGGCAGATCGGGCAGGTGCTCTCAGAATTTGAATCGTGATGGTGCCAGACGTTGCCCAGCGTGGTCGTGATGACGAGAAGCGCCACGAGCGCCAGGGGCACGATCAGATAGCGAGTATATTTGCTAAAGGGCTTCACGTTTTTACTACTGTTACCGACAGGGCCTAAACCATTGTATCGGAGATGCCTTACCGAACGGAAACGTTGTGTTTGCTTCGATACTCGCCAGGCACATTGGGCAGGATGCGAGAATCAGGCCGTTTGCTCGAGCGTCTTTTCCACCATCGCCACGCATTTTTCCACGCGCTTGCGCAGCGGCCCTTCGATCGCTTCCTGCCGCTTCTTCAGCGTGTGAAGTTCGTCGGCGATATTGAGCGCGGCGAGAACGGCGACGCGGACCGAATCCACCGTGCGCGTGGCTTCCGCCACCGAGCGCATCTTCTCATCCACAAACGCCGCGAGTTCCTTCAAGTACTCTTCGTTCTCATCCGCTTGAACGTTGTAACTCTGATTGTAAATCTCGATCTTCACAGGAGCCTCTCTTCGGCTGAGCCACGTGTATTCTGCGGCGTCGCGTCTTGAGTGACAAGCAGAAACCTGCGGTTCCGACTACGCTTTTGAATACGGCTCGCAACGGCAGTTTCCCCAGTGAATCTAGCTCGCGCGGAGGGAGGCGCCGAGCGATTTTTCGAGCGCGGCCACGATTCTCGACGAAAAATCCGTGAGCTGCGCATCCGTGAACGTCGCTTGTGCGCTCTGGAACGTTACTCGAACGAGAAGCGAATATTTTCCGGCGGGAACGTTCTTGCCGCGGAACAAATCCACCGCTTCTATCCGCGCGACCTCGGGAATCTGCAACGCTCGAATCGTTTCCTGCACTTGCGAGAATTTGATTCCATCCGCGAGCAGTAGCGAAAAATCGCGCTCGACCGCCGGAAAACGCGGCAGCGGCTCGTACCGCCGTGAAGCTCGAGTTCGATCGATCGCATCCAGCAGCGGCTCAAGCGCGAGATCAGCCACAAATGCATCCGTACGCAATTTGAACGCTTCCGCAGGCTTCCGCCCTATCTTTCCCGCCACGCCAAGTGCTCCCTCGGCACCGCCGAGAGAAATTCGCCCGGCAGCGGAGTGCGAGAGCCAGTTCGGAACTCCGGAATCCCACGCGAAGCCACCGGCAAGCTCGCCAATCCGGTCGAGATCGCCCTTCAGGTCCGCGAATTCGAATTCGCGCGCTCCTTCGTGAATGCTTTTCTCTCTCGCATCGCCCGTCGCACCCAACGTGAGAACGCGCGTCTCCACCGGCTGCCCATTCTTAATTGCGTAAGTCTTGCCGATCTCGAAGAGGCGCAAATTGCGCTGGCCGCGATTCAAGTTCCATTCGAGCGTGGCAAGCATGCTGACCGCGCCCGAACCGCGCAGCGTCGAAGCTTCTTCAGAAAGCGGATTCGCGATGATCGCCGGCGTCACGCCCTCCGGCCGGAACAATTCATCCAGCTCTTTATTCACAAGCGGGACCGCGACAATTTCTTCGTAGCCCAGGCCGATCAATCGTTGGCGAAGCAGATCCTCCGCACCCGCGTGCGGCAATCGCGCAGCCGGCTGTTTCGACGACGGCATTCGCGGCGGAAACTTGTCGTAGCCGTAAATTCGGGCGACTTCTTCGACGAGGTCTATCTCGCGCGTCACGTCGCGCCGCCACGAAACCGTGTGGCACTCCCATGCAGCCGTCAACGATCCATCGCGGCCGCGATTTTCGTCCGCGCGCACAAGCTGAAATCCGAGCGCGCCGAGAATTCCCTCAATCTCGCGGTCCGGCGCATCCGCGCCCATGACGCGCAGAAATTCCGTGCGCGTCAGTTCCAACTTTTTCTGCGATTCGGGACTTGGATAGACGTCCACCACGCCCGCCAGGATCTCGCCGCCGCCAAGTTGCTGTATCAATTCCGCCGTCCGTCGTGAAGCCAACTCCGCCATCTCGATATCCGCGCCACGCTCGAAGCGCATGGAAGCTTCAGTGCGCAGCCCCAAAGTTTTGGAAGTCCGGCGAACGGTAATCGGATCGAACCAGGCAGCTTCGAGGAGAATATTTCGCGTCGAGAATCCAATTTCACTTTCCGCGCCGCCCATCACGCCGCCGATTCCGACGGCGTGCGCCGCGTCGGCAATGACGCACATATCTTTCGTGAGCGTGCGCTCGACGCCATCGAGTGTTCGCATTTTTTCGCCAGCCCGCGCCCGGCGAACGACAATCCGGTTCTCCGCCAACTTATCGAGATCGAACGCGTGCAATGGGTGGCCCAGCTCGAACATGACGTAGTTCGTCGCGTCCACCACGTTGTTGATCGAAGCGTGGCCAAGCGCTTCGAGCCGCTGGCGAAGCCAATCCGGCGAAGGCTGCACTTTCACGCCGCGCAGAACTCGCGCCGTGTATCGCGCGCACAAATCCGGAGCTTCAATTCCGACGCGCGCGGCCTTCGATACGGCTTCGGTCGATTCCACAAGCTTCGGCTTCACCGCTTTCAGCGACACGCTGTACAGCGCGGAAATTTCGCGCGCGATGCCGTAGTGCCCGAGGCAATCAGCGCGATTCGACGTGAGCTCCGCGTCGAGGACCGGTCCGGCCACGCTCTCTTCAATAGCATCCACCGCCGTCCCCGATAGCGAAAGCCGCGTGCGCAACTCCGCCGGCGTCGCCGTAACGTCGACAAATTCTTTCAGCCAGTTGTAGAGAACTTTCATGTCAGCGATAAATCCGAATTACTTCGTTGCCACGCCCGCGATGTGCGGGCCGATCAGCGGCAGCGGCACTCGAAAATGCTCCATGCAAACTTCAGAAAACCCGGCATTTTCTATGGCTTTCCACGTTTCGCGATCCGGGTGGCAGCCATCGGCGAAGTACGACGAAAAAGGCGCCATCCAACGCTGCCATTGCCGCGTACCGGAGCCGTCGGTGGCCGCGACGTGCTCGAGAAAAACGAAGTCTCCGCCCGGCTTCAAGACGCGCCGTATTTCCCCCAGCGAGGCCGCGACGTTCTCGACAGAGCAAAACACCAACGTGCTCACGATCGAGTCCACGCTGCCGTCGGCGAAATCAAGGTGGTCGGCGGATCCCTTCCGAAGCTCCACGTTCATCCCCAGCGCGCGCGCCGTGCGTTTGAGATACGGATGCATGTGCGGATTCGGCTCGATTCCAATCCAGCGAACGCCGAGCCCGTAATATTCCAAATTCGCGCCGGTTCCCGGACCGATCTCGACGATCGTTCCGCTCAAGTTGCGAAGAAGCTCGCGCTTGCGAGTCGCAACTGCACGCTCGTGGGGTGCCTTGCAATTCGCCACCAACCACGCAAACGCGCGTTTGCGAATTCCTGCGTGGACTTGGACTGGTTCAGCTGTCACGGTGCCCTCCGGGAGGTTCGTGATCGTGGGTGTGTTGAGCGTCATGGAAATTGGCGCAGGAAACGAACGTCATTCTGAAAAAATGCCTGCAAATCCGTGATGCCATAGCGGAGCATCGCCAGGCGATCGACCCCCATTCCAAATGCGAATCCGGAGAGGCGCTTCGGGTCGTATCCCACGAAGCCATACACCGCGGGATTCACCATTCCCGAGCCGAAAAGTTCGATCCAGCCGGAAAATTTGCATGTGCGGCAGCCGCTTCCTCCGCAGACGTGGCACGATACATCCACTTCCGCGGAAGGTTCGGTGAATGGGAAATAGCTCGGGCGCAAGCGCGTTTTCACCTTTGGCCCCAGCAGCGCGTGAACGAAGTAGTCCACGACGCCGCGAAAATCGCAAAACGTGATGTCGTAATCCACCGCCAGGCCTTCGAGCTGATGAAAGATGAAGCCGTGCGTGGCATCGGGATTGTCGCGGCGATAGACCTTGCCCGGCACGATGATCCGCACCGGGGGCGGCTGCTTCTCCATGGTGCGAATCTGCATGGGCGACGTGTGCGTGCGCAGCAAATGCCCGCCGGAACCTTCGATATAGAACGTGTCCATGTTGTCGCGCGCGGGATGATGTTCGGGAATGTTGAGCGCCTCGAAATTGTAGTAAGGCGTCTCCATCTCCGGCCCTTCGACCAGACTGAAACCGATCGCAAGAAAAATTCGCTCGAGTTCTTCGTAAGTTTGGCGAATGAGATGTGACGTGCCAACGGGCGGTTCGATGCCGGGGAGTGAAAGGTCAATCTGAGGGCCGGTCTCGAGATCCGCGACTGAACTCTTGGCGGCTTCGACCGACGCGTCGAGCGCCGTACGGAGTTGATTGAGGCCCGCGCCGATAAGTTTCTTCACGTCCGGCGGCGCCTGCTTCAACCAGTTCTCGGAGATCCGCGAACAGATTCCGTCGCGTCGCCCGAGCCACTTAACGCGGAACGCTTCGAGCGATTCGGGCCCATGTATCTGCGCCGTTTCCGAATCTGCAGCCGACCGTAGTTCCTGAAACAGTCGGTCCACATCCGTTTGCGAGCACACCTCGAGCTGATCGACACGCAACGTGGTCTTTTGGAGGACGTCCGTTGCCATTTCCGGCAGCCTCGGTAATTTTCTTTCCTGCGTGTCAGGGCGTTGCTTTCGCCTCGCCCTGTCCGTGCAGCAAAGCTAGCGCTTGGCAGGCGCTGCGGGGAGATGCGACTTCGCCGTTTCGACGAGTGCCTTGAATCCAGCCGCGTCGCTCACCGCCATGTCCGCCAGGATCTTGCGGTCGAGTTCGATCCCGCCGACCTTCAACCCGTGAACCAACTGGCTGTAAGAAATCCCGTTGTTTCGCGCGGCGGCGCCGATGCGCTGAATCCACAGCGTGCGGAAATCGCGCTTTTTCGTCCGGCGGTCGCGGAAGGAATAGCGCAGCGAGCGATTCACCGCTTCCTTCGCGGACCGGTACAGCTTGCTCTTGGTTAGGAAAAAGCCCTTGGCATGTCTTAGAAGCTTTTTGCGCTTGGCGCGCCGCTTCGTACCGCGTTTTACACGAGGCATGTTTTGATTCTCCTGTTTCTAATGATTGCGTTTGATTCGAGACGTGGAGAATCGCAACGAACCGCCGCGGACCAGGCGCTTTCGCGCACAGTTTGCGGACAGGCTGGCTCATCTCCACGGCGTGTTTCGGTTGCCGCTCTCGGCGATTCAATCAACGAACCACCGGAGCTGCGTCGCGTCCCAACTTCAGACCGGGACATCCGGCCGGCAGGCCCGTCGTGGCGGGATTTCGCGCTGCCTGGCGCGGAACAACTTCTTCTAGCGAACAACTTCGATCACACAACGGATTCCTCGAGGATTCCGCTATGCCACAAAATTACGCGTACGGAATCATCCGCTTGACGTTCGCCGCATCCGCGGGGCTCACTTGGATCGACTTGCGAAGCTTCCGCATTCTGCCCGGCGCCTTCGTGCCTAGCAAATGACGCTTACCGGAATGCGCGCGCATAACTTTTCCTGTCGAGGTCACTCTGAACCGCTTGGCCGCGCCGCGATGCGTCTTTAGCTTTCTAACCTTTGCTTTCGCTTTCGACACCGTTGCACCTTCTCAGAAAAATTTTTATGCCTGGCCGGCTGCGGAAGATGACGCGGGCTTTGGCGTCCCGCCTCCCGTGCTAGTTTTCTTAGGTGCTAGCAGCGCCAGCAAAATATTTGCTTCCATTCGCGGCCCGAATTCGACGATGGCGTGCTCGCCGATGTCTTGCAAGAGCCGGGTCATCTTGGCGCGGCCAACGTCCTGGTGCGCCATCTCGCGCCCACGATGAAAAATCATCGCCTTTACTTTCGAGCCTTCTCCGAGAAACTTAATGATCTGGTTTTTCCGCACCTGGTAGTCGTGCTCGGCCGTCGCCGGCCGGAACTTTACTTCCTTGATGTGCGTGGATTTCTGATGCTTCTTCTGCTCGTGCGCTTTCTTGTTCTGCTCGTAGAGGAACTTCCCGAAATCGACGAGCTTGCAGACCGGCGGCACGGCGTTGGGCGAAATCTCCACAACATCGATCCCTTGCTCGCGCGCTGCCTTCATCGCGTCAAAAAGGGACATCACCCCAAGCTGGTTCCCGGCTTCATCAACAACGCGTACTTCGCGCGCCCGGATGCGCTCATTGACCCTCAGACCACCACCACGTTCAGCGATAAACCCACCTCCAGAAAGTCGAACCCCCGCGGGACTGCCCGTCGGGGGTTTGGGTTACGAAGTATAGCACGAGCCGACGGGCGATCTGCAAAAGGCAATCCGTGGGCCTAGCAGGGCTTGACACCCGTGTTGATGGGAGGTCAGAATCGCGTCGAATGGCAGACGACACGACTCGGATTGAAAGCCATGCCGGTTCCCGCGACGGCTCTCACGTCATCACGATTCATGGCCCAGTCACTATCAGTTCGGCTCCGGCTCTGCGAAAGGCTGGAGACGGGATCGCCGCGCGCGTCTTGATTGTTGATCTAACCGAAGTTCCCCACGTTGATTCATCCGCGATTGGCGTCCTCGTTCACTTTTATACATCCAGCCGCGAATCGGGCAGGAAATTGGCACTGGTGGGTTTGAGCGACCGCGTCCGAAAGACCCTCAAGAACATGAGCGTCGACAAACTTTTCAAAATCTACCCCGTGCTCGCCGACGCCGAGAACGACCTCAACTAACGTAATCGAGTGAGATTTCTTCTCGCTTACCGGAACAATTGACTGCGTGCGGAATACCTGCTTGACGATTGTCGAGAGGACTGCCGAATCGCGCTAGCTCGCGCCCTTCTGTGCGATTTCCGTGTTGAGTGTACCGATGAAATCCTCAAGCGGCCGCGCGCCAAGATCGCCTTTGGCACGATGTCGCACCGACACAGTGCCCGCCTCCGCCTCTTTTCCGCCGACGACAAGCATGTAGGGAATCTTCTGAAGTTGCGCGTCTCGGATCTTCGCCTGCAATTTTTCATTGCGGTCATCGAGATGCACCCGGAATCCCGCCCCGCGAAGTTTCTCCGTCACCTGCTGCGCGTATGCCGCAACCTTTTCGCTGAGAGGCAGCACTTCCACTTGCACCGGCGCAAGCCATGCGGGAAACGCGCCCGCATAATGCTCGATCAAAATTCCAAAGAATCGCTCGACCGACCCGAGCAGCGCGCGATGGACCATCAGCGGCTGATGCCGCGAGCCATCTTCGCCAACGTATTCGAGATTAAATCGCGCGGGCAAATTGAAATCGAACTGAACCGTGGTGAGCTGCCATGGCCGGCCAATCGCGTCAATCAGCTTCACGTCAATCTTTGGCCCGTAAAACGCTGCCTCACCTTCAATGCGCTTGAACGGGATTTTGAGTCTCTCGAGAGTGGTCTCGAGCGCGTGCGTCGCCCGCTGCCAATCTTCAGGCTTGCCTGCATAATTTTCCGGGTGCCCCGCGTCCCAATCCGATAGCTCGACCTCGTAACGGTCGAAGCCGAACGTCTTCATCACGGCGAACGCGAAGTCCACGCACGCTTCCACTTCTTGTTCGATCTGGTCCGGCATGCAGAAAATGTGCGCATCGTCCTGCGTGAAGCCGCGCACGCGCAGCAAGCCATGCAGCACGCCTGAGCGCTCGTAGCGATAGACGGTGCCAAGCTCCGCGTACCGCTGCGGAAGTTCGCGATAGCTGCGCAGCCGCGATTTGTAAATCAAAATGTGGCCCGGACAATTCATCGGCTTGAGCTGATACTCGGCCTTTTCCACTTCGATCGCGCCAAACATGCTATCGCGATAAAAATTTGTGTGCCCGCTGGTGTTCCAGAGATCGAGCCGCATGATGTGGGGAGTGAAAACGAGGTCGTAGCCGCGGCGCAGCAATTCGTCGCGCAGCCAGTCTTCGATCAACTTGCGAATCAGCCCGCCCTTCGGGTGCCAGAAAATCAATCCCGGCCCGGCTTGTTCCTCGATGCTGAAAAGATCCAATTCGGTGCCGAGCCTGCGATGATCGCGGCGCTTGGCTTCTTCGAGTTTGTGCAAGTATTCTTCGAGCTGCGATTTTTCGACGAAACACGCGCCGTAGATCCGCTGCATCTGCGGATTTCCTTCGTGCCCCTTCCAGTACGCGCCGGCGACGTTGAGCAGCTTGAACGCCTGGATCCGTCCAGTGGAAGGAATGTGCGGCCCGCGGCAGAAATCTATGAATTTTCCAGTGGTGTAGAACGACACCATCGGCTCGATGGCCTTTTCTTCCACCAACTCGCACTTAAAAGTCTGATCGGAATCTTTGTATAGCTTCAGCGCCTCGGGCTTCGGCAGGAATTTTCGCTCGTTCGGAACGTCGCGAGCCGCGATCTCATGCATTTTCGCTTCAATTTTTTCGAGATCATCCGGAGTGAACGGCTCCGGGCGCAGGAATTCGTAGAAGAATCCGTAGTCAATAGGCGGCCCGATGCCGAGCTTCACGTTTGGATACAACTCGAGCACCGCCGCGGCGAGAAGATGCGCCGCCGAGTGCCGGAAGACTTGAACCGCATCCGGATCCTTCGCGGTGAGAATCGCGAGCGACGTATCTTGATCGAGCGGCCGGCTAAGGTCGGTCAAATCGCCGTTCGTGCGCGCGACGAGAGCCTCTTTCGCCAGCCGCGGCGAAATCTGCTTCGCCACTTCGGCCGCGGTCGTCCCTTTCGGAACTTCGCGCTTTGCGCCGTCCGGCAATGTAACTTGAATGGTATCCATGGATGTGAGCCGTAAGCCTTTGAATTTCTTAGCTTACTGGCCCGGCGCCCGCATGGTCAAGGCGCCATAATGAACTTCGCTGTGGTTGAGATTCGAGGTAATCACGTTTGCTCGTATTCGCTCACGAGCACCTGGTGGACGTGAATGCTCGGAAAGCCCTGCGCAAAGGCCTGCACGCGCGCTAGTGCTTGATAGAAATAAAGATTCTTCTCGCTCTCATCGAGCGCCTCAAGCGAATCCCAAAGCGACAGCACTTGCACTTGAATCGGATCGGTAGCGTGCGTGTGCAGCACGAATATTCCGCGAAATCCCACCTGCTTCTTCATCAAGGGAATCAGGGAAGCGACTGCTTTGGCGAATTCCTCACTCTTGCCCGGAAGTATGTGGAATTGTGTCACGCGCGCGTGCATGGAATCCTCCTAGCTCCGCGTGAATAAATTGACGTGCCACGAGCCTAGCGCAACGACTCCCGGTAGTAAATACGGCTTACTCGCCCAGATATTCAGAGCCAGTTTGCCGAACGTCACCAATCACTCTGAACCCGGATTGTTCCTCTCGGTGTGGTCACGGTCGTTCTCGACCCACACCATTCCCTTTGCTATCCCTCGTAGCTCGCGAATCGAGCGGTGCCGATCCAGATGCAACGTTCCTTCCAACTCGTAAATAAGCAGCTTTTGACCTGGCCGAAGCTTTAGCTTTTCGCGTAAGTCCTTGGGGTTAGTGATCTGATATTTTTGTCGCAACTTCAGAACGCGTTTTGAATTCATCGTCATTTCTTCCTAGCTTGCTCGAGCTTCTCCCAATCCTTATCGGGCAAGTCGAGGAAATCATTAAATTCGCCCGCGCCGCGCAGCCACAACCCGCCGTCGATTACCACGCATTCGCCGTTCACGTACTCAGCTTGCTGGCTCAGCAGATACGAAGCAAGATTCGCAAGCTCGTCGTGCCTTCCAAATCGCTTCATCGGATGATGATTTTTCGCGCGGTCTTCCAATTCTTTCGAAGGCAGCAGCCGCGACCAAGCACCTTCCGTGGGGAACGGGCCGGGCGCAATGGCGTTCAAGCGAATCCTGTGTCGCGCCCATTCGACGGCGAGCGACCGCGTCATCGCCAGAACTCCGGCTTTCGCGCACGCCGAAGGCACCACAAATCCCGAGCCGGAATCCGCAGCCGCGTACGTCGTCACGATATTTAAAATGTTCCCTGGCTGTTTCGCCGCGATCCAGCGCCGGCCAAGCGCCAGCGTGAAATGGAACGATCCTTGCAAAACGATTCCGATAACGGCATTGAACGCGTTCGGCGACAATTTTTCCGTGCGCGCGATGAAATTGCCTGCGGCGTTGTTTACGAGAGTGTCCACGGCGCCGAATTCCTTCTCGGCGGCAGCAATTGCGTTTTCAACCGCCGCAAAGTCACGGACATCGCATTTCGCATAACCCGCTTTCACACCTTTGGCTCGAATATCATTCGCGGTTTGCACGAGCGGCTCTTCGCGCCGCGCCACAAGAAACAGATTCGCGCCGAGTTCTGCGAATCTCAGCGCCATCGAACGCCCAAGTCCGGTGCCGCCGCCGGTGATGAGAATGTTGCGGCCTTTCAATAAATCGCGTTCAAACATCGTTCACCGCCTTTCGTTTCACGGACACTCTAAAGGAATCGCAAGTGATCGCGCGAAACAATTTGGAATCGCCGCCAGAAAGGAAAACTAGAAATCGATGTGTGCGCGAAGCGCTGGAACAAGCACGGGGCCGCGCGCCTCGTTGTATCCGGGATCGTTGATGTGCTGCAGATCGAAAGACGCGAAAATACCGCGCCAGAGATGCGCAGTGTAATAGGTTTCGAAGATTTTTTCGCCACCGTAACTGAGCGCGCCGTCGCCGAGAATAAATCCAAGCCCGCCGAGCGCCAAATAGCGCGCGTGGTCGCCGGAAATGCCGTTGATCGTGAACACGGCTCCAGTTCGGTCGTAGCGCCGGTGCCACGCGGCTCCCTTTAAGTAAGCGCCTCCTTCGGCGGTTCGATCCACTTCGGTGTAAGCGAAAGATTCGTTATGCCCATCGCTCCAGCCCAAGCGCAAGAAGATGCCGAATTGAGAGGCGAGGTCCTGCTCGAAATTCAATCCGAGGCCGTACTTGTGCCGTCCCTCGCGGCGCGTTCCGATAATGCTAGGCCGAATGCTGGTTTGGCCGTCAAGAAACTCGTCAATAGCCTCGCGGTAGTTCCCCATGTTCGCGTGGTTCAGATAGGTCAGCACGCGGACCACGCCGGCGCGCCCGGGCAGGAAGTTTCTACGCCACTCGCCCTCCAGATTCTCCGCGCGAGCGCGCGCCAGATCAGCATCCAGATGAATTCCGTTCGCCACCTTCGGCATCATCGCTTCGGCGAAGCGCACCGACCACGAGTGATCGTCATATTCGAGCATCGCTGCGTCGGTATAGCCGCGCGTGTTCGCCGCGTAGTCGTAGGCGCCGTTGTTGTCCACCGCCCAGTTGAGAAACTGCAGATGGCTGTCGCTGCCGCCCGAGTTCGCGTCAAAAAAATCCACGAGGCTGAATTTGCCTACGCGGAATTCGATACGTCGCGCCGGGAGCGATGTTGCCAGTCCGAGAGGTCCTCGCTCAGCAGCTATGCGCTCGTCGCTGAGTGGAATGATTTGCCGCACGATGAATCGCGCAAGGTACGGATCTGTCGAAAGCGGCACGCCCTGGACCGTGCGGACCGCATCCAGATCAGTAAAGCCAGCCACTCCGAGAGCGCTCCCAACGCCGCCTCCCGTCGCGTCCTCTACGTCCGCCAAGATTTCTGTCGTATGCGTAAGCTCATAACCCGTGTAGAGCGTCAGGATGTGCGTTGTAGCGCTTTGCGAGCCGGGCGAGAGACTATTCGGTCCGCTGTATTTAGCGAAGAAAGTCGGGTGCCACTGAAAAATGACGTTTGCCTGTCCCGAGATCCAGTAGCGGCTTGTATCGGAGTGCGGGAAGAGAGTTAGAGGAGTGTGGTCAGAAGGCTGGTCTGCGGCGGACGGTTCTGCAACCGTCGCGTCCGATGTTTCAGTCGTGCTGGACTGGGCGAACGCTATGTACGGCGTTGCGATCGATACGAGTATCAGACACACAAATCGCAACATATTCTGAACAATGGCGCGGCGAATCAACTCGCGTGACCCATATGTTCCCAAAATAAATTTGAGCTTCGCCAAATTAAATCACGCAATCCTTCCGCGCTTGATTAAGAGAATATGAATGTCACAAGGAACCCGCGCCACACGCAATTCGTCTCTTGTGCGCCAGGCACACTACCGCGACATCTCTCAAACTGTTTCCGCGCAAACTCCGATGTTCAGATGAGGATCAATACGGCCAGGGCAAAGATTCCCACTCGCATTCACGTTGTTCTGACCGCGCCAGCAGCAGGGTTAGCTTTGAAACATCCTGTGCTATGCTCGCCCGTCGTGGACCACAGGGACTTGCACGGTCGCGCCTTGTCCGGCGCTTGCAACGCAGCCCGAATTCTTGATACCATACCCCCATAGGGTAGTCAACGAAAATGTCTCAAACCAAACGTGAAAAATTGGATTTATTGAATCGCACCAAGAAAGTTGTCGGGCAACTCGAAGGCGTCGAGCGCGCCCTAAACGCCGATGAACCATGCGCTCATATTCTTCAGCGCCTCGCCGCGGCCAGGGGCGCCATCAACAGTTTGATGGGCGAGCTCATGGAGGATCATATCCGGAACCATATGCCGCAAAATACCAAGACCTCCGAGGACGCGGCCGAAGACCTGATTGAAATCGTTCGATCGTACTTGAAGTGAAATAAACGCGAATAGAGCCCGTTATCATGGAGTCCGACTAGGATCGCGCCTCACCAGGGGAATGCCGCAGTTTGGGGGCCCAGGCATCCAGATTGCCCCAATCCGTCATCTCTAGTAGTCTTTCCCATTCCATCAGGCTCTCGGTCCCACCCGTGACACAGCCAGATGAGGGCATTACGCCTAAGGAGCTGGAATTTTGAGAGGGAAGGCGTCACTTTCGATTTGGATTCTGCTCGCGGCGGCGTTCTTTTTGCCGTCCTGCGGCGGCGTTGTGAATAACCCCGCTCCCTCTATCACTTCCATCTCCCCGACGAGTATCGATGCTGGACAGCCCGGCTTCACACTAACCGTGAATGGCAGCGGGTTCGCTCCGCAATCGCTGATTTATTGGAACGGGAATGCCATCTCGACGATCTTCCTAACCGGAAACCAGCTCCAAGCCACAATTCCGTCTTCGTTCATCTCTACGCCCGGTAGTTCGATTATCGAAGTACAAACTCCCGCGCCAGGTGGGGGCATTACAAGTCAGTTGACGTTTACCATCAATCCGGTCAGCAGCCCGATTCCGATCCTGAACTCGATCACGCCATCGTCTGCGCTGGCCGGGGGAAATCAATTCATAATGCATCTCGTTGGTAACAACTTCGAGGCGCAATCGTCTGTCACAATCAACGGTAATGGCCAACAGACACAGTTTCTCGATAGCCAGGACTTGCAGGTGCAAATCCCTGCCACCGATCTGATTTCAGCCGGCACGCTTTCCGTGGCTGTGCTGAACCCTGCGCCCGGCGGGGGAACCTCGCAGACTCTTCCACTGACGATCACTTATGCCGTGCCGGCCGTCACCATGCTCTCGCCAACAAGCGTGGCCGCCGGTGGAAATTCTCAAACTCTCACTGTGACCGGGACAGGAATGACGCCCGCGACGGTGATCACGTTTAACGGCAATCCGCGGACCACCAATTACACGTCGAACGTCTCGGTGACCGCCGATCTGACCGAGTCCGATCTTTTTACGGCGCAGATCGCGCAGATCGAAGCCGTAAATCCCTCTCCCGGCGGCGGGACATCCGTAGCTGTTCTCTTCGCAGTAGATGGAATCGTGCCGTCGCTGGCCAGGCCGGGCTATACCGGATTGCCGGAGTTGGTTGACTATAGCTATCTCGGACTCGCGCCAAATTCCGGCGTGGGCAACTTGAATCTCTCAGGTCCGTCGATCAATTCGAACGGCCGCTACGTTGCGTACGCCTCCGCGGCGAGCAATCTCATTTTCAATGACACGAACGGCAACCCAGATGTGTTTCTCGAGGACACTTGTTTCGCTACGACGACGTGCGTCCCTTCCACGCAACTGGTCAGCATCTCCGGAACGGCCGGGAACGATGTCCCCGGCACGCAAGGAAATTCGGATAGTCTCGAGCCGTCGGTGAACTCGACGGGAGGATACATCGCGTTTTCCTCTCACGCGACCAATCTCGATCCGAATTACCCTACCCTCAGTGGCACCACGCGACAGGTTTTCCTCCGCGGCGCATGCATCGGCTCAACTTCCAGCACGAATTGCACCACCGGATTCACCGAGTTGGTTTCTGTCGCCGCGGATGGCGTGAATCCCGCGAATGCCGACGCCACGCAGCCATCGGTTAGCACGGATGGCCGGTACGTTGCGTTTGTTTCGACGGCGACGAACCTGATTCCAGGCTTGAATCCCGGCGGAACGGCGCAGGTCTACCTGCGCGACACATGCCTGAGCACCACGTCGACGTGCACGCCGACGACGGAACTCATTTCTTCGCCTGATGGCGTCACGCCGGCTGACTCTCCCTCGTCGCAGCCATCGGTGGCCAGCGGCGGGCTTTATGTTTCATATACGACCGCGGCGTCGAATCTCATTAACGGCGTCGTTCCTTCATTCACGCAGATTTACCGCACGACGACTTGCATCTCTGGATTGGTCAATTGCGTTCCGGTAGTTACTCTCGTTTCCTCGAATGACGGCGTGACTCCGGCCAACGCGGCGAGTTCGGAATCCTCGATCACCAGCGATGGGCGCTACCTCGCCTTTGCATCCGCGGCGTCAAATCTTGTGCAAACGGCCTCATCTGGAGTCCAACAGATTTTTGTCCGCGATACTTGTGGCGCATTGATTGCCGGATGCACGGCGGCCACATCACTCGTTTCCATCGCCAACGACAACGTGACGCCCGGCAACGCGTTGAGCGAGGAGCCGACGATCAACTCGACGACTTCCGGCACCGGAGATGCGCAGTACATCGCGTTCTCGTCGTTATCAACGAACCTTACGACGAACACCACGAACGGATTCGAAAATGCCTTCGTGCGCAACACCTGCGCCAATGCCACCGCGTCCCCGACGTGCACGCCCGGCACTGTGCTCCTCAGCACGTCGCAAAACGGCACCCTTGCCAACAACGTTTCGCTGCATCCCGCCATCAGCGGAGATGGCCACACCGTGGCGTTCTTGTCACCGGCGACCAATCTCGTCTCGAACTACTCCACGGGTCTCGGCGACGTCTTCCTTGTCTCGACGTCTTTTTAGGAATCTATTTCCAGAGGATTCGAAGCTTTACGAGCGTGCGGCGGAGCGCTGCATGATAGCGCTGCGCGTCTTGCTTAGCGTGAAGGTAAGCGACTCTCGCGGGATGCTTTTGACGAAGGGTCCGACCATCCAGCCTAGCCCGGTCGGAATGTCGCGAGTCAACGAAATGGAGCGGCATTCCGCGTAGGTGCCGCCGTCTTTTTCCTGAAATCGCCAGTACGTCTGCATCCGCCAGAGGAAGCCGTTGTCGTCTCCGATGGGCTTCAGTTTCTCATCGCGAGTACCCGCGTTTTCGACTTCCTGTATTCGTGTCGTGTGCGAGCGGCTCGTCGCGCGCGTGGCGTCCAGCAATTGGTAGTGAACGTCGTGCTCGGTGTCGAGAATGGAAGTAACGACTTCCCGCCTGTAAAGACGGAAATAAACGACGAAATCGTTTCCGTCGCGGCTCAATATTTTTGAGGACACCACATCCGGCTGAAAAAACTTCTGATGTTCGTTGTAGTCTTCTTCGAACGAAAGCGTTTGCCGCAGCGTCGCGCCGGGAATGAAAACCGTCGCGATCCAGTCGTGGACCAATCCATCCGGCACAGCAATCGACTTTCCGGCGTCCAGCGTCTCGAGCGGTTCGATGATCACCTCGCCGCGCCGCAAACGCTGGAGTGCTGCCGCGCGCTGGTCAACCGGGAGACGATCGATCCAAAGGAACGCCGCTTGATTCGCGTCGAGCCCATCCATTTTTATTTCCGAGAGTTGTACGTAATGCCCGAAAGCGTCCACGGTCTGCGATTTCAGGCGCGCGGCGTTCGTGGGTTCCGGACTCATGAGTGCCGCCAGAACCAGGACGATGGAGGCGATTCCCGCCACCTGCCGTCGATTCCTGCGGGTGACAGATTTGCTCGCCTTTGAATTGCGCTTCATTTCCATAGAGTTAGACGCTGCAGGCTGGCTCACACATCGATTATTGCATGCGAGTAGCCGCGCTCGACTCTTTGGATGCTGTGGAACGGAGGGCGGGGTCTCGGAACCGGACTGACGGTGGGTGTATACCATTTGGCCCACTCTGTCAGCGGGGGGTCAGGAGGGGTACGCCGACAGGGTGGGCTTGGACGGGTTGGAAGCGTGCCCCGGCTCCTCTCGAAGCCGTCGTCCCCGCAACGCAGCCCCCAACCCGCACTGACATGATAGAAACCGGACCGGTTCGGAGGAATGGTTCGGAAGACTCATTTCGCACGTACCAGGGGTACAGTACCCGGTCGACGTTGATGTTTATGAACGTGGATCGCTAAGGCTTTGAAGAATTAGGGCTTGCCGGCGGCGGAGTACTCGCTGGTGGCGGCGTGGTAGTTGATGCCGGGGCTTTGGTACTCGGTGGTGGCTGTGTCGAAGTCGGCGAAGGCTGTGTGGAAGTCGGAGCCGGCTGCGTTGGAAGGTCCTTGGAAGGGCTGGCGGGAATTCGCAGAGTGACCTTCGTTGTCTTCCCGGTTTGCAGCCGGACGTTTCTTTCCCACGGCGACCAGATGCCTAAGTACGATGCCCGAAGATCATAGGCGCCCGGCAAGAAACGTTGGAATGAGAATCGCCCTTCTTGGTCGGCTAAGGCTGCATGTGGATGCTCGCCGTTGCCAGATTCCTGCACGATCACTCGCGCCAAAGCCACGGGTTTATCGTCCAGTCCGTAAACGACGCCTTCGATGGTGCTCGTGACGTCACGGGGATTCGCGGGCGCTGCCACAAGACACAATAATGCGGCGATGCAGACCGCCGAGATAAACTTTGACAACTGACCCCCTTTCCCGCCCGCTCACATTCTATCGCGCCTGGCGGCCGCGACGGAGGCTCTGCGCCGTAAAGGTAAGCCCACTCGTGCGAGCGCGCTATCGCAACTAAGCTGCTTGGTCAATCAGCTTGATCGTGCGGATGCACTAGAACTGTCATTCCGAGGAGCGAAGCGACGAGGAATCTCCCTTTTGTTTCTGCCATTCCGAAGGGGATTCTTCGTCCGCGCGAGCAGAACAACCGCCACGCTACAGCTTGTAGACTTTATGCGCTCGCGCGTGAGCATCCTGATCTTGCCGCCCCGAGTCGGCGTTCACGCCGCGGGCGATGGCGATGTAGTAGGTCAATAGTTGCAGCGGAACGAGATGAATGAATGGCGCGAGCCACACCGCCATTTCCGGCAAGACGATAACGTGCTCGGCGGCGACGTCGCGATTCGCATCGGGCACCGTCACAGCTACCCGCAACATCCCAAGCTCGCCCGCCGCGCGAAGAATCGTGCGCGCGCGCTCATCGCCAGGCTCCCCTGTCAGCATCGCGACGATCGCGCCGCGCGAATCAATTTCCGAGAATGGGCCGTGCAGAAGCTCTTCGGTTTCGAAGCCTTCCGCGGCGATGTAACTCGTCTCTTTATTTTTCAGCGCGGCTTCGGTCGCTGTCGCCCAGCACGTCCCTGAACCGAAAAAGATGAGCCGCTGCTTCACCGAGACTTGCTTGGCAATCTCGCGGATCTTGATTTCGCTGCGGAGCGCTTGGCGCATCAGAGATGGAACTTTTTCGAGCGCCGCGTCCGCGCTAGTTGCATCCTTGATCAGGCCACGTTGTTCGAGAATGGCGAGAATAAATTTCGCGAGCGCCCCGAGCGCCGTCGTGTAGCTCTTCGTGTACGCGAACGCGAGTTCCTGCTCGCACGTTTCGATATGAAAGTCTGCGCCCTGAATTCCGTCGCCGGATTTTTGTCCCGTGACGGCAATCGTCATCGCCCCTGCCGCTTTCGCGGCGCGAAGGGCTTCCACCGATTTCGTCGTCGTGCCGGTGTGCGTGATTACGACGGCAACGTCGTCAGGACCGAGCGCGAGCGGATAGTGCACGAATTCAAACGATTGCTCGGCCCGCGCGGATGCTCGCCCGCCCGAATGGAATCGCATCCAGCGCTCGCAAACATTCGCCGCATTCAGCGATGTCCCGATACCGATGAACACGAAGCGTTTCTTGCCGGCCGCTGCGTTCGCGGCATCCTCGATTTTCGTTCGCTGCTTCGCGAAGACCTGCTCGATCAAATCCGGCTGCGCTTGAATGGCGTCGTACAGGAAAAATGGGTGTGCGATTCGCGTTTCTGGCATTTGCATCTTCTCCGGCGGCAGTGTATCCGATAGACTCGCGAAGCGCGAACGCCAATTTCGCGTAAGCGGGAGGAAGCAATGCCTCGCTATCTATCGCAGCACACACTCGGGTGCCTCACGCGGCAGGGCGTCGAGGAACTGACTGCGAGACTCAACGCCGCCACCGCCGTCCGCGCGCGCCGTGTCCTCCTCGCCATGCATGAGGGAAAGCTGCTCGTCGAATTCGATGCCGCGAATCGGGAAGAATTGGAGAAGTGGCTCACGGCGGAGCAATTCCATTTCGATTGGGTGTTTCGAATCGATTACGAAGCAAGCGGCGGCAATCTCGTTCCAATCTGACGCACGGTCGCGAAGTCAAGGTGAGTGGCGCAGGCCGCTGCCGCAGATGTCCCTTTTTATTTCACGCAAAATTTTGCGACTGGAATTCCGCGCCCGATCAGTGCAGTTGGTTCTGTTCGACGCCGTTGTGCCGCGCTTCGTCTTCAAGCGCGCTGATTTTGCCGAGCAAATCCTGTTTCTGCTGGCCTAGCTTCTGGATTTCCGCCTGCCAATCCGCGTGCCTCATGCGATATTCCTGCACGCCCTTATTGGGCGGCGTCTCGCCATTGAGCGCAGCCTGATACGAGGCGATCTGCTGATCGATTCCGCCGACCTGGTTGTTCAGTTTGCCGATCTGAGTCCGGTACCAGTTCGCATTTTTTCCAGCGACGGGTTTCGTCTTTACAGGTTTTGTCTTTGGCGCCTTGCCCGCATTCGGCGCTGGCGCAGGGGCCGCGTGCCCATTGAAATCATCATTCGTCCAAACTTTCTTCGTTGCAAGTTGGCTTGGCGCGCTGGACGTCTCAGAAGTTGCGGCGGGCGCCGGCGCGGGCTGCTGGTCCTGCGCGCGCGATGGGGGTGCAAAAGCTAGGATAGCGAATGAAAGTGACGTTGTGAAAATGAGCCGGATGCGCATAGCGCCTCCTATGTAAGCCCATTGTCAGCCTGAAAGTTCACGGCTCGCGATTGAATTGGCCCGCAGTTTCCAAATCTTACGGGTCGCCCATAGCGCCATGCGCCAATTCGTTTCGCACCAGCGTGAGAGCTTGCGCCGGAGGGCCGATACGCCGGTAACGCGTTGTATCCGTGATCTCGTGAGCTTCAAATGGGAAGAGAAATTTTCTTCCAGTGTAATCGTACTGCACCCGAGTGGGCGCCCAAAAGCCGCGCGCCACTTCTGTGTTGTCGATCGAGAATCGCGCGCCGCGATAAAGTTTCCCGAGCAATCCTCCGCCGAAACTCACATCTCGAATAATTTCCGCTTCGCCGTGCACGATGTTTCCGGATGCATCGTCCACCCAGATTTTCACTCGCGCGTGTGTCAGGACGGCTTCGGGCGTGGTCTGCGCCACGTAATTGGGATCGGGTTCAAGCGCAATAACGTCCAGCAACCGGCCGTCGCGCGTTTCGTGGCCACCCCAGGTCACGTGAAATGCTTTTCGCGCCGCCTCCACAAGGTCGCGGCGGTCCTTCATTTTTTTCTGCCACTTCGCGTACGCCGCCTGTTGCCGGGCGTCCTTCGGATTAATCGAGATCTCGAGCACTTGCTCCCAGTCACGTAATTGCTTCCGGTACACCTCAGCATCCACCGGCTTCCCGTCCTCTTTGATTAGCAAACGCAGCGTTCCTGTGCCAGTCGGAACCACGCGAAATGTTTTGTCATCGACGACGCGCCGATCCGTGCCGTTGAGCATCGAGTGGTGCTCGATACGTTCGTATTCGTCCATCGCGGCGTCGTTGTTATGCAAGGCGGCGATGATGCGATCGCCGAGAGCCTTGAGTTCGGCGTCGGAAGGCGGACCGGATTGATCGGCGCCGGCGGAATATGCGTTGATCGCTGGAACCGGCGCCATCGCAAGGCAGACGAGTGCCGCGCAAGCGATTGACGCGGTCGAATTGAGCAGGATCTTCCTCATGATTTTCCCGGCTCGCGACTCCCCGTATCTCGGATTCGTCTGGCCAGGTTCCAGTTGCAGGAACATTGTAAGCTGCTTATCCGTTTGTGCTTCCGGGAAGCCTCTGGACTGTGCGCTCTGGAACTTGCGGATTCCGCGGGATCACCGATATTCGTCGGAATCGATGCGCACCATTCCCGCCGTTCTCCCGTCTATAATGAGAAACGCCATGGATCGCACTCAGCTCAAGGCCTCCGCGCACAATACAGGCGTCGCTCTGCGCGAGACCGTTGTGCTCGCTCTCGACACGCTTCGCGCCCATAAACTCCGTAGTTCCTTGACGTTACTCGGGGTAATTCTCGCCGTTGCCACGCTGGTCTCGGTGATGTCCGTCCTGAACGGCCTCAATCTTTACGTCGCCGACAAGGTGGCGAATCTTGGCGCGAATGCCTTTATCGTCGATCGAGTCGGCATCGTCACGAACATGGAGCAATGGACAAAGGCTCGCAAGCGCCCGCCTCTCGATATGGGCGATCTCGATGCCCTGCGCGCGGGAATGTCGCTGGCTACGAATATTGCCGGATCGATGCAGACCGTCGCGGACGTCCGCAACGCCAACGAGCTTCGCGAAAACGTGACCATCCTGGGCACTTCACCCAGCTATGCCGGGATCCGTGATATCGGAGTTTCCTCCGGCCGCTTGCTCACGGATGTGGACGAGGAGCACCGTTCTTCGGTCTGCGTTATCGGACCGGACGTCTCGAACCAGTTCTTCCCAGGCAGCGATCCCATCGGCAAGGAAATTCGCGCTGGGGCGGAACAGTACGAAGTCGTCGGCGTCGCCACCGCGCGCGGCACCATCCTCGGGCAATCACTCGATAATTTCATCATGATGCCGCTCGGGACCTACCGGAAAGGCTGGCTCGCGCCGCTTGATTCGGTGAGCGTCTTCATTCAAGCGCCGAGCCCCGATCTGATGCCCGAATCGGAAGATGAAGCGCGCGTGATTATGCGCGCGCGCCGCCACGTTCCATACGACGCGGAGGATAATTTCGCCGTCATCGCGCCCAATTCGATCACGGGGCTCTGGAACCGGATCACGGGAAATGTGTTCGCCATCGCCATTTGGATCACGTCAGTCTTCCTCGTTGTTGGCGGCATCGTCATCATGAACATCATGCTCGCCAGCGTGACGGAGCGAACGCGCGAAATCGGATTGCGCAAGTCTCTCGGCGCGCGCCGCGTTCATATCCTCATGCAATTTCTGGTCGAATCGTCGCTCCTTTCCGCGACGGGCGGCTTCGTGGGCGTCGCTCTCGCGCTCGCGATCTCATTTCTCGTCCGCTCCACGACGTCTCTCCCGATTTCGACGCCGTTTTTCACCATCGCCATCGCGCTGACGCTTTCAACCGTCATCGGCCTATTTTTTGGCATCTATCCGGCCATGCGCGCGGCGAGGCTCGATCCAATCGAAGCTTTGCGCGCGGAAGCTTAGAGAATGAAATTTAGAGAATTTCAATGAAGCAGGACTATCGCGAAAACCTCACGCTCGCCTTTGATACGCTGCGCAGCCACAAGCTCCGCAGCTTCCTCGCCGTTCTGGGCGTAACGATTGGCGTCGGCCTAATCATTCTCGTCGTCGGCCTGGTCGAGGGTTTCCGCGCCAACATTCAGAAGGAAATCACATCGGAAGGCATCGATACGGCCTGGGTTCAGCGCTTCGGAGAAGGCTTCGGAACAAACGGCCGCAGGCCGAAAGAAGAGCGCGAGCGCAAACCGCTGACGCTCGAAGATGGCGACGCCATTCTGCCCGCGTGTCCCACAGTGAAGTCTGTCGCCGTCTCGATTTTTCAATGGGAACTCACGCACAGCGTGCGCTACCAAGCCAATGAAGTGCAGGGCGTCGAATTCCGCGGAACGTTTCCCGCGTTCCTCGAAGTCTATTCGAATGCGGCAATGCGCGCCGGCCGGTTTTTCACCGATACGGAGAACGACCACCGCGACAACGTCGCCGACATCGGCGAGAACATTGCCACGGCGCTTTACGGCAACATTGACGACGCCGTCGGCAAGACGATCAACGTGGACGGTTCTGAATTCCTCGTAATCGGCGTCCTCGACAGGCCTGCCGGCACGTTTGGAATGGATGACGAAGATCGCCGCGTCATTCTTCCTTACTACACGTTTCGCAAGCTTTATCCGGCGGCCTACGAAATTTTCATCCGCTTCCTCGCCTATCCCGGCAAAGTAGATACCGCTGTGGACGAAGTTCGCGACGTCTTGCGCCGCCGCCGCAACGTGCCGTACGACAAGCCGGACGATTTCTTCATTCAGACCAACCGCGAGACAGCGCAGCAGTTCAACGACATCATCAAAGGAACCGTTGTCGTGATCGTGGTCCTCAGCTCAATCGGGCTTTTGATCGGCGGTGTCGGCGTGATGAATATCATGCTCGTATCGGTTACCGAGCGAACGCGCGAAATCGGTGTTCGCAAAGCGATTGGCGCGCGCAGCGCCGATATCACCTGGCAATTCTTGTTCGAGGCCATGACGCTCACGGGTCTCGGTGGTTTTATCGGCATTGTGGTCGGCGGCGGCGCAGTCGTGCTGATTCCGATGCTGACAAAAGTCAACGCCGTCATTACTCTCTGGTCCATCGCCGCTGGACTTGTCGTCTCCATCAGCATCGGTCTCGTATTCGGCGTGTGGCCCGCCGTGAAAGCGGCGAATCTGGATCCTGTCGAAGCTTTGCGCTATGAATAGCGCGCCAGGATTTAGCTCCATCCAATTTGGGAGATAACGCAATGCCCTCGGGCTCGAAAAGCATCGAAGTAGATTTCATGCTCCAGCTTCTGAGCGAAGCCTACGAGAAGAAAACTTGGCATGGCCCGAATTTGAGGCAATCCATTCGCGGTGTTTCCGCGCGCGACGCCGCGTGGCGGCCTTCGCCCGGTCGTCACAATATCTGGGAGCTCACTCTACACGCGGCATATTGGAAGTATGCCGTGCGGCGACTCCTGCTTGGCCTGCCGCGGGGTTCATCCGCGCTAAAGGGAAGCAATTTTTTCGCCATGCCGGAGCCGCCTGCCGACGCAGCGTGGCGCCGCGACCGCCAACTGCTCGAAGATGAGCACCGCAAGCTCATGGCGACGATTGCAGATTCGCGAAATTCGCGTGTCGTAAAGAAGCAGCTCCGGATGATTTTCGGCGTCGCGTATCACGACATTTACCACGCTGGCCAGATTCGCTTGCTTCGGCGGCTGCGAGAGAAGCGGTAGCGCCGCTTGACGCGCCAGTCCGCGATCAACCCAACTCTTCGTAGGAAATTTGGGAATCGAATTATTGCTGCGCTAATTCTTTCAGCAGCGCTGCGATGGGACTGGCTGGATCAACACTGGGTGTACCGTTGGAACTCATTCGGTAGGCATAGCCTGCGGGATCTTTAGGAATCGCGCGCGCCATTCCCGCGGCGAGTACATCCGCTCCCGATGCCGGGAAATGGCCGAATTGCTTCTTGTAAGCCGCGGCGATCTGCGTCAAAGCTTCGAGGTCCGCTTCCGTTTGCAACTCCTTCAGATGATTCATCGCGTTTCTGCGAATTCGCTCGTCGGTCGCTTCCTTATAGACTTGCGACCACATGAAGCGCGAAGTGTCGCGCGACATTCCTTCTTGCGCGATATGCGCCGCGAAGGGTTTCATCCACGGCGGCGCGCCCGCGATGTCGCCGCCCTGCCAAAATGCCTGCGCCGCGGCTTGATAATTTTTCGTGTGCCAATAGTAGATCGTTCCGAGATCGGAATAGAGCTGCCACTCATCCGGATTCGCAGCAATCCCTCGCTTCACCAGGTCGGCGCCGAGGTCCGGGCGACCTGCGCCAATCGGTTGCCCTTCCGCGAGAAACGTTCCTCCGAAGCGATACGCGATCAGAAGATGCGGATCGAGCGTCGTCGTCACATTCAGAAGAGGCGCCAGCTGATCGAAGTTTGCTCCCGCGTGCCCCAGCCGTGCGCCGTAATACTGCACGACTCGCGTCCAGTAAATGTCCGCGAGCAGCGAATCGTAGCCCAGGCTCAGCTTTTTCAGCATCGGGCCTGTGGCGAAAAGCGTGTCGCCCGTTTCGTTCTCGAGGAAATTTGTACGGATCGCGATCCGCTTTTGCAGCGGATAAAGCAAAACGAGAAGCAGAGGCACCGTCATCACGGCGATTTTGATTTGGCCGATGCGCGTGGCGCCCGTCATTTCAAATTCCGGTTCGAGAAGATTGCGGAGGCTGCAAGCAGCACCGCTACAATGTAAATCGCGGCGTAAGCTGTATTGAGCGCGATCAACGCTTTCGGAATCGCATTGCCGTGCGCCGTCGCCGCGATCACGTTGAAGTTGCTGAAGTTCGGCAGCAGGTAATAAATCATCGAGGTCACAATTTTCAGCGCCAGGCTGCCCGTGAGCGTTCCCACGCCGCGAATGTCCGCGGCAAACGTACCGGCCACGTAAAATCCGAGCGTGAAAATCGTCGAGAGCATCGGCGTCGAAAAGCAGGAAAAGAAAAGCGCGATCGCCGTTACCAACGCGAGTTGCAGCAGAATGAAAT
The DNA here is from genome assembly GCA_049279675.1 of Candidatus Acidiferrales bacterium. Taxonomy (GTDB): domain Bacteria; phylum Acidobacteriota; class Terriglobia; order Acidiferrales; family UBA7541; genus Palsa-147. Next base: position 31,986 of record JBAPOP010000007.1, read on the forward strand.
AAACGGCCACCAGAATGTGCGCGTCGCTGCGCACCAGCTTGTGATTCACGTAAAGCAGCGCCACGAAAATTCCCGCGGACATCACCGCCGTATTGACGGTGAGCGTCAGAAGCAGCCCGAGATACTTTCCCGTCAGAAATTGCCAGCGCCGCACCGGCTTGGCCAGCAGGCTATAGAGCGTTCGCTTTTCCATCTCTTTGTAAACGAGCGCAACGCCGATGAAAATCGCCATCACCAATCCGAAAAGCGAAATCGCCGTGAGCCCGAGATTGATGATCACTTCGTGTTCGACGCCAATCGAAATCTTCCCGACAATCACCGCCGCGGCAATCATCACCAGCGCGAAAAAAATCAAATTGTAGAGAACGCGATCGCGCACCGATTCGCGAAACGTATTCAAGGCGACGACCGCGGGAACGTTGCTCATTTCACGCTCCCGTCAATCGCGTACGCCGGGCCTTTTTCTTTGCCCACCAGCCGGAAAAAATAATCTTCGAGAGTCGGCTTGAGCTGCGTGATGGAAAGAATTCGCGCTCCGGCGCCGCGCAATTCTTCGATCGCCTCGTAGAGCTGCGCTTCGGGCACTTCGACGCGATAGAGCGAGCCGGTTGGCATCGCGCGATTCGCAAACGTCGCCGGCAGCGGTTGGCCCGCGGCCAACTCGAAGTGAATCTCCATTCCCTGAACTTCAATCGCCATAATCTCTCGCGGCGTGCCCACTCCCTGCAATTTTCCGCCCAGCAGCACGGCCACGCGGTCGCACAGAACTTCAGCGTCCGGAAGAATATGCGTCGAGAAGAAAACGGTGCGGCCCTGCCGCTTGAGATCGAGAATGATGTCCCGCACTTCGCGCCGCCCGACGGGATCGAGCCCCGAAGTCGGCTCGTCGAGAATCACCACCGGCGGATCGTGCAGAATTGCCTGCGCGATGCCCACGCGCTGCATCATGCCCTTCGAAAATTTTCTGAGTTGAACATTCGCGGCGGTGGCGAGCCCCACGCGCTCGAGGAATCGCGACACACGCTCGCGACGCTCGGCGGCGTTGAATCCAAAAAATCGCGCCGAATAATCCAGAAACTCCCGCGCCGTGAGGTAGTCGTAGAAATACGGCTGCTCGGGCAGAAAGCCGATCTCGCGGTGCATCTCCACGTCGTTAATCGAGCGCCCGCGAATTCGCGCCGTGCCCGACGTCGGAAAAATCAGGCTCAGCAGGAGCTTGATGGTCGTCGTTTTTCCCGCGCCATTCGGCCCGAGAAATCCGAAGACTTCGCCTTCCTTCACCTCGAAGCTCAAGCCGTCGAGCGCGCGCCGCCGCTTCTTGCGCCAAAAGCCCGTCGCATAGTCCTTCGTCAACCCATCAATTTCAATCGCCGCTGACCCCATGTATTTTATTTTGGAGAGAACCCCGCCGAAGTCAATTGCCGTTGTGCGGCCTTGTTACATCCCGCCGTGAACGAGTCCGCCCGGCCTAAAGCGTGAGCCTGGAGAGAAGCGTCGGTGTCTAATCAATCGGAGAATGAACCTTTGCGAAAGCTTCAAAAGTTAATGTTCGTGGCCAATCTGTTCGTATGGGCGTACTTCTGGCTCGCGTTCGCTCACTCCGCAGTAGCGTATGACCCGAGACCTTGGGGACATATCCCAGTTGATCCGTATGTTTTTGGGGGGCACGCGATCGGCCTTACCAAGTCAAGCCTGACATACCCATTCATGAAACTGACATTCCGGATCGAGTTCCCCTCGTTTCTCTGTGTCGCGCTCTTCCGAAAAGAATTTCTCTCAGGAGTAAGTGGTGAACCTCTCTTTGCCGGAATATCGGCAGCAGGTTACGAATTGCTGGTAATTATGCTGTTGTCTTTCGTGCAGTGGTTCCTGCTGGCCCGGGTGATTCAACGCCGTTGGTGCAGGTGGATTGGCCGTCCGACTGCAGCTCCGAATCAAGCGTGAAAGTTTTCCACGTGTCCGTCGGCCGCGTCCACAACCCCGTGTGATAGAATTCTCCACCGATGCCACGGCTCTGCTCCTCGCGGTACGAACGGCTCGCGCGGCAACGCGGCTGGCAACGCATCGCAGGACTCGATGAAGCGGGGCGCGGCTCTCTCTTCGGTCCGGTTGTAGCCGCTGCAGTCATCCTCAATCCCCGGCGGCGAATCGTCGGCCTCGACGATTCCAAGAAGCTCACTCCCGAATATCGCCAGGAACTCGCGCCGCGCATTCGCCAGCACGCGCTTGCCTGGGCCGTCGCCGAAGTGGACGCCTCGCGCATCGACGCGTGGAACATCTACCAGGCCAGCCGCCAGGCCATGACCGCCGCATTCGAAGCGCTCGCGCTTTCGCCCGATTATTTGCTGATTGATGCGATGTATCTCGATGTCTGCTGCGAGCAGCAATCGCTCGTGCACGGCGATGCGCGCTCCGTCTCGATCGCCGCCGCTTCGATCCTCGCGAAAGTTGACCGCGACCGCCTCATGGACGAATGGGACAAGGTGTATCCGCAGTACGGCCTCGCGAGCCACAAAGGCTACGGGACTCCGCAGCACCTCGAAGCCCTGCGCACGTTCGGCCCCACGCCTCAACACCGCTATTCCTTCGCGCCGGTGCGCGAGGCGAAGTGCTGGGCCGCCGGAGCCACCCAGGAATCCCTGCCCCTGGCAAGCGCAGCAACCGTCGGCCAATCTGGAGTTTGATCCCGCGATTGGGCCGGGCGCCCGCCCGAAAGCCGCCCGCATGGCCGCCGGACGCCAGTAAAGGGTTCCCATTGCCTATTATCGTGTTCCGTACAGCCTCTGTGTCGCTTCGTTGACCCTCGTTTTTAGCGTGTGCTACCGTGATTGAGTTTCCGATTTTCGTTCGCTCGCCGCGGCCAAAGGGCTCCTTTTCCGCGTTCGGTAAACCTTTGGTTCGTACGGCGAGTGCCCGAGTCGGGTTACTCGGCTAAAACGACGATGGCTTTCAACAAAAGCAAGGCGTTGGAATCGGCGCTGAAGTTCATGAATCAGGGCCGTCTGCCCGATGCCATTCGCGAATACCAGCAGATCCTTCGCATGGATCCGCGCGATCAGGTCACGCTCATGACTTTGGGCGACCTGTTTGTTCGCCAGGCCGATCTTCACCAGGCGACGGAATATTTCGAGCGCCTCGCCAACGTTTATCTGAACGACGGCTTCAACAGCAAAGCAATCGCGATCTACAAGAAAATCGCCAAGCTCGCGCCGAACGAACTGGACCCGCTTGAGCGCCTAGCCGACCTGTATGTCCAGCAGGGCGTCCTCAGCGAAGCCCGGCCGCTCTTCCTTCAGATTGCGGAAGGCCACCTGAAGGCAAACCGCGCGCAGCGAGCCGTGGAAGTGTTGCGGCGGCTGCTCGAAGTCGAGCCCGAAAATCTGCGCGTCCAGATGCGCCTCGCCGAACTTTACAACGTGATGGGGCACAAGATGGAAGCGGCGCGCATGTATCTTAATTGCGCCCAGCGCCTGATGGATCGCGGCGATTTTGTCGAAGTGCAGAAACTCGCGGACCGCGCTCTCGAACTGGAGCCAGCGAGCGCGATCGCTCTCACATTGAAAGCGCAGTCGCTCGGCGCGACCGGCAATTCCGCGCAGGCCATTACACTGTTGAAGACGCTCCCCGACGCCGAAGCGGGGGGCGACACGACAAACCACATCCTCAATCTGCTTCTTCAATCGGAAAATTATCCGGAAGCCACCGCGCTCGCGCGCCGGATTTTCGACAACGACAAGCGCCTTTTCGCCATTCCGTACCGCGTGGCGTGCTCGCTTTTGCAAGCGTCGCAGCCCGCCGAGACATTCGCCCTTTTGAAGGGTGTTCGCGACGCGATGATCGAAGGCGGTGAGCAGGATCAGTATCTCGAAGCGCTCAGCTCCGTCACGCAACTTCTCCCCGGAGAAATCGAGCCGCTCGAAGAGCTCGTCGCGTTCTGCCGCGTCACCAGCAATTCCTTCCGTTTGCCTGATGCTCTCAGCGACCTCGCGCAGGCGAACGCGGATGCCGGGCATCTCGATCGCGCCGAATCGCAGTTGCAGGAGCTGTACGAGAAAAAGCCGGACGACGAACGAGTCGCGGAGCGTCTACGTGAAGTTCGCAGGCAACTTCATGGCGGTTCCGCAATGGCGACGGAAGAAGAGTCTGTCGGGGAAATATCCGAAGGGCCGTCCGCTTCAGCGCCAGTAGCAGGAGCTGAAGACTCGGCGGAGGCTGAGACGACGGAGATAGCCGTTCCGGCGTTCGAAGAAGCTCCGCTCGACGAAGACACGCAACGCTACATTGCGCAGGCTCTCACCGACGTGGACTTGTTCTCGAGCTATGGGTTGGCGCAAAAGGCGACGAATCTTCTTGAAAGCGTGCTGCAACGCGCGCCGCGATATACACCTGCGCTCGAGCGCCTTCTCGACATCACGCTCGGCACCGGCAACGATGCGCGCACGGCCGCGCTGGCTGCAGCGCTCGAACGAATTCACTCGCAGCGCGGAGATCGGGCGAGCGCAGAGCGCTTTGCCGGACTGCGAAAGAGATACGAGCACGCAGCCGAATTTCCGACCGAAGCGGCCGTGGTCCCGAGTGTCTCCGCGTCGGCCGCGCCTCCGGAACCAATGGTTGAGGCGCCACGAGCCCCGCAAGAATTTACGGTCAACGTGGTCGAGCCGGTGACGTCGGATCAGCCCGCGGAAGTCGACCTCTCCGCAGAATGGGAATCGCTGAGCCAGGACAACGCAACGATATCAGCGGACGCGAGCGCCGAGCAGGAGACCGTTAAGGCAGAAGATGAAGCCGTGGAGGCTTCGCCAATTACGCAGCCCGAAGAGTTGCCAGCTCCCGAAGAAGTGGCGCCAGAGACTGAGCGGGAAGCGGAAAGCCCCGCCCCCATTTCAGAAAGCGCGCTGGAGCCAGAACCTGAAGCGGCGCCGGAAATCGCGGCGGCTCCGGAAGTCGAAGCAGCGCCTGAAGCCGAAGTGCCAGCCTCCGAAGACACACAAGATTTCGAATTGGTTCCCGCAGAACCTTCCGAGCTGCCCCCCTTATCGCAACCGAGCGCGCCCGCGGCCTCGCCGATGACCTCGAACGAATTTCTCAGCGATCTCGCCGCGGAATTTGGCGATGAAGAAGTGGAGCCCGCGCACGCGACGATCCCAGCTCGTCACATTCCAGCTGGCGTGCCAGCGGGACAGCCCGCTGCCTCCGCCTCGGCCGCGCCGCATGCAGTCGCTGCCGCGCCCGTTTCAGTCGACGACGGAGCAAATCTCAATCAGCTCGAAGAAGTCTTTCAGGAATTTCGTAACGAACTCGGCGAAATGGGCGATGAAGACGAGGATCTCGAGACGCATTACAACCTCGGCATCGCCTACCGCGAGATGGGTCTGCTTGACGAGGCGATCAGCGAGTTTCAGAAAGTCGCCAAGGCCGTTCAGCGCGGCAAGCCATTCCGTTACGCGATGCAGTGCTCGACACTTCTGGGCCTGACCTTCATCGATAAGGGTGAGCCGCAAATTGCAACAGTGTGGTATTCTCGCGCCCTCGAAATTCCGGGCCTCGACCAGGAAACAATTCTCGCCTTGCGCTACGATTTGGGTCTCGCGCAGGCCTTGGCAGGCGATTCGAGCGCCGCACTGAGCAGCTTCCGTCAGGTATATGCGGTGAATATCGATTATCGCGACGTGGCCGAGCGCATCGCGACGCTCCAAAAGCGCTGAACACTTAATGAACCGTGTCTTTCGTGTGCTTTTCCTGCTGATCTGGCTGGAAATCGGACTCCTTTTGATTCTCGTGCCATGGTCAACCTATTGGGAGGCGAACTATTTTCTAAATCGCTTCCCGACGCTGATCCCGTTTCTTCTGAATCCGTATATGCGGGGCGCCATTTCCGGATTAGGATTGATTGACGCGTTTTTTGCCGCGGAGACGTTCCGCAGCCGGGCCACCGCACTTGTTGATCCCAACTGATTCGCCAATCCTCTGCTACGTTACTGGCCGCAAAGATCTCGGCCTCGAACCCAATTCAATCGCGCAGCTTCTCGCGATGATTCGACGCGCGATCGAAGCGGGCATCGATTGGATTCAAATTCGCGAGAAGGATCTATCGGGGCGGGAGTTGATTCATCTCGTGCGGGAAAGCGTCGCGGCCGCATCCGGCACTCGGACACGCATCATTGTGAACGACCGGTTGGATGTGGCGATCGCGGCGCACGCGTCTGGCGTGCATCTGGGCGAAGATTCGCTGCCGGTGCGCGACGTGGCGGCTTGGCGAGAAAGCCATGCGACGGAAGGCGTGAACTTTTTCGTCGGCGCGTCGTGCCATAGTCTCGAACAGGCAAAATCGGCGGAACGCGACGGCGCCGATCACGTCATTTTCGGGCCAGTGTTCGAAACGCCTTCAAAAGTAAATTTCGGTCCACCGCAAGGAATTGGGCGGCTGCACGAAATCTGCGGCGAAATCAAAATTCCAGTGCTAGCAATCGGCGGCGTGAATGCTTCGAACGCATTTGAATGTCTGCGCGCAGGCGCAGCAGGCATCGCAGCGATTCGAATGTTTCAAGAAACTCACAGCCTTCCCCAGAACCCGGAGGCCCCTGCCTCCGGGATTCGCAGCGATGAGCAAGAACTGAGAAGAGTGGTGGAGCAGTTGCGGAGTCCAAAGCGAAATTGAAGAAACTCGATTACGCGCCGAGCCAGCGTCCCACGGGCTGCCAGCCCTCGACGTGATCGCAGATCACTTTGATCGTCGCGGTAATCGGAATCGCAAGAATCAAACCCGCTGCGCCCCACAGCCATCCCCAAAAGAGAAACGCGATCGTCACCGCGAGCGCATTCAAGTGAACGCGCCGGCCGACCATAGCCGGAAAAAGCAGATTCGCCGTAATAAAGTGAAGGAACGTCAGCACCGCGAAAATCCCCAGGAATGGCCCGATCGCGTGGTATTGCTTCAGTCCGACAAGCGTCACAGGCACCCACGACATCACCACCCCGAGGTACGGCACGAGATTCAGAAGTCCCGAAACGAGTCCCGTTAGGAACGCGAATTCGAGCCCGATCGCCCAGAAGAATAGCCAGCTCAAGACAACAAGAATCACTCCCACCATGAGCGTGCCCACCACATAGCTGCGCAGTACGTCGCTCACGTCCGCCAGCGTTTCTTTCACCTGCGTGCGCTCCGACGCAGGGAAGAGCTGCATCGTCGCATGCCACACCTGGCGCTTTGCCGCGAGCATGAAGAAGAGAAGAAATGGAATGAACGTGAACGCGAGAAGCACGGAATAAACGGAACTCAGCCGTTCGAACACGACCGTCCGGAACGGATGCGATTCCGTGACCAGTTCAATTTTTGATCCATGATCGGCAGGCGTGATCTCCGATACGCGCGCCTCAAATCCCTCGATGCGCTTCTGAATGGCGTCGGTGAACGACCGCAAAGGCGCCCTGAATTTTGGCCAGTCGGCAAAAAATGAGTCAATGCGATCGATCAAAATCCAGCCAATCAGGCCGACCGCCGCCAGCACCACGATCACGATCAAAAACGACCCGAGCGCGCGCGGCACATGCCAATTTTCGAGCCAGCTCACAATGGGATCGAGAAAGTACGCCAGCAAAACGGCAACAAGCAGAGTCACGATGACGCTCGAGGCCCAGTAGCAAAATGCGATCACGATTCCGCCCGCAATAATGCGCGCGCTCGTCGAACTGGTGCGCAGCGTGGCGTTCGCAACCGAAATAATGGGCGTCTGAGTTTCCATCTTGGCCACTAAAGATAACACACAGAAACCTGCCACTTGGCCGCGACGAGTGAGGGCGTTGCGCTCTCAACTACGCCTTCGCCAGACGCGAAATCGCGGCTGGGGGCGGTGTGCTAGACTCGCCATTCGTATTTCTATCCTATGGGAAAACAACTTTTCGGAACGGACGGCATTCGCGGTGTCCCCGGTGAGTATCCGCTCGACGACGCCACGCTCGAAGGCGTGGGCGCAGCTCTCGGCGTCTATCTCGCGTCTCACAATCCGGCCGGCGCGGCGCAGGCGCGCGTTCTCTTCGGCCGCGATACGCGCGAATCCGGGCCGCACATCGAAGAGTGCATCGCGCGAGGTCTCGCGGCGAACGCCATAGAAACTGTTTCCGCAGGAGTGCTGACAACGCCCGGCGTGGCGTGGCTCGTCCGCAACGAAGGCTTCGCGGCCGGCGTGGTCATCTCGGCATCGCACAATCCCTATCACGACAACGGCGTAAAGCTCGTGTCTTCCTCCGGAATGAAATTTTCGGACGCGACGGAGGCTGGAATCGAGCGAGAAATCCTCGCGCAGTCTTCGCACAAGCGCGATGCCGCCCCGCCGCGGATTCGGACGGACCCGAAGCTCGACGATGACTATCTCGCATCGCTGCGTGCCGACGTTCTCGAAGGCGCGAATTTTTCCAGCCTGAAAATCGTGCTCGATTGCGCGAACGGCGCCGCCAGCCGCCTCGCGCCGCTTCTTTTTCGTTCGCTCGGCGCGGATGTGATCGCGATCAACGATCAGCCCGATGGGAAAAATATCAACGCCGGCTGCGGCTCGCTCTATCCCGAAGGCATGCAGAAGAAAGTCATCGAGACGCACGCTTCGCTCGGCGTGGCATTTGATGGCGATGCCGACCGCGCGATTTTTTCGACCGCCGCAGGCCGCTTGGTCAATGGCGATGGCGTGATTTTCTCGATGGGCCGCTACATGCAAGCGCACGGATTGCTCAAAGGTCCCGCGATTGTCGGAACAACGATGTCAAATCTTGGTCTCGAGCGCGCGCTCGAAAAATCCGGACTCAAATTGGCGCGCACTGATGTCGGCGATCGCTACGTCCTCGAAGAAATGCAGCGCACAGGAGCGAACCTCGGCGGCGAACAATCCGGCCACATTCTTTTTCTCGATGACGCGACAACAGGCGACGGCATGTTGACCGCCGTCAAAATCGCTTCACTCGTGGCGCTGAAAGGCCCGCTTGATTCACTCGTTGCCGATCTGAAAATTTTCCCGCAAACGATCGTGAACGTGCGCGTCCGCTCGAAGCCGCCCCTAGATACGCTGCCCGAAATTTCGACGCTTCTCGCCCAAGCCGAACGCGAATTGGGCAACTCCGGCCGAATCGTTCTGCGATATTCCGGCACCGAACCGCTCGCCCGCGTCATGGTCGAAGCCGAGCGCGACGCCGACGTCCGCCGCTGGTCCGAAGCCCTAGCCGCCGCCCTTCGCTCCTCCCTCGGCGCCAGCTAAGCCTGTAATCGAACTAGCAATCAATTAGGAATTTTTGACTGCGAAGATTGGCGATGGTTCTAGTTCTTCAAATACAAAAGACTGTAGAACGCGGGGTTGCTAATTGTGAGAAAGCGTATGGAGGAACGCCTTAACCCTTCGATCCAATGCGGACACTTTGCATAAGTCTCGCCGAAACAATCATCTGGGAATCGAACCGAATACCGCACATCGTGGCATCGAGCGTGCTCGACGTATCCCGGCTGTCTCTTCTTCCCGGGGTGGGCCGGTTTCGCCGCGCCGAAGCCGGATTTCTGGGAGTTGAGCGAGGGGTCTCGTCCGCGGGACCCCTTCTTTTTTGCCCGCCGTTTATCCCTCGTCGACACGCCACAGCGGAGTGCTGCATTCGTCGCAGGCCATTTCGATTCGCTCGAGCTGTGTCCGCAGTGTGGCGACCGGCGGGAACTCATGGCTCGCCGCGATCTCCCACTGCATGGCGAGTTCGCCGTAGCGATCCGTGACGAACACTCCCAATCGAGCATCGCCCGCCGGAGCGAGCGTGTCCGTGCCGAGAAACGCATTCGCCCCGTGCCCCGAAGGATCCAAGCCAACGATCACATTGTCCGGCAGGAAATCCGTTGCGGCGCGCGAAGGAGAGCCGAGAAGCGCAACGAGAACGACAGCGCCATTTTCTTTCCACGCCGCCGCATTCGCCGCGATCTGATGAAGATATTCCTCGCACGCCGCGCAGCCCGCGTGAAGAAACAAAATGATGAGATTTTTCTTCTGTTTGAAATCCCACGCGCGCACCGTACGGCCGTCGAGTGCGTGAAGCGTCAGAGGAGGAATGATCTCGCGCGTGCGAAGCATGCGAGCCCATTGTAGCGCCGCACCGATTTTCGTGCCGCACTTCGAAGGCGCCATCGCACGCTATGCGATGATGTCGTTACTTAGCTGCAGCCCGACGTCCCGCCGCAATTCTCGCACTTGTAGCAACTGCCGTTCGGCACCATCGGTGTACCGCACTCGGAGCAGAGCGGCCCAGTCGCCATGATCGGCCGGCCCTGAGTGGGATCCACCATCCGCGTTGACGGCGTCGAATTCGCAGTCGCAATCGCCGAGAGCGGCGCCGGAGTATCGGACGAGGCGTTCTCGCCGGGTGCTCCGTGAATTTTCAGATACGAAGTGGAAATAAATCTTCCGCCAAGATAGCGCGCGATGTAATCGAGCACGGAACTCACGATCCGGATATCTTGATTGTCCGTGAATCCCAGCGGCTCGAACGTCGTGTTCATCAGCTTGTCCACGTAAGCCTTCAGCGGAACTCCGTATTGCAAGCCGATGGAAATCGAAATCGCAATTCCGTCCATGAAACCGGAAAGCGTCGATCCTTCCTTGGCCATCTTGATGAAGATTTCGCCTGGATTGCCGTCTTCATACATGCCGGTGGTGATGTAGCCCTCATGCCCGGCGACGGAAAACTTGTGCGTGACCGCCGGACGCTCGGCCGGAAGCTTCCGGCGATTCGATTCAGGGAAAAGTTCCCGTTGATGGCGAGTGGGCTCGTCCGCAATCTGGTTTGCGGCGGTTGCCGCGGCGGCATCTTTCTTAGACAGCGCAGCCGAAAGCGGCTGCGAACGCTTTGAGTTGTCGCGGTAAATCGCCACGGCCTTCAGCCCCAACTTCCAGGACTCAATATACGCTTCCATGATGTCTTCGACAGTCGATTCCTCCGGCATGTTGATCGTCTTGCTGATCGCGCCGGAAAGGAACGGTTGTGCGGCAGCCATCATACGCAAATGTCCGCGCCAGGCGATCGAGCGGCCGCCGCCTGAAGGCGCAAGCGAGCAATCGAAGACAAAAAGATGCTCGGGCTTCAGATGCGGCGCGCCTTCGATCTTGGAGTTGCTGTCAATGTAATCCACGATCTGCGCGACTTCATCGCCCGTGTAGCCCAGGCGCATCAGCGCTTGCGGCACGGTGTTGTTGACGATCTTGATCACGCCGCCGCCCACGAGGCGCTTCTGCTTCACGAGCGCCAGGTCAGGCTCGATGCCGGTTGTGTCGCAATCCATCATGAATCCGATCGTGCCGGTGGGCGCGAGGACGGAAACCTGCGAATTCTTGTAGCCGAATTTTTCACCGTGCGCGAGCGCGTTATCCCACGATTCCTGCGCCGCTCGCAGCAGCGATGGCTGAACGTTGTCCTGCTTGATCGGCCGCATCGAGTCGCGGTGCATGCGGATGACGTCGAGCATCGCGTCGCGATTGCGCGAGTAGCCCGCGAACGGCCCCATGCGCTCGGCTATCTTCGACGATTGGTAATACGCTTCGCCGGTCATCAGCGCGGTGATGGCGCCGCAAATATCGCGTCCCGCATCCGAATCGTACGGCACCGCGAGCGACATCAGCAGCGCGCCGAGATTTGCGTAGCCGATGCCCAGCGGGCGATAGTCGTGCGAATTCTTTTCAATCCTCTCGGTCGGATAGCTCGCGTTGTCCACCAGGATTTCCTGCGCGGTGATCGTGACGTCCACTGCATGGCGGAATCCGGCGACATCGAACGTGCCGTTCGGACTGAGGAATTTCTGGAGATTGAGCGAAGCGAGATTGCACGCCGTGTCGTCGAGGAACATGTACTCCGAGCAAGGATTCGACGCGTAAATTCTGTCCGTGGACTTGCACGTGTGCCAGCGATTCACGGTCGTGTCGTATTGCATTCCCGGATCGCCGCACTGCCAGGCCGATTCAGCCATCCGGCGCAGCAATTCGCGCGCGCTGAATTTCTCTGTCGGCTTGCCGTCGTTTACGTTCTTCGTCCACCAATCGCGGTCTTCCTCGGAGGCCTGCATGAACTCGTCGGTGACCCGGACGGAGTGGTTGGCGTTCTGGAAGAAAATTGAAGTGTAGGCTTCGCCGTCGATCGCGGGATCGTATCCCTGCTCGATCAGCACCTGCGCCTTGCGTTCTTCTTTTACTTTGGAATCGATGAATTCCGCGATGTCCGGGTGATCGACATTGAGAATTACCATTTTCGCCGCGCGTCGCGTCTTGCCGCCGCTCTTGATGACGCCCGCAAACGCATCGAAACCGCGCATGAAACTCACGGGGCCGGACGCGATCCCCCCGCCAGAAAGCGTTTCGCGGCTGCCGCGGAGCGTTGAGAAGTTCGTGCCTGTTCCCGAGCCCCACTTGAAGAGCATGCCCTCCGTTCGCGCCAGGCCCATGATGGATTCCATGTTGTCCTGGACGGAATTGATGAAGCACGCGGAGCACTGCGGCTTGGGCTGAACGCCGACGTTGAACCACACCGGAGAATTGAATGCCATCTTCTGTTCGACAAGAAGATGCGCCAGTTCATCGCGGAAATTGTCGCGCGATTCGCCGGATACGTAGTAGCCGCCCTGTTCGCCCCAGCGGACGATCGAATCCACCACGCGGCTGATCAATTGCCGCACCGACGTCTCACGCTCGGGTGTATTCAGTTTGCCGTGAAAATATTTTGAGGCGACTATGTTCGTCGCAGTCTGCGACCAAGACTTGGGCACTTCGATGTTTTCCTGGCGGAAAATCGTTTGCCCTTTATCGTTTCCGATTGCAGCGGTGCGCTTCTCCCACTCGACTGCATCGAAAGGGGAAACTTTTCCGTCGGTGAACACACGGCGGAACTCCTGTCCGGTCTTGGACCATGTCTGCTGAACTTCTTCGAGTTTGTTTCCGAGAGCCATCCGAACTTCCGCCATAAATGCCTCCGCGCAGGCAATCGAGCCGCTCAGTGAAGTTGCCGCACGGCAATGCGGGAAGTCTTTATTATAAACCCGCGGATGCCGTTCGGATAATGTCGCGGACCGTCTGGGAACGTGCCGCCGAGTTGGTCAAAAAATAGAATAGCGTAGCCAGTCCATGACACTGAATCTGTCAAGGGCGGGCTTGCTGGCGCTTCAGCCGCTCTTTATGAGATTAAACCCAGTGCGAACTTCGAATCGCGTGCGAAAAACGATTGCGAACCGTGTCCTGATCCCCCTGAGTCTGGGACGTGAGTATAGGGGATGTGGAAAAGTTGTCAAGAGGAAATCAGATTCTAAGTACAAAATAAAGTGGTGCTAGTGTCTAAAGCGTCTACCTGTAGTGGTGCACATTCAAAATGTGTCATAGAGAAACTTTGGCGTGTTGACGTAGCGTTTTCAGTGGCCTAGCCTATTTTTAGCCGGTCAAATTTCATGATGCGAAGGAAAATTTTCATAGCAAGTATGCTTTCGGCGGCGGCAATCATATTTTTTCTTGCCTCCGGCCTCGGTACCGGAATTTCGCAGGACAAACTTTCCGTCGCTGCGCATTTGCCGGCCCAGCGAATCACTATCGATGGCGTTTCGAACTCCGGGCAAGTTACTCCGACACTTTTTCGCGGCGCGCAACCGACGCTCGAAGGCTTCGACACGCTTTCAAAAAAAGGAATCGCAATCGTTGTTGATTTGCGCTTTGAAGGAGACCGCAACGCTGAACGGCTGGCGGTCACACATGCGGGAATGCAGTACGTCGGCATGCCGTGGAGCTGCCATTTTCCGCGCGATGCAATTACCGCGCGGTTTCTGCAGTTCGTACTGGCGAATCCCAACGAGAAAATCTTCGTTCATTGCCAGCACGGCGTCGATCGCACCGGTCTGATGATTGCGGCGTACCGGATGGCCGAGCAAGACTGGACGCCAGAGCAAGCGCAGCAAGAAATGATAGCCTACGGCTTCGACTACGTTCACCGCACGTGGTGCAGCTCCGTAAGTTCGTATGTATTCTCATTCCCGCAACATTTTTCGAGCTCACCTGAATTCGATTCGCTTCGTCCTGCCGCGCAAAAATAAAAAGGGCCGGGTGATTCCCGGCCCTTCGTCAAAAATTGAAGCGGAAACTTCGGGACTATTCGGCAGCCACCGCGGCGGCAACGACCTCAGTGCGTCCCACTCGCTTGATGCGGGCAGCCTTACCCTTACGCCCGCGGAGATAATTCAGTTTCGCGCGGCGCACGCGTCCCTGGTGCACGACGTCGATCGAACTGATCATCGGTGAATGCATGGGAAAAATGCGCTCGACGCCGATGCCGAAAGTGACGCGCCGAACGGTGAACGACGCCCCGGCAAGTTCGCCCCGCCGCTGCATGACGACGCCTTCAAACGCCTGCACGCGTTCCTTTTCCTTCTCACCTTCGCCCTCTTTCAGGATCACGTTGACTCGGATCGTGTCTCCCGGGCGGAAATTAGGGAGGTCTTTACGCAATTGCGCTTGTTGCGCTTTTGCAAGTTGTGGATTCATGGCTTTATTTCCCGGCAGACCCGCTCAGGTGGGGCCAGCACTCTATGGACAATCAACGATTATACGCGGGTTAGGGCCGCTTTTCCACATAAACTCAGCGATTTTGTGCCGCCCATCGCGTCTGCGGCCGCGCGTAGTTACTCTAGAACCATGTCTTTCGGCGATACTCGCGGTATTCGTCGCCAAATTTTTCTTCGAGGACTCGAGCCTCCGCACGCGCGCGAAATAATTGCATCACCACGATGGCGGTGAGAACTGGCAGCATGAGTTCGGGCCATCCAAAAAAGAGCAACATTCCGACCAAGAGAATTGACGAGAATACGTAAATCGGATTGCGGATGCGCGAATAGAGCCCATGCGTTACCAGATGCCGGGCCTTCGGCTGTACCGAAAACGAATCTCCCAGCTGGAATTGCGCCACGAACCACAGCGTCAGGCCCGAAATCATCAAGCAAATTCCTGCGATGCGTGCCGGTGTAAGCGGCCGATTGCGAAAGACCCAAACGAGAACTCCAGCCCCAACGGCGACTACAGAAACGCGGAACCAGCGGGAGATCAAGCCTGACGCGCCGGACTTGTTCGCGGAATTGCTGGGTTCAGCCATTGTGCCTTTTCGATTCTTCCGCGGCGGCTTCGAGAAGTTCGGGGCGATTGCGGAAAGTTTTCTCGAGCGCCTTCTGGCGGCGCCAGCGGCGAATTTCCTCGTGATTGCCGCTCATCAAAATTTCCGGCACAGCCCAATCGCGAAAAATTTGCGGGCGCGTGTAATGCGGGTAATCAAGAATTCCTCTTCCTGAAATTCGCGGCTCCGCGCTCGTAGCTTGATTTTCGATCGCGAGCGATTGTTCAGTCCCGTTCGCTTCGCTAAACGATTCATTCACCGTGGAATCTTCGTTGCCAAGCGCGCCGGGCAGAAGCCGCGTGACGGCATCGACGACCATTGCGGCGGGCAATTCGCCGCCGGAGAGAACGAAATCGCCGATGGAAATTTCGTCTGTGGCGAGATTCTCGGCCACTCGCTCGTCCACGCCTTCGTAGCGGCCACAGAGCAGCACGATGCGTTCCAGTTTTGAAAATCGCCGCGCGCATTCTTGCCGGAAGGATTTTCCAGACGCAGAGAGCAGGACCACCGCGGTGCGATGTGGCGCGTTGTTTGTTCCGAGAATGGATTCGACCGCTTCGAATAGCGGCTCGGGTTTCAGCACCATGCCTTCGCCGCCGCCGAACGGGCGATCGTCCACGGTGCGGTGCTTATCGTGCGCGAACTCGCGCAAATCGCGAACCGCAATTTCGATCAGATTCGCCTCGCGCGCGCGACGAACGATTCCGTGATCGAGCGGACCGGCGAAGAATTCAGGAAAAATTGTGACGATGTCGAAATGCATTGGGGAGAAGTGTAGCGCAGATTGGTGTGGCGAGACGAAGAGCCGCGACGCGCGGCAACTTATTCGCTGCGATTTAAATCGAGCAGGCCTTCAGGTGGCGAGATTTCGATGCGTCGCGCGGCGGGATCAATTCTTGTGCAGATCTCGACGGCGAGAGGAATCAGAATTTCGCCTTGAGGCGAATCCACGGCAAGCAGTGGCGTACCCGCCATGCCTTCGCCGGTCGACTGAACGTCACGCACGACGCCGACTCGTTTTCCTCCAGCCACAAGCACATCACATCCGATTAAATCCGAGATGAAGTAACTGCCTTCGGGGAGAACGACGCGATCCTTGAACGGCACTTGCACTTGCAAGCCGATGAACTTCTCAGCGTCATTGATCGAGTCCGAGCCTTCGAAGTGGAATACGGCTTGTCCGCCGTGGCTCATGCTGAGCCAGCATTTGCGCACGGAGACACTTCGCCTTTTTGCTTTCCCATCCCACAGGAAAGCCGATTTCAGTTGTGTGAGCCGGTCAGGAAAATCTGTGAGGATTTCTGCCGCAACCTCGCCGCGCCGGCCTTGAGGCCGGACGATCCGCGCCAGCGTGACGTAGCTCGACTCTTCCGAATTCACTACTCGAGAATTTCCAGCGTAAATCGCTTTCTCAATTTCATTCCCGCCGCACCAAGGATGGTGCGGATGGATTTTGCCGTGCGGCCTTGACGTCCGATGACTTTACCCAAGTCCTCGGGATGTACTTTGAGTTCGAGAACAGTAACCTGTTCCCCATCAATCGCGCGAACACTGACTTGATCCGAGTGATCGACGAGCGCCTTAGCGATCTGCTCCACGAGGTCTCTCATTGCGTCTCCTCCACAGGTAGCTGAACTGAGCGCGCCAATTCGCTCGAGTTTGAGCTTTGAACTAGAGAAACACCCTTACCTGGGGATGCGACGTACTAGACAATCTTCTGGTTACGAAGAAAACTGCGGACTGTGTCGCTAGGCTGCGCGCCGCATCCGAGCCAATACTTGATGCGGTCGGCGTCAAGTTTCACTTCGGCGGGCTTCTTCAGCGGATCGTAAGTTCCGACAATTTCGACAAAACGGCCATTGCGCGGGCGAGCCTTCTCGGTCACCACGACGCGGTAGAACGGCCTCTTTTTCTTTCCAATGCGAGCAAGACGAATCGTTACCACTTAAAATTCCTCCTAGTTCGAATCCCGCAATTATAGCGAATTGGGCGGGTTTACCCTAGCCCGATTTACGGCTGTTTGCTGCGCATCCGGCCGCGCGATTCTCCACTTTTTGCGCCAAATTCCGCTTCAAGCGGGGGGCTTCATTCCGGCGAATTTGCCTATGCCTCGAATCTTGCTTTTGGCGAGGTTGCCGTACTGCTTGAGCATCCGGCGCATGTCGCCATATTGCTTGAGCACCTGATTCACTTCCTGGACGGAGGTGCCGCTGCCGCGGGCGATGCGCTTGCGGCGCTTGCCGTCGATCAAATTGTGATCGGAGCGCTCGTTCGCCGTCATCGAGTTGATGATGGCTTCGACGCGTTTGAGCTGTTTGTCGTCGAGATCGACGTCTTTTGGCAGCTTCGCGAACGGGCCGATCTTCGGCAGCATGCCCATCAACTGCTCGAGCGAACCCATCTTGCGGATCTGACGCAGCTGATCGCGAAAATCCTCGAGCGTGAAATCGTTTTCGCGCAGCTTGCGATGCATCTCGCGCGCTTGCTTTTCGTCGATTGTCTTTTCGGCTTTTTCGATGAGGGTGAGGACGTCGCCCATGCCGAGGATGCGCGAGACGATGCGGTCGGGATGAAACGCTTCGAGCGCGTCGTATTTTTCGCCGACGCCCGCGAATTTCACCGGCGCGCCCGTTACCTTGCGGATGGAGAGCGCCGCCCCGCCGCGCGCGTCGCCGTCGAGTTTCGTCAGGATGACGCCGGTGACGCCGAGGCGCTTGTGAAATTCTCCGGCGGAGCGAACGGCGTCCTGGCCGATCATGGCGTCGGCGACGAAGAGAATTTCCGAGGGCGAAAGTTCGCGCTTCAATGTCGACAGCTCGCCCATCAGTTCGTCGTCAATGTGCAGGCGGCCGGCGGTGTCGACGAGAATCACGTCGTAGGCGGAGAGCTTTGCTTCGCGCATCGCGCCGCGAACAATTTCGACGGGCTTGTCGGTGCCGGCGCCCGGCCAGACTGGCGTGCCCACAGCTTTCGCGACTTGCGCGAGTTGCTCGCGGGCGGCGGGGCGATAGACGTCGGTGGAGACGACGAGCGGGCGGTGGCCGTGCTCGCCGAGCCATTTGCCGAGCTTGCCGGTGGTGGTTGTCTTGCCGGAGCCTTGCAGGCCGACGATCAGCCAAACGGAAGGCGGGCGCGACGCGAATTGCATTTTGACTTCGCGGCCGAGGAGTTCGCTCAATTCATCGCGAACGATTTTTACGACTTGCTGATCGGGCGAAAGTTGGAGAAGAACTTCGGAGCCGAGGGCCTTCTCGCGAATGTGGCCGATGATTTCGTCGACGACGCCGACATTGACATCGCCTTCGAGGAGCGCTTCGCGGATTTCGGCGAGCGCGGCGTCGAGGTGCTCTTCGGTGAGCTTGCCCTGGCCGCGGAGATTTTTGAATGCGCGCTGGAGTTTGTCGGTTAGGTTCTCAAACATGGGCCGAGGTTCCTGGTGGATCGAAAGTCGAAGCGAACGGCAAGGAGACAGTCAAATCAGCGATTACAAAGTGGCTCATTTTGTTACGATTAGAAATGGGCTCGGCCGTTTGTTTTGTGTGAGTTACGTCGATTTCTAATCGTTTTGGTGTCACGATTAGAAAGGAAGTGAAAAGCGACCGGTTCGCCCCCGCGAGCGGCCTCATCGCAGGCAAGTCGCGAGCGACGAGCGAAAGTCCGGCCCGCCTCCCGGCGAGCCCTACAGTTGCACCCCTTATCCAGTCCGGAGCTGTAGTGTTTGTGTCCCGGTTAGGAAGGGACTCGGTGTTTTGTTTTGAAGGAGTTACGGTGATTTCTAATTGTTTTGGTGTCCCGGTTAGAAATGTGGAGACACGTGGGGAGTGACTTATGATAGGGGGCCTGCTTTGCGTCTGGCAAATGTAGCTCACCTCTTTAGAGGTGAGGCATTTCGTCTCGTTTCCGCCGGGTAATGCGGGCACGGCAAAAGCCTCGGGTCTGAAGACCCGAGCTACATTACGAGGCGCGTGGCCGAGATCGACGTTGTTGAGCGTAATTGTCACTCATTCACGGATAACATGCCGCGCCGGGAGATACAAGGGGTGGGGTCTGTGGACTTTCGGCGCTTGCTGAGCCTTTGACTTTGCTGGGAACTCGCTCGAACAAACTTTTGCCGTAGCTACGCGCACAGCTCGGCGAGAGACGAAAACCAGAGGACATTCGAGCGGTGGTGTACAACCGGATATTGTAGTTGCAGGCGATCTGTTATACGGTGCAAGCAGTCCACCGCGGGAATTCACGAAGGCGAAATTCGCTGTGAAGCCGAAATTTTTCGCGCTGCCGGTTGCCGCCGCATTCTCGATCCTCTGTGCTGCGGCATTTGCAGGCGGCTCTTTGGCTACGAGCCATACCTCGGCTACGAACCGATCCTCGGCCACGAACCGTTTTTCGCAACAGTCGAGCCAAACGCGAGGCGTTGCGCCCGAGCAAGAGACGAAGGCGCAAGTCGCGTCTGAATTGAGCGGCCACTTTTTCGCGCTCGTCATCGGCATCAACAATTACGAGCATTTGCCGAAGCTCGCCACCGCCGTGCAGGATGCGCAGGCGCTCGCTTCGATTCTTCGCGATCAGTATGGGTTTCAAACAACACCTCTATTCAATGCGACGCACGACCAGATCATGAAGGCGATGAACGACTACCGTCACAGCCTCGACGAAAATGCGAGCCTTCTGATTTATTACGCCGGCCACGGCTATTACGACAAAGATGCCGACAAGGCGTATTGGCTGCCCGTGGATGCTGACCGCGACGACAATTCGCACTGGATCATGGCAGAGTCCATTACAACCGCGGCGAAAGTGATTCCGGCGCGACATGTCCTGATCGTTTCTGATAGTTGCTATTCCGGCGGCCTGACGCGCGACATAGCGCTCTCATACACCGCAGAGGAGCGCGAGCGGTTCCTCGCAAAGATGGCTTTCGGGAAGTCGCGCACTCTGATGTCGAGCGGCGCGCTCGAACCGGTCGCAGATGGGGGCGGCGGCGGACATTCGGTGTTTACGGGCGCATTGATCAAGGCACTCGCCACTTCCAGCGACACTATTTTCTCGGCGGAAGGACTTTTCGATCAGTATGTTCAAGTGTCTGTCTCTGGCAGATCCGATCAGACTCCGCAATACGCTCCGATCCGAAATTCCGGACACGACTTCGGCGACTTCGTGTTTGTGCGATCGGGCAAGGCGTCTGCGCCCAGCGCAGCGCAGAAAGCGGCGAACAACCAGGCGCCGGCACCTCAGACTGTGGCTTCGCAGCCGGCGCCAGCCCGGCAGCCGGCCGCGCCGCCTCGCCCAGCGTACAATCCGCCGGCTGCGGCGCCGATTGAAATGCCTACTAACAAGGTATCGGCAAACCAGACGTTCGGAGGAATTCGCTTCGAAGTGAAGAGCGTCAACACCAACGACAGCAAAGCTCCGATCGTTCTGATTGCAGCGACGAATACAGAACAGCGCGATATCAAGTTCAAGCTCCTGTTTCCGCTGGAACCGAAAGTGATCGACAGTAACGGGATCGCGAGCAATTGGTATGGCGTTGACGGCGTTCCGATCTGCAATGCGTACGGCAACATCACAGTAAACTGTGCCACGCCGGATCCGACCCGCTGGTCAGTGGCACATTCGGGCGCTCCATTGAACTTCGCACTGAAATTCCGTGGCCCTCAAGATTTTCACGGATCGAGCGCGAGTGTTTCCTTTAACGTATTACTTGGCACCGAAAAGGATGACGGAACCATAAAATCGGTGATGATCCCTGTCGTTCTTCCCAACGTGCTGCTTAAGCCTGACGCGCCCGTTCGGCCTGCGTTGGCCAATCGAGTTTATGAGGAGATCCATTTTGACGTGACGAGCGTCCGAACCGGCGACAAGGCCGTAAGCTTTCTCGTCGCCGCGACGAACACGCAACAGCGCGACTCGAGGTTCAAGATATTGGTGCCGCTGGAACCGAAAGTGATCGACAGCAACGGGGTCGCGAGCAATTGGTATGGCGTTGACGGCGTTCCGATCTGCAATGCCTACGGCAATATCACGGCAAACTGCGCGAAGCCCGAACCTAACCTATGGTCGGAGGCCTATTCGAGTATTCCATTGAATTTCGTGCTGAACTTCCGTGGCCTTCAGGATTTTCGCGGCTCTAGCGCGAGCGTTTCCTTCAACGTGTTGCTCGGCACCGAAAAGGATGATGGAACCGTACGGCCGACAATGATCCCGGTTGTTTTGCCGAACGTTCCGCTCAATCCCGATGCGCCCGTTCGGCCGAGGTTGGCCAGCCAGGCGTATGAAGGCATTCGATTTGACGTCGTGGCCGCCCAGGCGGGCGAGAAAGCAATTCGCGTTCTAGTCGCGGCGACAAATACGCAGCAGCGGGATTTGAGGTTCAAGATATTGGTGCCGCCGGATCCGAAAGTGATCGACAGCAACGGGGTCGCGAGCAATGGGTATGGCGTCGACGGCGTTCAGAATTGCAATGCCTACGGCAATATCGCGGCAAACTGCGCGAAGCCCGAACCGAACCTCTGGTCGGAGACGTATTCGGGCATTCCGTTGAACCTCGTCCTGAACTTCCGTGGCCCTCAGGATTTTCGCGGGTCGAGCGTCAATATTTCTTTTGACGCACTACTCGGCACCGAAAAAGATGACGGGAGCATAAAAACCACAGTGATCCATGTTGCCTTGCCAAACGTTCCCGTCACCCAATGATGTGACAGGTGGGGGAGCCACGCCGTGGCGGATCTTCGCATGAGTCCCAAGCGTGCAACGGACCGCGCGACTTTTTCCTTCAACAAGACAAACGGTGTGCATTGACCTGCATTGACATGACGAGAGATCGGGTTACATTGTGGCGAGAGTCTCTTCGGACCACGCGCGGCGATGATGATTCCCGCTCCCACTATCCTTCGCGGTCCTTCGGGCGCTAGGAAATTGCAAAGACTAAAAAAGACTCGCGCCGCTTTTAGCGGATTGCTTGCCGTGGGTGTCGCGATGATGTTGATCATGGCGCTTGGCTTGCCGGTTAGGGCGCAGGAGGGGCGGTGGGCTGAGCTGGTGAAGAGGGCGAATGCGCTGCGAGGAGAGGGCAAGTATGCAGAGGGGATACCGGTTGCGGAAGAGGCGGTGCGAGTGGCGGAGAAGTCAATTGGAGCGAAAAGCCCGGCGCTGGCGATGAGTTTGAATTTGCTTGGGGCGATGTATGACGACGAGGGGAAATATGCGGAGGCGGAGCCGGTCTTTCAGCGCAGCTTGACGATCCGCGAGACGGCATTGGGGCCGGACAATCCTGAAGTGGCGAAGAGTTTGAATAGCTTGGCGTTTCTTTATTATCACGAAGGCAGGTATGCGGAGGCGGAGCCGCTTTTCAGGCGCGCGCTGGCGATTCGCGAGAACGCGCTCGGGCCGGACAATGCGGAAGTGGCCGTCACGCTGAATACGCTTGCGTCGCTGTATCAGAGGCAGGGGGAATTTGCAAAGGCGGAGCCGCTCTTCAAGCGCAGTCTGGCAATCCGCGAAAAAATTCTCAAGCCGGACGATCCTGAATTGGCGCGGAGCCTTGGGAGCGTCGCGACGCTGTATCAGGAGCAGGGGAAATATGCGGAGGCGGAGCCGCTGCTTAGGCGCGCGCTGGCAATTCGCGAAAAGGCGCTCGGGCCGGAGCATCCCGACGTGGCGGCGAGCCTGAACATTCTGGCGCTCGTGTGCGAGCAGCAGGGCAAATATGCCGAAGCGGAGCCACTTTACAAACGCAGCTTGGCGATACGCGAGAAGGCGCTTGGGCCCGACCATCCCGACGTGGCGAGGAGCCTCAGCAGCCTCGCGACGCTGTATCAGAAGCAGGGGAAATATTCCGAGGCGGAGGCGCTATTCAAGCGCAGCTTGGCGATTCGTGAAAAGGCGCTTGGCCCCGACCATCCTGATGTCGCGTCGAGCCTGAACAATCTCGCGCACGTTGACGAAAATCAGGGCAAGTACGCCGAAGCGGAGCCGCTCTACAAGCGGAGCCTGGCGATCCGCGAAAAGGCGCTTGGCGCGGACCATCCGGATGTGGCCGCGAGCCAGAGCAACCTCGCGACGCTTTATTACGCCGAAGGCAACTACGCGCAGGCGGAAGCTTACTTCGAGCCCGCGCTTAAAAATATTTCGAAGCAATTCGAGAACAACTTCACGTACATGAGCGACAAGGACCGGCTGGAATTTCTGCACACGGTGCAGCCGACATTCGACGCGTATTTGAGTTTCTGCCTGACGCAGCGCGAGCGAGATTCGAATCTTGCGGGCGGGATGTACGACTTGCTGCTGTGGGAGAAGGGGCTCGTCGGAACGAGTGTGGCGGCGTTGCGAGCGCAGGTGGCCGACGGCGGCGACGCGCAGGCGCTCAACATTTTTGACCGGCTGGCGGCGAAGAAAAGCGAATCGGCGCGGCTTGCGAGCACGCGGCCCGAGGGCTGGGAGCAATCGCGGAAACAAATTGATGACGAAGCGAACGAGCTCGAACAGCAATTGGCGCGGCGGGTGAGCTCGATTGGCGAACAGAAAAATGCGGCTCACGCCGGTTGGCGCGACGTGCAGAAGGCGCTGGGGCCGCGCGAGGCTTCCGTGGAATTCGTCCGTTTCCATTTCAATGACGGGAAACATTGGACGAGGGCATTCGAGTACGCCGCGTTGATTGTGACGGCGCAGAGCGAGGCTGGGCCGGCACTGATCTCGCTCGGCGATGCGAAAGAGCTCGAGGGTGATCCACTGCGCGACTATCGCTTGCGCGTGGGACTTCGAGCGAATGGCACGGCGAGAGGCGTCGCGGCTGTGGAGAAAAATGAAAATGGCGGCGCGGCGCCGAAGGTGAGTTTTTTCGATGCGTTTTGGAAGCCACTCGAGCCTGCGCTGAAGGGCGTCGAGCGAATATATCTTTCGCCTGATGGCGCGCTCAATCAAGTGGCGCTGGGAGATGTTGCTGGGAGCGACGGGCGATTGTTGATCGAGAAATACGATTTGCGAATCGTTTCGAGCACGAAGGATATTTTGCGCGGACCGCGGAAAACTTCTACGAACGATAGTTCGGTGCTGGTCGGGAATCCTGCGTTTGATTTGGATGAAGCGCAGGAGCGGGCGGCGCTCGAATCTTTGCACGCCGCGCCGGCGGCGGCCGATGCTGCTCCGGAGGCTCAAGAAATCGTGAGTTTGCGATCGCGCGAACTTGAAAGCGGGAAGCTCGATCCTCTGCCCGGGACGCAGATTGAGGTGGAAGAGATCGCGAAGCTGCTCGAGAAGCAGCGATGGCAGGCGCAGATCTACACACGGGAGCACGCGCTGAAAGAAGCGGTAATGGAAGTGAAAGGGCCGCGCGTGCTGCATCTCGCGACGCACGGATTTTTTGAGGCTGACCAAAAAACAGATCAGCGTGAAAACGACGAGAGCTCAGCGAGTGAACAGCCAGCGAGCGTGGAAGATCCGATGCTGCGTTCGGGACTGTTTTTTGCAGGAGCGAATCGCAGACTTTCCGGGCACGCGACACCGGCCGATTTGGACGATGGCGTGTTAACGGCTTATGAAGCGAGTCAACTCAACTTGCAGGGGACCGAGTTGGTGGTGCTGAGCGCGTGCGAGACGGGGCTCGGCGAAGTGGCGGCGGGCGAAGGAGTGTTCGGACTGCGACGCGCGCTGCAAGTGGCAGGCGCTGATTCCGTGCTCATGAGCATGTGGGCTGTGCCGGACAAGGAGACGCAGGAATTGATGGTGCTTTTTTACGAGAAGTGGCTATCCGGAAAAGACAAGCCTGAGGCGCTGCGGGAAGCGCAATTGGAAATGCGAGCGCGGGTGAAGGCGCGCTACGGAGAAGATCGGCCGCAATATTGGGGTGCGTTCGTGATTGTGGGGCGGTGAGGCGTCGATGCAAAGGCGCTCTTCTTGCTGCGCGAGAATGGGGCAAATTTTGGGTTCGGTAACCGCACGAAAAAACGCCGGCAAGATGCCGGCGCTACGATGGCATGGGAATCGCCGCGAAAAATAAAGCGCAGACACACAATCGCAAACTAAGGGTGGGATGGGTTGGCGCGTGCTTTGGCGTCTTGGAGCTCTTTCGAATGAGCTTTTATGCGCGATCGAACATCTTCGCCGCGCTTGTCGATGAACGACTGCGGAAAGGCGAGGCCGAATTCATCCACCGTGAGCTCTTTTCCATTGGCGTCGAAAATCGGATACCACCAATCTTCGTTTAGCTCGCGCTTCTTGCACGCTGGCAGCCCTGCGTCCTTCAGGCTGAGGAAGAAAGTTGATTCGATGTAGCGGTTGTGTTCGATGCCGCCGGAGAAGCGATCGCTGGGAATTTCGTCAATGATGAGGACTGAGAAATCGGTGCGCGAGACGGGCGTCTCACAGGCGCCTGGCTTCTGGAGCTTGTCGAAACTTTTCAGATCGATGATTGCAGCGGTGAAATCGGTGTTGGCGATTTTGGCGTCTTTGAATGTGGCGCCGGTGAGATCGGAGCCGACAAAGAATGCGCCAGTGAGATCGGCTTTGTCGAAAATTGCGTTGCGTAGATCGGCGAACATGAAGCGGGCGCCGCTCAAATTCGCGCCGGTGAAATTCGCGCCCTGGGCGCCCGCGCTGAACCATCGAATTCCCGCGGCCTTGGAATCCTGAAATTGGGCGCGCTCGGCATCGGCGAAATCGAACTTGGCTCGCTCAAGCGTCGCTCCGCGAAAATTTGTGCCGTTCAGAATCGCGAAGGAGAAGCTTGCGTCGGTGAAATCGGCGGAGGAGGCTGAAGCGTGAGTCAGATCGGCATCGGCAAACGCCGTCTTGTTAAAGTCACCGGAATCGAAGTGCCCATTTCGAAGCGAGAGGCCTGAAAGTTTTAGGCCGCCGAGGGAATGCTGCGTGCGGATCATGCTCTCGACGGCGAGAACTTGTCCGATGTCGCCCGTCGGCATGATGTCTGAGGCGCGCTGGAGAACTGAGAGCGCGCTCTCGAGCGACATTGTTTCAGTTGCGGGCTGATCGTGGCGCGAATTCGTAGGCGAAGCGGCCGATGCTGAATCAGGATTGGGCGCGGGCGGCGCGCTGCCTGGTGCTGAGACGGCCGATGGAGCTGCCGCCGGCCAGCCAGCAATCTTTCCGTGGCGCGCAAAAACGAAGTCGCCGGAATTGTGCCCGGAGCTGTGAAGGGGCATGTACTGCGGAGTCTGGTCGGAGCCGCCGCCGACGGAAATCTTGATATATTGTTCGAACAGATTGTCCGCGGAAAACATATTATCCGTTTCAGCTGTGAGACCTTTGATCAGCGCGGCGGCGAAAACAGAATGGCCGGAACCGCCCGAATCGGAAACGGGCTCGTCGCCGCCGCTGGACATCAGCGTGCGGGAATGACCTTCCATCATTTTTTCAAGATAGGTCTGCAGGTTTTGCGATGAGAAGGATAAATCCACGTCGCGCATTTCGCCCGAGTAACAACTATCGGAAACAATCAGGACGTGGCGCGCGGGGATGACCTTTATGTCAGTGGTGATTTCTTCGGAGATAATCCAGGTCGCGCTATTTTCCCGCTGCGCGTCCACGGGCATCCAATACGCGTGGTCGCCGTATTTGACGCCGTGCCCCGCGTAGTAGACGAGGAGATTTGCGGAATCGTCGAGTTCGTGGCTGTATTCGCTAAGAGCGGTGAGAATTTCGAATTTGGAGGCGTTCAATAAAACTTTCGTCTTGAAGCCATAATCGTTTTGCAGAATCGCGGCGATTGACTGAGCGTCGCCGACGGCGGTGTGCAACGGCGGAAGATTTTTGTAATCGTTGATTCCGATCACGAGGGCAAAATAGGCAGCTGGTTGCGCGGATGATTTCGAAGTTTCCGGTTGAACGGGAGTGACGCTGCGTTGATCTTTTTGTGTTTGTTGCGGATGAACAAGCGAAGCACCGCCGGCCGCCAGCGCCAGAACGACGCTGGACACTAGTAACGCGGAAAGAGCGGTGACCGCTCGGGATTTGAATTCCATGCGATGTCACACGGCTGTTGGAGCCTGTTCCACGTACTGTAGACCTTCCGGCAGGTCAAAACAAGAACGCGGCGCGGATCACTTGGCGTAATCGTTCTTCACGACGGCGCCGCCTTTCATCACGAACTTTACGTGCTGCAGCGTAGTGACGTCCTGCAACGGATCGCCGTCAACGGCGATAATGTCGGCCCACTTGCCGGTGTCGAGGGTGCCGATTTTGTCGCTCCAGCCGAGCAGATCGGCGTCGTTGATGGTTGCGGTCTGAATGGCTTGGAGCGGCGTCATTCCCAGGCTCACGTAGACGGCGAGCTCGTGGGCATTCAATCCGTGCGGATACACCGCGGCATCGGTGCCCATGCCGATTTTCACTCCGGCCGCGATCGCTTTTCGAATGTTCCCCTTCGCCATCTCGGAAACCATCGCCATCTTTTTCTGCGAGAATTCTGGCAAATTCGCTCGAGCGGCGTTTTCGCGTTGCCAATCGATGAGATAGAGCGTGGGAACGAGATAGGTGCCGTTCTTTTTCAGCGTGGCGATCGCTTCATCGTTCATCAGGTGGCCGTGCTCGATTGAGTCAACACCGGCTTCGGACGCCCAGATCACGCCTTGCGCGCCGTGTGCGTGAGCGGCAACTTTCCTGCCCAGCCTGTGAGCGTCGGCTACGATCGCTTTCATTTCTTCGAGCGTGTACTGAGCCGCGTTCGGATCGTCGCCTTTGGAGAGGACGCCACCGGTCGCGCAGATTTTGATGACGTCCGCGCCGTACTTGATAATTTCGCGCGTTTTGTGCTGAACATTTTCGACGCCGTCGGCTGCGCCTTCGCTTGTAGCGTGATATTCGAAGGGCAAGAAGTCGTTATCGCAATGGCCGCCCGTGATGCTGAGCGGGGGACCGCTCACGAGCATGCGCGGGCCGGGCACGTCTCCAGCATTAATGGCGTCGCGGAGGGCTACGTCGCTATAGCCGTGCGCGCCGACGTTGCGGACGGTGGTGATTCCAGCTTCCAAAGTGACGCGAGCGTTGCGGGCGCCGATCAGAGCCTCGCGAGGAATAGAAATCGCCAAGGTTTCGTAACCGAAACTTGGGTTGAAGGTCAGATGCGTGTGCGCATCGATGAGTCCGGGGAGAACTGTCGCGTGCGAGAGATCAATTACAGTGTCGCTGGGAGAAGTTTTGAGATCATCGGCAGCGACGACGCTCACTATTTTGTCTCCTTCGATCACAATCGCTCTGTTCGCGAGCGTGTTGCCGCTCTTCACGTCAAGCAAATGGCCGGCCTTGACGATTACGCGGTTCGACGACTGCTGCGCCGCGACAGCCGCGCACAACATCAGCATCGCGGCGACAAGTCCTGGCAGCAAACTTCTGAGAGATATTTTCATGGCGTCCTCTTTGTCGTTTCGATAAGAACCTTTGAGCTGCGCGAGGCACTATATCAGCCCTAACGGGCGTTCGCGCTTCGTTCGTTTTATGGCTCTTATCGCGGCGTGGACGGAACCGTTGCGGGTCACGGTGAAGGCGACTACAATTCGTGGCCGGGCGGTGAATCGCGGGTGATTGAGAGCGGGAGATCGAGGAGGAATTACGATGAAAAAGGCAAGTTTGCTCGTGCTGGCAGTTTTGTGTTTTCAGGCGCTCGTGTTTGCGCAGAGCCTGGCGCCCGCGGACCGCGCAAGCGGCGTGAAATTTCTTGAGACGACGCGGGATGGCGTTGTGGAAGCGACGAAGGGGCTATCGGAAGCCCAATGGAAATTCAAGGCGGGGCCGGACCGCTGGTCGGTGGCCGAGACGCTCGAGCACATCGCACTGGCCGAGGATTATATTTTCGGAATTACGAGTGAGAAAGTTATGAAAGCGCCTGCCGGAGCCCCGGACCGCGACTACAAGAAGGTTGATGCCATGGTTCTTGCGATGATTCCCGATCGCTCGCACAAAGCGCAGGCGCCGCCACCGCTCGTCCCGACGGGACGCTGGACACCCGCGGAAACCCTCGATCATTTTTTGAAGAGCCGCGCGAAGACGATTGAATACATGAGGACGACGCCCGATTTGCGCGAGCATGTGGTGACGGAGGATCCGCTCAACCAGCCGATGGACGGGTATGAATTCCTGCTGTTTATTGGCGCGCATAGTGAGCGGCATACGAAGCAGATTTTAGAAGTGAAGGCTGATCCGAATTTTCCGAAGATGTAGAAATTGTCGAGTGATGGCAGTCGGAAAAAAGGCGAAGAGTGCCCGGCTGAAGCCGGGCGCTACAAGTGCCACTTCGGAGATTTTGCCAATGTTAGCGGCGATCTAGCCGCGAAGGGTGATCGTCAATTTCGGCCCGGTGCAGCTAGGTCGTGCGACGGCGTTGGATCGGGAATTAGGACGACAAATTCGTAGCCGAAAATCGTGCGCTCGAGTTCCGGATCCACCTTGCCGTACTTGCCGAAGTGATCGCGAAGGACGCGAAGATCGTAGAGCGTCCATGAATCCGCGAGCATGTTGTCGAAGAGCGGCTTGAAATATTTGAAACCGGAATCGGGATCGCCGGCAAGATCGACCGGCGCTTCGCCGCTCGGCTTTCCGATTCCGGCGAACTGCAACTCCTTGCCTTTGACCCCGAGAATAAAGATGTGGACCGATTTTTGTCCGCGCCCTTCCGCCAATTCCGCAACGTAATTGCCAAGTTCGCTTGAGTGCAGCGGATTCAAGCCGCGGTACATGTGATTTCCGCCAAATTTGAAGAAAACCCTCGGTGCCACGCCATCGCGCCGCTCCGCTTCCGAATAATCCCGTACGAAATTTGATTTCATCAACTCGGCGCGCTCGCGGTTCGATGCATAACCAGAAGCGGACATAAATTTTTGATAGATATCGCGGCTCTTGAGCAAAGATTCCATCAACGAAATATTGTGGTGGGCCATCGGTCCGCTCTGATTTTTGAGTAGCGCGAGAAATTGATCGAGTTCGGCCTGGGGCGCTTTCATCAGAAACAGTTCGCTTGGATCGCCACTTTTTGCGGATACTGCATAGTCCTGTCGATTTTCTTCGAGTAGTCTTTCTGCAGCGGCGCGTGTTTCCGGAGTCGTGGCTCCGCGAACGAGAAGATCCAAAACGTAGCTCGGGGCTCCCATCAATTCCTGATCGAGGCCCCAGAGGTGCATTCCCGCAGGAGCTCCGCTTTTTTCGCATTGCTGCAAGAGAGAAAATTCCTCGCGCCAATTGTAGAACGCGATGCCAGCCGGATAGCGCTTCTCGAAGTCCGCGAGCTTGCTCAATCCATCGGGATCGCGCGCGAATCGCTCGATTTCCGGCGTGAGAATCGGACCGGTTTCAATCGCCATATTATGAAAGCCGCGCGGCGCAAGCTCTGCGCAAAGCGCGCCGGCGAACTGCGGAATCTGCGCGATGCCATGATCTTCACCGAGGAGAACGAACTGCGCATCGGCCGTGGCGGCGCGCAGGACGTCCGCGCCGGGACCGACGAGAGTGTAGTCCTTTACCGAAATTGCCGAGCGGCCGCTCTTGAGGGCGTCGGTGAGAGATGCTTCCTGCGACTGCGAAAACGCGGGCGTGGCGCAGAAGAGCATCAGAATGAGCGTGAACTTGAGCGAGCGGGTCATCTTGAAATCTCCGTTTCGTGTTTGCCGCTGGCAGGAACGGCTGCCCGGCTTAAGCCGGGCGCTACAATTGCTGTTTATTTCCAGCACCGCAGTATGTACGTGTTGCGCTGCGGCAAAGTTCAGGCGCTGCCGCCCCGGAAATCGAAAGCCGCATGATAACCGCGTTTGGTACCGAACTCGATGCTCACCGAAGCCGTTGCCGCAGCGTCTCTAGAGTAGAAGCGCGTATCTCGCGGCGGGCAAGAACGTCGATAGCGCGCACGGCGAGTATAGTGATCCCATGTTCGATTCGGTAATTCAGGACGTTCGATACGCGGCGCGAACGCTGCGGCGCAATCCCGGTTTTTCCGCTGTCGCCATTTTGACCCTCGCGCTCGGAATCGGCGCGATCACGACTATTTTTAGTGTTGTACAGAATGTCCTGCTCCGCTCACTGCCGTATCACGAGCCAGGGCGGCTCGTTGAAATTTGGAATAATTATTATCCGCAGTGGCCACAACTGGGATTGTCGCCCGCGGATTTTGATGAATGGCGGCATCAGGCGAAATCGGTCACGTATATGGCCGCGTACCAATTCGTGCCGACCGATCTGAATCTCACGGGCGATGGCGAGTCGGAGCGCGTAGAAGCGACATACGCGACTGCGGAATTATTTGCGACGCTCGGAGTGAAGCCGATTCTGGGCCGCACTTTTTTGCAAAGTGAAGATCAGCACGGTGCGCCGAATATTGCTCTGATTAGCGATTCATTGTGGGAGTCGCGCTTCGGCGGCGACCCGTCCGTCGTCGGGCGGACGTTGACGCTTGACGGGAAAGACTATCTGCTCGCGGGAGTGCTGCCGGGAAATTTTCGTCTCGCGCCGTGGGCCGACATTTGGTTTCCCACGGGATTAATGGATCCGAACGAATTAAAGACGCGCGTGCATCATCCGTACGGCGTTGTGGCGCGGCTCGCTCCAGGCGCGACGATTGCGCAAGCGCAGGCTGAGATGGCGACGCTCGCGCGGCAGGAGGCACTCGCACATCCCGCGACGAATGCGAATTGGGGCGTTGAAGTGCGGCAATTGAAAGATCCCGCGGCGGTGAAATTGAGAGCTGCGCTACTTGTGCTCTCCGGCGCCGTCGGGCTTGTCCTGCTGATTGCATGCGCGAATCTTGTGAATCTAATTTTCGCGCGCAACGCGGATCGCCAGCGGCAAATCGCGCTGCGCGTCGCTCTCGGCGCGAGCCGCGCGCGGCTGATCGCGCAGTTGCTGACGGAAACGATGCTGCTGGCTCTCGCCGGCGGCGGACTTGGAATTCTGATCGCGGAGTCGAGCCTCGATGCGCTGACGTCGCTCGCGCCGGCGGAACTTGCGAGCTCGGGGCCTGCGGGGCTCAACGGCTGGGTCCTCGGCTTCACGCTTGGCGTCTCCGTGCTGACTGGAATTCTTTGCGGCGGGCTTCCTGCATTTCAAAGCGCGCGCGCCGATCTCAATACCGTTCTCAAAGGAAGCGGCACGGGAACGGGCGGGATGGTGACGGGCAAACTTCGTAATGCATTCGTTGTCGCGGAGATCGCGCTGTCACTCATCCTGTTGGCGGGCGCGGGACTATTTATTCGCGGATTCGGCAATCTGATGAGGGTTGATCCGGGATTTCGGCCGGATAACATTTTGACGATGCGCGTTTCCGAGCGCGCACTTCCAATCGAAGTGATCAATAAAATGACGCCCGCGCAATCGCAGGACCTGGCGGTAAAGGATTCGCGGCGCTTTCAGCAATTGACCGAGCGGATTGGGGCGCTGCCCGGCGTGAAGAGCGTCGGCGGAATCGACATCCTGCCGATTTCGGAGTCGCAGCGCGCGACATCGCGATTTGTCATTGAAGGGCAGCCGGAAACAGAAAAAGCGCCGCGGCCCACGGCCCAGATTCGGACGGTTGATACCGGATACTTTGCGACGATCGGAATTCCGGTGATTCAAGGACGCAATTTCAATGAATCCGATTGGACGAATTCCAACATAGTGATCAGCGAAAGCATGGCGCGCCGATTTTGGCCGAAAGGCGATGCCATTGGCCATCGCATCAATCTTTGCTCGATGGATAACCAGCCGTGCTGGTCGCCGGTGGTGGGCGTGGTCGGCGACGTGCATCAGTTCGGACTCAATGAGGGAGCGACTTTCGATATCTATGGTGCCGGAGGCTGGACGGAATCGCTGGTGATTCGCACTGAGCGGGATCCGACAGCGCTCGTTGCCGCTGCGCGCGGAAAAATTCACGAGTTCGATTCGGCGATTGCGGTGTCGCGCGTGGCGACGATGGATCAACTTCTATCGGATTCGCTCGCGCAGCAGCGTTTCACCACTTTGCTGCTCGGAACGTTCGCAGCGCTCGCGCTGCTGCTGGCTGCGGTGGGAATTTATGGCGTGATGAGTTACGGAGTCGCGCGACGATCGCAGGAAATTGGAATTCGCATGGCGCTCGGCGCGCAGCCGGGGGATGTGAGCCGGTTGATCGTGCGGCAGGGATTGACGCTTGCACTCGCCGGCGCAGCGATTGGATTAGTTGGGGCGCTTGTGATTTCGCGCTCGATTGCGGGCTTGCTCTTCGAAGTGAGGCCGACGGATCCGCTGACGTTTATTGCGGTGACGCTCTTACTTCTCGGCACAGCGCTTGCCGCGTGCCACATCCCCGGGCGGCGCGCGATGCGCGTCGATCCGATGATTGCGCTGAGATACGAATAGGCCGAGCTCAATTGCATGAATAAAAGCAAGATGCCGGGCTTCCCGGCCAGGCCGGGACGCACAAATCGCGAAAGCCCGGCACTATGATTGCAAGGGCGGCGAGCGGGATTGAAATTGGAACTCTCGGCTTGGCGAAACGGAATGCCTAACGGGGAGTAGTCTGTCTGGGCATGAACCGCGATAGTGAGAGGCGTGTTTTGAGGCGCGTGCCGGAGTTTGCGCGCGCGATTTCGGCGCTGCTTGCGGCGCTGCTAATCGTGCTGGGAGCGCCGCTCCGCGGGCAGCAACAATCTCAACAGCAATCCCAGCAACAGACTCAGCCGCAAGCTTCGCCACAACCTTCTGCACAACCGCAACAACAACCAAAAATAGCCGTTGAAGCGAACATGGTGACGGTGTTCGCTACCGTGCGCGACAAGAAAAGCCAGATCGTATCCAACTTGACGAAGGACGATTTCGTGATTGCAGAAGACGGCCGCGCGGAGACGATCACTTACTTTGCGCGCGAAAACGATTTGCCGCTGACCGTCGGCCTGCTCGTGGATACGAGCCTCAGCCAGCGGCGCGTCCTCGGTCAGGAGCGAACCGCAAGTTCGAGTTTTATCGAGCACACGCTGCGCGAAGACAAGAAAGATCAAGCGTTTTTGATTCACTTCGACTACGAGGTCGAGCTGCTTCAGGATTTCACTTCTTCACGGAAAAAATTGGAGTCCAAGCTCGATTTGTTGGAAACGCCGGAAATGCAACGCGCGAGCGACGACGGCAGCGGACATCGCCATGGCGGCGGCACCCTGCTCTACGATGCAATTTATCTCGCGTCCAACGACATGATGCAGAAACTGCAGGGCCGGAAAGCGGTGATTATTCTTTCCGATGGAGACGACCGGGGCAGCAAGGAAAATCTCGAGAGCGCGATCGAATCGGCGCAGCGCGCGAACACGGTTGTCTATTCGATACTTTTTAAGGACGATGAGCCATTTGGGCAAAGAGGTGGGTATAGCGGCGGGGGTTGGGGCGGGCATGGCGGCGGAGGCGGGCATCGCTATCCGCAACAAGAACGGCGCCCCGACGGAAAGAAAATTCTCGAGCGAATCTCGAAAGAAACCGGCGGGCGGCTGTATGAAGTCTCAAAGAAGCTGACGGTGGATCAGATTTACGATCAGCTCGCGCAGGAATTACGGGATCAATACATATTGGGCTACGTTCCGGACAAATCGCCGAGCGGTGCCGGCTACCGCAAAATTCATCTCGTGACGAAGCAGAAGGACTTGTCGGTGCAGGCGCGCGACGGCTACTACGTGGAGTAGCAAAACGGAAGATGGAAAAGAGAAAACGGAAAATGGGGAATGCGGAATTTTCACGGCGATCGAACGTGAAGCGAATAAATTTCCGGTGCCGGCCGCTTTGCTGTCTAGGTCAGTGTGCTTTTGCTTTGGCGGCTTGAATCTGCGGCATCAGGATGTCGCGAACGTAGTGCCAGTAAGGAACGAATTTGAGCGCGGCTTGCGCGTACTGATCAGCGGCGTTTAGATCGGGCGTGGATCGGTTCAAATTCGACCAGGCGAGATTCATCAGCAGTTCGGGCTCTCCCCACGTTGGCTCGAGCGGGTCGCTCGTGTCCTCTTTGTGTTCGCGTATGGACTCTAGACCTTTTTGATAGGTAGCTATCGCTTTGTCCTGACCGCCTCCACGCTCCGGCGGAGCGTACCAACGATTCGGGCCGAGCACCCAGAGGAGACGAGGATTGTCCGGCGCCTGCGCTTCCGCTTGTTTGAATATGGGCGTGGCCTGTGCGACTAACTCCTGAATTCGAGCAGGGTCCTTCCGATTTAGAAACATCAGATTGCTCAGGCACGATCCCGCGCCCACTTTGGCATCCACAAACCCGGGATCTTTTGCACTGGCGTCATCAAATTCTTTGACGGCTTGCTGCAAGTCTTGCCCCAGATCAGCGGGATCGGCGGCGTCATTGAAACCATTGAACGCGCGACGCCACAAGGCAAATCCCCGCCAGTAGAGCACGCGCGAGGCGAGTTTTCTGTCTTCCGGAATGGGAGCGAGTTCGCTGTAGAGGGTCTTCAGAGCTGCGCGATTCCCCTCGTAGTCCGCCCTTTGAATCTGGACGACGATGCGGATGATGGAATCGCGTGAAAGGCTCGTGGTTTTGTCGTTTGCGAATGCAGGGCTGCCCTCCGTCGCGAAAATGGAAACGACAAGTGCGATTAGAACCGACGATAAAGCGGTGATTCTTCGAGCGCTCATGCGTTTCTCCTTTTTGCGAAGGGGCTTTGAACAGATTAGACGAAGATTGAAACAGAATCGATAGCACGACAATGCGGCGAGGTCTGCGGTAACCTTTACAAGTTTGCGGCGCTCTAACGGTTCGAGGGCGGCGGTTAGGGTGGTTCGGTCCATGGCGAGCAATGACTCCACGGTTGCTCCCAGCATGATGCGTTTGAGAATGTGATGCGTGGAGGAAAAGGCGAAGAGTGCCCGGCTGAAGAGTCTGTGTGAGAACTCGGGTTGACGCGTCCCTTATACTGCGCGAGAGAGGAGACGCGATGGCGAAATTTTTGGATTACAACCCGGATCAGGTGTATTTGCTGCCGCCGACCGTGCGCG
>JBAPOP010000008.1:0-2106 GCA_049279675.1 Candidatus Acidiferrales bacterium
GGTCCAGACCACGTAACGCGCGCCGTATCGCCATTTCAATGCGCGAGCGGCCATCGCCGCGTTCACGTGACCGCAATGGACGACGAGTGCCCGATTTCGTTTCAAATATCGAGCGGCTCGATTGTGCATTTGAAATATCTGCCAAGCTCCGCGAAGTCCTGGAATGCTGGTCAACGCTTCAAAGCGTGCGGTCGAATACGCTTGTCCGGAGTCAAACGTATCGGCGTTCGGGTGTCGCGGCGCGATCAGTGTCGTCTGGCGCAGGTCGAACTGCCGATAAACGTTGAACAGATAGTTCGAGATGCCGCCTCCTTGAGGGGGAAAATCTGGAGTGATGAGCAGGCTCGGGGCCAGCGGCCGAAGATCGGCGCGACCGCTTGAGGCACCGTCTCCGGGAATTGTAGCCTTCGGCGCCATAGTCGTGCGGTCGTTGGATGCTAGTGGCGCTCGCTTAGCGAAATCGCGAGATTGGAATTGCGGCGTTCAGCTATCGCTACGAGACTGGTAACTAACACAAGAACGAGGAGCAACTGTATGACCGTCGCTACCGTGTAATCGAAGTCGCGTTCAACCGACATGAAGCATTGGATCCCGAGTAACAACGTAATCACGAGCGCAGACCGTTCGGGAAGATTTCGCTTCCAGCCTTCAATTGATCCCAAAAGAATTCCCCAGATCAACGCTCCCAGCGCCAGATAGAGAACTCCGCCAGCGTCGAACAAATCGCCGGGCATCGATGGGGCGATCCGTCCTACGTTATGCAACCGCGATCTAGGATCCTCGTAGGACCAGAGACTCGAACCGAATCTCAAACCAGCGTCTGCATCGCCTTTGTCCTCATAAATGAAGCGCGGTATTACGCCGCGAATGAAGGGATTGATCAGGACGTTTCGACCCGAATACGGCCTTGCGGAAGGCACGAGCGCAACCGTGATCAACATCGAATCGAATCCGTGGAATCGTTGTAAGCGTTCAGCCCAGTCGCCGGAGACAAATCCGGCGAAGTCTGCCTCGCGCAAGTCATTTACAACTTCGCCGACGCGTGCGTGTTCCCATTTCACGAGCCGGTACGAACTGACAAAAACCGTAAGAATTAAAAGAAAAACCAGGCCAGCCGGCACGAGACTTCTAAGCAAAGGCCGACGACCTGCAAAAATCGCTGCCATCACAGGTATGACCAAGAGCGGAGCCAGGTTTTCCCTGTAGGGACTCACCCACCCCAGAACAACTGCCGGCATCAGAGCGAGTACGTGAACTGATCCAACGCGCCACCAGGGCCCCGGTTTTTTAAAATGGTCCCACCACACGACGCTTGCCGGGACCGCATACAAATTGGCAAGCAGCGAAACCGGAGTGACCATCGCCAGCGGCAGGATATCCGGCGTCACGCTCACATAGAAACCTAAAGAAGACAACGCCGCGACCGGAATAGCGACGGCATATGCGAAATCAGTTGTAAACACTTCCAGATTCGCAAACGGACCTGCCGTGCGGCGCCGCCCTGCGAGTGCAAAACCGAGAGTAACGAGCACCCAATACAATCCGCAGCATGCGAGCGTCTTGTTGACCACGGCCGGGGGCTGAACTGCGAGCCGGAGAGTTCCATTGCCCCACTCCACCGCGTTGTACGACAACATTGAAAATCGCAGCACGATGTCCGTGCCAATTCCTAGCCAAGCGAATCCGTAGAGTGACTTCAGGAGGGACAGCCAACCGTTTACACGCCAACCGGGGACAAGGCGCAGCGATGCCAGCCAAAAAAGCGTCAGCCCAGCCATCAAAAGCCAGGTGATCCAATCCGTCTGTAAACCTAGGCTCCCGCCCATCGTGATTTTACCAATGCCTCTGAAATCGTCCTGTCACCGGCCAGTACGATTGCGTTTAGCCCGCTCGACTGATAGCCGAATGAGTTACCGAGGTTAACTGCAATTCCGATCGTCGCTCCTGAGCGCTGGGGACAGCGTGCGGCACATCATCTACTCGGTGGTACACAAGTCTACTGGCGATTTTAAATCGGGTCAATCGGTCTTGGAAATTTTGCGCAAACCGACGCATGAGGCCCACTTGAGATTCAAAGAATTCCTTTGGTGCCAAATCTTATTCTTC
>JBAPOP010000009.1:0-21825 GCA_049279675.1 Candidatus Acidiferrales bacterium
CTCTAAATCCAATCGATATCTAGCTCGTTTCAATCTGGTGGCGACCTGAGTCGAGAAGGGACCGGGCCTATCGCGTGGGGGTGGCGTTGTGTTCGCCGAGGAGCCAGCGGCGCCAGGTTTTGGGGAGCATGGGGAGGCTACCGAGAGCGGCTCCGGCGGCGGCTTGCGAGCCGACCCAGAGAAGGCGGAAGGCAACGAGGCCTACGACGATTAGGACGGTGATGGCCGAGGCGAGTAGTTCGGATTTGTTCATGGAGCACCTGGGAAAAGCGTAGCACCGACGGTGGTGGGGGGCAATGGGGCGCGGGGGTGAAGAGGGAATGCAAGACCCACCGTTTAGGCGAAAGGTGGGGCGCAGTTCGCCACGGCGGACGTCCCTACGAACAGAGAGACGAACGGCGAAAAGCCGGGCGGGTCTGAGACCCGCCCCTACGACCGAACAGCAAAATCAGAATCGCGGGCAGGATGCCCGCGCCACGAGGGAAAAAGCGAAGGCTAAGCGGGAGGGATTCCTCGCCCGCCGCGGCGGCCTCGGAATGACACCGATGAGCGGGGGCACGACGACGAAACGGCGAAGAGAGCGCAGCGAGCAGCGCCCCTACGAACGAATGGCATACGGCGAACGGAAAAAACAAAGGCGTGCCCGCGCGACGAAGGAAAGAACAAAACCCGCACCCTTTGCGAGGCAAAGGATGCGGCACCCGGCGTTGTAGTAGTATGCGGCGCTGGTTGTATCGAGTTGCGGGGATTGTGATGAAGAGTTTCATCTTTGCTCTGTGTGTTGTGATTGCGGGTGGCGGGGTGCGCGCGCAGGCGCCGGAGTGGCAGCCATCGGCGGGGCATACGCAGGTGCCGATATGGACGGGGGCGGCGCCTGATCCGCAGCCTGTTGCGGGGCCAGAGGCCGCCGCGACGGCGAAGACTCTGGTCGCCGGAAAAACATGGGATTACTTGGTCAACGTGACGCGGCCGACGATGACGGTCTATTCGCCGACAGGAAAGAACACGGGCGCGGCGGTGGTCGTGTTTCCTGGCGGGGGCTACCAGATTCTGGCTATCGATCTCGAAGGCACGGAGGTCTGCGATTGGCTGTCGCCGAAAGGGATCACGTGCGTGCTGCTGAAATACCGCGTGACGGACGTGGGGCCGTATCCGAAATCGGGGCCGTATCCGGAATCACCGATGGCGCTAGAAGATGCGCAGAGGACAATGGGCCTGCTGCGCTTGCACGCCGCGGAGTGGCATATCGATCCGCACAAGATTGGAGTGCTTGGATTTTCGGCAGGCGGGCATTTGGTGGCGGCGATTAGCACGCATTATGAGAAGCGTTTGTATGCGGCGGTGGATGCGGCCGACAAAGAAAGTTGCCGGCCGGATTTTGCGGTGGCGATTTATCCGGGGCATCTCTCGCTTTCCGCGGCGGAATGGGATGCGAAGCAGGGCAGCAGTAAGTATGTGGTCCCGCACGCGGCGAATACCGATAAGGATCTTGGGTTGAATCCCGATGTTCCTGTCACGAAGCACACGCCGCCTACATTTTTGCTGCAGGATGAGGATGATCACGTCGACGATGTGAACGATTCGCTTTCTTATTACATTGCGCTGAAGAACGCTGGGGTGCCCGTGGAGATGCATTTGTATGCGAAGGGCGGGCATGCGTTTGGTCTGCGGCGGACGAAGCTTGCGGTGACGGCGTGGCCGCAGTTGGTGGAGATTTGGATGGGCGCGATTGGGATGATTTCGGAGTGATGCGGATTTAGACGGGAATGTGATCGGAGAGAACGACGAAGTCAAAAACGCCGACAGGGATGCCGGCGCGACGAAGGAAAGAACAAAACCCGCACCCTTTGCGAGGCAAAGAGTGCGGCACCCGCTGGGGCGCAGTCCGCCGCGGCGGACGCCCCTACGAACAGACAGACGATCGGCAAAGAGCCGGGCGGGTCTGAGACCCGCCCCTACGAAGAGAGGACTAACCGGAAAATCAGGAGAGCGTGAGCCAGTGGGATTTTGTGACGCTGTAGAGGACTACGGGGACGCCGCGGTGGATGATGTTGCGCTCGTAGGCCATGCCTAACTTTTCCATGATGCGGAGCGAGGCGGCGTTTTCTTTTACGGCGACGGCGACGAGGCGATCGAGGCCGACGCGCTCGAAGGCGTCGCGCGCGGCTGCGTGGGCGGCCTCGGATGCGATTCCCTTTCCCCAGTGGCGCTGGGCGAGCCACCAGCCGATTTCGATTTCGTCGGTTTCGACGAGTGGCTGGATACCGCAGAGGCCGTCGACATTGCGATCACTCTCCGAGGCGCCATCACTTTTTACATTGAGCTTCCAGAGGCAGTAGGTGCGTTCGGAGAAGTGGCGCAATTGGCGGGCGACGAATTCTTGAGTTTGAGTTTCGGTCCAGGGGGCGCCGTTGGTGATGTAGCGCATCACTTCGGGCTCGCGGGCGATGGCGTGGAGGGCGCGCCAGTCGTCGGAGTGCCAGGGCGTGAGGCGGGTGCGAGCGGTTTCGATGAGTTGAGTCATGAGACTCGGAGCGAAGAGTGCCGGGCGTGAAGCCCGGCGCTACAAGTGCCTGTTGCAAACTAGTGCCGCCATCAGAATTCTTCGATGGGGAGGAATTGTTCGTAGTGCTGGTCGGGCGTCAGGTAGACGGTGATCACGAGCGACTTTTTTTCGAACTCGACGTGGTAGTGGCGGAACGTCATGCCGCCGCGCAACGACTGGCGCGTCCGCTTTACTTCTTTCACTGTGCCGAGAGCGGAGAGCGACGATTGAATGTCCTGCATCGCCTCGTCGCTAAAATAAAAATTGCAATTGCTGGTGAAGAGGGACCTGTCGATTTTTCCTTGCTGCAATCCTTCGATAATGCCGCGGACTTGCTGGAGTTCTTCGGGCGTGCCGGTGTCCGCTGCGGCGCGCGTGTCGGGCTCGAGAAGGTAGCGCGAGATTTCGCGCGAGACGGGGCCGATGAGGCTGATGTCGTCCTGATTTGAGAGCACGGTGACGGCGGCGCCGCGCGTGGGATAGACGGTGTTGGTCGCGAGGAATCCGGAGACTTCACCGCCGTGACTGAGCCACGGGATGTTGTCGAGCTCGCCGAGCGAGATGCCGAGCGCGTAGTGCGTGTGGTTTCCATTTTTGAGTAACACTTCACGCGTGAATTCCTCGTACGACGCGGGCTTTAGAATTTGTTTGTGCAGAAACGAAATATTCCAGCGAGCCAGGTCCGCGGGCGTCATGCACAGCTCTCCGGCCGCGAAATACCAGCCCGCGGCTTCGCGCAGTGCGGGACGCGCCGGGCCGAGGCCGTAACGCGTGTACGCGACGGCGTCTTCCGGCGTCTTATCCACGCTGCAATCGCCCGCCGACGACATTTTGAGCGGCGTGAAAATTCTTTGCTGAAGGATTTTCATCAGCTCCATGCCCGAAGCTTTTTCGGCGATGCGGCCGGCGAGGACGTAGTTCGTGTTGCTGTACTGCCACTTTGTGCCGGGATCGAAATTCAGAGGCTTCGTGGCCCACTGGTTGAGAACGGCGTCGGGCGTAGTGGGCTTGAGCCATTCCGGGATCATGTAGTCCTGCGGCGCGTAATCTTCGTAGCCGGATGTGTGCGAGAGGAGCTGGCGGATGGTGATTTCATTGGCGCGGGTGTACTGCGGGAAATATTTCGAGACGGTGTCGT
Source organism: Candidatus Acidiferrales bacterium (assembly GCA_049279675.1). Taxonomy (GTDB): domain Bacteria; phylum Acidobacteriota; class Terriglobia; order Acidiferrales; family UBA7541; genus Palsa-147. The sequence continues at coordinate 3,684 of JBAPOP010000009.1, forward strand.
CGAGCGAGAGCTTGCGCTCCTCAGCCAGGAGCAGAATCGCCGCGACGGTAAATTGCTTGCTGATGGAGCCGATGGCGTAGCGTGTTTTTTCGGAGGCGGCGCGTTCGGGCGAGAGCGACGCCTGGCCGAATGCGCGAGCGTAGACGGTCTTGCCATTTTCGTCGACGATGGCGATGGAAATGCTTGGGACGCCGCTGGCGGCCAGCATTTTGGAGATTTTGGCTTCTTCGGCGGCATCGAGCGGGCCGGCGGAAGTCTGTGCGGCGAGTGAGGCCGGCTTCGCGAGCGCGGCGAGAATGATTGCGAAGATTATTAGTGCGTATTGATTCACGCGCATGCGTGGATTGTTTTTGGATTGCGGCATCGTGTTTGCTCCTTGCGATCGTGCGGGCATCGCTTGCGCCGAGATTCGAGACGAAGCGCAGATGTTATAGCACACATGCAAAGGCGACGAAGCGTGGCGATTGACGCGCTAGGAATTGGGCTTGGTGCCGCGTACGAGCAAGGCTCCCATTTCGCGGAAGGCGCGGAGTTGGGCGGCGTCGCGGAACCAGCGGCCTGTATAGGCATCGGGCGTGGGCGTTGGGTCGGGGATGAGCTTGTGCGCGACTTCGCTGAAGCCTGCGTCGCGAAACATTTTTTTCCATTCGTCCGCGGAGAGCAGGTGCACGGGGACTTCGAGCTTTTCCGCCCACTGATGGCAATTGGGATTGTCGCGAAAAAAGTTGATGAGAATCCATGCCGAGCCACCTTCGGCGAGGACGCGAAAGATTTCGCGGATGCCGCGCGCGGGATCGGGCCAGTAGTAGGACGATTCGACGGAAATCACGCGCTGAAAGAAATTTGGCTCCCAGGGAATTTCGTCCACGCCGCCAACGACGAAGACGAGATTGTCGTAGTCGAGGCTCTTTTGCCGCGCGTGGCGCACCATTTCATCGGAAATATCCATGCCGATGACGCGGCCATGCGGCGCGCGTTGCGCAAGAATGCGCGAGAGCCAGCCGCCGCCGCAACCAACGTCGAGAATATTGTCCTCAGGCGTGAACTGCATGAGCTCGAGCGCGGGCTTGGTGATGGGCCAATGTTCGTGCTCCATCGACTCGCCCTTGCCGGCTTCGGCCCAACGATTGAATTCCTGGCGGAGAACTTGATCGGATTGCGAATCAGGCATTCGGATTCACCAAGACGAGTGGCATTACGACGGGCTGCCGCAGAGGCTGCAGAATCGCGCAGATGGAAAGCGAATATTGCCGCAACGGGAGCAGTAATTTCCGGCTCCGCCCGCGACGACAACTACGGGCACGGGGACGGGAGCCGGCACGTCCGAGGTGCAGGCCCAGAGCAGCGCGACGATCCAGCCGATGAACGTCCAGCCGAGGAAGAAATTGAGGAGAAAGATTCCAGCGGCATGGCGCTTATTGTGGCCGATGATCGACGGCAGAAAATAAGCGAGGATGACTAGCAGGACGAATGTCATTGCGCACCTCCCGTGCGCGGCGGCGTTGCAGTTGGCTGCGCCGCGCGATCGTGTTTGTACATCATCTCGCCGGCCTCGATGCGCACACGCAGGCGATTCCCCGGCGGCGGCAACGGACAGGTCGTATATGGGTTATACGCACACGGCGGGTTGAATGATTCATTAAAATCGAGGACGACGACGCCATCCTTCGGCGGAAGCGTGTCGAGAAAACGCGACGCGCCGTAAGTCTCCTTGCCGCTCGTCAAATCGCGGAAGACAAATTCCATTCCCTTCGGATCCGATTGAGTTGGCTCGAGGCGATATTCCGCGCCGCGCAACGTGAAGACGACGTAGCCGGGCGCCCACATTTTCACCGTGTCGCCCATGATGTTCTGAATGTCCAATTGCTTCGGCTGATCGTACGCGACGAATTTTCCGGTGACTCGATAGGATTCGTCCACGCCGAACCAGCGCGTGCCGGCGAAATCACGAAGCAGCTTGCTGTTTTTGTCGATGAGGCGAATTGAAAAACGCTCGCCGCTTTTGTGAACGAAAAGTTTGATGTTGCCGAGGACGAGGCGATCTTCGGAATCGGGACGAAGTTCGGCTTCCTGCACGGGTTTGCCGTTCATGTAGATCGTGACGCCGGGATTAACGTGGACGATCGTCTTTCCGGCGTGGAAATCGAAATAGCCGATGTCGGCGGGCGCGGAGCCTTCGGGGAGAATGATGTCGTTGAGCGGATCGGTGCCAAATTTATTCTCGCCCTCGTGCAGCCAGAAAAGGCCAGCGACTGTCAGCCAGCCATCTTCGGATTCGAGGCTGGCTTCGTATTTGTGGCGCCATTGCTCGACGGACGCTTTGTAGCCCGCATCCTGCGCGGCGGCGAGCGAAGCAAGCGCGCAAACGAGAGCGCTGGACGTGAAAATGCATGAGGCTACACGTCGAATGAGATTTCGCCCGCGGTCCGTGGACATGTGCCAGCTGCTCTATTTTTCGACTTTAGAAAGAAGCTCGACGAATTTTTGCTTGCGCTCTTCCTGGGTCTGGCCGGCGTAGGCTTCGGCGATTTGCGTTGTATTCATCGAGCAGAATTTCGGGCCGCACATGGAGCAGAACTTGGCGTCCTTGTAAAAATCATCGGGCAAGGTTTCGTCGTGCATGGCGCGGGCGGTGTCGGGATCGAGCGATAGCTCGAATTGCTTGTTCCAATCGAAGAGAAAGCGCGCGTAGCTGAGCGCGTCGTCGCGATCGCGTGCGCCGGGGCGATGGCGCGCCACGTCGGCCGCGTGCGCCGCGATTTTGTAGGCGATCACGCCCTGGCGGACGTCATCGGCGTTGGGCAGGCCGAGATGCTCCTTGGGCGTGACGTAGCAGAGCATCGACGCGCCGTGCCAGCCAATCATCGCCGCGCCGATGGCGCTGGTGATGTGATCGTAGCCGGGCGCGATGTCCGTGACGAGCGGGCCGAGCGTGTAGAACGGCGCTTCGTAGCACAGCTCGTTTTCTTTTTTCACCTGCAATTCGATCTGGTCCATCGGAATGTGGCCGGGGCCTTCGATCATTGTTTGAACGTCGTATTCCCAGGCTTTTTTCGTCAGCTCACCGAGGATCTTCAGTTCGGCGAATTGGGCTTCGTCGCTCGCGTCGGCGAGGCAGCCAGGGCGCAAGCCGTCGCCGAGCGAAAAGCTCACATCGTGCTTATGAAAAATCTTGCAGATCGCGTCGAAATTTTCGTAAAGGAAATTTTGTTTCTTGTGGAAGCTCATCCATTGCGCGAGAAGCGCGCCGCCGCGGCTGACGATTCCCGTGATGCGATTGCGCACGAGCGGCAAGGATTCGCGCAGGACGCCGGCGTGGATGGTCATATAATCGACGCCCTGCTCGGCTTGCTCTTCGATCACTTCGAGCATCAACTCGATCGTCAAATCTTCCGGGCGGCGAACACGCGAGATGGCTTCGTAAATCGGAACGGTGCCGATGGGCACGGGCGATGCGTTGATGATCTCCTTGCGAATCGCGGGAATATCGCCGCCGGTCGAGAGGTCCATCACGGTGTCCGAGCCGTAGTGAACGGCGCGGTGAAGCTTTTCGAGTTCTTCGCTGATGTTCGACGTGGTGGCCGAATTGCCGATGTTCGCGTTGATTTTGCAGCGGAAGGCGACGCCGATTCCCATCGGCTCGAGATTGCGGTGATGAATGTTGGCGGGGATGATGGCGCGGCCGCGCGCGACTTCGCTGCGCACGAGCTCGGGCTCGATCTTCTCGCGCCCCGCGACAAATAGCATCTCTTCGGTGATGACGCCGCGGCGGGCGTAGTGCATCTGCGAGAAATTTCGCTCGCCGCCGTTCGTCGTGGCGATTCTCTTCTCAATCCAAGCGTCCCTCAGTCCCATCGTGACCCCCTGCGCCGATCTCGCGGCGAAACTGTGATTACACCACGAGGCAGGCGCGAACTTCCAAATGAATCGCCATTATCGCACCGGCACGAGAGAGCAGCAACCCAGCTCGATGGCGCGGGGTGGTTCGATTTTAAGATATCGTGCTTACTGGAACGAACACGGACTTCGTGGCGTTATTTTAGTTTTGCGTATTCAGTTTTGGCTTGCTGGAGGATGGGAATGTCGGGGTCGGCGTCTTTCCATAGCGCGAAGAAATCCTGGTAGGCGGTGCGAGCGCCACCGGTGTCGCCCGCTTCCGCGCGGGCACGCGCGAGTCCGAGGTGCGCCAGCGCGCCCGACCAGCAATTCCAAACAATGCCGCGGTGATCGAGCAGCTTCTGGAATTCCGCCGCGGCCGCGGTTCCCTGCTTCGCTTGCATGTACGCTTCACCGCGCAAGTAGACCTGATACATGCACGAATTGTTTAGGCTCCCGATAATCTCTCCAAGCTCATAGGGGGCGGCGGGCCGAAGCAGTTCGACCGCCTTCGATCCATTGCCGCGTCCGAGCTCAACTTCCGCATTGATCGTCGGAATCCACGCGGACTGCAGAATCGTATTCACCGGATAGTTCTTATTCAGTGATTCGACCAGCGCGTGGGTGCGGCTCGCGTCCGCTGTTCGTGCAAAGACGACGCCAGCTAATGCCTGCACATCCCTGCTGTCCGGCGACATGGCAAGAGCTGCTGCCGCATCTTCGTGCGCATCCTTCTCGGAGCCGAAAACCGCTTCGCGCAATGCGCCGAAAACCTGCCAGAGCGCGCCGACCTCTTTCGAATCGCCCGCGGAAGCCGAGGCGGCAGCCCGCTTGGAGAGGTCGCGAGCCTTCTTCAAATGTCCGACGTATGCTTCCGTGTCCGCCTCCATCGCCAGCATAACGTCTTCAACACCTGCTTTACCCGTTGACCACTCGGCCTCTTTTCGCATCGTTGCCGTGTCATCTCGAAGAAACGCGAGGCCGTAGATGGATTGGCGCATGAAGGCGTCAACCGTTTTCTTGGCCTCAGCGTCGTTGAATACCGTCTGTGCTTCGTCCAGACGGTTCAGGGAAATGTAGGTGGCGGCAAGATCTCCGCTGATAATTATGTTGTCCGGCTCAAGCCGAAGCGCCTCACGAAATTCCGGCACCGACTGCTCGTATTGGCCCATTTCGGTGTACTCAACGCCAAGGTCCAAGTATGCCTGTGCGTCGCGTGGGTAGGTTTGAATCCAATCCTTGTAGCTCTCGACGGACTTCTCCAACTCTCCCGAGCCAATGTCGTAGTAAAACGTCGCGATATGAAGCTTTTCGCGTTGCGTCACGCGATCGCGCAATTCGAACGCCTTGCTGATTTCAGTCTTCGAGAGCGAAATCTGATTGAGATCGTATTCGGCAATGGCAAGGTTCGCGTGGGCCATCGCAAAATTGGGATCGAGCTCGATGGCTCGCCGGAACTCGGTGGCGCCCTCGAGGACTCCCTTCTCGCGCCGCGCCTTCACTCCGAGACTGAAAAGCTTCAGCGCTTCGAGCGAGTTCGTTGTAGCCTGATCGAGCGGCGCATCGAATTTCTGGATCGAGGCGAGAGACTCGCCCAATTTCCCTCGCAGCTTCGACGCTGTTTCGCTCAACGTTGCGAGCAGTTTCTCTTTGCCGTTCGTTTGCCCCTGTTCGCGAGCCACTGCGTCGCCTGTATTGCAATTGAACGCATCGAGCGAAACCACATACTGGTTGCCGAGGCTCGCGATCGATCCCGCCACATAAACTTTTCCGCCGGCGCGCTCGCAGATCTCCTTCGTCGTGTCCTTTGTGAGATGTTCATCCGGCGTCCGGCCCATGAGCCGCAGCGTCTCGCTGACTTTGTCTTCGGAGAGAATATTCAAGAACGGTGATTGCCCGAGGTCTACCGCCAGCGCTTCTTTCAGCGTCGGCCCGTCGAACACGGGTTCACCCGTGGTGTTCACGAAGTCCGCGAGGACGATCGTGTCTTTTTCCGTGAGGATTGGCGCGCGGTGAAAATAAAAATAGCCGCCTACGGCAATCGAGAGAACCATCGCAATCATTGCGGCCGGAATCATCCATTTTGGCCACGTTTCAGGCGGCATCGTAGCAATGGCCGACGACGATCCCGGTGCTCCGCTCGCCACAGTAGAAATTTTCGCTGAGCTGCCCGCGCCTTCTTTCGCCGGCGCAATTCCCGTTCCGCTTCCGACCGAAATCGCGCCGCCGGATTCCGCGATCGCGCGTCCCGCATCAATATCTCGCTTCAGGCGCTGCAAATCCGTACGCATATCCGCGGCGCTCTGATAGCGCATTCCGCGATCTTTTTCGGTCGCCTTGCCGATAATTTCTTCGAGCTTCGGCGGCACGGTGGGATTGAGCTGGCTCGGCGGAGTTGGCGCACGATTCAAAATCCCGTCGGTAATGATTCCGGAAGTTTTCCCGGGATATGCAAGCTGCCCCGTCGACATCTCGTAGACAACGAGCCCGAACGAAAACAAATCCGTCCGCGCGTCCACTTCGTCGCCGCGCACCTGCTCGGGCGACATGTACGCCACCGTGCCCATCGCCGTGCCCGGGGTGGTCAAGAGTTCCGGGGCCACGTGAGGAGAATCCATCGAGGTGACCGTATCGCCCTCGAGATCCGTTTTCCGGTCGGCCATCAGCTTGGCCAATCCAAAATCGAGAATCTTCGCGTGCCCGCGCCGCGTGATGAAAATATTTGCCGGCTTGATGTCGCGGTGGACGATTCCCTCGGAATGCGCCGCATCGAGCGCGTCCGATATCTGCACGCCGAAGTCGAGCACCTGCTCGATCGGCAGCGCCTTATTTTCGATCCGGTGCTTCAGCGTTTGGCCATCGAGAAATTCCATGGCGATGAACGACTGGCCGTCCACTTCGTCCACGTCGTAAATCGTGCAGATATTGGGATGATTCAGAGCGGAGGCCGCGCGCGCTTCGCGGCGAAATCGCTCGAGCGCCTGGCGGTCCGCGGCAAGATTTTCCGGCAGGAATTTCAGAGCAACGAAGCGGCCGAGTTTCGTATCCTCAGCCTTGAAGACGACGCCCATCCCGCCGCCACCGATTTTCTCTACGATGCGGTAATGGGAAATCGTTCGTCCGGCGAGTGGAGAAGAATCGGGCATCGGCGCGAATCTTATGCTGTGCAATGGTTCAAGTCAACGCGCTGCGGCACGCTGTCGAAGCGAGTTGCCTGGCGACTGTTGACAGTCGCACCCGCCGCGCTGATACTGGCGCCGCTGGATCGCTCGGTCTGAATTGACGATTCCATGAAGAAGCCGAAGCCGCGAAAAGCCTCCGCGAAGAAGAGCGGACATCCGCGCTCGATGAAACGGGTGCCCGGCAAGAAGTCCCAACAAACGGGGCCCAAGTCTTCCGCCGCTCCGGATGCGCACGGAAAGCTTACTTTCAACCACGCCATGATCTACGTGAAGGACGTTGAGCGCGGGATCCAATTCTACGGTCATTTGCTTGGATTCAAACTCATCGAAGACTTCCGCTACCAGGGCAAGGCAGTGTATGCGCGGATGCACGCTCCTGGCGGCGATGGCACGATCGCGCTGCATCAGGCCGGCCCGGATACTTCTGTTTCGAGCGATGGCGTGCGCCTCTACTTTGAAGTTCCCGAACTCGACGATTTCTGCCGCAAGCTTCAGCAAAAGGGTTTCTACATAACAAAAATGCCTCGCATGATGCCCTGGGGATGGCGGCACGCTTACATGAACGATCCTGACGGACACGAGATCAGCTTGTATTGGGCGGGCGCAAACCGCATGAAGAAAACCGTCATGAAGACGGCACGAGACGCTGCACAGGATCGGACATCGAAGAGCTGAGCGGCATGAATTAAGCTGGGCGTTGTGTTTCCGGAGGCGGGAGCCTCCGGGCTCTGAATTGATCCGAAGAATCTCGCGCGCAAAAGCGCGAACGGCTACTGCAGCTTCGCGTACTCCGATTTAGCGGCGATCAGAATGGGTATGCCGGGGTCGGCATCTTTCCAGAGGGTGAGGAAATCTTTGTAGGCGGTGAGCGCGCGAACGCGCGCGGCGTCGGCGTCCGCGCCCTGTAATCCTCTCGATTCTATTGCGTTGGCGCGAGCCACTCCCAAGTGAGCTAACGCCCCCGTCCAGCAGTTCCAGACAATGCCGCTGTGGTCGAGAATCTTTTGAAACTCGGCGGCGGCAGAAACGCCCTGTCCGGCGGCCAAGTATGCTTCTCCGCGGACGTAAACCGGATAGAGGCAGGAGAGATTGTTAACGAACAGAATCTGTCCCAACTCGACCGGAGAAGCAGCTTGCAAGGCATTCACGGCGGCGGCTGGATCTTTTCTGTTTACCGCCAGTTGTGCCCGAATGGCCGGGAGCCACATCAACTGCATCTGCGTATCGAGCGGGTAGCGTTTTCCCAAGTCCTGGGCCAACGACTCGGCTCGCGCTGTATCGCCGGCCATCGCGAATGCGAGCGCAGCTTCGGCTTCGGCTCCCGGACTCGCGGGAGCAAGCTTTAGAGCCGCTTCCGCTCCTCGCCGCGCTTCCGCAGAATTGCCGTAAGCAGCTTCTTGCACCGCGGTATTCGCCTGCCATACTGCGCCGTTTTCCTTGCTGTCAGCCCGGATGGAAGAATCGACCGCGCGCTTGGTTAGTTCGCGTGCCTTGCCCACGTGACCACCGTAAGCCGCGGTGTCAGACTCGAGCGCAAGCCCGACGTTTTCATGCTCGGGCTTTCCTGCGAACCACTTTTCCTGTTCCGCCATGCTCGCCGCGTCCGCCCCGAGAAAGGCAATGCCGTAGAGAGCACTGCGGAAGATGAAATGTTCTAGTTTTTCCTCGGGCGCGTCGTGAAGGACCTGCCGCGTTTCGTCAAAGCGCTGTAAGGCGAGGGTGGTATTGGCCAGATCCTCGTACGAAGATACTTCATTAGAAGATAGGCGCAGGGATTGGCGTTCGGCCGCCATCGCTTGCTCATACTGACCTCGTTGGTCGTATACGGTCGCCAAATCGCTGTACGCTCGTTCGTCGCGTGGATAGCTCTCGATCTCCTGCTGAAACGCCTGGGCTGCTTTTTCCAGTTCCCCGGTCACGTTCATATAGTAGTCGCAAGTAATGGACAGCTTTTCCCGTTCACTGGTATGCTCTCGCAACTGGAACGCCTTCGAGTAGTATTCGCTGGCCCGCCCAAGCTGTTCGAGACTCGCGTAGTCGTCGCCAACTGACCGATAGCCCATGGCAAAATTCGGATCGAGCTCGATGGCGCGTTGATCGAACGGCACGGCTGCGATGTGGCCTTTCTCCTCAGACGCTTTTCTGGCAAGGGTGTATTGTTTGAGGGCTTCGAGCGAAGACGTGGTGGCCTGCTCGAGTGGAACATCAAATTTCTGCACCGTCGCCAGTGATTCGCCCAGTTCGCTTCTCAATTTCGATGCGGCTCCGCCCAGCGCATCCAGCACTTTTTCCTTGGACGCTGCCGTCACCTGTTCTTCGGCCAGCGCGTCTCCGCTTTGGCAATTCACCGCCTTCAAATCGAGCACGTACTCGCTGCCCAGACCGCTCACTGATCCGCTGATGTAGGCCTTGCTATTCGCTCGCTCGCAAAGCTCGCGGGCTACTTCCGGCGTGAGCTTTGTATTCGCCGGACGCGTCATCAGTTCCAAAGTCTTTTCGACTTGGCTTCCAGGAAGGACATTCAAGAAAGGCGATTGGCGAAGAGAAGCGTTGAGCGCCGTCTTCAAAGTGCCATCGAATACAGCGTCGCCAGTATTGTTGGCGAAGTCGGCGAGCACGATGGTGTCTTTTTCCGTGAGGCCCGCGGTTTGATGTCGCGATCGATAGTAAAGGCCGCCTGCTACGGCCAACGCGATCAGTAATACGAGCGTCGCAGCCTTCCAGAGTTTCGCGACTCGAATCCTCGGCGCATCCGGCGCGGCCATGCTTGAATGTCTTGCAGAACTGCGCCCGCTCTCCGAGTCCCGCTTCACTCGTTGCAGGTCGGTTCTCATCTCCGCCGCGCTCTGGTAGCGCAACGTGCGGTCTTTCTCGAGAGCCTTGTTGACGATGTCTTCGAGCTTGGGAGGCAGGTCAGGATTCAGCCGGATCACGGGAACGGGATCGCAATCGAGAATTTCACGGAAAATGACGCCGGAGCTTTCGCCGCGAAATGGCATCACGCCCGTCGCCATCTCATAGATCACCGCACCGAAGGAGAAAAGATCCGTTCGCGCATCCAATTCTTTCGCCCGCACCTGCTCCGGCGACATGTAAGCGACCGTCCCCATCGTGCTTCCCGGACTGGTGAGGTACTCCGCGTTCACATCCTCGGTGTCAGCGTTTGTATCCATCGGGGCTAGCGCAGCACGGTTCCCCGTGATCGTCACCTTCGCCAATCCGAAGTCCAGAATCTTGGCGTGTCCGCGCTTCGTTACGAAAATGTTGGCAGGCTTGATGTCACGATGAACGATGCCTTCGGCGTGGGCAGCGTCCAGAGCGTCGGCGACCTCGATCGCCAATACAAGCAGTTCATCAGTCTCTACAGCCTCCCCGGCGATGTGATGCTTCAGCGTCACGCCTTCCAGAAATTCCATTGCAATGAACGACTGCCCGTCCTGTTCGCCGATGTCGTAAATGGTGCAGATGTTTGGATGATTCAATGCGGATGCGGCTTGCGCTTCGCGTTGGAAACGGGCGAGTGCCTGCGGGTCTCCGGCGACATTCGGCGGCAGGAACTTGAGCGCGACGAACCGGCGAAGCCGTGCGTCCTCAGCCTTATAGACAACACCCATCCCGCCACCGCCAAGTTTCTCGACGATGCGATAGTGTGAAATTGTCCGGCCGATCATCGGCGGGGACTCAGGCATTTGCGGGAAATCTTAGGCTGCGCTCATGGGCAAGTCAACAAAGGCGAAATACTCACGCGCGATGAAGGTATCCACTTCGAATGACTCCGGATGGGCGGCGCGCGCCGCCGGTGGCATGAGCGTAGACTCGATATGTGGCCTCAGTATTAGATGAAAATCGCGCGGCTCTCGTTAAAATCAAGAAGTTCTTCTTCGGCCTAAAAGCGCGCGCGAAGCGCGCGATATGGCGCTCAAAAGACCGGTGGCGCCTGCTTACCGCCGGCCTCGAGATTGACGAACTCTGGTCGCAATTCAAGATTGAGGCCGAAGAAAGCTCGCGGCTGTACAAACAGGACCTCGACAAACGCTCGGATTCAGCTAAGGGCGATCGATCCTGGAAGCGGCCGTTTAGAATCTTCGGTTCTCTGTTTTGGAGTGTATTGAGAAAGTTGTCGCCGCCCCGGCGATTGTTTTTGCTTCTCACCATTCTGCTGGCGATTCTCTCCGTGGTTGATTTCAACTTCTTATTTTTTACGCGGGAAGTGGAAGCCATGCTTGCGTTCGCCGGGCTGCTTATTTTGCTCGTATTGGTAATCGGCGACCACATTTCGATGAAGCGAGATATCGAGATCGCGCGTGAAATCCAGCGATGGCTCGTGCCTCGCAGAGCGCCGGAAGTGCCGGGAGTCGATATTGCGTTCGCCACACGCGCCGCGAAGACAATCGGCGGAGATTATTACGACGCATTTCGCCGCGCTACCGATGGCCCGCTATTGCTCGCGGTGGCGGATGTTTCCGGCAAGAGCATTCCCGCGGCGATGTTAATGGCTACTTTCCAGGGAAGCTTACGAGCGCTCGCAGGAGGCAGCGGTTCACTTTCCGAATTGGCTGTAGGGTTGAACCGCCAGGCCTGTGCCAACAGTCAAAATGGCCGCTTCACCACCGCTTTTATTGCTGAACTTGATCCCGCGACAGGAGACCTTCGATATCTCAGCGCCGGCCACAATCCACCAATTCTCAAGCGCGGCGACGGGACCATAGAGCGGCTGAAATCAGAAAATATTCCGCTTGGTATTGAATTGTTGGAAAACTACGAGACAGGCGTTACGCGCCTTGAAGCTCGTGATTTATTGGTGATCTACACAGACGGCGTCACCGAGGCCAGAAACGAAGATCAGGAGGAATTCGGGGATGCGCGCCTCGTGTCTCTGCTGCAGACGGTAGGTCAGGAAGGATCGGCGATTACGCTCTCGAACATCATGCATGTTCTCGATGAATTCGTTGGAGGCGCTCCCCAGCACGACGACATCACATGTCTGGTTGTTCGGCGGAACTGAACGCGTTTTCAATTCGCTTTCAGGGTGAGCGTTTTTCGAGTAACGCCACCAACGCCCGGAGGTCGCTGCCACCCAGAAGTCGACGGCCGCAGTTGATTGCGGCGTGGGCGACTGTTGTCATAGCCGGTGGATCGTAGTAGCGTCGAGCGCACGCGAGGCTGCGATGAAGAAACTCCGTGGGGCTGTTCTTCTGTGCGTATTTCTCTTGCCGTTGGCCGCGTGCCTTCCGGTTATGTCGCTTCACACGTGGTATACGGAAGCGGATGTGGTCTCCGATCCTTCGCTTCCCGGCACGTGGTACATGATTGACGGCGACAAACCGGACACCAGTTCGACGTTGACAATTACAAAAGACGAATCCGACGGTTACGCGCTCTCCGTGAATGAAAAGGACCACCCAGACTTGACGGACCAGTGGTCGATGGTCGTGTTTCGTATCGGAGATCGGCGCTATGTGGATACTTCGGAACGCGAAATCGATTCTGGCGGCAAGGATACGGGCTTTGGCGACCTCAAGCTGCCGATTCACATGGTGGGAACAATTGACATCGCCAAGGATGATGTCGTTATGAATCTCCTCGACGACGATTGGCTGAAAAACGCGCTGAAGGCGGACCCAAACCTCATTCATTACGAGCGAACCGGAGACGTCTCGTTACTTATCGCCGGTACCGCTGAACTGCAGAAATTGATCGCGAAGAGTGTGACCGATCCGAAAGCGTTCTCGGAAAAAACAGAACTACGACGCAAGAAGTAAGCCCTCTCACCGCGGCTCATTATCGTAGCGCCGGCATCTTGCCGGCGATTTTGTGCCCAGCCACCGAGCGGAAAACCGCCGGCAAGATGCCGGCGTTGCGACAGCAATCGCGGCGTTAAATGAATGGAAGGCGAGGCGGAGGGGCTTAGGGTGTCGCTGTGCCTGCTGCCGTTGCTGCGCTGGCTTCCGCGCGCGTTAGTAGCGCAGATAGCTGCGTGGGATCGGTGATTGGCGGCTGGCAAGACGTCTCGACGCACAGCAGCGCCTGAACGTCGCTCGCATTTAAATTTGGAATTGTCTCTTGCAGCGCAGGCGCCAGCGCCGATTTCTCGGCGCGTTCGGGCGTCACGCGGAGGACCGATTTGCCGAAGCGATAGACGCCGTTGGCCGCGCGTTCCAGCTCCGCGGCCGAGGAGTCGTTCGCTGCGCCGGTCACCACCACCTGCAACGTGTGCCGCGCGTGGAGAACCGACGCCAGCGCGTAGGATGCGGCAAACAATCCGAGCTGCGGCGCGATTTTTGCGAATGCTTCGAGCGTCTTCTCCGCCCAATCGTGATAGAGGCGATTGCCCGAGAGGCCGTACATCCGATCGCATAAAATCGCGGCCATGGAATTGGTTCCCGGCGTAGGCGAATCTTGGAATGGCTTCCGGCGAACATCCAGCCCACCCATCGCCGCTGCGTCGCTCGAGCGATCGAAGAAGCCGCCGCCTTCCGGATCGGCATATTTTTCGATGGCGAGTTGAAGCGTCTTTTCGGCGGCGTCGTAGTAGCGCCGGTCGAGAGTGGTTTCGTAGGCATCGAGAAGCGCAAGCCCGGCGAAAATTTGATCGTCGAGCATGCCAGAAATGGGCGGGCCACCGACGCGATGAAGAAATCCAAGCTCGGGAGTCCACGCTTCCGAAAGCAGGCGATCGAGCGTCTTCAGCGCGAAATCGCGGCAGTCATCCCGGCCGAGCACGCGCGCAGCATCGAGATACGCCGAGACAAACATCGCGTTCCAGCTCGTGTAAACGGTCGTGTCAACAGTCGGCGTCGGCCGGCGGAGCCGCGCATCGGCCATCTTTCCCCAGGCGCGCGCGATGAGAAGCAGCGCTTCGGATTCGTGGATGCCTAATTTCTTCGCGACGTCATCGGCGCCGCGCGCCACCCAAAGGACGTTCTTCGCCGGATTGTGATGCATCTCGCCATGTGCTTCGACGTCGTAGTAAAGCTCCATCGCGCGCGCTTCTTCCGCGGTGAGGGCGCCGCGCAATTCGTCGAGCGTCCACGTGAAATAATCGCCGTCGTCATCGAGCGTCTGATCGGCGTCCTGGCTGGCGTAAAATCCGCCGCGCTCGCGATCCGACAAAACCTCGTCAACCCAGTGGATGATTCCCACGGCGATCTCTCGGAATAGCGGGCGTCCGGTCACCTGAAAACCGTGAAGATAATTTCTCAGCAATTCCGAATTGTCGTACGACATCTTCTCGAAATGCGGCACGAGCCAGCGCTCGTCAACCGAGTAGCGATGGAATCCGCCGGCGAGTTGGTCATAGACGCCGCCGAGCGCCATGTTCACGAGCGTTTTCTCGGCGACGGCGAGCAGCATCGGTTCGCGTGACGTCTGATAAAACTCCAGCAGCAAGTCCATGGCGGCGGCATGCGGAAACTTCGGCGATTGCCCAAAGCCGCCGTTTCGCGGATCGAACATCGAGGTGATGGAGTCGAGCATCGCGGCCGCGACGCCCGGATCAAAACTTGCCTTCGCGCCGTGAAATGCTTCCGCTTTCGAAATGGCTTCTTCGAGCACTTTGACGGTTTTATCCACTTCGTCGCGGCGCGTGCGGAATGCTTCCGCAACGCTCAAAAGAATTCGGCGGAAGCCGGGGCGGTTCATCGCGTCTTCGGGCGGAAAATAGGTGCCGCCGAAGAACGGCTTTCCGTCGGGAGTGAGGAATGCAGTGAGCGGCCAGCCGCCCTGGCCCGTCATCGCGCTGACGGCGGCCTGATAGCGCGAGTCGACGTCGGGGCGCTCGTCGCGATCCACTTTCACCGGGACGTAATTCTCATTGATGATGGCGGCGAGTTGTGGATTTTCGTAGCTTTCGCGGTCAATTACGTGGCACCAGTGGCACCAGACAGCGCCGATATCGAGGAGTATCGGTTTGCCCTCGGCACGCGCGTGCGCGAAGGCTTCTTCGCCCCATTCGCGCCAGTCCACCGGCTGATGCGCGGCGGAACGGAGATACGGGCTGACGGAATCCTTCAGGCGGTTGGGAGTGTTATTGCTCAATAGATTTCCTTCCAAGAACAAGAAGTCATCTCGTTATTCTGGACAGACGGCGAACAATTTCCTCAATTGCAAGGCCGAATTCAAGCTCCACGTAACCCGGGCCGGAAATAATGAACGGCTCGCTTCATCAATTTCACGATTATAAAAATCTCCAGCACCGTCAACGCCCAAAGTCTCACGCTGGAGCGCCCAGAAAAGCTCTCACGGAAAACGAAGACAAATCCGAGATGCAATACGCTTGCAATCAGCACGCATATCGTCGTTTGAACCGGTGTTGCCTTCGCCCTCTGCGTTTCTCTTGCGACAAAGAAGTCGAGTAATGCCATGTACGCGACGGCACGGAAAGCAAGGTTCGTCGGCACCCACATCCGAACATCGTGATCCACTGCGTAAAAGGCATCTGCGACTACGATTGCGGCGATACCAAGTCCGACCGCCAAGTAGATAAGATTGTCCCGAGTTTTCTGCTTCATGTCGGGCTGAGAAAAAAAGGAAATAGGCTCGCCGCCGCGAATTCGAGTTTATTGAATGGGGCTACTGTAGCCTTGATCTCGTGGATCGATCGGTTTGCGCGACGAGAAGCCTTCGTCCTGGCGATGGTAGAAGCGAATGCGATCCTCGCCGAGCCGCCAGCACAGATACACATTCTGATTGTCCATGCGAGCCGGAAAATCGAGCAGGCCCACATCGAGGTCCTTGACGATGCATCCGGTGGAATGGATGCGGTCAACGGCGTCTTGCAGCGATTCCGCCACGCGGTCGCGCTCGAGCCGCGTTGCCGCGGCTTTTTCATACGGGATCGAGACGCCGCCCATGCGCACGATTCGCTCCGTCTGCGCGAGAAGCGCGGCCTCGAGATCGACCATTTTCCGCCTCGATTCCATCGCCTCGATCAGGCTGGATTCGATCTCGACGCGAGTGCTTTCCGCTTCGCTCAATGTAAACATTCTTGATTCCGGATCATTCATGCCGTTTGCGCGTCTCCACCGCGAAAATCAGCCACCGATAAACACCATCGTCCTCGACGGCGGCCGGAAGTCCGGCTCGTTGATGCGATGGCCTTCTTCTTTTTCGGCAACTATGCCGCGAATTGCGCCGGCGATTTCATCATCGCTCGCGCCGCCGCGCAACAAGTATTTCAGGTCGTGATCGTCTTTACTGAAGAGGCAGGTGCGCAGCTTTCCATCGGCCGTCAGGCGAATGCGCGAGCAATGGCCGCAGAAGGGCTGCGACACAGGGGCGACAAGGCCGATCTCGCCACGCCCGTCCGCGAATCTGTACTTGCGCGCGGTCTCGCTGCGTTCGTGCGCGATGGCCACGAGAGGCCAACGCGCTTCGATGCGCTGCTTCACTTCGGCCGCCGTGACGACGAGATCGCGCGACCAGTGGCGATCCGCGTCGAGCGGCATGTACTCGATGAAGCGCATGATCAAATCGCGCTCGCGCGCAAATTCGGCGAAGGCCTCGACTTCGCCGTCATTCAACCCGCGCACCAGAACCGCGTTCACTTTCACCGGGCGCAGCCGCGATGCCTGAGCCGCGTCAATTCCAGCCATCACTTTGCCGAAGGATTTCGTGCGCGTGACCTCTTCAAACTTTGCGGGATCAAGCGAGTCGAGGCTGATGTTAATTCGATCGAGGCCAGCGGCAACGAGACGCTCGCAGCGATCCGCGAGGAGATGGCCGTTGGTCGTCATCGAAAGATCGGCGACCCCGAGCTCCTTCAGGCGCGCGATAAAATCCTCGACACCTTCGCGGACAAGCGGTTCGCCGCCGGTGACGCGCACTTTGCGAATTCCCATTCCGACGAGGATGCGCGCGAGACGCTCGAACTCATCCCAGCCGAGGAGCTCGTGTCCGGCGACGTGATTCTCAGGGTCAGCCGAGCGGCAATAGACGCAACGGAAATTGCACCGATCGGTGACTGAAATCCGCAGGTCGGTAATTTGGCGGCCGAATTTGTCGAAGAGTGTCATGCGCAATCAGATCGAAAGGCTGCCGGGCGTAAAGCCCGGCGCTACAATTGCCAGAAAAGGCGGCCCAGAAACTATGATGCCCGAGCTCATGTTTGGACTCGGGCGAGACAGCTACCATCGCCGCAGAATGCGCAACGAAGGCCGCCGCCAATCTCCTTTCCAAACACGGGAGGCCGAGGCGTTTCCACCTGGACCCTCATCCCGCAACGAAGCGGGATTCGCCACTTGTTCCATGAGTTGTCTCTCTCGTAGGAACGGTGGTCGGAGAACTTCATTGTATCGCACTCGCGACTGTGCGGCCCGTCTAACTCTCGCGGTGGAACAAGGACTTCCCTTACACGGAGGGAGAGTGCGCATCCGCCGCAGCGGCTACGTTGCCGGTCATGTATGGTAGAGTTTCGAGCCGATGCGGATATTCGTCGTGGGGGTGGGAGGAACCGGATCGCTGCTGGCGCAATTGCTGGCGCGGCAGGGCCACACGGTGTGGTGCGGCGATCGCGATGTGGAGCGCGCGCGGCGCTTTCTCGGCAAGAAGAGCCTGCTCGAAGTCGTCGAATTGAATGCGCGAAATATCTGGTCGGTAATTCGCGCCGGGCGCGGCTGCCATCTCCTCGTCAATGCCTCGCCGGCTGTCTTCAACGAAATCCTGCTTCGCGCCGCGCTTCACCTTCGCGCGCACTATCTCGATCTGAATTCGCGGCTAACCCGGAATCCATTCAAAGCCGAGCAACTTCGCTATCACAAGCGCTTCATCGCGAAAAATCGTATCGCCGTCATCAATGGCGGCGCGGCACCCGGCCTCACAAATCTCCTCGTAAAGCGCGGCACTGAAATTCTGGATACCACCGAAGGCGCCGCAGTCCGCCTTTTCGAAAGCACGATCAGCCAGGATCCAATTTCGACGTGGTCACCCGAAGTCGCGTTCGACGAAGCGGTGTCAAAACCGATTTACTATCGCGGCAAGAAATTTCACAAGGGCAAGCGATTCGGCGATCCCGAGCGATTTCGTTTTCCGCCTCCGATCGGAGAGACGAACGTCTATCTCGCCGCGCAGGACGAAGTGGCGACGCT
>JBAPOP010000010.1:0-40805 GCA_049279675.1 Candidatus Acidiferrales bacterium
GCGGAAAACCGCCGGCAAGATGCCGGCGCTACGATTTACGATTTGCTACCGAATCGATTGCCCGCTGACTCCTATCGCAACACAAGTTCTATCGATCACATGCCCGGCAAAATCAATATTCACAGCCCGGAGGCCCCTGCCTCCGGGGCGTCGTCGAGGCACCTGCATATGCAGGTGCAGCCTGAAATTCATTTGGGAGCGATGCCTCAAATCTGCATACAGTATTCTGAAACTCGCTCCCATCCACCGTGCTATCATCCCCGGCCATCATGACTGCCCATCGGCATCATCACCACTCCTCCATGGATCGCCGCACGTTTGTCAGCACCCTGGGAGTCGGCTCATCTCTCGTACTGTCCCTCGCAAAAGGAGGCGAGAATCTCGTCAGCCCCCAGCGCGGCGGAGATCCCGGCTACAGCCTCCTGGTCAAAGGCGGCCGAGTAATTGATCCATCCCAGGGCATCTCCGACGAACAGGACGTCGCCATCTCCGGCAGCAAAGTAGCGCGAGTCGCCAAAAACATCCCGGAAACCGACGCGCAGCAGATCCTCGATGCCCGCGGAAAAATCGTCACCCCTGGCCTGATCGATCTGCACGTTCACGTTTACGATGGCGTCGTCCCCTACGGCATTCCGCCCGATCCGAATTGCATCGCCAAGGGCGTCACAACCGTCGTCGACGCGGGCTCCGCGGGCGCGCACACATTTCCTGGTTTTCGCCGCTCGATCATCAATCTCGTCAGCACCCGCGTGTACGCCTTGCTGAATATCTCCGTCATCGGACAAGCGAGCCATTCAGTCAACAATCAATGGGGCGAGCTCCTCGAGATTCGCTACGCCAATCCGAAGCTCGCCATCGCCACAATCGAAAAAAATCGCGATGTAATCATGGGCATCAAAGTCCGCCTCGGCCGCAATCTATCGGGCGAAAATGACATGCAGGCGCTCAAGCTTGCGCGCGAGGCTGCCGACGCAGTCGAACTGCCCATCATGGTCCACATCGGAGGGACGACATCTCCCTTGCCGGACATTCTCTCCATGCTCAAGAAGAGAGATATCGTCACTCACTGCTATCGAGCGGGCGACGGCGGCACTCTCGACGACAATGGCCGCGTGCTTCCAGCCGTTTTCAAAGCGCGGGAACGCGGCGTCCATTTCGACGTAGGCCATGGTGTCGGCTCCTTCTCCTTCGACGTCGCCGAAAAAGCCATGAAACAAGATTTGTATCCCGGCACGATCTCGAGTGACCTGCATCAGTTGAACTATACCGGCCCGGTCTTCGATCTCGCGACAACGCTTTCCAAATTCATGATCCTTGGCATGACGCTCGAGCAAGTTATCGAGCGCGCCTCCACCAATGCCGCGCGCACATTCGATTTTCCGCAGGGATTTGGAACGCTACGCGAGGGCGCCGAAGCCGACGTCGCGATTTTTGAATTGCGCGAAGGGAAGTTTGATTTCATCGACAGCGAAAAACAAACCCGCACAGGCCGCCTCAAGTTGTTTCCCGTAGCGACCGTAAAATCCGGCCAAATTTACGGCGGTCCCACCGACGTTGTTCCGTCGTAGATTTATTCCGGCAACCGCTCACCCGTTCCAGCCGTCAATCTCTCAGGAGAACCCGAACATGCGCACGCTCATTTCGACAGCAATTCTGTTGGTGTCTTTGGCTTCGGTTCCGGCTCTCGGAGCACAGGAGGGTACGAGCCGCGCGCCTTTGCCCCCTCAGCTGAATTCTGCAAAAAAGGTGTTCGTCTCGAATGCCGGCAGCGACGGCAGCCTTTTCCCCGGTGCTTTCAAAGGGCAGCCCGATCGAACTTACGACGAATTTTACGCGGAGATGAAGGGCTGGGGACGGTACAAACTCGTACTCGCTCCCGCCGATGCGGAATTGGTTTTTGAAATTAAGTTCGTCGCCCCGATTGGAATGGTGAGCGTCATGGGCGGGAATGGCGGCTCAATGCTCGATCCCCAGCTTCGCTTGGTGATCCTCGACCAAAGAACGCACGTCGTCTTCTGGGGTTTCACCGAGCACGTGAAACCGGGCGCAGCATTTAGCAAAAACTTCGACCAATCAATGGCCAATCTCCTCGACGACGTGAAAAGCGTAGTCGGACCGTCCATCCCCGGCGGCGCCAAGCCTTAAGAAATCGAAGACGCGCCGCATTCTCAAGTTTCTGGATCGAAATCGCCCGCCCGGCAAAATTGATATTCAGAGCCCGAAGGCCCCCGGCCTCCGGGTTGTGACCACCTACGCCGGAATCCCGCCCGTCTCACTGTCTCCCATTTCTCATCTCACCGTGAGACCAAACGCTGTTTCCGCCACATTCTTGAGACCTCGCATAGACCCCATCTTTTCGTCTCCATTTCAGCATGCTTTCCAAAATCAATAAGTTGCCCCGCAATCGCCGTTTCGTCGACGCACGACACCGCAGCCGCACACCTGGCACCAGTCGTGCATTATTCCTGTTTTACCTTTGCCAATCGGCCAAAGGACGGCGGACGTGCAGGCGAATAACGCGTTCTCGAAATTGGGCTTCGGGTTTCTCGCGTTGGGCGTCCTTTTTTTTTCGCCAGCGCCAGCGTCTTCGCAGGATGCCCCTCAGCAAGCAATCATTCGAAAAATCAAAACGAAAATTGATCCGAAATATCCCGAGCTGGCCCGGCAGTATCAGCTATCAGGAAAAGTAAAAGTTGAAGTGACTGTCTCGCCCGATGGCATCGTCAAAAAGACGCGCATAGTCGGAGGCAATGCATTGCTGGCAGGCGCCGCCGTCGAGGCCGTAAAACAATGGAAATACGAGCCGAGTCAAAAAGAAACCATCGAACTAACAGAAGTTTTCTTCGCAGCAGACACGAAATAGCCGCACCGAATCAGCGATACAACGCCGTCCGGCCAACTCATTTCGGCAAAATCCACCGATCGGCAGCTATTCAGGCTCTCTCGATAGTGCGCCCAACTGAGGTCTCAAACAATCACTTCTAATCGGGACACCAAAACAATTAGAATTCGCCGTCTCCAGAAGGATTGACAAGTCGCCCAGGCAGCGGAACTTAGCGCAACGCCGGCATGGACAATCATTTCAGCGATGCGAAAAGCTTTGGGAATCATGGTGCTCTCCACGTCCCTGTTTTTTGCTTGCGCTCGTCTATCTAGCCTGGAAATTCCTATTTGGCACCAAAAACGGCTGCCACTATCCGCTCAATCCCTGTTCTGAACCCTTGCGGTGAACAACTTTGATGGATCCACAGTTGCAGGAGTGGGACCATTTCATGTACCTACCGTCCCGATGAGCGTCAAGGCACCGGTGGATGGGTCAATGCTATACATGGAGACGTTGTTCGAGCCGGAATTCGTCACATAGGCGAAATTTCCGGACGGATGGATGGCTATCGAGGTAGGAGATTGCCCCGCAGCTACCATACCTGTGGATGTTAATGACCCGGTCGTGGCGTTGATTGTGTACGTGGAGACGTCGTTCGAGCCGGAATTCGTCACATAGGCAAACTTACCGGTAGGATCCACGGCCACGGATAGAGGATTTGTTCCTGAAGCGATCGTCCCTACAGACGTCAAGATCCCCGTGGTGGTGTTAATGCTGTACATCGATACGTTGTTCGAGCCGGAATTCGCCACATAGGCGAACGAGCCGGTAGGATCCACGGCCATCGCCGTAGGGTTTGGTTCTCCGAAGATTGTTCCTGCTGCTATTGTTCCTGTGGATGTTAGAGCCCCGGTCGTGGCGTTGATGGTGTACATCGATACGTTGCCAGCCATTCCGGGAGTGTTGTTCGCATTCGCCGCATACGCGAACTTGCCAGATGGATGCACGGCCACCGAGACGGCAAAGCCTTCTACGGCGATCATTCCTGTGGACGTTAAGGCCCCGGTCGTGGAGTTGATCGTGTACATCGCGACGCCGTTTGACTCACCGCCCCCGTTCGGCACGTAAGCGAACTTGCCGGATGGATCCAGGGTCACCGACTCTGGAACGCACAATCCCGGGCAATTTCCCATTATCATCGCTCCTGTGGATGTTAACGCCCCAGTTGTGGCGTTGATGGTGTACGACACGACGCTGCCATCACTGTCATAGTCATCCCCCGCATTTGCCACGAAGGCGAACTTGCCAGCCGGATCTATGGTCACCGATTCGGCGGTGTAATCTAGAGAGGACACCGGTGGCCCTATGGGCGCTAGGGCTCCGGTGGTGGGGTTGATCGTGTACATGGACACGTAGCCGGCAACGCCGCCGTTGCAGCCCGCATTCGCCACATAGGCGAACTTTCCGGCAGAGTCCACAGCGATTGACTGCGGATCGACTGCTCCCGGCGTTGTGGTGAACGTCAAGGAACTCGAGCTACCACCTCCGGGTGGAGGATTGAAGACTGTGACCGCCGCTGTCCCTGCGGTGGCGATGTCACTCGCCGGAACCTGAGCGGTGAGTATCGTGCCGTTGCTACCAATCTCAAGAGTGGTCGGCAGGTCCGTGCCGTTCCATTGCACGACGGAACTGGACACAAAATTACCCCCACTTACGGTCAACTGATTATTTATCGAATCAACTAGCTGTTCGCCTGCAGGAACGCAGCTTGGAAAGAGACCATTGATCGTCGGGACGCCGCTCGGGCCGGCGCTGGTGACGGTGAAGCTTAGCGGATTGGAGGTGCCACCGCCGGGCGCGGGGTTGGTCACTGTCACGGACAGCGTGCCGGTTGAGGCGATGCTGGCAGCAGGGATGGCCGCAGTCAATTGAGTGGAGTTCACGAACGTGGTGGTTCGTGCTGCCCCGCCGAAGTCGACCATAGAGGCTGCGACGAAATTCGTTCCATTGATCGTGAGCGTGAAAGCTGCGCCGCCAGCTGCGGTACTGTTCGGCGAGATTGTGGTGATGGTTGGGGTGGGATTAGATCCGCCACCTTGAGAGGACTGACTGTTGCCGCCCCCGCATCCAGCAAAAAATACAAGGCTCACAATTCCCAAAATCGCGAGCTTTCTCTTTGCCGCTGCTTCGCTCTTCATGGCTCATTCCTTGAGTGGCCGACTCCTTTGTTGCTCGATCGGTGATGGGCTCGGCCGAGTTCGCCGACATTCGCGCGAAGTGGCTAGGGACGCAATGGCTTCGGTATGATTTGTACGTGTTTTGATTCTGACCGTGCAGCTCCCTGGATTCGGTGAGGTTACGACTTGGGCGCGGCAGATATCGTTTCGGCCCTGAACAATCGGTGCTAAAGTACCGGCAAGTTAGTGGACTCCGTGGAAGTCAATACCCGAACCCGGCAGGCCCGCTTCAGCGCCTTCGAGGTGGACTTGCGTTCGGGCGAGTTGCGTAAGCACGGCATCCGCCTGAAGCTTCAGGACCAACCGTTCCAGGTGCTTGCGCTATTGCTCGAGCATCCAGGCGAGGTGGTCACGCGCGAGGAACTTCGGCGAAAACTCTGGCCCGCGGACACCTTCGTTGACTTCGACACGGGTCTGAACAGCGCCGTCAAGAAGCTGCGCGACGCGCTGAGCGATTCAGCCGAGGAAGCCCGCTACATCGAGACTCTGCCTCGGCGTGGCTACCGCTTCATTGCTCACGTGGAAAACGGCGACCTGCCTGCTCCGGTTTCCATCGAAAAACGCCTCGCAACGGTTCCCCCGGTCGCGCCGAGGCCTGAACCTCCGAAGAAACGCCGCTTCATCGTGGCGGCTGCCGTCGCAGCCTTACTCATAGTTGCCGCCCTTGTGACCTGGCGCGTCTTCTTCGCCCGGCCGGTCCTGAGCGGGAGCGACGTCATTCTCCTGGCGAATTTCGTCAACAAGACCGGCGACCCCGTCTTCGACAATCTCGATAAGGCGCTCGAAGTCAAACTCGCCGAGTCGCCTTTCTTGAGCCTCCTGCCGGAAGCGCAAGTCCGCCAAACGTTGCGCTCCATGCGCCATGAACCCGATGAGCGTGTTACGCAGGAACTCGGTATCGAAATCTGCAAACGCCAGGGTTTGAAGGCCGTAGTAGTCCCCGAGATCGACGCGATCGGCAGCTACTACCTGATTACTCTGGAAGCGGTCGATGCGCACAGCGGAAAACAAATCGCGCGGCAACAGCAGGAAACCGACAACAAAGACAAGGTCGTGGCCGCTCTGGGAAAAGCAGCTTCGCAACTGCGGCGGCAATTGGGCGAAAGCCTCGGTTCTCTGCAAAAGTACGATGCGCCGCTCTCTCAGGCCACCACCAGCTCCCTCGAGGCGTTGCAAGCGTACCAGACGGGTGTGACGCGGAGTCGTGCGGGAAAGATCAGCGAGTCCATTCCCTTCTTTGAACGCGCCGTCGAACTGGACCCGGAGTTCTGCTCTGCATACGTCATGCTCGGGGCCTCCTATCACGGAGTCGGCGATGAGGAGGCTTCGCGGAAGAATTTCGCTCGCGCCTTTGAACTAAAAGATAAGCGCCTGACGCAGGAAGAGAATTTTCTGGTGACCGCCACTTACTACTGGAACGTAACAGGCAACCTCGAGAAGGAAAATGCCATACTCACGTTGTATCAGCAAGTATATCCGCGCAGCTTCAATGCGTCGAATTTATTGGGAATCAATTACATCCTGCTGGGGAGAAAGGAAGAGGCGCTACAGGAGTTTAACTGGACCATCGAACATTCCCCGGAACCCACGGCTTTCGCCTACTCCAACAAGGCGGCAGTGCTGATGTCGCTGGGCCGGTATGACGAGGCCAAGGCGACTCTCACCGAGTGGCAGCAGAAAGGCTCACTTTTCGGCTATCAGAAGGACATGCTCTACCGTATCGCGTTCATCCAGAACGATACCGCCACGATGGACCGAATGAACCGCGAGGCTGCGCCCGATGATGCCGCCTGGATCGAATTGCAAATGGGGTATGCCTATTATCGCGGAGACATGAAAAAGTTCCGCTCGATGAGCGAAAGCGCTGTGAACCTCAACGTGCGCGGCGGCGCGGCGCAGGACGCCGCGGACGGACGAGCGGCGCGCGCCCAGCTCGAAGCGCTTCTCGGAAACTACGGCTTGACAAGCAGCCTCTGTCGCCATTCCGTGATGCAGGAGACCGACAGCGCCATCGAGTTGTGGCGCTGTGCCGAAGCATTCGCAGACGGCGGCGATCTGCCCCACGCGGAAGCACTGGCGGTGAAACTCAACCGCATCGCTCCCGAGAATACCGTCGAACAGAAAGTGAATCTGCCGCTGATTCATTCCATCATAGCTCGCCAGCGAGGAAATCTATCGGACGGCGCCGATTTGCTGATCCAAGCCGAACAGTACCATCGCACGCTGGACGCTCCCTATCGTCTAGGGCAGACCTACTTGGCGGCAAGACAGCCGGATAAGGCCGCCGCGCAGTTCCAGTTGCTCCTCGATGACCGCGGCTCAGGCTGGTGGCAGGTGTACGCGCCGCTCTGCGAACTGGGCCTCGCCCGCGCTTACGCCATGCAGGGGGACAGTGCAAAAGCTCGCGCCGCCTACAACGATTTCTTCACGCTCTGGACGAACGCAGATCCCGACATCCCCATCCTCAAGCAAGCCAAAGCCGAGCACGCGAAATTGCACTGATCCATACGAGATCGCAACGCTGCTTTGCAACTGCCGAATGTGGACTTGCTACGGCTTCGCGGCGCCGACTTCTACGGGTGTATCACACTTCCCCGCTCTATATCCTTACTCTCCCCAAAATTGACCGCCCCGCACCTGCCGCCTATACTGTTCCTTCGCGAATCCGTCGTTCCGCCGAGGCCCCGAAGGAGAACCCATTATGGACCAACCCGTAATTCTCAGCGCCGTCCGCACGCCCGTCGGAAAATTCATGGGCGGCCTTGGCTCGTTCCAGGCGCCTGAGCTCGGCGCAAAAGTGATCGCTGAAGCCGTTCGCCGCGCGGGACTCGAGCCGGATCTAGTCGACGAGGCCATCATGGGCAACGTCGTCCAAGCCGGCCTCGGTCAAAATCCCGCGCGACAGGCGGCGTTGCGCGGAGGCCTCAATCCGCGCGTCGCGGCGATGACCATCAATAAAGTCTGCGGCTCCGGCCTCAAAGCTGTCGCGCTCGCGGCGCAAGCCGTCACGCTTGGCGAATCGGAAATCGTCGCGGCGGGTGGCATGGAGTCTATGTCGAATTGTCCCTACCTCATCAAAGGCGCGCGCACCGGCTTTCGCCTCGGCAATCAGGAAATTCTCGATTCGATGATCACCGATGGCCTCTGGGACGCCTACGAAAATTTCCACATGGGAATGACGGGCGAACTCGTCGCCGAAAAATACAACATCAGCCGCCAAGAACAGGATCAGTATTCGGTCGATAGCCATCGCAAGGCAATTCACGCTATCAAATCATGTTTCTTCGGCGAACAAATTCTTCCAATTGAAGTTCCGCAAAAAAAAGGCGCGCCAATCATCATCAAGACCGATGAATCGCCGCGCGAAGATACTTCTCTCGAAGCGCTCGCCAAGCTGCGGCCCGCATTTAAAAAAGACGGCACGGTGACGGCAGGGAACGCGCCGGGCACGAACGATGGCGCGGCGGCGCTGATCGTAACCAGCGAACGCAAAGCAACCGAACTCGGCAAGACGCCCATGGCGCGAATCGTCGCGCAGGCCGTAAGCGGCGTCGAACCGAAGTGGGTGATGATGGCACCGGTGGACGCCGTCGAGAAGCTGCTCAAAAAAACCGGCTGGGACCGCGACAAAGACGTTGATCTCTACGAATTGAATGAAGCTTTCGCCGTCGCGGCAATCGCCGTCACGCGCGTCTTGCGCCTGAATCCGGAAAAAGTGAATGTGAACGGCGGCGCCGTTGCCATCGGCCATCCCATCGGCGCATCGGGCGCGCGCATTCTCATCACGCTGCTTTACGAATTGCAGCGCCGCAATTTGAAGCGCGGTATCGCCGCACTCTGCCTCGGCGGCGGCAACGCCGTCGCACTCGGCATCGAGCGCTATTAATTTCATTTCGATTGCAGTACGCACGATAGAGGTGCTTTTCGTAGGGCTGGCCGGAAGGCCGGCCGCTTCTTCGCAATTCGCGAGACCGGCGCCGCCAGTCCGCGATAAGATGCCGGCGCCTCGAAGTATCGTGAACTGAGACTTCGCAACGGTTGAAGTCTAGAGAGATTTTGAGGGGCGCTCGCGATGGCGCCCCTCTTCTTTATCTTTATGTTCTGCCCAAAATGCAAAGCGGAATATCGCCTGGGATTCACGCGCTGCGAAGATTGCGACGCGGATCTCGTCGAATCTCTCGACGCGCCCGGAAATCACGCGCCGGGTAGCGAACTCAGCGCGCCGGTTCTCCTCTGGAGCGGCTTTCACACCGGCACGCTCGAAGAAGTCCGCGCTGCACTCGACGACGCCAATATTCCTTACAACGACGAACCGCTTGAGGCGCGCCTTCTCTATGCGTCCATGCGCCATCCCCTCGAAGTTTGGGTTCAAAAAGCTGATTTCGATGCGGCGAAAAAACTGATCGCCAATCGCTTGGCGGGTGATGAAGGGGCGGACGATGCGGTCGCTGGATTAGAGATCGAACCGAACGATCCTCCGATTGTCGGAGCTCGGCGAGACGGTTCTGCGGGAAGCAATTCGGCCAATGCGAGACTCGCCTCGTCCGCGAATGCGACGGAGGATCTTGAAGACTCCGATTCCGATCCGGAAGATGAAATCCCCGAACAGGCATATGATCCGACGGAAGAAGTCGAAGAGCCGCCTCCATCAAATCCGGAGGACGAGCCTTCCATCGAAGTTTGGACAGGCGCGGAGAGCGATATCGCAGATTACGTCGCGATGTGTTTTCGCGAGGATGGAATTCGCTTCGCGCGATTGCCGGATAGTGTGGGAGCCATTCGCATACTCGTCTTTCCAGACAGCGAAGAGCGCGCGCGGCTCATCGTGCGCGAAGTGGTCGAAGGCAAATTACCGGAGTGAACAAAGGCTCGGACTGAGCGAAGACTCGAGTGAGAGGAGCCCCGCGGTGAGCGGGGAATGAGCCAATGATGAGCGCGGGTGAAATCAAAACGGTTGCGGTGCTGGGCGCAGGGACGATGGGGAACGGCATCGCGCATGTTTTCGCACGCTCGGGCTACCGCGTGATTCTCCGAGACGTCGAAAGGAAATATCTCGATCGCGCGCTTGATACCATTTCGAAGAATCTCGATCGCGAAGTGAAGAAAGCAAAAATCACCGAAACTGAAAAATCCGCTGCGCTCTCCCGCATCGAAGCCGTCACCGATATCGCAGCGCTCAAGGATGCCGACTTTGCCGTCGAGGCTGTCCCCGAAAATCTCGATCTAAAAGTTCGCGTGCTAAAAAGCGCCGACGAAGTTCTTCGTCCGGGCGTCACACTAGCGAGCAACACATCTTCCATTTCGATCACAACTCTCGCTGCGCGGACGAGCCGCCCCGATAAATTCATCGGCATGCACTTCATGAATCCCGTGCCGGTCATGGTGCTCGTCGAAGTAATTCGTGGCTTGCAGACGAGCGACGAAACTTTCGCGCACACGATGCAGCTCTGCGAAAAGCTCGGCAAGAAACCAGTGGCCGTGAATGACGCGCCGGGCTTCGTGTCGAATCGCGTACTCATGCCGCTGATCAACGAAGCTGCTTTCGCGGTGATGGAAGGCGTTGCCACCGCGGAATCGGTGGACGCCGTCATGAAAATGGGAATGAATCATCCGATGGGCCCGCTCGAACTCGCGGACTTTATCGGACTCGATGTCTGCGTGGATATTCTCGACGTTCTCTACAAAGGCTTCGGCGATCCGAAATATCGCGCCTGCCCGCTGCTGCGAAAGCTCGTCGCTGCGGGATGGCTCGGACGCAAATCCGGCCATGGATTTTACAAGTATGAATAGGCGCTACGTAGTTTCACGCGTGGCCCCAGAACGCGAACACCACCGCGCCAACAATGAACAGAAACGACACTCCGTAGTTCCACTTCAAGTTTTCGCCGAGGTACGCGTACGCGAATACCACGAACACGCAAAGCGTGATAACTTCCTGGATGATTTTCAGTTGAAACGCCGTGAATTCGCCGTAGCCTATGCGGTTCGCCGGCACCTGGAAGCAATACTCGAAGAAGGCGATCAGCCAGCTAATCAGGATCGCGGCGATCAGCGGCGATTTGCGGTATTTGAGATGCCCGTACCAGGCGATGGTCATAAACGTGTTCGAACAGATCAGAAGCAAGACGGTTTTCATGATGGGAGAGGCTAGCAAAGACGTAGGCGAAGGCAATCGGGTATTTGCAGGATTTTGAGGTCGCGGGGAGGGCGGAAAGAGCATCAAAAAGTCTTTGCTTTTTCTTCGCCTCATGATATTCTCCGCCCATCGTGACCATCGTATTGCAGTGTGGTCACGAAACCGGGCCGTTGGCCTTCGGGCAGGCACCAGGTCTTCGAGCGGTTGCAGAAACATTTCTAGCGAGGTGTGAAATGGCAGACGAAAAATCAAAACTTCTCGATTCAGCGATCGCGCAGATTGAAAAGCAGTACGGCAAGGGCTCGATCATGCGCCTGGGAAACCGCGACATCCTCGTTCCCGTGAGCGTCATTCCCACGGGCTCGATCTCACTCGACTCGGCGCTCGGCGTCGGCGGCATTCCGCGCGGCCGCGTCGTCGAGATCTATGGCCCGGAATCGGGCGGCAAGACCACGCTAACGCTGCACGTGATCGCGCAAGCGCAGAAGCTCGGCGGCACGGCCGCCTTCATCGACGCGGAGCATGCGCTCGATCCCATCTACGCGCGGAAACTCGGCGTGGACGTGGACAATCTACTTGTATCGCAGCCAGACAACGGCGAGCAGGCGCTCGAAATTGCTGAAACGCTGATTCGCACGAACGCGGTGGACATTATCGTTGTGGACTCGGTCGCGGCGTTGGTTCCGAAGGCCGAACTTGAAGGCGAGATGGGCGATCCATCCATGGGCATGCAGGCGCGGCTGATGTCGCAAGCCCTGCGCAAGCTGACCGCTTATGTTTCGAAATCGCGAACATGCCTTGTGTTCATTAATCAAATTCGCGAAAAAATCGGCGTGATGTTCGGCAATCCCGAGACAACCACCGGCGGCCGCGCTCTGAAATTCTATTCCTCTATTCGC
This sequence comes from Candidatus Acidiferrales bacterium, assembly GCA_049279675.1. Lineage (GTDB taxonomy): Bacteria > Acidobacteriota > Terriglobia > Acidiferrales > UBA7541 > Palsa-147. Next base: position 12,097 of record JBAPOP010000010.1, read on the forward strand.
ATCGACATTCGCAGGATTCAATCCATCAAGGAAGGCGACCGCGTCGTCGGCTCGCGCACTCGCGCGAAGGTCGTGAAGAACAAGGTGGCGGCGCCGTTCCGCGAAGCCGAATTCGACATCATCTACGGCGAAGGCATTTCGAGCGAGGGCGATCTGCTCGATCTCGGAGTCACTCGCGGCCTGCTGGAGAAATCCGGCACGTGGATTTCGTTCAAAGGCGAGCGCCTGGGCCAGGGCCGCGAAAACGGCCGCCAATTCCTCAAGGACAATCCAGATATCCGCGCAAAAATTGAAACCGAACTGCGCAAGCAACTCGGCCTTGTTCCGGCAGAGCCGTCGGAATCGAATTCCGACAAGGCCTCCGAAAAAGCATCCGAGGAAACCCCCAAGCCCATGGCCCATGCAGCTGCAGCCGGCGCCGCCAAGGGCAAGCCCACAAGATAAGCGAAGAGCGCCTGGTCAAAGCCGAGGGAACAGGCACGCTAACCTGTCCCTATCGCCATGAATACACGGGTCAAAGACTGTTCGTCCGTCCAGTTTCACCGCAAGAAGACCTGGTCCACAATCTAAGTGTTAGGGGTTGCGCTCCGCGTGGCGCTTCCCTACAATCTGGGAATTCGGCCACATACAGGATTCGCTGTAGGCCAGGGATGAGCGGTCGCTATCTATGATGACGAAACGCAATCACGAAGGCCAAACGAGACGCTTGCCGTTCCTGGCCATAGTTGTCGTCATGGCTATGGCGCTGCCGTCTCCTCAGCTTACGGCCTCAGCGTTTGCGGCTGCCTCGCCGAAAGCGCACGTCCGGCACACGTATTCGGGAGTCCCGACCCACGCCAATCCGACCAAGAATGATGTTTCTGACTCCGATGATCCCGTCGTCCGTGAGATCGCGGTCCAGGCGTTGGGCAACTCAAATGGTTCAGTTCTTGCCGTAGACCCGTCCACCGGGCGCATCTTGACCGTCGTGAATCAGAAAATGGTTTTCTCCGCCGGCTTCGAGCCATGCTCGACGATCAAGCCGGTGATCGCGCTCGCAGGGTTGCAGGAAGGAATCATCACGCGCGACACGATGATCAACGTCGGGCGCCGCCGCTACATGGATTTGACTGAGGCGATGGCGCACTCGAACAACATGTTTTTTGAAACAGTGGGCGAACGGCTCGGATTCGAACGCGTCAGCCGCTACGCTCATCAGTTGGGACTCGGCGAACTCGCGGGCCTAAATATTCCGGAAGAGCAGGCTGGCAATGTTCCGTCGGCGCCGCCGGCTTACGGCGGTGTGGCGCGCATGTCGAGTTTCGGCGGGGGAATCCGCATGACGCCGCTGCAACTCGCGTCTCTCGTTTCCACACTCGCGAACGGCGGCACGATGTATTACTTGCAGTATCCGCGCACGTCTGATGAGCGCGAAAACTTCACGCCGAAGATCAAGCGCCAGCTCGATATCGGTTCGCTACTCCCGGATATTCAAGAAGGTATGCTCGCCGCGGTTCTTTATGGCACCGCTCGTTCGAGCAACGATCCTTACGGCGAGCAGCCGCTCGGCAAGACCGGCACTTGCAACGATGAAAGTCTTGGCGGCCGGCTTGGCTGGTTTGTTTCGTATGCCGATCAAGCGCATCCGAAAATCGTTCTTGTTGTTTTGTTGCGCGGCGGAAGCCGTCTCGTCAGCGGACCTCATGCCGCCGATGTGGCCGGAAGAATTTATCGCGAGCTGCGCGGCAAAAATTATTTTGCGAAGACCGAGCAGTCCGACGGCACCGTTGCAGCTGTGGTTCGCCAGGGCCAGCCGAATTTTCCATCTACGCAGCGCTAGAGTTTCCCCTTCTCCGCGCGGCTTCGCGCCGTTTTCTGTTTGTTGATTCCAGCGGAATCTTTGAGCTTTAGCCCTTCGCGAATTTTACCCGCGTGAGTTATTCTGCAAATCTCTCCGGGGTCGGCCAGGCGTGGGGCGTGGCGAGGGGAATTTGAAGATATTTCGAATTGTGTTTTGGCTCAGCCTGATTCTGATTGGCGGCGTTGTGATTGGTTATTCCGTGTCGCGCCGCACCGCAGCCGATCAAGTCTTCGCAACCGAAGTTCATCGCGCGCAAGTCGAAGCCCAGCGCATTCAATCCGACGTCGTCCTTTTCTCGAAGGGCATCGTTCCCACTCGCGTTTCGTTCGCCGGACTTCTGCAAAGCCTCGGAATAAGCTCAGACGCTGTGGCGCGCGTGACGGCCACGGTAAAGCCCGTATTCGATTTGCGGCACGTACGCGCGGGCAATCAAGTCTCCGTGGGACGCTCGGTTCTCGGCGAGCTTCGCGAAATTCGCTATCGCATCGATCCCGATCGCATGCTCAGCATCGCGCCGCGAGGCAGCGACTTTCACGCGGAGATTGAGCCGATTCCGTCGACAACCGAGACGGCGGGAGTCGTCGGTCAAATTCACGGATCGTTATTCGAAGGAGTTGTTGCATCGGGAGAAAAGCCCGAGCTCGCGATGCGGCTCGCGGATATTTTTGGCTGGGATTTGGATTTTTATACCGACCCGCGCCCGGGCGACACGTTCCGGCTCGTTGTGGAGAAGAAAAAACTTCTCGATGGCGAGCTGGCATCCTACGGCCGCATTCTTGCAGCCGAATACGACAATCACGGCCACGTCTATTGCGCCGTGCTGTTTCACGATCCGTCCGGCGTGGCCGCGTATTACACGCCCGATGGCAAATCCATGAAGAAGGCATTTCTGCATTCGCCCTTGAAATTTGCGGCGCCGATCACTTCGCATTTTAGCGCGGCGCGCTTCCATCCGATTTTGAAAGAATACCGGCCGCATCTTGGAATTGATTACGGCGCGCCGGCGGGAACACCTGTGCAAACCATCGGTGACGGGCGTGTCATTTTCGCGGGGATGAAGGGCGGCGCGGGAAATCTCATCGAGATTCAGCACAGCAATAGATACGACACGTACTACATGCATCTCTCGCGCATTCTCGTCCGCACAGGTGAGCGCGTGGAGCAAGGCGAACGGATCGGCCTTGTCGGCATGACGGGCCTTGCCACCGGACCTCATCTCGATTTCCGCATCGAGCGCCATGGCGAATTTTTGAACTTCGAGCGGCTGCCGCTGCCGCCGTCCGAGCCCGTCGCGAAAAGCGATTGGAACGAATTCGCCGCCGCGCGCGATCGCGCGTTGCCGCTATTTCCTGAGCTTCCGGCCACGCTCGCGCAAAATCGCATTGCCGCTTCACCTGCTGACAAAACGCCCGCCAGCCAGTAGCGCCACTCCCGCTGGATCTGAAATTTCATTCGAAGATTGACATACGAGCAAACCTGCGAGAATGTGTCGCCAACTTCGAAACCTTTCTGGAGGCGGGTTTGCCGTCATGAAAAAGCTCGGAATTGCATTACTGACACTTGTTGTGCTTCTTGCGATCGCTATCACGTTTACGATCGGCTGGCGGCCCTTCATCGGCCCGCGCATGCGGCCGGTGACGGGTCGCACGTTTGAGAGCACTCCGGCGCGACTCGCGCGTGGCAGCTATCTTTTTCATTCGGTTTCGCCTTGCGTGGATTGCCACTCGCCGCATGACAATACTTCCAAAGATTGGCCGGTAATCCCTGGGAAAGAAGGTTCGGGCCAGCCGTTTCCGCTGACCGGTTTGCCCGGGAATCTCGTCGCGCCGAACATCACTCCCGATCCGGAAACAGGCATCGGCAATTGGACCGACGACCAAATCGCGCGCGCCATCCGCGAGGGCGTGGACAAAGACGGCCGCACGCTTTTTCCGCTGATGCCGTATGGGAATTATCGCAGCATGTCTGACGAAGACCTCGCGTCGGTTGTTGTTTTTCTGCGTTCGCTGCCGCCGGTGCGAAATCCGCTGCCTGTGAGTCAAATTATTTTTCCTGTCAAATATTTGATTCGAAACGCGCCAGAGCCGGTCACTTCACCTGTGGAGCCGGCAGACTCCTCGACGCCTGCGAGGCGCGGCGAGTATCTGGTATTGCTGGCCGGATGCGCCGATTGCCACACACCACAGAAGAGGGGACAGCCCATTCCGGGGATGAATTTGTCAGGAGGATTCGTGATGACCGGCCCGTGGGGATCGGTTGCGACGGCGAACATTACGCCTGATGCAAGCGGAATCTCCTACTATGACGACAAACTGTTCGCGGATGTGTTGCGGACCGGATTTGTGCACGCGCGGAGGCTCAGCGTGATTATGCCGTGGGAATATTATCGTGGGATGACGGACCAGGATCTCTCGGACATTTTTGCGTATTTAAAGACCGTTCCGCCGGTGGCGCATCGCGTGGACAACACCGAGGCGCCCACGCTTTGCAAAAAGTGCGGCTCAGTGCACGGGCTCGGCGACAAGAATTAAATTCTCGTTGCATCTTGCCGCACCGGATTTTTTCAGGCGCAAATGAAAAGGGCGGACCGAAACGGCCCGCCCTTCTTCAAATTCTTCACCTTCTCAAAATCTTCGAAGCGTTATTTCACCGTCCAGGTATCACCGGTGTGGAGAAGTTTTTCTAGATTGCCTTTGCCTTTTTTGGCGATGACTTGCTGAATCTGAGCGTTGGCGACGTCTTCGTAGCGCGGCAATTCATCGGATGCACGCAGCACTCCGATCGGCGTGGGGAATCCCGGGCGGTGCTCCATGTGTGCGAGCAAAAATGCATACGCCGCGCGGGGATGATGCGCGTCGTGTACGAGAAGATCTTTTTCGGTGACGCCGTTGCCGAGCTGCACGATCTCGAGATCGAAGCCTTTGAGCCGCAGGCCCTTGTCGCGGTTCTTGCCGTAGATGAGCGGCTTGCCGTGCTCGAGCTGAAGTACGTTCTCGCTTCGCGCTTCCTTGTCCGTCTGATCTTTGAAGGCTCCATCGTTGAAAATGTTGCAGTTCTGCAAGATTTCGACAAATGCGGAGCCTCTGTGCGCCGCCGCTTGCTTCAACGTGTCCTTCAAATGTTGCTGGAAGACGTCAACAGAGCGCGCGACGAAAGTCGCTTCCGACCCAATCGCCAGTGAAATCGGATTGAATGGGCGGTCGGCCGAGCCGTACGGAGTGGACTTGGATTTCTTGCCGAATTCCGACGTGGGCGAATACTGGCCCTTTGTCAGACCGTAAATGCGATTGTTGAAGAGCAGCACTTTCAGGCCGACGTTACGGCGCAGCATGTGAATGGTGTGATTGCCGCCAATCGAAAGCGCGTCGCCATCGCCCGTCGCCACCCAAACTTCCAAATCCGGCTGCGCGAGTTTCAGTCCAGTAGCAACCGCGGGCGCGCGCCCGTGAATCGTGTGGAAGCCGTACGTGTTCATGTAATAGGGAAAGCGGCTGGAGCAGCCGATGCCGGAGACGATGACAAATTTCTCGCGCGGAATCCCGAGTTCAGGAAACACCTGTTGTACGGCGGAAAGAATCGCGTAGTCGCCGCAGCCGGGGCACCAGCGAACTTCCTGGTCGGTCTGAAAATCTTTTTTTGTAAGCGGTGGAAGCGTTGCCGTTGCCATGTTCGAGTCTCCCTAGCCCAGCACTTCTTCGATCTTGGCTTCGATTTCTGATTGCTTGAAAGGGCGGCCCTGAATTTTGTTGAATCCCTCGGCCTCGACCAGATATTTCGCGCGGAGGACCCAGAGCAATTGGCCCATATTCATTTCTGGCACGAGTACGCGGCGATAGCGCGTCAACACCTCGCCCAAATTTTTCGGAAGAGGATTGAGATGGCGCAGATGAACGTGGCCGATGCGCCGGCCTGCCCTTCGCTGCGTTGCGAGGGCGGCAGTGATGGGGCCGTACGTGGAGCCCCAAGCAACGATCAGCAAATCGCCATCGGGATCGCCGGCCGGAACAGCGTCGGGAACATCCTGCACGATGGCTTCAACTTTCGCCGCGCGCAGACGGACCATCGTCTCGTGGTTGAGCGGCTCGTAATTGATGTTGCCTGAGCCGTCCTGCTTTTCGAGGCCGCCGAGGCGGTGCTCGAGTCCCAGGGTGCCGGGAATCGCCCATTGCCGCGCGAGCGTTTCTGGTTTGCGTTTGTACGGCTGGTAGGTGGCGGGATCGGTGGCAAACGTCACTGGGAAATCAGGAATTTCGCTCAACTCCGGAATCCGCCAGGGCTCCGCGCCGTTCGCGAGATAGCCATCCGAGAGAATGATGACCGGCACCATGTACTTCAAAGCGATACGGCACGCCTCGACCGCAACCCAGAAACAATCGCCGGGAGTGGCGGCCGCGAGCACGGGAATCGGCGCTTCAGAATTTCGTCCGTAGAGCGCTTGCAGCAAATCGGCTTGTTCGGTTTTGGTAGGCAAACCGGTGGACGGGCCGCCGCGTTGAATGTCGCAAATCACGAGCGGCAGTTCCACGGCTACGGCGAGGCCGAGCGCTTCCGTTTTCAGTGCCATGCCGGGGCCGGATGTCGTGGTGATCGCGAGCTTGCCAGCGTACGACGCGCCAATCGCCGAGGTGATGGCCGCGATTTCGTCTTCGGCCTGAAACGTCATCACGCCGAAATCTTTGTACATGGAAAGTTCGTGAAGAATGTCCGAAGCCGGAGTGATCGGATAAGAGCCCTGAAACAAACCGATCCCGGCTTTTTCCGCGGCGGTGACAAATCCCAAAGCGAGCGCCTGATTGCCGCTCAGATTGCGGTAGACGCCGGGTGAAAGTTTCGCCGGAGGAATTTCGTAGCTGACCTGAAACGCTTCGGTGGCTTCGCAGTAGGAGTAGCCGGCCTTCATTGCCAATTTGTTTCCTTCGGCGAGAAGCGGCTTATTCTTGAATTTGTCGTCGAGCCAGCGATAGGTCGCATCCATCGACCGGTTGTAAAGCCAGGAGCACATACCCAGGGCGAAGAAATTCTTGCAGCGGTCCATCGTTTTCGCGTCGAGGCCAGTTTCCGCGAGGGCCGCGCGCGTCAGCCGCTCGAGTTCAACTGCGAAGACGCGATAGCCGTCGAGAGAATGATCTTCGAGTGGATTCGTAACGATTTGCGCCTTGCGAAGATCGCCTTCGAGGAAGCTGTCCTTGTTGACGATGAGGATGCCGTTCTTGCGCAGGTCCGCGAGATTCATTTTCAGCGCGGCGGGATTCATGGCGATGAGCGCGTCAACCGCGTCGCCGGGCGTGTAGACGTCGCCCGAAGAAAATTGAAGCTGGAATCCGCTCACTCCGGGAAGCGTTCCGGCAGGGGCGCGGATTTCGGCGGGATAGTCGGGGAACGTCGCGAGGTCGTTGCCGTAGAGCGCGACGGTATTCGTAAATTGGCTACCGGTGATCTGCATTCCGTCGCCGGAATCGCCGCAGAACCGGATAACCGCGCGGTCGACAACTTCTTTTTTTCGTTTGCCTGAATCAGCGCCTGTAATTCCTGTCAGCGTAGCCATGATTCACCTGGACTCTATGATTTCAGTTGCATATTGAATGCAGGAGGTTGCCGCCGTGCAAACCACGACACGATGCTGCCGGTGCGTCATGGTGCAGTGCGGGAACGCTCCTTGAAAATTGCCGAGGGGGCAGGAAATTTCCGCCTATTCGACCTGCTGCCTCTTTATTAAAGATAGCACAAGGATGGGGCGTTCGCGCGCCAGATTGGCGGGCGTTGACGCAAGACTTATGGCCTGTATTTTCATGAGTTATGAGAGTGCTTGAGGACTGCCAGTACGGTGCCATGCTGCTTCATTGAGAGCGGTCCGTCCTCCGACGGACCCTACGGTTGCCGTTTGTTCGATCACGCCCAAATCAGGATCGCAGTGGTGCATCGACGTGCACCGAGATTATTGCGGGGCGGGGCCGCGGACGATCTGGACGAAATCGTCGGGGCGGATCCACTTGGCGAACGCTGATTTAATTTGGGGAGCGGTCATGGAGATGTAAAGCTGCGCGCCGCGCGCGGGTTCGTCGAGCGGGAGGCCGATTTGAGCGCGGCCGAGCCAACCGCCGGCGACGCTGTCCACACTCGATTCGGCGAGCGGGATTTGGCGCAATAGCAGCGCCTTGGCTTGCTGGAGTTCCGCGTCGGTAACGTTTTCCTGCTGCATCGCGACGAGATCGCGGCGGATGAGTTCCTTGGCTTTCGATACATTCTTCGAATCGCACGCATACGTGACAGAGTAGACGCTTCTCGTTTTATCCGAGTTCATCGCGACGTCCACGTTGTATACGTATCCGCTTACCTGACGCAGATCGTGATAGAGGCGCGTGGCATAAAATCCGCCGCCAAGCACGTGGTTTCCGAGCTGCAGCGGATAATAATCGGGATCAAATCGCGTGATGCCGACCGTTTCTGAAAGATTTACCGTGTCCTGAAGCTGGCTGGGATCGGGAACGTTTGACGCGGACGGCTTGTTCGCAGGAATGTGCGGCAGGTCGACGTCAGGCTTGTTTCCGGATGATTTCCAGCCTCCGAACCATTTCTCGATTGCTGCCCTGGCTTCGTCGGGCGCGATGTCGCCGACGACCACAATCGTGGTGAGATCGGGGCGGAGCGCTTTGGCGTAATACTGCTTTACATCGTCGAGAGTGAGGGACGAGACGGTCTGTGCTGTTGCGTCTCGAAGCGACGGATCGTTCACGGGATACAGCGCAGTTTTTAGAGCGCGGCTGGCTTGATAACCAGGGCTCTTCGTCCTGCCGGCGACGTATTGCGCCGTCTGCGATTGGACGACTTTGAACGCTTCCTCTGGGAGCGCGGGATTTAATTCATTGTCGGCGAGCAATTGCACTCCGCGCGAAAAGTCCGCCTTCAAAACTTCGAGAGAGAAGCTGACGCCGGCGGATTCTTCGGCTGCGATGTCATCGAGCGCCTTTTGAAATGCCAGCCGGTCCAAACTCTGCGTGCCGTAAGAAAATAGATCGTCGAGGACGTCGTTGACTCCGTCTTTTCCGCGTTCCGTTTCCAATTGCGGTTCGGTGCGAACGGCTCCGAGTACGGTGATCGTCGGCGTAATTTTTTCGGTGCGGACGATCAGCCGGAGGCCATTCGGCAAGGTGACGTCGGAAGACGGCGACTCGGACGGCGGTTTCTCGAGCGATAGAAGTTTCGACGCAGCCCAAGTGGGCAGTTCAACCGCTTTTGTGGGAGCAGCGGTCAGCTCCTCGCCGCCACCAAAACCGTGGGAAGAGACAGGCGCGCCGGTCGGCTGCGGCTTCAATTCCGCTGCGATTGATTCCTGATCGACTAGATATTTCTTCGCGACTCGATTCACATCTTCGAGCGTGACTTTCTTCATGGCGTCGACGTCATCGTCAGGCGAATTTCGGCCTTCGCCTGCGAGCGCCGCTGACCACGCTTCGGCGAGGCCGGGAATTGAGTTGCGGCGAAATTCGGCGCCGGCGATTTCTTTTCGCTTGGCTGCTTCGACAAGATCAGCGGGCACGCCACTCGTGGCGTAGGCGGACATGATCTTGCGCATCTCCGCGATGATCGGCTTTGCATCGGCATCGGCAGGCAAGGCGGCAGCGCAAAAAGCCACGCTTGCCTTCGGGTACGCCTCGACGAGACCGAAGCCGGTTTCGAGCGCTTTACCTTGCGGAACGAGCGCATAGAGATCCGCGCGCTGGCTGCCGAGAACATCGCCGAGAATCTGAACGGCCGCGAAATCCGGACTTCCGGATCCAGCCATTCGATAGGAAACAAAGGCCAAAAGGTAAGGAAGATTGCTATCGAGGGCGAAGGATTCCGACTTGACGGGCTGCAGAGTGATTTCCGGACGCGCCGGGAGCGTTTTCTTTTCAATTTTTCCGTAGAACTCTTTCACTTTGGCGAGTGTGGCGGCGGGTTCGACGTCGCCGGCGATTACGAGAATCGCGTTGTTGGGCGCGTACCATCGCTTGTAAAAATCCTTGAGCATCTCGCCCGTGGTCGCGTCGAAAGATTCTTTTGTTCCCAGAGCATCGTGGCTGTAGACGGTGCCGGAAAACATATCTTCATTCAAGCGCGTGATGAATTTGTAGGTGGGATTCGAGAGATCGCGAGCGACTTCCTGTTCGATCGCACCTTTCTCGGTGGCCCATTCCGTTTGAGAATCGTCGATGCCTTGCATGCAGGCGGCGTTGACGCGGAGAGCCACATCGAGATCGGAAGCTGGGACGGTGGCGTAATACTGCGTAATGTTTTGCTGCGTGTCGGCATTGCCGGCGCCGCCGAGTTGAGCGTAGATCGCGGCCGTCTGGTCCGCGGTGACACCGGAACATCCGCGGAAAGCCATGTGTTCTTGAGCGTGCGCCATGCCGGGAAAGCCGGCGGGCGTTTCGTTGCCGCCTACGAGATAATTCACTTCAACGGTGGCGACCGGCGCGAGCGGATCGCGAACGATTACGACTCTGAGGCCATTGTCGAGAGTGGCGCGCGTGACGTCGGTGCTTGCTGCAGGTTTCTCCTGGCCGGACATCGCGGAAGCGAGAAGTGTTACGGCGGCAAGAGCCGCGCAAATGGTGAATGTCCGGAGCAAGGTGGGACTCCTCCGTGCTCGTGAAATTTTTTGGCGCGCCATTTCTTGAAGAGCGTTTTTGGTGGCCATCTATGTTTGACGGTTCAATTCAGGATCTGCCGCAATCGATCGGCGAGAGGAGTGCCCGGTTTGTATCGAGTAGAGACGGCGTCGGTTGTTTGTTTTGAATGAGATAGATCGTTTTCTAATCGCAGGTTGTATCGAGTAGAAATTGAAGGCTGAACGCTCCAAGCGGTTTCTCCCCCTGCCCCGCAGATGAATTCCCGAGTCATAGCTGAATAGAACTCAATAACCTCCGTAACGACCGTAGCAGACGGGAATCGGCAAATCAAATGGCGGGTGATGTAAGGATTTGCGACCGTGGATGAAATATTGGTGACGGGCCGTCAGGAGGACTTTTCGGGGTAGAGGCGCTCGAACTCTGGTTCTCCGTGAAGCATGGCAAGTTCCGGGTCGCGGCGGGCCCAGACGGAATCGTGAAAGCCAGCTTCCCAGGCTTTGCGCAGGGCATCGAGAGCTTCCGGTTTCCTTTTCAGAGTACAAAAGGCGCAAGCCGCATTGTAAAGAATCGAGGCTTCGTTGGCGCGCAAGGTGATGGCGAGATTGAGTTCGCGTATGGCCTCGTCCTCGTGACCTGTTCTTGCGTAGTTGACGCCGAGCAGGACGCGCGCTCGCGGATCTTCGGGCACCTGCTTCAAATGATTTTCGAGCGCAGCGATGAATCTCCGGCAGATGTTGAGTCCCTCTTCTTCTTTTTCTAGGGAGCCGGCGGAGTTTAGGATTGGCACGTAAACGTTGTAGTCTTCACCGCTCGCTTCAATCGCGGACTCCGCAACGTCGAGGACTTCCTGGTGGCGTCCCGCAGCGAACAGCGAGCGGCAGAGCAAATAATACGCGCCCTCACAATCGCGTCTGCGCTCGATGGCCTTCCTGACCATGCGAACGGCTTCGTCATGCAGTTCGGCGGCGTAGAGGACCCAAGCCTGACTTACCTGCACTTCGGGCAAATCCCAGCGCAAAGCTACGGCCTTGCCTGAGGCTTCGCGCGCACGCTCCACCCAAACCTGATCACGGCTGAAATTGCAGTAGAACATGGCGCAGGCGTTGGCGCAGGCGGCATACGCGAGAGCGAAGCTGGGGTCCATAGCCACAGCGTTTTCGAACATTTGCAGCGCGAACTCAAGGTCCTGGCGAGTTTGTCTCCGCGCGTATCTTTTCCCGCGAAGATATAGATCGTAGGCTTGCAAGTTTTCCGTGGGCTTGACGGCGAGAGCTTCGAGCTCCTGCGGAGAAAGCGTCACGCGCAGAGCCTCGGCGATCTTGCGGGCGATTTCGTCCTGCACTTCGAAGACGTCTTTCATTTCTCGATCGAAGCGTTCGGACCAGAGCGGGAAGTCGGTGCGCGTGTCGACAAGCTGGGCGTTGATGCGCAGGCGAGCGCCGGCGCGACGCAACGTGCCGGTGAGAACGTAGGCAGCGCCGAGTTGCTGGCCGACCTGGGCGGGTGTCACTGACTTGTCGCGGAAGGCGAGAACGGTCGGGCGCGAAAAGGTGTTCAGGCCGCGAATCTTGGAGAGTTCGGTGATGACGTCTTCCGTGATGCCGTCGCGCAAATATTCATCTTCTTTCGAGCCGCCCTGATTCTCGAAATAGAGCACGGCGACGGATTTGCTGGTGGTGGCAGGAGCGGCAGCCGGATGCGCGGGAGACGATTCGGTTTTATCGGTCGATGGGTGGCGGCTCGAATCGAGGTCGCGCTTGAGCCGTTTCAGGTCGGCGCGAAGCTCAGCGGCGGTCTGGTAGCGCAGGTCGGAATCTTTTTCGAGTGCCTTGGCGAAAATATTTTCGAGAGCTGAGGGCAATCGGGTATTCAACTTCGTTGCGGGAGTGGCTGCGGAATGCAGGATGCCGTCAAAAATCAGCGCGACACTCGTGCCGGAGAAGGGAACTGTGCCCGTCGCCATTTCATAGAGCACGACGCCGAGCGAAAATAAATCGGAGCGCGCGTCGAGCTCTTCGCCGCGGGCTTGTTCGGGCGACATGTAGGCGACCGTGCCCATCGAGCTGCCGGGGCTGGTCAGTTGCGCGGCGTTCGGCAGATCTGCTTGTGTGGGCATTGACGATTCGCTCGCGGAGTCGGCCGCGGATTGGCGCTGAGTTGCAAGCTTCGCGAGGCCGAAGTCTAAGATTTTCGCGGAGCCCTTCTTCACCAGGAAAATATTCGCGGGCTTAATGTCGCGGTGGACGATTCCTTTTGAGTGGGCGGCTTCGAGGCCGTCGGCGATCTGAATGCCGACGTCCAGGAGTTCGGACACGGGGATGGCCTTCTCCGCGATGCGATGCTTCAGCGTCTGGCCCTCGAGCAGTTCCATGGCGATGAAGGGGCGGCCTTCGAATTCGCCGATGTCGTAAATCGTGCAGATATTCGGATGATTGAGCGAGGATGCGGCGCGAGCTTCGCGGCGGAATCGCTCGATTGCTTGCGCGTCCTGAGAGATGTCGTCGGGGAGAAATTTCAGCGCGACGCTGCGGCCGAGGCGCGTGTCCTTGGCTTTGTAGACCACGCCCATGCCGCCGCCACCCAATTTATCGAGGACCTCGTAGTGGGAGATGGTGCGACCGTTGATGGGCGAGCTATCCGGCACGGAGCGTGCATTCTACGACAGCGCGTCAACACATGGCAAACGGCAGGGCGAACGACAGGGCGATAGCGCAAATTGCTTCCCAGGGCTAAAAGCCCGTTTTGAGAGCGAGGGCATTGTTCCGCTGGACTGAAGTCCAGCTTTCCCCTGCTGAAGCAGCGGGCTCCCACCGAGACGCCAGAGGACTCCCACCGAGACGCAAGTCAGAAGGCGATTGGTGCTGTCTCTGCTGCGGTGCGCCTACCTAGCGGTCGAATACTCTTCGGAGCTACATCGTGCAATTCGTTGTGTCCGGCGGATGAGAGGCGTACGATGCTCACGCCGACGGTTCCCGAACGGAAACTCCGGGAAGCAAGCCCAGACAGCAATTCCAGATTATGAGGAGAACAATTCAATGAATCCAGAACAGGCAGCATTTTTGGCTCAAATGTTTACGGAAACGCTCGAGAGAGAATATGCGATTACGAGGAGAATTCTCGCGGCCGTTCCCGAAGGAAACAAGCATTATCGTCCGGACGAAAATTCGCGCACCGCGTTCGCGCTTGCTTCCCATATCGCGACGTCCGATGTTTGGTTCTTGCACGGCATCCTCAAAGGTGAATTCGTTCGTGAAGGAACGAAAGAGTTTGGAAGCGTGGCGGAAATCGTGGCGTACTACGACAAGGAATTTCCGGCCGCGCTGGCCAAGGTGAAGGCTTTGCCCGCGGAAAAGCTGGCAACGAATATAACGTTCGCAGTTTTCAATATGCCAGCGGTTGCTTACCTGGGATTTGTTAACAATCATTCGATTCACCATCGGGGACAGCTTGCGGTTTATTTGCGGCCGATGGGAGCGAAAGTGCCGGCCATTTACGGCGGCAGCTTCGATGAGCCGATGAAGATGCCGGCGGCTGCGAACTAGAGGGTCGCGTTGCGTGTACCCGGGGGCGGAGTGGAGTGGCTCCGCGCCGTTTTGCGTGGATCAGGGCACGCCGTGACGCGGCGTTCCGTTTTTGATGGGCGCGTGCTGCCAGGCCGCGAAAAAAGTCGCCGGCAAGATGCCGGCGCTACGATTGGCCTCCGAGCCGGCATGTCAGTATTCGAAATGCCGCGAATCACTCCCTTACAGACCCGCAAATCATTGAGCCTGAGCTAGAAACTACCTAAACTTGCCTTGATTTTCGCTTTGTCTTCGCCTATTATAGGGCTGCGCGAATGAATCGAACGAGGTGCAGCCATGGCGCTAACGAAGCGGCAAAAAGAAGTGCTCGATTATCTGGTTAGCTTTATGAACAAGAACGGCTACTCGCCGAGCTTTGAAGAGATCGCGCACGCGCTCAAGCTGACTTCGCTGGCCACGGTTCACAAACACCTCTCGACACTTGAAACGAAGGGTTTCGTGCGCCGCGGCTACAACCAGAGCCGCTCGATCGAAATTACGCAGTTGCCGAAGCCGGTGAGCGAGCAAGTGATTTCGCGCCGCTCGAACGAGCTGCCGCTTATCGGGCGAATCGCCGCGGGCCAGCCGGTGGAAGCCGTCGAAGAGAAAGAATCGATTTCACTCGCGGACTTCACGCGCGGCCATAATAATTTTGTGCTGCAGGTGAAAGGCGAATCGATGCGCGACGATCATATTCTTGACGGGGATTACATCGTCGTCGAGCAGACGCAAGTGGTGAATGCGGGCGAAATTGTCGTCGCGCTTGTGGAAGGGCAGGACGCCACACTTAAACGCTTCTATCGCGAGCCGGGCGGAAAAGTTCGATTGCAGCCGGCGAATTCGCAGATGTTGCCGATTGTCGTTCCGGCTTCGGATGTAAGAATTCAGGGGCGCGTGATCGGCGTGCTGCGGAAATACTGATCGACTCTTCGCGTTTCATCCTGAGTCGCGTTCGCCGGATGCTTCGCGAGAATCTTCAACAATTTTGCGAGTATCTGTCCTCTCGTACAGGTTAGTCCTATCCATTGCTTCACTGGAAACCTCTGACCCATTTTGGGATTGCTAAGTCCCGCTCACGGGGCTAGATTTGTTTTCCCCGGCCTCAAAACAGGCGTGCATTGTTCGCGCAGTGCTGATGTGTAGATTGGGCCCAAGGAGGAAGTATGTGGGGAGAAAAGAAACCGGCAGCCCCGGCGAAACCCACTTCGAATGTGCCGGAGCCGCCTACGCCGGTGACACCGGAGTTGTACAAACCAAGCACGGCGAGCGCACCGCCGCCGGTGGAGGCAAGACACATGAGTCCGCTTGAGACAAGCTATCCAGCCACGAGTTCGGGCGCCACAGCGCGCCTCGGACAGAGCCTGCACTTTAAGGGGGAGATCTCCGGCAACGAAGACCTTCACCTCGACGGCAGTGTGGAAGGATTGATTCACCTGGAAGACCGCAAGCTCGTAATTGGGGCGAGCGCGAAGGTCACGGCGGATGTAATCGCCCGTGAAGTGGTTGTGTACGGGAACGTGAAGGGGAATTTGCAGGCGCGCGACCGGATTGAGATCAAGAAGGACGGCTCGGTGGTGGGCGATTTGACCACCGCGCGAATCATGATCGAAGACGGCGCGTACTTCAAAGGCTCCATCGAGATCGAGAAGTCGAGCGGCGAAGCCGAGAGCAGCGATTCGGAGAAGACGTTCTCTCGCGCGTCGAAAGGCTCCACGACTTCTTCTTCGTAGTTTTTTTGATTTTCCTAGCACCGCTATCCGGCGGGCAAGCGCGCGGCCGTGGGGCTGCGTGGTTGTCCGCCGCGCCATTTTAGGGCGACTTTCCGTGCGGCTCGTCCGCTGGAAAAGTGCTAGCCGAAATTCGATTTCGCGGCAATATTCGGATCGTGAAGTGTCCTCGACTGATATTTCCCACCGTTTTGGCAAATCCATATAGTATTTGGCGGCCGAGGGGCGAGCCATGTATCTGGCAAGCGTTCTTCTATTGATGCTGGTGTTTCCGTGCGTGTCGATCTACGCCGAGCATGCCTTCGGGCATAGCAACGCACCGTTGATGATGCTGGTGGGGAAGTGGTTCGTATTTTGGAGCGCGGGAGTTCGGCTTTTTCTGGCCGGCTTGCGACAATTTTTCCAGCCGCGATTCACGTCGGAAGAAATATTCGGGATCAAGAGCGACGATGTGCTGCCACTGGTGCGCGAATTGGGCGTCGCCAATTTCGCTACGGGTACGGTGGGCCTGCTCTCGATCATTAAGCCAAGTTTTATTCTGCCGGTCGCGATTGCCGCGGCGATATTTTACGGCATCGCAGGAGTTCGTCACGTGGCGCCGCGCGGGAAACTCCGCAACGAGAATATTGCGATGGTCAGCGATCTCTTCGCGTTTGTGGTGTTCGCGGCGTATGTTGGATTTGTAGTCCTCACGTAGTCCGCCGCCTGATTCGTAAGAAGCCGCGACACACGCCCTGGAGTTCGTTGACAGGATTTCAGCCGTGCTTTATGATTGCGGTTTGTCTCTAACAGGAAAGGTGTGACTGGACAGATGCGGACGTATGTGCCAAAGGGTCAGGAAGTGGAAGATCTGGCCGAGGGCAAAAACTGGTTGGTAATTGATGCGAACGGGCAGGTGCTTGGCCGGCTGGCTACGCAAATCGCGCGACTTCTGATGGGCAAGGACAAGCCGCAGTTTACGCCGTACCTCGATTGCGGAGATCACGTGGTGGTGATCAACGCGGAGCGAGTGCGGACGACGGGCAACAAGGCCGACCAAAAAATTTACCGGCACCATAGCGGTTTTCCTGGCGGGCTGAAAGAAGTGCCGTTCCGCCGCATGATGCAGCAAAAGCCCGCGGAAATTATCCGCGAGGCGGTGCTCGGGATGTTGCCGAAGAACAAGTTGCGAGCGCGCCGCGCTCGCAAGCTGCGGATTTACGCGGGTGAAAAGGGTTTGTTGCGCCACGCTGGACAGAAGCCCCAACCGTTTGCGCTTTAACCACGTTCTCCTGCACGAATCGTTCAGGAATCGGCGCAGCGCTTGAAATGACTATTGTCGCTGGGTGTGATTTTTTAGCTGGCGCAAAATGCGGAAGACCCTTCGGGCTTACCGGCCCTTAGGGTCCCGATTAACGGGAGATTAAATTTGAGCTCGACAACAGACGCCGGCGCCGCCGGAAAGAAAATCAACAGCACGGGCCGCCGCCGGGAAGCGGTCGCGCGCGTTTTCGTGAAGCTTGGCGCGGCGCGATTCACGGTGAATGGCCGGCCGGTGGAAGAATATTTCAAGAACGTCGCGTGGCACACGGCGGCGGTCGAGCCGTTGAAATTCACGCAGATGACCGAGCAGGTGGACGTCTGGGCGACGGTGAAGGGTGGCGGAGTGGGAGGCCAGGCTGGAGCGGTGCGCATGGGGCTTTCGCGCGCTCTCTCGCTGCTGAATCCCGACCTGCGTCCGGCGCTGCGCAAGAACGGTTTTCTCACGCGCGATTCGCGCATGAAGGAACGCAAGAAGTACGGGCAAAAGGGCGCACGCCGTAGGTTCCAGTTTAGTAAGCGCTAGTTGGATTCTGGCAGCCGCACGTGCCTGGGGAAATTTGGAGATGTGGGCAAGTCGCAGTTGATTTCATGTTTCGCGCAAGCGGAACAAATTCACGGCCGGCAAGATACCGGCACAAAAGGACGCTGCTGCTCGCGCAGCGGGCGAACAGTCAAAGCGCCCCTTTCATAGAGGAGGAACATTGGCGGTAGAAATTACGATGAAGGAGTTGCTGGAGGCCGGTGTGCATTTCGGCCACCAGACGCGACGCTGGAATCCGAAGATGAAGGAGTACATCTTCGGCGAACGAAATGGCATTCACATCATTGATCTGCAGAAGACCTTGAAGATGTTCCGCGAAGCCGCCCGTTACGTGGCGGAGCTGACCGCGCAGGGACGCACGATACTTTTCCTCGGGACGAAGCGCCAGGCGCAGGAGGCGATCGTCGAAGAAGCGAAGCGCTGCTCGATGTACTACGTGCAGCATCGCTGGCTCGGCGGCACGCTGACGAACTGGGTGACGCTTCAAAAATCCATCAAGAGACTGAAGCTGCTGAAAGCGATGACCGACGACGGCCGCATGGCGGAGCTTCCGAAGAAGGAAGCGGCGCGGCTCGATCGCGAGCTCAAGCATTTGCAGCAGAATTTTTCGGGCGTCGAGAATATGGCGACGCTGCCGGACGCGATGTTCGTAATCGATCCGAACAACGAACAGATTGCCGTGCGCGAGGCGCGACGAATGGGCGTGCCGGTGGTGGCGATCGTAGACACGAATTGCGACCCTGACATTGTGGACGTGGTGATTCCAGGAAACGATGACGCGCTGCGCGCGATTCGGCTCTTTACCTCGAAGATCGCCGACGCCGTAATCACGGGCCGCCAGCAATATGAGCGGACGCAGATCGCGGCGCAGAAGACGACCGAAGGCGTCGATACGGGCGACAAAGTCGACTACGTAGATACGAGCGCCTACGAGAAGTACGAGAAGCAGGAAGGCGATTTCGTTGACGCGGAGCCAGCCGACGTGGTCGCGCCTGAAGAAGCAGCGGCCGCGACGGACGAAGCTGCGGCTGCTCCGGAAGCGGCGGCGGCTGCCGCTGAAGCGACCCCGGTTGCCTCTGGTCCGGATGACAGCGGCGCGAAGCGCTAAGAGATTCTCGACGCACTTGCCTCGGGCATGGGCCCGCTAACCCGCCGGAAAAACGCCGAATCCGGCGCGGCAATCAACAAACGGGCGATGAGATGGACCCGCGGTTTCCGACTTCGGCCGGAAGCTGTTTGGAGTTCGGCGCAGCCCGAAAATATTTGGAAGGAATAGAAGAACTCATGGTTACTGAACCCGGACCCACAAACATTCCCGCGCAGCTTGTGAAGGAGCTACGCGAGCGCACGGGCGCAGGTTTCGCTGCGTGCCGCGAAGCGCTGGTTGAATCGAAGGGCGACAAAGAAAAGGCGGTCGACATTCTTCGGAAGAAGGGCCAGGCCGCCGCGCAGAAAAAGGCGCAGCGCGCGACCTCCGAAGGGCTGGTGGGATACTACATTCACGCGGGCGGAAAAATCGGCGTGCTTGTGGAGATTAACTGCGAGAGCGATTTCGTGGCGCGGACAGATGATTTTCAACGCCTGTGCCACGACGTGGCGATGCATATCGCGGCGGTCGATCCGCGCTTTCTCAAGCGCGAAGAGGTGACGCCGGAGATTTTGGATCGCGAGCGCGAAATTTATAAGGCGCAGGCGCGCGCGACTGGAAAGCCTGACAACGTCATCGAAAAGATCGTCAGCGGCAAGATGGAAAAATTCTACGAAGAGAACTGTCTCTACGAGCAGCACTTCATTCGCGACGAGGGCATGACGGTGAAGGAATTGGTGGACGCGGCGGTCGCCAAGCTTGGCGAGAATGTCTCGATTCGCCGCTTCGCGCGATTCAAGGTGGGCGAAACGGATGGAGCCCAGGGTGCGCCGGCCGCCGCGGCACCGACGACTGATGCGCCCGAAGCGCCTACGGAACATTAGAAGATCTCAGCGAAATATCATCTCAGCGGAAAATCAAAAGACGGCCGGCCTGCCGGCCAGCCCTACGAAAGGCGAGAATTCACTCGTAGCGCCGGCATCTTGCCGGCGGTTTTCCGCCCGGCACCAGAAATCAGAAACGCCGGCAAGATGCCCGCGCCACGATTACATGCTTGCCGTTCGGTTGATAATCAATCGTTTTACGAGCCAACCCCAGAATAACTAGCTACAACAAACTGATGCGTACGGATGTCGCCCGCCAGATTCTCTGCTAGAATGCGCGCGGGCGCGGGGGCTGCCCAGACCGAATGGCCAAAGTGCAGGCGTCGAAACAAGCAAGCGCGAAAAAAGAACAGCTCGCTTACAAGCGGATCGTGCTGAAGATTTCCGGCGAATCGCTGCAAGGGCCGATGGATTCTGGAATCCATGCCGAGACCGTGATCGCGATCGCGAAGGAAATCAAACAGATTCACGATTTGGGCGTGCACGTCGCCATCGTGGTGGGCGGCGGAAATATTTTTCGCGGCGGCCGGCAGAAATCGCTGGCGATCGACCGCGCCACCGGCGATTACATGGGAATGCTCGCGACCGTGATCAATGGGCTTGCGCTGCAGGACGCGCTGGAAAAAATGGGCTGCTTCACGCGATTGATGAGCGCCATTGAAATGCATCAAGTGGCGGAGCCGTTCATTCGCCGCCGCGCCACGAGGCACCTCGAGAAAGATCGCGTGGTCATTTTTGCCGCGGGCACAGGCAATCCCTACTTTTCGACGGACACAGCCGCGGCGCTGCGCGCGATGGAAATCAAGGCGCAGGTGATTTTGAAAGCGACGCGGGTGGATGGCGTCTACGACGCTGACCCGGAACTGGTTCCCACCGCGCGGCGATTCGACCGCATCACGTATCTCGACGTCCTGCAGAAGGGGCTTTCGGTGATGGATTCCACGGCGATCTCGCTCTGCATGGACAACAAGATGCCGATCATCGTGTTCAATATGAATGTGCCGGGAAGCCTGAAACGAGTGGTGCTCGGCGAAAAAGTGGGTTCGCTGGTGCAGGCAGGGTGAGTTCGACGGCGATCTTTATTTTGGCCAGCTAGAACTATCAACGATATTCGGAACATGGAGACGAAGCATCCATGACGACGATTGCAACAACCAAGGACGCGCTCGCGCAGGCGAGAGCGCGCATGGAAAAAGCGGTGGAGGATTTTCGCAAGGAATTGGCGACAATCCGCACAGGCCGAGCAAACGTGACGCTTCTCGACTCGATTCGCGTGGATTACCACGGGACGGCGATGCCGGTGAATCAACTGGGAACGCTGTCCGTTCCTGACGCGACAGTGATTGTAATTTCGCCGTGGGATCCGAGCGCCGTTCCGATGATCGATAAAGCGATTCGCACGTCCGATCTTGGCCTCAATCCCGCGAGCGACGGCAAAGTGATTCGCGTGCCGATCCCGGCGCTTACGGAAGAGCGCCGCAAGGATTTAGTGAAGCATATTCACAAGGTGCTCGAGAATCACCGCACGGCCGTCCGAAATATCCGGCGAGACATAAAGGAAGCCGTCGAGAAACTCGAGAAAGAAAAAAAGATCAGCGAAGACGACAGGAAGCGGTCGCTTGAAGAACTCGAGAAGGTGACCCACCAGGAAACAAAGAAAATCGAGGATCTCTCCGCGCTGAAGGAAAAGGAAGTCTTGGAGTTCAAGTAAGCGCGAGCGGCGTTCAGCAGACGTCGAGCGTTTGCGGCTGCGCCGCCTTCTGCAACACGACTACTCCACGCTGCTCACTTCTTCCGGCCGATTCAAAATGAATGTGCAATCCACGGCTTTGGTGGTGCATGCCAATGTTCCGCGGCGCACCAATTTTGAGGGAGCCGCGCTGGGGAACATCTTGCCGAAATCCACCGCCTGTAGGCGATCGCCCGCGTCGCGCAATGAGTCGCTGCCATGGATGAACTTTACGGCTTCGGCGTGTGCGCCGTCGCCCGCGGGAACGAGCAGCAGCCAGAAATCAGCTTCAACGCCCTCGACGCCGGAATTCTTGACGGAATAAATTCGTTCGGAAGCGAGATCGGCGCGCGCTTGTTTCAGCCGGTCGTCGGTTGCGATGCCTTCGCCGGCGAGCGCCGTGAGACGTGCTTGCGTCTCTTTCGGTGAGTGCGGCGCCGCGAGCGCCAGCAAGTACGTTTGTATCGCAGAAACTTTTTGGCCGCGCTTTTCGAGAAGTTGGGCGAGATGATCGCCGATTCCGCCGTTCTGCGTGAGCTTCCACGCGGCGCGAAGGTACGGTTCGGCGCCATCGAAGTCGCCGCTTTGAACGCGAATCCAGCCAAGCGTGTCCCAGAAAGTCCCGAGATTCTGCACCTGCGCGAGATTTTCGTCGGTGAGGTGATCGAGATCCGCCGTCTTCAGTGATGCGGTGACGGCATCGACGGCGGAGCCCGCATATTGCTCGGCTTTTTCGAGGTCGAGGTCTTTTTGGACCATCACTTGGGCGACGCTGTTCCACGTCTCCGGGGTCGGAGAAATTTTCGCGGCTTTATCGAACGCGGCGACGGCTTCCTTAGTTTTGCCTGCGTTGATGTACGCGTCGGCGAGCGTGAGCTGCAGCTGTGAATTGTCGGGAGCGAGAACCGCGGCCTTTTCGAGTTCGGGAATGGCTTCTTCGAATTTCTTTTGCTGGACGAGTAGCAAGCCGAGCGACGCGTGAGCGAATTTATCGAGCGGCTTCAGCTCCACTTGCTTGTGGAATGCGGCGGCCGCCTCGTCGAGTTTCTGCTGCTGCATGAGCGTGACGCCGAGAAAATCGTAGACGGTTTCATCCTTGGGATTGATTTCAATTTGCTTTTTGAACGCGGCGATCGCGTCGTCGGGTTTATTGAGCCGAAGGTATGCGAGACCGAGCCCGCTCCAAACGTCCTTGCGATTCGGTTCTAGTTCGGAAGCGCGGCGCAGCAGGTCGAGAGCGCGTTGCGCTTCTCCGACGTCGAGCGCTTGAGTTCCCGCCTCCACGAGTTCGGCTGCCGTTGCGGATTCTGGAATTTTGTTGGCGCTCGCATCGGGATTTTCAACGGTGACTTGCTGACTGCCGTCGGCGAGAACGGCGCGCGTGAATGCGGTGTAATCGTCCGCGCGCGAAGCGGGCAATTCGCGCATCTTGAAGCGCATCGTGCGCTGCACGGTAATCACCGAGCCGGCCACGGTATAGCTCGAGCGGTACTCAGCGTAGTCGCGCGTGACAGCTATCCCGGTGGGTGCCTGAATCGTATCGCCCGCCGGCAGCGTCAATTTAAGGCGAAGCGTGACGGCAAGCTGCGCCCCGAGCGAAATCGGCGCATTTTTTCCAGCGGGCAGATCGGGCATTCCGAGCGCCGGCAAAGGCACAGCAAATTTCGAGGTCGGCGCCGACCAATCGAGAAAACTTTTCTGCGCGTAGTCGAGAGTCAATTCCAGCGGCTTTTCAGTTGCGGCCAAGTTGCTCGCGTCGATTTTGGAGACATCTCCATGGAAGCCATCGAGCACAGCGACTGTCTGTCCGATTTGTTTCCACTGGCTTTCGGGAGCGCGGCGAAGGGCGCTGCGGAATGCGAACTCGTTGTCGCCGCGGAGACGATAGTGAATCTTGGCCGTCAATTTTCCAAGATCGCTTGCGCGGCCTTCGACGGTGACGTCCTGGGTTGAGAGGAATGGAGGACTCTTCGGCGTCTGCGCGAGCGTCGCGCTACCGGCAGCCGAAATCACCAGCGCTTTTTTGCCGCGAAGATTGGGAATCAGATAGCGAAACGGCGCAACACCGGACGACGCATCCAGCCAAACGGATTCGGCGGATGCGGCGCTCTGCGGAATTGTCGTGATGACGTGATCGAATTGCGAAGGAGATGGAGCGAGAGGATCGGGCTTCCGCGCGATTGGAATCAAGGCGGCGTCGGCATGAACGCCAATGGCTTCGAGCATGGCGGCGAGCAATACGTGCTTGTCCTTCGAATCGCCGTACTGATTTGCGAGAACTTCAGCGGGCGTGTGGGGCTGGTAGCCGTCGAGTCCAAGCGGCAAGTTCACGTACCGGATTTTCTGCGAGACGAAATCGTATAGTGCTTGGATTTTGTCAGATTGCTTCTCGTGTGCACTTGTCAGTTCAAGTGCCTGCGAATGAACCTCGGCTGCCGCTGCGGTTCGGTCGCGCTGAAGGCCCGAATACCACTTCGCGACTTCGTCCCAAGTTGCAAACGAAGTGAGCTCGATTGCGGGGGTATCCGGGCCTCCGGCTCCGGGCTTCGCGGCTGCAGCGTTTGCGGTGGAATTATTCGAATCGCCGGCGCCCTGTACGGAAAGATTTGCTCGCTTCCATTGGTAAATTTTTCGGCCGCCGGTTTCGTGCTGCGTGAAGCGCGAATCCGCCGAGCGAAGAGTCACTTTTCGTCCAGCCGGGACATTGATTTCGAGACGCTCGTCGAGAACGACGGCCGCCTCGATGAAATTATGGTCGTACCAGAATTGTCCTTTTGCGAATGGCGTGGCAGTTTTCGTAGAGATGCCGTATTCGAGGATGTCGCCGGTATGTAGGGCGGGCACTTTGACGCGCGTCTCCTTGAAATTCGCGTAGGAGGGCGCATCGCGGAGGATTTCGGGAATCGTGTCTGTCACGGCGTCCGCGTCTCCGGCGACAGTAGAACCGTCGCGACGCTTCACGCGCAGATATCGCACTTCGGCTTTCTCGTTGGCAGCGTCGTATCCGAAGACGAGTTCGCTCAAGCGTTTCGCGCCGGTGTCGTTTTGAACTCGTGCGCGGACATCGAGGGTGCGTTCACCAGTGCCGTCGTTTTCAAAACGAACTACCGTCGAATATTCCTCGATAACGAATGGCTCGTTTGAATAATCGGGCGGATGATCGGGCTTGGTCGCTTCTGGAGAAGATTCCTTCTGAGCGGGAGCGGCGGATTTCGGAGGACTATTGGGAGAAGCGGGTCCGGTCTTCTGCGATCGCGAACTCTGGGCCAGTAATGCGCCAGAAACGAATTGCGCTATGATGACTGCAATCGAGAGTCTGAATTTAAGCCGAGGCATCATTTTTGAGTTGCGAACGCCAGTGTAGAGCACCCTCGCAAATGCAGTAAAGGAATCGCCGCAATTAATTTCCTACCCAGAATCAGAAGATGAATTGCGGACGAGTTGGCTTAATTAGTACTAGAACCACGATAGAAATTGTAAGTTATTGATAATAGATTTCTTAGTCAGATACTGGCGGCTTCCTCGATCGATTAGCGATAGGATTTTTTGGAATTCAGGCCTGACGTTCCGCTGCAAATTGGGCTGCTGAATCGAATTGCGAAAGAGTGAGACACACCCGCAAGCGACGGTAGCGATGGAGGTTCCACGACAACCGAGTTGACAAGAGTAATCCTTTTCCCTATACTTGCGCGGTTGCATTGAGGCCTTCGGGCCTTGTGGTGGGTCGCGGTGATTTAGGTCTTCCTCCCCGGAACAGAGCACGAAGGAACGGGAAAGGAAGAACGGCCGAAATGGGGCGCCAGCCCCGCAAAGCCGTAGAAGCCTCTCCGCATTTACCAGACTAATTTCACGCGAACGAGCGGAAATGTCTGTGCGGAGCAACGTGCAGTTTCCTTCGGGGGGCGCAGTTCGGCTTTTCTGTTCTGTCACCTCACAACAATCGCGCGGTGACGTATGCCGCAGCAGACCAAAAGTTTCAATGGATGAGGGAGAAGTAGCGTGCCGACTTTTGCGCAATTAGTTCGTCAGGGCCGCGAGAAGATGCGAACGAAGACGAAGTCTCCGGCGCTGGAAGGCTGTCCGGAGAAGCGAGGCGTGTGCGTGCGCGTCTATACGCAAACGCCGAAGAAACCGAACTCCGCCCTCCGCAAAGTTGCTCGAGTCCGCCTCACGAACGCCGCTGAAGTCACCACGTACATCCCTGGAGTCGGTCATAACCTGCAGGAGCACTCGATCGTGCTGGTGCGCGGCGGGCGCGTGAAGGATTTGCCGGGAGTTCGTTATCACATCGTACGCGGAACGCTCGATGCGGCCGGTGTAGAAAATCGCAAGCAAGGGCGCTCGAAATACGGCGCCAAGCGGCCAAAAGCCGCGCAGAAATAGGAGAGAGGCACGATGCCGCGCAAGGGATGGGTTCTTCGGCGAAAGATTCCAGGCGATGCGGTGTATGGCAGCGACCTGGTGCAGAAGTTCATCAGCAGCATGATGTACGACGGAAAGCGCTCGACCGCGCAGGGAATTTTCTATCGCGCGATGGAGTCGGTAGCGTCGAAGACGAACGACGACGCGCTGAAAATTTTCAAGAAGGCCGTGGAGAACTGCAAGCCGGTGTTGGAAGTGAAGACGCGGCGCGTGGGCGGCGCGAACTATCAGGTTCCGGTGGAAGTGAATCCGTTCCGCAAGCAGTCACTCGCGATTCACTGGCTGGTGCTCTACGCGCGGCAACGCTCCGGGCGCACGATGGACACGAAACTCGCGGAAGAATTGATTGACGCGGCAAACGGCCGCGGCGGAGCGGTGAAGAAGAAGGAAGACGTTCACAGAATGGCGGAGGCCAACAAGGCGTTCGCGCATTATCGCTGGTAGGCGACTCGATTCAAACATGGCAAGAGAATTCCAACTCGACCAGATGCGCAATATCGGGATCATGGCGCATATCGACGCCGGAAAGACGACGTCGACTGAGCGCATCCTTTTCTACACGGGTGTGACGTATAAGATCGGCGAAGTGCACGACGGCACGACCGTGATGGACTGGATGGAGCAGGAGCGCGAGCGCGGGATCACGATTACTTCCGCCGCGACGACGGCGTCCTGGAAGCGTTTCGGGAAATTGGTTCGTATCAACATCATTGATACGCCGGGCCACGTGGATTTTACGGTGGAAGTCGAGCGATCGCTGCGCGTGCTCGATGGCGCGGTGGCGATTTTTGATGCGGTCGCCGGTGTGCAGCCGCAGTCGGAAGCCGTGTGGCGGCAGGCGGACAAGTATCGCGTCCCACGGATTGCGTTCATCAACAAGATGGACCGCCTCGGTGCGGATTTCGATCATTCGATTCGATCGATGCGGCAGCGTCTTTCGGCGCATCCCGTTCCCATTCAGTTTCCGATCGGCAAGGAAGATTCTTTTATCGGCGTGATCGATTTCATCGAAGAAAATGCAATTCTCTGGAAAGACGAAACGCTCGGCGCCGAATACGAAACTATTACGCTCGATCAATTGTGGGATCCGGCGTTTCACAAGGCGCGGCCGGAAGTCGCGGCGGCCGTGAAGGCGTCGGCGCTCAGCCCGGAATTTTATCGCGAGCACCGCGAGAAGGTTGTCGAGTACATCGCCGAGCACGACGACGCTGTGCTTTCAAAATATCTCGAGCAGCACAAGCTCGAGCCGGCTGAACTGCGCGAATCGATTCGCCGTTCGACGATTGCGTTGAAGCTGGTTCCCGTCCTTGCCGGCTCCGCGTTCAAGAATAAAGGCATTCAGCCGTTGCTCGATGCCGTTGTGGATTATTTACCGTCGCCGAATGATGTGCCTCCGGTCGAGGGAACGGATTTGACGGGCGATTTGCCTGTGGTTCGACGCGCGAGCGACGATCAGCCATTTTCGGCTCTGGCGTTCAAGATCATGACTGACCCGTATGTGGGCCACGTTACTTACGTTCGCGTTTATTCCGGCGTTCTGAAATCCGGGATGAGCGTTTTCAATTCGACGAAGAAGACGCGCGAGCGCATAGGCCGCTTGCTGCGAATGCACGCGAACAAGCGGGAAGAAATTGATTCGATTGAAGCGGGCGACATCGCGGCGTGCGTAGGATTGAAGAACGTCACGACAGGCGAAACGCTGTGCGACGAAGACAAGCCAGTGATCCTCGAGTCAATCGAGTTCCCGGCTCCCGTGATTTCCGTCGCCATCGAGCCCAAGACCAAGGCCGATCAGGAAAAAATGGGCGTCGCGCTTGGAAAATTGGCGCAGGAAGATCCAACGTTCCGCGTTCACACCGATCACGACACGGGTCAAACTCTGATTTCCGGCATGGGCGAGCTTCACCTGGAAATCATTGTCGACCGGATGATGCGCGAATTCAGCGTGCAGGCGAATGTTGGTCGGCCGCAGGTGGCATACCGCGAGACGATCATCAAGGTCGCAGAAGCCGAGGGCAAATACATCCGTCAGACAGGCGGTCGCGGGCAGTACGGCCACGTGCGGCTTGCCGTGCACCCGCTGCCGAATGCGAGCCACGACGACATGCACGAGATGTCGACCGACGAGCTCGACGAACTGGCGAAGCAAGTTGCGGGCAAAGGCGGAAAGTGGCGCTTCGATAAGGAGCACCGACTTCTGTTTATTGACAAGACGGTCGGTGGCTCGATTCCGAGAGAATTTATTCCTCCGATCGAAGACGGCGTCGCCGAAGCGATGGAGACGGGTGTATTGGCCGGATACGAAATGGTCGATCTCGCTGTCGTCGTTCTCGATGGTTCGTACCACGAAGTCGATAGCTCGGAAATGGCGTTCAAAATTGCGGGCTCGATGGCGTTCAAGGAAGCGTGCCGCAGAGCTAATCCGAAACTGCTCGAGCCGATCATGCGCATTGAAGTAGTCGTGCCGGAAGATTATTTGAGCCAAGTATTCGGCGATTTGAATTCGCGCCGCGCGGCGGTGCAGGGCACGGAATCGCGCCTCGGCAGCCATGTGATTCGCGCGGAAGTTCCGCTGGCGGAAATGTTCGGCTATGCGACGGACCTGCGCAGCCGGACGCAGGGCCGCGGCAGCTTCTCGCTGCATTTCTCGCATTACGCGCAGGCGCCCGCTGCCATTTCGGAAGAAGTTATCGCGAAGATGACCGGGCGAGCCGCGAAATAGGCGAACGAATTTTTGTTTTTTGGAATCGAACGAATTACGAGCGATTAGAGGAGCGAGAGAGACATGGGCAAGGAGAAATTCGAACGAAGTAAGCCGCACGTAAACGTGGGGACGATTGGGCACATCGACCACGGCAAGACGACCTTGACGGCGGCTATCACGAAAGTGCTCTCGAAGACGAACTCGAAGGTGCAGTTCCGCGCGTTCGATTCGATTGACAACGCGCCGGAAGAGCGCGAGCGGGGCATCACGATCGCGGTGGCGCACGTCGAGTATGAGACGG
>JBAPOP010000011.1:0-65250 GCA_049279675.1 Candidatus Acidiferrales bacterium
GATGTAATCCGCGCAAACTCGGCCGGCCTGCCGGCCAGCCCTACGAAAACCATCCTTCAATTCCACCGATCGCCGCCGTTATTCGTGCCGCAACGCCTCGTTCGGATCCACGCGCGTCGCCCGCAACGCCGGCAACACGCACGCCGAAATCGCGACGGCCATCAAAATCAAGGCGACGCTTGCAAACGTCAGCGCATCGGTCGGCGCTACGCCATACAGCAAACTCGCCATCAATCGCGTCAGCCCGAACGCCGCGACAATCCCGATCACAATCCCCGCCGCGACCGCCCCGAATCCCTGCCGCAAAATCATTTTGAGCACGTCGGATGCCTGCGCGCCGAGCGCCATGCGAATACCGATTTCGCGCGTGCGCTGCACCACGGAATACGAAATCAGCCCGTGCAATCCGGTGATCGCCAGAATCAGCGCGAGCACCGCAAACGTCCCGATCAAATACGAGGGATACCGCCGCAAAAAAACTCCCGGCGAATCGTTGGCCACTTGCTCGAGCGGCTGCGCGATGATCACGGCAAGTTGCGGATCGAGCTGCCGCAACGCCGTGCGCACCGCGCCGATGAACGCCGAGGGATCTCCGGCCGTGCGCACGAGGAAAATCGCGAAGGTGTTCGGCCCCTGATCGTTCGGCGTGTAAAGAATCGGCAGCGGAGGTGCGGCCAAATCGATCTCGGCAATGTCGCCGACGACTCCGACAATCTGCATGTATGGAGTTTTGGGATTGTAGGTGAAGCGCATGCGCTTCCCGATCGGATCTTCGCCGGGAAAATAACGCTTCACGAAAGCCTGATTCACGATCACCACCGGCGTGGATTCCCATTTATCGGAATCGTTGAAGAAGCGGCCTTCGATCAGCGGAATTTTAAGCGCCGGGAAAAAGCCAGAATCCACGCCGCGAATCTGCGCTTCATCTTCCTTCCCCGGTTCCACCGGCCGGCCCTCGACCACAAAACGCACAGTGCCGCCGTTGCCGGAAAGCGGAGTGTTGCTCGCAACTCCGACGCTGACGGCGCCGGGCAGCGCGCGGAGCGAATCGGTGTACTGATGCGCGAAGCGGATCGCCGAGGGGTTCGCATACGGATAGTCATTCTCTGAAGGATAGGAATAATTCGGAAGATTCACAGCGAACGTGAGGACGTTGTGCGCGTCGAAGCCGGGATTTTTCCGCACGAGCGAGTGAAAGCTGCGAACCATCAGCCCCGCGCCCACAAGCAGGACGAGGCAAGTCGCGATTTCGGCGGTGACGAACGCATTGCGCAGGCGCGCGTGAGTGCCGCTCGTCGCGCCGCGCGAATCCTCTTTCAAAATCTCACCGACTGACGATTCCGCGACGGCCACTCCCGGCGCGAGCCCGAAGACGACGCCCGTCAAAACTGTCACGCACAAGAGAAAGAGCAGGACGGGAAAATTCAGTCCCGCATCGCTCAAATATGGCAACGATTGCAGGATGGGCACGGGGATCGCCGCGATCAGCGCGCTCACTCCCCATTGCGCCACGAGAATTCCCGCCGCGGCGCCGAGGAACGAAAGCATCAGGCTTTCCGTGAGAAGTTGGCGGATCAGATCGATTCGCGTCGCGCCCATCGCCGCGCGAATCGCGAATTCCTTTTGCCTGCCCACCGAGCGCGCCATCAGAAGATTCGCGAGATTGGCGCAGGCGATCAGCAGGACGAACGCGACCGTGCCGGTCAAAATCAAAAGCAGCGGGCGAACCTGGCCGACGATTTTGTCGCGCAGGCTGGCCATCACGACGTGGATGTTGGCATTCGGCCCGGGATATTCGCGATCGAGCTGCGCCGTAACTGTGTCCAAGTCAGCCTGAGCTTGCTTTGCCGTCGTGCCCGGCGCGATCCGCGCGATCACATTCATCCAGCGGAGGCTGCGGCGCGTGACGAGATCGCCTTCGACGTGCATCGGAACCCACATCGCGGACGACTGCCCGGTCGGTGCGAATTCAAAACTTTTCGGCAGTACACCGACAATCGTCACCGGATTGTTGTCAACTCGGTAGTTGCGCCCGATGACGTTCGGATCGCCGCCGAAATCGCTGCGCCACGTCGCGTAGCTCAGGATCACGACGTACGGGCCGTCGTGCTTGTCCTCGCCATCGACAAAATCGCGGCCGAGCATTGGTTTCACGCCGAGCGTCGAGAAAAAGTTCGGGAGCACTTGCGTGGCGAAGATGTTTTTCGGATCGCCATTGCCGGAAAATGTGAACGCGTCGAATCCGTAGGCCGTCAGCGACTGAAAGCTGCGCGTCATTTTCTTCCAGTCGTTGAAATCGGGGTAGCAGACGTTGAACGCGTCCTCGCTGGTCGCGAGACGCGATTCCGCCAGCGTGACAAGCTTTTCTGAATGCGCGTATGGAAGCGGACGCAGCAGCGAGACGTACACCACCGAGAAGATCGCCGTATTTGCGCCGATGCCCAGCGCGAGCGTGATAATCGCGATCAGCGTGAATCCCGGCGATTTAAACAGCATGCGTAGCGCGTAGCGTGCGTCTTGCAAGAATGTGTTCATTCCCTCTCCATTTCACGCCCCATGCCAAGAATCACCACAAATCGCCCACTCAGCACCCGTAGGGTCCGTCGGCAGACGGACCGGCCTTTCACGATCTTGTTTTTCGTTTCATCAATCGCCCAAAAACCGGCCGGCCTGCCGACGAGCCCTACGAAAACAAATCAATTCACTCGTACCGCAATGCCACCATCGGATCGACGCGCATCGCGCGCCGCGCCGGAATCGCGCACGCCAAAAATGCAATCCCCGCCAGAAGCAGCGACACAATCACATACGTCAACGCATCAAATGGCGCGACGCCAAACAGCAAATCTTTCATCAGCCGCGCCCCGCCCAAGGTCAGCAACAATCCAATCCCCACGCCGGCGCCAATCAAAATCCCGCCCTGCCGCAGCACCATTCGCACCACATCGTGCCTCTGCGCCCCGAGCGCCATGCGAATCCCAATTTCATTCGTGCGCTGGCTGACGACGTACGACATCACGCCGTAAGTTCCGACAGCCGCAAGCAGTAGCGCCAGGCCCGCAAGCGCGCCAAGGAGCAGCGCTTCGTCATTCGTGTCCGCCATGCTGTCGCCAACGAGCTGCGGAATCGTCTTCACTTCCGAAAGCGCGAGCGTGCTGTTTAGTGATGCCAATTCGCTGCGCATTGTGCTCTCCGCGCTTTGCGGCGGCCCGTCGGTCAGCACCGAGATGTAAAGAACATACGCGCCGTCGCCGAGCCCCACTGCCGTGGGAATGTAAGCCGCGTACATCGCGGGATCGCGCAAGCCGTTGTTGCGTACATCCTCAACGACGCCAACGACGCGATAGGGAGGACCGTCGCCACTTCGAAAACTTTTGCCGATAGGATCCTGCTTCGGCCAGAAATGCGCTGCCATGCCCTTGCTGATAATCGCGGAGGTGGTGAACTTGCGCTCTTCCGGAGCCGCCGCCTTGAAGTCGTGGGCTTTGTAAAACGGAAGCACTTTCTGCCACGCATCGCCGGCACTCTGTACGTCTTCGTCATTCAATTCACGGCCCGCGAGCAACCGGATGCCCAGGGTGTGAAAGTAGCCAGGAGTCATTTCGTTCCATGCGACGAGGGGCCCGAGGCTCGGGTCCTGCGGCTGGCCGTCAACAGTGACGTAGCCGTTCGAGTCCGATGAAAGCGGCGCCAGCGTACCGAACGCAGCGTCGCGGATTCCCGGCGCACTTTTGAGCTTCGAGAGGAGGGTATCAATGAACGACTTCGCCTGATCGAACGTCGCGTCGTCTTTATCGGGAACCATCACGTAACCGGTGAGAACGTGATCGGTGCGCAAACCCAGATTCACCGCGCGGAGATTTGAGAACGTCCGGAGCAGCAGCCCCGCGCCCGCCAGAAGCGCGAGGGAGAGCGCGATCTCAACAGCTACCAGCCCATCGCGCAGCAAAACGCTTCGGCCAGCGCGCGCTGCGCCGGCCGATCTCGATTTGAGCTCCTCGATCAGATCCAATTCCGAGATCTGAAACGCGGGCGCCAGACCAAAGAGAATTCCGACCGCGGCGCTGACAGCGAAACAGAAAAACAGCACGTAGACGTCCAGCCGAATCGGATTCGGCGGCACCACCTGCACGCCTTTGAGCGACACCAGGAGATCAACGGCGTTGTACGCGATAAGCGCGCCGAGAGCCCCTCCAGCGAGCGCGAGAATTACGCTTTCGGTGAGAAGTTGCCGCACCAATCGCCAGCGGCTCGCCCCCACGGCGCCGCGCAGCGCCATCTCGCGGCGCCTTCCGATCGAGCGCGCGAGCAAAAGATTCGCGACGTTCGCGCAAGCGATCAGCAGCACCAGCCCGACGGCGCCGAACAGCGTCCACAGCGGTGCTCTCGATTCGCCCGTCAATTCCGTCTGCATCGGGACGACGATTGGCGTCGCGTTGCTATTGGTCTTGGGAAAATCCTTCGCAAGACGCGCCGAAATCGCGCCAAGATCCGCGCGCGCTTGCTCGATTGTCACGCCCGCCTTCACGCGCCCGAGTGCGCGGAGATAGTGGCTGTCGCGGCCTCGCAGCGCAGACGGCGAAAAATCGATCGGAGTCCACACATCCGCTGTACCGGGCGCGGTGTACCACGCGGGCATCACGCCGATGATCGTGTAGCTTTCGCCATTCAGCTGGATTGTCTTATTGAGAGCGTCCGCGCGTCCGCCAAAATGCGATTTCCAAAATGCATTGGTCACGATGGCGACGTGATTGAGCCCTTTCACGTCCTCTCCGGCGACGAATGCGCGGCCAATTTGCGGTGCGACGCCGAGAACCGAAAAGAAATTCGCCTGCGCCTCGACGAGCCGCACTTGCTCGGGCACGCCCGCGCCGCTGATGTTGCTCGGCTCCGGCCACGTGAATACTGCCATATCTTCAAACGTGCGATTTTGCGCGCGCCAGTCGAGGAAGTCCTGATCGGGAAGCGGGAAATTGCCCGGGGACGATTCAGTTTCCCAAAGCTCGACGAGCCGGTCGGGATTGTGGAATGGCAGCGGCTTCAGCAGCACGGCATTCACGGCGGAAAAAATCGCGGTGTTCGCGCCAATGCCGAGCGCAATGGTGAGCACAGCGATGATCGTGAACCCAGGCGATTTGCGCAGCATGCGAAGCGCGTACTTTACGTCCTGAATCAGAGTGCCCATTTCGCCTCCGTATCACGCCATTTCATGTAGGAGCGCGGTCGTAGCGCCGGCATCTTGCCGGCGATTTTGTGCCTAGGCGCCGCGGAGAATCCGCCGCCAAGATGCCGGCGCTACGATGGCGCAATTGCCACCAAACTTATTGCTCGTCACTGATATCGCAGCGCGACCATCGGATCGACGCGCATCGCGCGGCGGGCCGGGATGTAACACGCTGCCAGCGCCACGAGGGTAAAGAACGCGGCGACACCAAAAAACGTAATCGGATCGCCTGCCTTCACGTTGTACAAAAGCGTCACCATCCCGCGAGTCGTTCCCGCGGCGACGATCATCCCAATCACCACGCCAACAAGACTCAGCTTCAGCCCCTGCCACAGCACGATGCGCGTGACGTCGCCCGGGCTCGCGCCGAGCGCCATGCGAATTCCCATCTCGCGCGTGCGCTGCTCGACGGTGTACGACATCACGCCATAAATTCCGATCGCGCCGAGCAGCATCGCCACCACTCCGAAAAAACCCGCGAGCTGCGTGAGGATGCGATTGCCCGCGTTCTGCTCGCTGATCACGTCGTCATACGGCTGCACGAGAGAAATCGGCTGCTCGCTATCGACCGTCCAAACCGCATTGCGAATCGCGGCCGGCAGATCCGGCGCGGGGCCCGCGGTGCGCGCCACAATCGACATGTATGCGCTCGGAAATTGCGCCGAGGGAACGTACATCTCGCGATGCGGGCGGTCGCTCGTCGAATACATCTTGACGTCGCCCACGACGCCCACAATCGTGCCCACTGTGTGCTTGTCGCCGAAGTCCATTTGCTTGCCGATGGGATCTTCGTTCGCGAATTGCTGGCGCATCAGCGTTTCGTCGATGAGAATGACGTTTGGAGCGCCTTCGCCATCACCCGAGCCGAACAGGCGGCCGCGAATCAGCGGAATCTGCATCGTCGAGAAATAATCCGGCGTGGCGGCGGAGTAGAGCGCGCCGATTTCTTCGCCCGGCTGCGCAGGAGGCCGGCCCGTGACGTGAATCACGACGGTCGAGGAAGATTCGCCGAACGGAACGTATTGGCTCGCGCCCGCCGAGACGACTCCCGGCAACGCGTGAACGCGCGCCATCACTTGATCGTAGAAATTTCGCACTTGCGGATCGCCCGCGTATTTCGCTTTCGGAATTACGAGCGGAGCGGTCACCACGTTCGCGGGCTGAAATCCGAGCGAGCCAAACACCATGTGAACGAAGCTCTCGACGAGCATCGCCGTTGAGATGAGCACGACCACCGCGAGCGCGATTTCGCCCGCAACGAATCCGCGCCGCAGCCACGCGCCCCGGCGGCTGCCGGAGGCCTGGCTCGCGGATTCCTTGAGCGCGCCGTTCACGTCGAGCCCCGTGCTTTCGAATGCCGGGACAAGCCCGAAAATAATTCCGCAGACCAGCGCGATGCCGAGCGTGTAAGCGAGCGTGTTGAAATCGACGTCGACGCGGCCGTAGTTGACGAGGTAGCCGCGTATGCGCGCAGGGATCGAATCCGCGATCCAGTGCACGCCCCAGAGGGCGAAGAGGACTCCCGCGGCGCCTCCCGCCGTGAATAGCACTAGCGATTCGGTGAGCAATTGCCGCGCGAGACGCGCGCGCGATGCTCCGAGCGCCGAGCGGACTGCAAATTCCTTCGTGCGGCGCGCCGCGCGGGCGAGCATGAGGTTCGCCACGTTCGCGCAGGCAATCAAAAGCACGAGACCCACGATCCAAAACAAAATCATTACTTGCTGGGTGCCCTCATTTTTTCCGATTTCAAAAGTCATGGAACTGAGCAGCGTGGTGGCGTTTGTATTCGTTTGCGGATAGAGCTTCTCGAGGCGCGAAGCGATTCCGGTGATTTCGGCGGCGGCCTGCGCCTGCGTCACGCCGGGCTTCAAGCGGCCGAAGGCGCTAAACCACCCCATGACGCGGTCGGCTTGTTGCTTTTCATCGAGCGCGAGCGGCGTCCAGATATTCGCGATGCCCATCAGCGAAAACTGAAAGCTTGCGGGCATCACGCCGACAACCGTGTACGTCTCGCCCTGCAGCTTGATCGAGCGGCCGATAATTTGCGGATCGCCGGCATAGCGGCTTTGCCACAAGCCGCGGCTCAGAATCGCGACGTGGCTCGACGCCGGCTGCGATTCCTCGGGCAGAAACACGCGGCCGAGCATCGGTGTCGCGCCGAGAGTTTGAAAGAAATTCCAGCTCACCAGCCCGCCGGCCACGCGCTCGGGCTGGCCGTCGCTCGTGAGATTGAAGAACCAGGGGGTCCACGACGCCAACTCCTCGAATGCGGTGTCTTGCTTTTCGTAATCGAGGAAATCGGCGGTGGATGTGACGCCGTTGCTGGTCCATCCCTGTTTCGTGTCGTGCGAGAGCAACACCATCAGGCGATCGGCCTGCGGATAAGCGAGAGGTTTGATCAGCCAGGCGTTGACGTAGCTGAAGATGGCGGTGTTTGCGCCGATGCCGAGAGCGAGCGTGATGATGGCGATGATCGCGTAGACGGGCGATTTGCGCAGCGCGCGCAGTGCGTAGGTGATGTCCTGAATAAAATTGTTCATCGCACCCCCGAGTCAATTTTTGCCGAGATCACCCGCGTATCGTCCTCACTCATATCTCAATGCGACCATCGGATCGACGCGCATGGCGCGGCGCGCGGGCACGTAACACGCGAGCAGCGCGACGCCGCACATCACCGCGGCCACGCCGATAAACGTCACGGGATCGTGCGCCGTCACGCCGTACAGCAATCCCGCCATCAATCGCGTCACCGCAAGCGCTGCCGCAATTCCAATCAGCGCTCCAGCCAACGTCAATCTCATCCCTTCCATTAGTACGAGAGCAAGCACGCTATTGTTCGGCGCGCCGAGCGCAATCCTTACACCGATTTCATGCGTCCGCTGCGCCACCGAATACGAAAGCACTCCATACACACCGACTGCCGCGAGAAACAGCGCCAGCCCCGCAAAAATTCCGAGCAGCAACAAAATGAATCTCTGCGGCGCGACCGATTCAGAAACGTCAGCGTTCATCGTGTGAATTTTCGTCATAGCAATCGCCGGATCGATATCCGAAACAATTTTGCGCACGGCAGAAGTGAACGCCGCGGGATCGCCCTGCGTCCGCACTACAAGATTCAATCTGCGCGCCCCGCTGAAGAGCGGGCTCTCGACCCAAGTGTCCTGCACTTGTAGGTAAGGCGTGTAGGTGTGCGGCCTCGCCGGATTTTGCAATGAGGAATCCTTGACGTCGTTCACCACACCGACCACCGTCAGCCACGGCCAATCCGGCGAACCAATCTTCAGGCGCTTTCCGATCGGATCTTCCCCCGGCCACCATTCCTGCGCGGCGGCGGCGCTCACGAGCGCAACGTCCTGCCGCCCCTGAATATCTTCCGGCGTGAATCCCCTCCCCTTCAGGATCGCGATTCCCATCGTGCGAAGGTAATCGCCAAGAATCCAACTCTGCACGCACGAAGGAGGCTGGCCATGCGTGGCCGCGTCGCGTCCTTCGAGAATGACAGCGTCGTGCTCGTTGGCGTCGAGAGGCAGATCGGTGGACGCACCCGCGGATTGAACCTGCGGCAGCGCCGCGGCGCGGCGAAGCATTTCCTCGAAGAATGCACGTGTCGACGACGCACGAGGATAGGCGCGCAACGGAAGCGGCACTCCGACGGCGAGTATGCGCTGCGGCTGGAATCCCGGATCGGACTTGAGCATCCCGACAAAACTGCGCATCACCAGGCCAGCGGCCGCGAGAAGCATCACGGACAACGCCATCTGCGCGACGATCAACGCGCCTTGCAATCGCTTCTTCGAACGCGAAGTGGATGCGCCGCGAGTTCCCTCTTTGAGAGCCTCTTGCGGATCGGTGCGCGAGGCTTCGATTCCCGGGATCAATCCGAAAATGAGAGCGGTCAAAAATGAAAGCCCGAGGGCGAACGCGAGAACGCGGCCATCAATTCCTATCTCGTGGACGCGAGGAAGATCGATTGGCGACAACGAAAGGAGCAGTGCCACACCCCAATACGCGATCAAGATGCCGATTGCTCCTGAAATCAGGCCGAGAAGAATGTTTTCGGAGAGCAGCTGACGGATCAATCGCCACCGTCCTGCGCCGAGCGCCGCGCGAATCGCGATTTCCTTGTGGCGGGCCGTCGCGCGCGCGAGCAGCAGATTCGCCACATTCGCGCAAGCGATTAGAAGCACAAGCCCAACGGCAACGAGAAGCACAAGTAGTGGCGCGCGCACTAGACCGACAACATCGCGCTGCAGCGGATTCACGACCGCGCCCACATGCACGCCGTGGAACGCCTCAAGCAAAGATTGCGGGTACATCTTGAGGATTTGCGCGACGACAATGTTCGCTTCGGCCGCGGCATTTTCCATCGAAATGCCTGGCTTCAGCCGGCCGATGACCGTGAAATTGTAAAATTTGGCCCACGCTTGCAATTCGTCCGGCGTCAGCGCCAGCGGAACGAAGAGATCGGCGGGATGATCGTTCGTCATCGGCCCGTGCATCGGGAAGACGAAATCGCGCGGCATCACGCCGACCACTTGGTAAGCTTCGCGATCGAGATAAATCGTCTTGCCGATAATTTTCGGATCAGACGCGTAGCGGCGCTGCCATAGGCCGTTGCTCAGAATCGCGACTGCGTGTCCTGGCGCGTCGTCCTCGGCAGTGAAGCCGCGGCCGAGCATGGGCTGCACGCCGAGGAGCGGAAATAGCGTGGCGCTCGAGCGCGTGTCGACAATTCGCTCGCCCGCGCCGCCGTCGCCGGAGAGCTCGCGGTGATCGTTCTCATACGCAGCGACCAACTCGAAGCTGCGCTGGCGCGCCATGAACTCGTGAAGATCGGGTGGGCTAAAAGGAATCTGCGGGAAGCCGAGGCCAACGGCGGATTCGCTGATCGAAGCGATCCGGTCGGAGTTCGCGAACGGCAGCGGGCGCAGCAGGACGGCATTGATCAGCGAGAAAATCGCGGCGTTAGCGCCAATACCAAGCGCCAGCGTCAGCACGGCAACAATCGTAAAGCCCGGCGATTTCCGCAGCGATCGTAACGCGAACGTAAGATCCTGGACGATCGAATTCACACCGCCTCCACAAAAACCAAACCAAAACCACCGCCATCGCCAATGCAGCGAAATCCCGCAACACAACTACACAACGCCAATTCATAGATTGCACGGGACGCACCACGACGGCCGCGTCGTAATCTATTCATTATCAATGGTATACACCTCGTCGCCGACACACGCGTCGCCCCCCTTGTCCGTTTCCGGGACGCCCCTGTTCGCCAGCGCAACGTGATTTCCGCCGAACCTCGTGCGTTCCGCGCCGGCGGGAATCACTGCGCCGCGTCGTGTATACTGCGACGCTGATGCGCGCGCGCCTCGTATTCGGCCTCGACGAATGATTCCCTTCCTCCACCTTGGCCCGATCACGCTGCCGACGTTCGGCCTCATGGTGGCGACGGCGATGCTCTGCGCGTACTTCGTTCTTCGCGCGGATTTGCGCCGCCGCGGAATCGATGCCGAGGCAGAAACGCTCGTCGCCGTGCCATCCATCGCGGGAATGATTGGCGCGAAGCTCTATCACGTGCTCGAATCGCCGCGCGAATTCTTCGCGCATCCGGTTGCGGAGCTTTTCAGTTCGTATGGGTTTGCATGGTTCGGCGGGCTAATCGCAGGAATTGCGGCGTTCGTTTATCTCGGAAGGAAATTCAAGATTCCGATTCTGCGGCTTTTCGATATCGCGTCGCCCGCGTGCGCGCTCGGCTACGGAATCGGGCGAATCGGATGCCTGCTCTCGGGCGACGGCGATTACGGCATTCCGACGACGTTGCCGTGGGGAATGAGTTTTCCGAACGGACTCGTGCCCACCACGGAGCGCGTCCATCCAACACCGATCTACGAATTTCTAGTGGCGCTGCTGATCACGTGGTTCCTGTGGCGTCTGGGCGCGGCAAGCGCCCGCGCAGGAAATGTTGCGGCAAGCGCCCGCGCAGGAAATGTTGCGGCGAGCGCCCTCGCGGGAAATGTTGCGGTAAGCGCCCGTGCGGCAAACGCAGGCCATCCCGACGGCTACATTTTCGCGGCGTACATGATCACGACGGGCGTCGCGCGATTCCTCGTTGAATTCATCCGCATCAATCCGCGATCGTTCCTCGGAATGACAAACGCGCAAACAGCAAGCGCTGCGTCAATTATTCTGGGCTTCGCCCTGCTCTGGCATTTACGCGGAAGAAATGCGCGCGACGCGTAATCGAGGACATCACGCACGACTGGCACCCGTAGGGTCCGTCGGCAGACGGACCGGCCTTTCACGAATTTGGGTTTTCTGTCTCGCGCCGCCGGAGAAAACCCGGCCGGCCGGCCAGCCCTACGAAAACCAAACCCAAATCCGCGGGCAGGATGCTCGTCCCTACTTCTCCGCGGAATTCGCCTTCAGAATGCTCCAATCGTTAAACGCGACGGCCCGCCCGCCGCGCACTACCGTGGGGATCACCGTGGCGAGCCCCTGATGATCGGTCGCCGAATAATTCAATTTCTCCCCGCTCCCAATACCGAGATCAAAATTACGCAAAGACTCAAGCGCCTGCGCCAGCTTCGCGCGCGTAATGTCGTGCCCCGCGCGTTTTATTCCTTCCACCAGCACCACCGCTTGCACAAAGCCTTCGAGCCCTGCGAACGTCGGCTTCGCGTCCGGCTGATACTTCGCGAGATATTTGTGATAGAGCGCGACGGCGGGCAGGCTCGTCTCGTAGGACGGCGGCACGACCTGCGTGATAACCACGCCTTCTGCATCGTCGCCTGCGATACCAATAAATTCATCGGTGCCAACGTACGAAAGCGTCAGGAAAATTGGATGCCAGCCCTGCAGGTGGCAATGGCGAATAATCGAAGCCACGGTGCCGTACGGCCCGACGACGAGAACCGCCTGTGCGCCGGCCTTGCGCACGACCGAAGTTGTGCGGTCAAAGCTCGTTCCCATGCGCGTATAACTGCTCGCAGCCGCAAGCGCACCGCCGTGCGATTGAATCGAAGACGTCGCGGACTCGAGCACGGACGCGCCGAACGGATCGTCCGGATAGATCACGCCAATCGAGTGCATCTGGAGATCTGACCAAACGCGGTCGATGATTTGGTGCGTTTCCGTGACGTACGAAGCGCGCACGTAAAAAATGTCGCGCCGCACAGGATCGGAGAGCGCTTCCGCACCGGCGGCCAATCCGACCACAGGAATTTTGTCGCGGTCGGCGAGTGGAACGAGCCGAAGCGCCGTTTGCGTCCCGACGACGAACGCGATCGCGAACGCCGGACGCGAGATCACTTTACGGTAGCAGACGGGCGCTTCGCCAGGATCGACACCGTCATCCGCGGATACCAGCACAATCTTGCGTCCATGAACGCCGCCGCTATCGTTCACGTAATCGAGGTACGCTTGCGCGCCGCTCACGAGATCGTGCCCGATCGCACCGGTCGGGCCAGTCAGAGGCGCGCACGATCCGATTACAATTTCCGTTGGCTTGAGCCCAGGCTCGGAATCGTCGGCGAGAATATATTGCGACGTCACGCCGGACCATATCAAGGACAGCGCGGTGGCGAGCGCGCCCACCCGAATCACACAGCGAGTTCGCCAGGTCTGGCGCACGCAGGCATTAGCCGTCAACGCGTGACTGCCCCTCAACATGAAGATGCCCCCAAGAACTGAAGTAGGACGTGACCCCTAGATTTAAGCGTAGTCGTTTCATGCGCATCGTGACCAAGATTCTGCCAGCCCATTGCCGTGTTCATAATGGGCCAACATTCATAGGGAGACGTCTAGCAAAGCGCCCATCGTAAGAACAGGCAGCGTGGTTGCGCTCGGGGCAATCGTAGGGTCCGTCGGAAGACGGACCGGCCTTTCAGGGTCTGGATCTCGGATCGATTCAAGGTCAAAAAACCGGCCGGCCTACCGGCCAGCCCTACGAAACCTAAAGGCGGGTGCCGCGAGGGCACAACGAACCTCGGGCATTCCTAGTACCCCTAACTCCGGCGATGTGAGGTATTTATCACCAAAGCTCTTGAAATGCCTGAGCTCGTATGGTAGGGTAGGGTTGCGTTTGTTGCTCTTGTGTTTGCTTTCAGAGACGTACTTCTAGGCTGCAAGGCAACCGTGCCCTGCGGCCTTTTTTTATGACGCCTAGAGGCGAACGAGAAGCGCAAATAGCTTTAAATTAACGAGGTAACACCGAAGTGAAAGAACAAGGAACAGTAAAGTGGTTTAATGCCAGCAAGGGATACGGGTTCATTCAGCGCCAGTCCGGCGAGGATGTTTTCGTACACTTTTCGGCCATTCAGGCCGACGGCTACAAGTCTCTCAATGAGGGACAGGCTGTCGAGTTCGAGGTCAAGAAGGGCCCGAAGGGCTTGCAGGCAGAGAACGTCGTAAGCCTCTAGTTCGCTGGGGTGGGGTGGCGGCAACGCTGCCCCGCTCTTTCCTAAGCCTTACCCAGCATTCGTCAGAACCACCCGCGATTTTCCGCTGAGAATTCCAAGGAGGAAGCCGTGCAGGTTTTGGAAGAAGGCCAAGCAGTCCGCCACGACATTTACGGAATGGGCGTGGTGACAGAATCGAATTCCGAGCGCACCATGATCGATTTTGACGATCATGGCATGAAGAAGTTCGTCACGAGCATCTGGATCGCCGAGCTGATCGGCGAAGCGCCAGAAAAGCCGTTGAAGCGGTCGCGCCGCGGGGGACGCCGCAAAAAGGCCGGAGCCGCAGCGGCTGCAGCAGTGGCGGCGGCAGCAGCCAAGGCGTAAGGCACCCAAAATAAAATTTAGTAATATTAAAAAAAGGCCGGCAATCGCCGGCCTTTTTTATTTTCAGGACGAGATGATATCCATCCCAATCGAAAATTCGCCGCAGTCGTTGCCATCTCATCGCAAAGTATGCAATCGGCACGCAGCCAGTCGTAGCGCCGGCATCTTGCCGGCGGTTTTGTTCGGCGTGACTCGGCGGAAAATCGCCGGCAGGATGCCGGCGCTACGAATGCATCCATGCCAATCACTTGATCACGCCAATCTCATCCCATTACTCCGAATGTTCATACGTTCCGCTGCACGGATTTCAGAATCAGCGCTTCTGAATATTCGGACGGCGCTGAATATTTGTGCGCCGTTCGCGCGCTCCGCCGCTCGATTCCGTCTCTAGCTCCCTCCGTTTTCATCAACTTCGCAAAATTCTGAAAATCATTTCAACTGGCACGCCACTTGCGAAAGTCATGTTGAATTTGCTTGCGTCGCGCAAGTTTCACGATCTCGCGCGAACAATCCGAATATTTGTATCGCATCGGATCAAGCCGCAAACGAACTCACAAAAGGGCGGGGAGCGAATGAATTGGTTGGCGTAAATCTTCCGGGAGGTGGGGACACAATGAAACGATTGTGGCGTTTTGCGGGGACGATATCAGCGGCTACGGTGACGGCAGTGGTGGTTGCCTTTATGGCGTTGAGCGCGACGCTGGCGGTTCCCGCACAAGCCCAAGTTACGACGGGCTCGATTTCAGGGACAGTTCTGGATCAAAGCGGCGCCGCGGTTCCGGGCGCGACGGTGACGGCGACGAATCGCGAGACGCATTCAAGCGCCGTCGCGCAATCCAATGATACCGGATATTTTAAGCTCGGCTTTCTCGCCGTCGGTTCATACGACGTCAACATCGAAAGACCGTCATTCCGCAGCGTGAAAATCTCGGCCGCCGCCGTGCAGGTGAACGCGGACAACAACCTCGGTGGTATCAATCTCGAACTCGGTTCCGCGAGCGCGACCGTGGAAGTGACGGCCGCTCCGCCGCTGATTGAAGCCTCCACGGCCCAGGTGACCGATACATTTTCAAACCAGACCGTCACTGGCTTCGCGGGAGTAAACGAACTTGAGGGACTCGATTTTCTCGCGCTGCAAGTTCCGGGCGTCAACAGCACTCGCGACCTCAATTTCCTGACGAATAACGACGGTCCTGGTTTCAGCGTCAATGGTTTGCGCGGCGAGAACAACGACCAACAGGTGGACGGACAGAACAACAACGACAATTCGATCGGCGGCCCGGCATTATTCATCGAGAACTCTGACTGGGTGTCCGAATATCAGATTGTCACCAACAATTTCGGCGCAGAGTACGGCCGCAACGCTGGATCCGTGGTGAATGAAATCACAAACAGCGGCACAAATACCTGGCACGGCACGGTTTCAGACGTCGAGAATAATTCCGTCCTGAACACGCTGACAAACCAGGAGGCATTTTTTAACGGACTAACGAAAGTGCCGCACTCGAATTTCAACTCTCCCAGTTCTACGATCGGCGGCCCGCTATGGAAGGATCATGTGTTCGTGTACGGCGGCTTTGATACGCAGATTTCGCCGAGCACGACGGATTATACGACCGGCGCGCTTACACCAACGCCCCTCGGAGTATCAGAATTGGCGAGCTGCTTCCCTGGCAGCGCATCAATCGCCGCACTACAACAGTTTGGCCCGTTCGCAATCGGCGGAGGAAACCCTCAGGTTCTCCCGGGCACGCAGACTGTCGTTGACTACCCCGGCGCCGTCGTTCCCAACGATGGCGGAACCGGATGCAATACCGAGCTTGGCGGCATCGAGAGAAATCTCAACACGAGCTTTCACGAATACGATTGGATCTACAAGGTGGATCTAGTTCTAGGAAAGAACGACCGGCTTTTCGGCCGTTACATTTTCCAGAAGTCGAATTTCTTGAACGTGGAAAGCGGCGACGCGGCGGCGGGATACCCGATCAACGTTCCGGCACTCGCGCAGTTGATGCTGATTGACTGGACGCACACGTTTTCCGCGCGAGCTCTCAATCAATTCCGAGCAAGCTGGGGACGTGAAAATGTTCAATTCGGAGAA
Source organism: Candidatus Acidiferrales bacterium (assembly GCA_049279675.1). Classification (GTDB taxonomy): domain Bacteria; phylum Acidobacteriota; class Terriglobia; order Acidiferrales; family UBA7541; genus Palsa-147. The sequence goes on from JBAPOP010000011.1 coordinate 16,112, forward strand.
AATACCCTGGGCACGGTCCCGAGTCAGGCGAACCTAGCCGACTCGTTGGCAGAGATCACCTTCGCGCAGGGAGGACTGCAGACGTTCGGCGTCGAAACTGGCTTACCTCAAGGCCGCATCGTCAACACGTATCAACTGCAGGACAATTTCAGCTTCACAAAAGGAAGGCATCAGCTCAAGGCTGGCGTGAATTGGACGCGGCAATATTCACCGAGCGTTTTCCTGCCCAATTACAACGGCGTCTATACATATTCCGACTGGGGCACATTCGCCGCGAACACGCCGCAGACGACGGCGGTCACCGAAGGCGATCCGGAAATGAATTTTCTGGAACACGACACATTCCTATATGCCGGCGATGACTGGAAAATTAAAGACAACCTGACGCTGAATCTCGGATTGACGTGGTCTTACTACGGTCAGCCCTTCAACCTGCTGCATAACATCAGCGTCACGGATCAAAATGGCTCGAACCCCTTCTGGGATCCGAGCCTGCCTCAGTCGGTGACGACGCTTCCCTCGCTCGGATCGAACAAGCATCTTTTCGGACCAAGCGCGGGCTTCGCGTATACCCCGCATTTCTGGGAAGGAATTTTCGGCCACGAAAAGACAGTGATTCGCGGCGGCTATCGTATGGCCTTCGACCCGCCCTTCTACAACATCTACATTTTGTTTCCAGACTTCGGTCCGCTCTCGTTCTCGCAGACCATCGGCAATCCGAACACTGGAGTTCCCGGAGTGCCGATCATTGCCGATCCGACCGGCACAAACGTTCGCGCCTCACTGGCGAGCTTTCTCACGCCGGGCGTATTCGATCCGCGATCGTTCACCCAAATCGAGCTGCCGCGGAATTTCGGTCCCGATCACGTCCAAAGCTGGTCTCTTGGAATTCAGCGGGAACTCGCGAAGGGCGCCGCAATCGAATTCCGTTACGTTGGAAATCATGCCGGATCGCTTTTCCAGTCCGTCAACGCGAACCCGGACGTTTCGGGACTCGAAGGTACGTTCCCGTCCTTTGTTCCTCCAGGAGTGACGCCCTGCGCAGCGTCTAGCATCCCGGGGCCTCCGTCCGGCGGACCGAGCCCCGCACTCGGACGCGCCAACTGCAATCAGGGTGTGCTCTGGCAACTCGGCAATACCGGTTATTCGGACTATCAATCGTTCCAATCGGAATTGCGCACAACCGCTCTGTGGCATCAATTGACCCTTCTGACGGCGTACACGTTCAGCAAAACCACCGACAACGTCACGACGGCCTTCAACACGACCGTGGCGGCCGGAAGCAGCCTTGCTTTCTCGCAGAACCCGTTCAACTTCCAAGGCGCCGAGCACGGAATTTCCGGACTCGACTTCCCGCAGAGCTGGACGCTGAGTTTCAACGAATTGATTCCAGCGTTCCGCCACCAGCAAGGCATATTGGGGCACGTGCTGGGTGGATGGGCGATCGCGGGAACTTACGGGCTCACGTCGGGACAGGCGTTCACGCCGACCCAGGAATTCCTTCAGTCCTTCTCGTATCTGGTAAACGGAGTGACTCCGCCGAACGATTTCGTCTTCAATTCCAGCATTGTCGGGCTCTTTGATTTCGCCCGGCCGTTCTGGGGCAATGTTTCGGCGCCGGCGAACACAGTGGGCGTCTATGCGGGAGATGAATGCGCGGAAGCGGCGGGGTTCGGTGAGTCGAGCCCGGCCTGCGGAGTTGCACCAACCATGCTCATATCGCTGAACGCTCTCAACGCAACCGGAACCGTCACGCCGGTGACGAAGAGCCAAGTGCGCTACATCGGGAACGGGATGATTTCGGACTCTGTGTTCGGCACGCCGTACGGGAACGTGGCGCGCAACGTGGGCCGCGATTTCTGGACGAACAGCGGGAATTTCGCGCTATACAAGAACATCAAATTCACGGAACGCAATTACGTGCAATTCCACATGACCATGCTCAACGTGTTCAACCATCCAAACTTCAATTCGGTGGACGCTAACATTGAGGACGCGGGGCTGCTGTCTGCGAATGTTGGTTTCGCCACGCCGTATCTGACCAACGGCGGCGGATCGGCGAGCGCATCGGTGACTCGCACCATCTTCTTCGGCCTGAAGGTCGTTTTCTAGTCCGCGACATTCTCGGCGAAGCAAGCGAAGAAAGGGCGGTCCGCGCAGGCGAGCCGCCCTTTTTGATTGCGTGGCAGGAACGCGGTGTAGACCTGAAAGCGGTTCGTCTCACGACCAGCCCGACAAAAATCAAAAGCAAAACCCTCCAATTCCCGCCAAAATACAGAATATAGAATACTTATGTGAAATGTTGGATGGTGGCGAGCCGTCTCGAAATTCCGAATTGCGCAGCGAAGAATTAGCTAGCCGCAAACCAATCTTAACAAACAACTTGCGCGACGCTAAGTGAGACGGCCTACTGGCAGGCAGCTTGCGTAGCGGTTTCTGGGGCATTGCGGCGCACGACAATCCGATGGGCTCGTTGCTCAGGGCAAGTGGTGAGCCTCGGCTACAGCTGTCTCGCCGCATCCGGTACCTCGGTGATCAAGACGCTCGAACGACGAGACTTCGAGTCTCAGGAGGCAAGACTGCGATGAAGCGATTCAGCCTGGCGGTCTACGTGTTCGCATTTGTGACGGCGACACTTCTCTTCGCAATTCCCTCATTTGCCCAGGTCACAACGGGATCGATATCGGGATCGGTGATTGATCAAACCGGCGCTGCCGTTGCCGGCGCAACGGTCACCGCGAAGAACACTCAAACGGGCGCGCCCGAAGTGACTCAAACGAATGATACGGGATATTTCAAACTCGGCTTCCTGCCCGTCGGGACGTACGACATCACGATCTCGAAGTCCGGATTCCGCAACGAGAAAATTGCCGGCGCCGCCGTTCAAGTGAACGCCGACAACAGCCTCGGCGGCATCTCGCTGGAATTGGGCGCTGAGAATGCGACGGTCGAAGTCACCGCCGCGCCGCCACTAATCGAAGCCACCACATCGCAGATCACCAACACTTTCACGGATCAGCAAATCACGACCTTTGTGGGCGTGAACGAACAGGAAGGCCTTGATTTCCTCGCGCTGCAGGTGCCAGGCGTGGTCGGCACTCGCGACATCAACTTTTCGAACACGAACGGCCCCGGCTTCAGCGTCAACGGGCTGCGCGGCGAGAATAACGACCAGCAAGTGGATGGACAAAACAACAACGACAATTCGATCGGCGGGCCTGCGCTCTTCATCGAAAACGCCGACTGGGTATCCGAATATCAGATCGTGACCAACAACTTCGGCGCGGAATACGGCCGGAACGCCGGAAGCGTGGTGAACGAAATCACGAAGAGCGGTACGAACACGTGGCACGGCACGGTCTCCGACGTCGAGAACAATTCCGTTCTCAACACGCTCTCGAACCAGCAGATATTTTTCGACGGCTTAACGAAAGTTCCGCACTCCAATTTCAATTCGCCGAGCACGACGATCGGCGGACCGCTTTGGAAGGATCACGTTTTCGTCTACGGGGGATTTGATGCGCAGCTTTCGCCGTCGGTAAGCACCGACGCAACCGGCGCGCTCACGCCGACACCCGATGGCGTCGCTTCCCTGGCGGGCTGCTTCCCTGGCAGCGCGGCCGTCACCGCGTTGCAGACGATCGGTCCCTATGCGATCGGCGGGGGCAACCCGACGGCGCTGCCCGGCACCATTGGGCCGGCTTACTACGACAACGCGCCGGTGAACAACGGCACCGATCCAAACACCGGCAACCCGGCCTGCGTTTATAACGAAGGCGGCGTCGAGAGAACTTTGAACACGAGCTTCCACGAGTTCGACTGGATCTACAAGGTGGACCTCGTTCTCGGAAAGAACGACCGGCTCTTCGGCCGCTACATTTTCCAGAAGTCGAATTTTCTAAACAACGACTTCGGTTCGGCGGCCGCGGGATACCCCATCAACGTTCCGGCGCTCTCGCAATTGATGCTGATTGACTGGACTCACACTTTCTCGGTCCACGCTTTCAATCAATTTCGCGCGAGCTGGGGCCGTGAAAATGTGGAATTCGGCGGAAACTCGCTCGGCACTGTTCCCAATCAGCAGAATATCGGCGATGCTTACGCGAGCGTTGGTTTCGAGGCGCCGGGGCTTCTTGGAATCGGAGTGCCTTCCGGCTTTCCGCAAGGGCGCATCGTGAATACGTACCAATATCAAGACAACTTCAGCTACTCGGCCGGAAATCACGAGCTGAAGGCAGGCCTCAACTTTACGCGCCAGTATTCGCCAAACGTTTTTCTACCCAACTATAACGGCGTGTTTACATTCACCGACTACGGAGGCCTCGCCGCCAACACACCCGCGTTCGACGCTATCACTTCGGGAAATCCGAACTTGAACTTCCTCGAACACGACACGTTCGCCTACGTCTCCGACAACTGGAAGATCAAGCCAAACTTCACGCTGAATCTCGGCCTGACGTGGTCTTACTACGGCCAGCCGTTCAACCTGCTCCACAACTTGAGCGTTGCGGACCAAACGGGCTCTGCGCCCTTCTGGGACCCGACCTTGCCGCAATCTGTCACCACACTTCCGCAGCTGCCCTCGATCAAGAACCTCTTCGGGCCTAACATCGGCTTCGCGTATACGCCGCACTTCTGGGAAGGGCTATTCGGGCACGACAAGACGGTCATCCGAGGCGGCTATCGCCGGGCGTTCGATCCGCCGTTCTACAACATTTACATTCTGTTCCCATACTTCGCGCCGTTGTCGCTTTCGTCAACGATCGCCCCAGGTCCGCCGCTTGTAGCCGATCCGACCGGCGCGAACGTTCGTGCCTCGTTGGCAAGCTTTCTGGTCAAAGGCACGCAAGACCCGCGAAACGGCACCGAATTCGCGCTGACTCCGAATTTCGGGCCCGATCACGTGCAGAGCTGGTCCCTGGGAATTCAGCGGGAAATTAGCAAGAGCCTCGCGCTCGAAGTTCGGTACGTTGGGAATCACGCGACCAATCTCTTCCAGTCCGTCAACGAGAATCCCGAAGTGCTCGGGATCCAAGGCCTATTCCCGAATCTAGTGCCTTCGAGCGTAACGCCCTGCATGAATCCGGCGGTTGCTTCGGGGTTCGGACGAGAGAACTGCAACCTCGGAGTTGTCGCGCAAATCGGGAATTTTGGCTACTCGGATTATCAAGCGTTGCAGGCCCAGTTGCGCACGACAAATCTTTGGAATCAACTGACGATGATCACGGCGTTCACGCACAGCAAGACCACGGACAACGTTTCGTCGGCATTTAACACGAACGTAGCCGGCGGAAGCAGCCTTGCGTTCGCTCAGAATCCATTCAACTACGAGGGCGGAGAGCACGGCATTTCCGGCCTGGACTTCCCAAATAGCTGGACGGTCAGCTTTAACGAGCAGATTCCGGCGTTCCGGCACCAGCAAGGCATCATTGGCCACGTTCTCGGCGGATGGGGTATCGCGGGAACGTACGCCATGACGTCCGGGCAGAGCTTCACACCAATTCAGTTCTATCTCCAGTCACTTTCCTATTTTGCTGATGGCGAGAACCCACCGAACGACTACGTCTTCAATTCGAGCATCGTCGGGCTGTACGATTTCGCCCGGCCGTTCTGGGGCAATCCGTCGGCTCCGGCGAACACGGTAGGCGTCTACGCGGGAGATGAGTGCGGCGAGCAGCTCGAGTTCGGAGCTCCGCCGACAATTCCCGTTTGCACGGCCACGCCGACGCAGCTGATCTCACTGAATGCGCTCAACGCGTCGGGCGGTGCCACGGTCACGCCGGTGACGAAGAGTCAGGTGCGGTACATCGGAAACGGCGCGATTTCGGATTCCGTCTTCGGTACGCCGTTCGGCACCGTCGCTCGGAACGTCGGCCGGGACTACTGGACGAACAGCGGAAATTTCGGCCTCTACAAAAACATCAAGTTCACCGAGCGAAATTACATTCAGTTCCACATGACCATGCTCAACGTCTTCAACCATCCGAATTTTGGCTCAGTGGATGCGAACACGGAGGACGCGGGGCTTCAGGAAGAAGGCGTTGGATTCGGAACTCCGAATCTGACGGGTGGTGGAACGCGCACGATCTATTTCGGACTGAAGATTGTTTTCTAGATAATTTCTCAGCCGGAGTGAAACAAAAAAGGGCTGGCTCTCGCGAGCCAGCCCTTTTTTTTGATGACCCGTGGCGCGAGCCTGCCCTGAGCCTCGAAGGGCATCCAGCCCACGATCTTCTGCGGCGATGCAATGAACGAAATCCGCGGACAGGATGCCCGCGCCACAATTCTGCAGTAGCACCCGTAGGGTCCGTCGGCAGACGAACCGGATTTTCACGATTTGGATTTTCGCTTCGTCTAGCAGCAAAAAAAACCGGCCGGCCTGCCGGCCAGCCCTACGTCACCCGGTTCGAATTTGCCTTACGCGTTCACCACTCCGTGGCGGACGGCGTAGCGGATGAGTTGACTGAAGGCATCGAGATTTAGCTTGCGCATGACGTTGTTGCGATGCGACTCCACCGTGCGCGTGCTGATCCCCACCGAGTACGCCACTTCCTTATTGCTCATGCCCTCGCAAAGCAGCTTCACGACCTCACGCTCGCGCGGCGTCAGGCGATCGATCGGGATCTCGCCATCGGCGCCCGGAGGCGCGTTGGGCACGCAATCCATGTAGCCGGTGTAATACAAATCTTTAATTTGCGGCGTGAAGAAGGCGCGCTCGTCGCGAGCGGCACGCACGGCCGAGAGGACGTCGTCGTTGCTATCGGATTTCACGACGTAAGCTCGCGCCCCGGCGCGAAGACATTCACGCGCGACTTCTTCGGCAAAATGCATCGTGAGAATCACGATTTTCGTTTCCGGTGATTCCCGGCGAAGCTGGCGCGTCACATCGAGTCCATTTTTCTCCGGCAACGAAATATCCAGTACAACGATCTCCGGCTTCAGTTTGTGCACTTGCTCGACTGTTTCTGTGCCGGTCGAGGCCTCGCCGACGACCACGAGCGACGGATCGGTTTCAACTAACGCGCGCACTCCGCGGCGAACAACAGCATGGTCGTCGGATATCAGCACTCTCGAAATGGGCGGATTATCGGGAAACATTTTCAGATTGGCCTCCCGCGATTGAGATCGTGCTGTGGCGCGCCGGCGAATCATTTTGCGCTCGAGCGGCCTGCGCGCCGGAGAGGATACCCCCAACGCGCGAAATCGACTTCTCAGTGCTTGCTGTAAGTACAATCGCATGGTCATTCATCCTTTCGGCTTTTTTGTGAACACATTACGTACGTTTTGTATCCGCGTCGCGCGCGTTGCCGCTGCGCCGCGGACTAAGACAACCGAGAATTTTGTTTGAGAATGAGTCTCAGCCTCCGCCCCCCGCGGCTGCCGCAGCACGACGAACCGCCACCGGCGCCTCCGCCGGCAGCGTCGCGCGAATCGTAGTCCCCTTCCCCAACTCCGAAGTGATTGAAAACTGGCCGCCGAGCTGCCTCACGCGCTCACCCATTCCGGCGATTCCGATACCCGGCGTGGACGCAGCCATATCGAGCGCGCCGGGCGCCGAAGCCATGCCCTTACCCTGGTCTTCGATTTCGAGGACGACTTCGGACCCAACACGAGAGAGCCGGATGAATGCAACAAGGCTGGCCGAGTGCCGATGAACGTTGCCTAGCGATTCCTGAACGATGCGAAAGATAGCGGTCTCGACGTCTCGAGGGAAGCGCCCGAGATTTTCTGGAATGTCCGAGTGGGTCTGGATGCCGCTGCGGCTGCTGAAGCCCTTCGCGTACCAGCGCAGCGCGGGTTCGAGTCCGGCTTCATCGAGAATTGGCGGAAACAGAAGATAGGAAAGAGTCCGAACTTCCTGCAGAGAGACTTCAGCCAGGCCAACGCTTTCGGCAAGCACTTCACGCAATTGAGGGATTACGGATCCCGCCAAACGCAAGGCTCTTCCTAGATTCATTTTGAGAGCGACGAGATTCTGCACCGTTGTTTCGTGGAGGAATTGGGAAGTGTGGCGGCGCTCCTCGTCAAGAGTTTGGAGGATGCGGGCGGAAAGAATTCGCTGTTTCTCCTCGGCGCGTTTTTGTTCCGTGATGTCCCGGGAGAGCATCCAGATCGTAGCGGTGGCCCCGGCACGCGGCAACATTCGCGTAACGCGTCCTGTCACGTGAACGCGCCCCTTCGGCACCGTGGCACGGTATTCGATGGACTCGCTTTTACCCGTGGACGCCACGCGCAGAAACATCTCTTCGAAGGGGCGCGCGAATTCCGCGCCAAGCAGGTCGGCCATCCTTTTTCCGATCATTTCCGAGCGCGGGAACGAGAGCAGAGATTCATTCATTGCCCAGATGTTGAGAATCGTTGTATCCGGAGCGAACTCGACTAAGGCCTCGTCCAGCGGACCGATGAGCGCTAAAATTTGCGCGTCCCGCTCGAGAGCGCCTTCTTCGGATTGTTGAAAGTCGTCAGGAGAAGGATTGGGCGGCGTGGTCGCGGCTTCGGCGGAGGGTGGCGGACGGCACCCCCGCGTCTGACTTTGAAGCCGCCGCGACAGGCCGCCGCGTTGGGAGTCTGAACCGGCGGTCAATTCGCCGCTCCGGCGAATTCGACATCAGCATTCATGATCGTCACCAGCGAACGCCGCAGAGTGTCGAGTTTCAACCCCGCGAAACGGAGCGGGCCGGGAAGCCTGAGCCGCTGGCGAGAATTCGCAGTTAAGAAAGGCCCTATCAAGCGCAACCCCCATCACGCCGTGGACCGAAGCACTAGCTGGGAAACTACGGGAGAAGATACTGCATTAGTTAATACGATGTCAACACTCAACCAAGCGAAAACGAATAAAGTTTGCTTATGGTTCTATGCGGTAGGAACGGACGCGGAAACTACTTAGCCGCTCTACGTAGGTAATTCCGCTGCTCATTTCCGTACTATTGCGAATTGCCTGCATTCCCTTTTCCCGCTACCTTCCCCATCCCAAAAGGGGCACCTACTGTATCTCGGTTTTGCCGCCGCTCCGCCGCCCAAGCACGGAGCCCGGCAACGGTCGTTCGCCCTCGCAGGCACCTAGGAATTTGGGTATTCTGGCGGGCGAGGATTCTCTCAGCCAACCCAAAGGCATGCGAGGGCGGGCGATCGAATAAGGCAAAGGCGCGGCAGGATCGCGCGCCCCACGGACAGGCGATGCCCGTCGCCACGATCGATCACCCGGCACCCGTAGGGTCCGTGGGCACACGGACCGGCCTTTCAGGGTTTCGATTTACATGCCGTCAAATTCGTAAAAACCCGGCCGGCCTGCCGGCCAGCCCTACGAAGCCCTTCTCTTGCTGGCAGGACGCCCGCGCCACGACTGCTTCATCTGGCTATTTGTAGGTAGCGACTACCTGTCCATCCACGATCTGGATGTCGGTGACATCTGGCGGGAGCTTCAGCTTTTCGCGGTTTTCGGGTGACTCGAGCAATTGCTGGGCGGCAGATTGCAACAAGCTCGCCGGCAATGGAAGAGAGCCAAGCGAGCCGCTGACTGGTTCGAATTTCAGGTAGCCGCCCTCGGCGTGCACGTGGCCATCGAGCTCAAGCGAAAGATCCTGGCCGTGAAAGTTGTAGACGATATACGCCTTCACGAGATCGCCCTGCATATCCAGGCGCACATCTTTCACCGACGATTGCACTTCCTCGAGCGTGGGCGCAGCCTGCGGCGACGATTGCGGGGATGAGGCTGGGCTTGCAGGAACCACCGCGGCGGCAGCCGGTGCCACGGGCGGCGATGCGATCGGCGCTTCCGTGCGCCCATCGATTGCGAGATTCTGATTCAGATAGGAATTCAGCTCGACGTTATCGAGCTGCAATTGGTGCGGCTGCCCTACGGATGACGCGGCTTCCGAAACTCGGATTTTCTCCTCGGCGCGCACAGCGGCATTCGGATCCATCTTCACCGGCGGCGGCGCGCCTTTGCGGAGAATCAGAATGAACACGAGGACTACGAAGGCCAGCGCAACCCATCGTGCTCGACGATAAAAATTGCGAAAGCCGGCGAAAGCGCTTTGTTCCTCAACGATCGGTAATGTGTCGCTGTGCGCCGTACCATCGCTCACCCGCGGCGAGTAAAGTGTCCCGCCATTGGTGATTTGCGCCGCTGTCTCGGCGTAATACGCGAAGAGCGTGGAGCATTTCGCGCATTTGTCCCCGCCATCCTGCTGGTAGCCGCAATTAGGGCAAACGATCACATTTCGAATATAACAGGCGGCTACGCCCGCCGCAGTGCCCGCGCGCGGCACCGTGCCGCATGCCTACCCGTCCCCGCGGACAGGGCGCCGTTGTTGTATCTGTGATCGCGCGCGCGGCGGGTTCGTGGCGTGGGCATCCTGCCCGCGGATTTTCCGGCCGGCAGCAACCGGCCGGCCTGCGGCCAGCCCTACTAAACTGTCGCCGGATCGGCGCGATTGCTCGACTGGCAATCGCAGGGCGCGTCGTACGGAGGCGCCAGGTTTCGCCGATTCGCGCAGCCCTTCGAATTTCCACAGGCGCCCAAACGCACCTGTCCGCAAGGACAGCTCTCATCAAAGCGCAACTCTTCTTACGACTCAGGCCGAAATCGCCCCTAAAAATGGGCCTTTCCGCACGTGGCAGCCAAATTCTGCTCGATGTGCGCTTTTGACGTGTAGTTACTAGTAGTACGACGGTACCTACAGAATGTAACCATCCCGCTAGAGCGTCCTGACGGGTTCGCTTGCTACCTTTGAACCTGTTGGAGGGGTACTGACCCTTCCGGGGCCGGCACGGTTCCGGCGCTCAGGCCGAAGAATGGCCAACGACACTGAGGAGCATGAGGATGCGTAAATTCAGACACTCTGGAAAGCTCAACGATCACGGCACACATTCTGAGGCGGAGCCGATTAGCTTCAGCGGCGGAGTGATCGCCGATGAGATCGAAATTGATGGCACGGACGGACCCTCTGGAGCCTACGCCCCTGACACCGCGGCGCTCGAACACCCGTCGGAAGCAAGCGGCGTGATCATCGTGGGCGGCAGCATGCCGGAAGTCGAAGTGGAAGATAGCCACGCGGCATCCGCGCAGGAGAGCGCGACACCTCACGCGCAACCTTCGAACGGCAACAGCGCGAATCACGAAGGCCACCACTCCGCGCAATCGCATTCGAAATCCGATCATGGCCACAAGTCCCGCCCGTCGGGCGAGGATCGCCGAAAGCGCCGCCGCGCACTGATTTCCGCGCCGGTGCGAGTGCGTCCTGTCCACATCACGGATGACGGCCCAAGCGAAATCACAACCACGGTGGACGTCTCGCGCAGCGGCTTGCTCTTTGCCTCGCAGCTCTCGACTTACAAGAACGGCATGGAAGTCGCCGTGGTGTTCCCATATAGCGCGATTCCCGGCGAAGTTTACGCCGAGCAGATCGGCCGCGTCGTTCGCCACGTAACTCTGGCAGATGGCCGGAAGGGCGTTGCCATCTGCTTCGAGAAGGCAGCGGTCGGCGAAGAATCTCTCGTCGATTCCGGCGGCCGGAGCTTCGCGCAGGAAAAGACGGTTGTAGCACCGATCACTCCGGGCGATGTTCTTACGCCCGCCGAGCAGACTCGCGCAAAGATTCTCGTGGTCGAATCCGACGAGCGCGCGCGCACCACAATGTGCAGCTATTTGAACAACGATGGCTACAGCGCGATGGGCGTTGGCTCCGCCGCTGAAGCCCGCGAAGTACTTTCGACCATGGTTCCCGCCGTCGTGGTTGCCGAAATCGAAGGCGACGGCATGCATGGCTACGATCTCTGCACGTCGATCAAGAAGGACGAGCGGCTTCGCGGCGTGCCTGTGATTCTCACGACGCGCTCCGCTTATCCGAGCGATTACGCGAACGCGCACGCCGTCGGCGCAATCATTTGCATGGCGAAGCCGTTCAAGCAGGAAAAACTCGGACACATGGTTCGCTTGCTCGCTCCGCTCCGTAAGAAAGCGCACCTAATGCGCACGGATGTCGAGGACGCGGAGACGGCCAAGGCGCGCAAGATTCTCTACCCGTCGCATCGCACCAGCACGAAGCCAAAGATGAAATACAATCGCGACGAATTCAGCAAGCTCTGCGACGACGCGGTTCGCGAAAAGAATAAGCTGGATAACGGCGATCGTTTCGACGCCAACGACGGAGCCGCGGCGGCGTCAACGGTGAAGGAATCCAAGCAGAGCGAACCGTTAACTGGCCTCAAGGCATTGCGCCATCGCGCTGTATCACTCTTCAAGCGTTAGTCTCAATAGATTAAATCGCGGCATCTTCATACGGGCGGTCCGAATGGCCGCCCGCTTCGCCGCCGCGCCGGCAGTGGCATCACATTTTCAAGGATTCGGACGGCACTCTGAATATGGTCTGCCCAAAATGCAAACTCGACAATTGGGAGGACGTGCAGTTCTGCACGCGCTGCCACACCACGCTTCGTTTCGAGTGCCCGAAGTGCTGGTATAAGCAGAATCACGGCGGGACATGCGATCACTGCAGCGCGGATTTCAAGCAATATCAGGCTGTCTATCTCGCAGGCTTGATCGGCGAAAACGCGCGGGATACGCAAAAAGAAGCCGATAAGATCGGCCACGTGTTGACGGCGACGCAAATGGCCGTGACTTCAATCACGTCGCCCTGGATTGCCGTACTGCTCCTCGCACGAACAGTGATGTTCCGCCTTCTCCGCCCATAACATCTACAATTGAACTGGTTAACCGTCGCGCGGCACAATCATGGCACGCCACCAATCCGCTCCGGCTTTTCAACCCCGACTCATGTAGGGCTGGCCGGAAGGCCGGCCGGTTTTTGATCGCGCTGACTATTTGAAATATCTCCCCGGCGGAAAAATTCCCGCGCGCGTGCATTCCCTTCCGACGGCCTTCTTCACTTCCTTGAACCAATAATCGAATGTGCCTTCGGACGCTCCCACAAGCGCGATCGCGCGCTTGTATTCGACGCCGCGCAAAAAATAGATCTCGAATAATTTCCGCCGCCCTTTCCATTCCGGACGCCGCAGCGCTTTCTCTGCGGTCTTCTCGAAATCCGCGATGTATTCGGCGCCACGCGCTCGTTCCGGCCGCCAGACGTAGCCGCCCGAGGGCCGCTTTAGATCCACCGCGGAGGTTTTGCGCCCGAGCCATTTCCGCAGCGTGCAATACCTGCCGTAGCACACGTCGAACACATCCTGGGGCTTCAACACGATCGCGCCTCTCAGTGGCACTCATCGCCAAAATCAATTCTCGCGTTTTATTTTTGTGCTCGAATGCGGATCGCATTCGAGCGCCTCGACGCATGCGTCCAGGCATTCGTGCCAGCCAGCGAGGTAGCCAGCCGCGTATTCCTCGGCAAGCCGCTGGCGCTCGCGAAAGACGCGCTGCATTTCTTCGCTCTCGTGCCGTTCGCGCCGCAACGCATTCCACGCGATGCCGGCGCGCCATGCGATTTCGCGAAACGCTTCGGCCAGCCAATGTAGCGGCAGCGGAAAATAAACGGCTACGCGCCGCTGCGGCTCATACCACGCGATTCGCCATCCGCGAGGAATTCGCGCGCCAAACGTGACTTCGCGTCCGATAATTCCGCGCCGCTTCATTTGCTGAAGTCTTTTCGCGCGCCGCTCATGCGCTTTCGCTTTCTCCGGTGCCGCTTCGACGCACACACGGGCCTTCGCCGGCTCTCAGTTCGCACCGGACGATTTCTTGCTTGAGATTTCGCAATTGAAGCAGTGCCTGTCGATTTTGCGGAAATTGCGTACTTTGCGTCGATGGCTCGAGTGCCCGCTCAGGATTTCGTGGTTTTGCTTTTCCTAAACAGAAGCCGTTGTTTTTATATTTTCCTTCTACATATCCACTACTTATCCGCCCTGGAAATGCAGGCATTTCAGTTTCTTGCGCGGCATCGTCTCCGCAATTCTGCGTACTGCGCTCCGCATTTCTGCGGACCCTCTCCGCAATATTGCGTACGCCAGCCTCGCGCGAAAACTTCTTCGCCTTGGTGATTTGCACAATCACTCCACCTGCCGCCGTCCGCGTTTGGACATAGCCGCCCTCGCGCAGAATTCGCATCCAGCGCTCGAGCGTCCGCGGCTCGAAGCCCGTTTCTTCCTCGATCTCGCGATAACCGATCGGTTTTCCGCCGAGCACCCAGCCCGTCGTTCCCTCCTGCCGCGTCTGCCGCAGAATTAGCCAGCCGTAGAGCCACAGCGCCGATCCCATGCGCTCGTAATGCTGCGCTTCGAAGAGCACGCCACGGAGTCCCGCGTTGAAATCTTTTCCTCGCATTCGCCTCTCGCGTCTCAAACCTGATTGCTAAATAATTTGACTTGCCGTTTAGCGACGCTCGCTTTTGCGCCGTCAACACTGCCCGCAATACGGCAACTGGACTTTCTTAAAGCCGCGTTCCGTCGCGCGCAGGCGTTCAATCCTCATCACCGATTCGTGATGGCAATACGCGCAACGGCGCTTTTCGGCGTCGCTGGGCAGTTGCGTAAACTTGTCTAGGCTCCGCTGCCATCGCATATTTTCCACGCGCAGATTTTCCTTTGCGCGATTTTCAGGGCTCGTCCGCCATCGCCGCATGTATTCGCGGTTCTGTTTGCGCCTGCACGCGAGAAGTTTTCGTTCCTCGTCCGCCGTTCCGGTTTTCTGCCGGACTCGCGCTCCGCGAATTTTGCGTGCTCCCGCATGCTTCGGCCTCGTCGCGTCAACGATCGCAATCTCGGAAAGTGCCCTCATGGCCATCACGCACCCCGTCCGCGGCGTCCAGGCACACCCGTTCGCCTTTCTGCCGCTCGTTATTTAACGAGCAGTTCCATCGCGGGTTATATCTAAGCAGTTATTATTCGCGCGCTATAACGTCGTCCCGGCGCTCAGCGTGGATGGTGAACCCCGGGAGGCCCATAATATGAGCGATGCAAAACCACCGTTTCATTTCATTGCAACCTGCTCGACAATTTCGCTTCAGTCGTACGAACTCGCGCGTCTGGACGCCGCCGCCAACCTGCGCCGCCAATTACAAGAACTGACCGACCAGTGGATCGAAGCCGAAGTTGAAGCGCGTTTGGCTCGATGGGCGCTTGAGCACCGCCGCCGCGATCCGCAAATTCGTTTCGATGAATTTGTGGCAATCGACTGCCCGACCGCACCTGTGAAATCTCTGGCATCGCACCGCCGTAGGCGCGCGCTTGTCGAAGCTCTTCCGGACGCCCCGCCGATAACGGCGCACGATGTATTAGCTCTTCCAGCATCGCCACCATCGAGCGTCTCGCTCGGCATGCTGGCACCAGCTGCGCCACCATCCGCGCAAAGTCGGGCGATCTCGCGCCGTTCGCGATGGTTCGGCACGGACCGCCTTATCCGCCGACGCGCTCGCCGCTTCGCGCGGCAAATCTCTTCCTAATCCTTCGGTCCGTGTTTTTGTTCACGTTCGCGTCTCGTGTCCTTGCTTTTGTTTCTCCGCTAGCTCGAGTGCGCCTGCGCAGTTCGCGGTGGAAATTAGTGCGTTTCTTTTTTTGCACGAGGTCACGCTACGTCGTTTGTCCTCTCACGGCACCTTCGTCACACGGTCCCCTC
The DNA here is from genome assembly GCA_049279675.1 of Candidatus Acidiferrales bacterium. Lineage (GTDB taxonomy): Bacteria > Acidobacteriota > Terriglobia > Acidiferrales > UBA7541 > Palsa-147. Next base: position 31,683 of record JBAPOP010000011.1, read on the forward strand.
TCGATCTCGCTGAACTGTTACGTCGAGCCCACGCTTTCTCTCTTCTTCTGTTTGATTCGTTTACGATGTTGTTCTTGGAGCCTTGTTTTTGCTCTCGTTCGGTGTTCAATTTCGCGCTTTCGGCTTCACGGGGATCTTCCAAGCGCCCCGACTTTCTCGATACTGAGTGTCTTCTCCCTCGCCGGACTCCTCTTGACAATATTTTCGCCAGTAATTGCGCTCCGCCTCGGCGTCCGACATATGCTCGCCTTCTGCGCCCGCTGCGGCTTTCTACATGGAAATTAAACTCAACGTCCGGATCTTTGCCGACGCATCATTGTTGCCCAGGTGATTCGAGCCTCTCTCCCTGTTCTGTCGTCAGCTGTGGCGAACGCGTGCGGGCTCAGCTCTTCCGATTCCCTTCTCGTGTTGCATTCGCACTTTCATTTCTAAACCTGGTTACATCCCCGGGAGCAAGACATCCGCATTTCAGACAACAGCCTTTTCGGACGTCTCCGAATGAGGTGGCTGCATTTTGTCTCTCAGTCCACACTCCGGTCGTGACGACGGATACTTTCTCACTTCGCCGCGTGCTCGCTGCTCAGTTCTTGGCCAAACGCGCTGTTCCGTGTGCAGAGCAGTCGCCGCTAAGTGCATCGCCAAATCCACTTTCTCCCTTTGCCGTTCGCTCGCCGCTCGGTTCATGACGTGCCTTCTCAATTCAGTCACCGAACTCGCCTCCATTCATCCGCACAAAATCTTTTTCGCAAATGGGCAATTCAAATCACCCCCGCTCTCTCGCCGCTTCTGCAAGACTAGCCTCCCGCCTTCACCTACCCACCTCTACCCAATCTCCGACGGCCACATTCCCGCCACGCTCTTCCTACCACGCTAACCATAATCTATAAATTACCGAGAACGAGTGAAAGGCGGCAATGAGTTCGGACGGAGCTGAGCGGCGTGCCGAAATTGTTCGGCGACGTCCCGATAGCGCGGTTTGGATCGATTTCTAGATTGTCGTCTTTGCGATGCATTCGAGGTTTGACGTAGCGAAGAAGGGGGAATCGGAATTTGAGAAGCGGCCCAAACATCCACAACGTAAAACAAGATTCGCTACGGGCAAAGACGGCAAGATGATCAGATCTAATGATGGATCCAAGATATACATGTTTGGAAACGGAAGACGTGCTCGAAACGGACGCAAAGAGATGAGCAGAAGCCTAGGCGCAGTTCCGACAACTGTTTGACTTGAGCGACGCCAGTGCGGTTGCGCGTTTCGTTAGATAGCGATTCCGTCGGACGTCGTCAAACAGGCAATAAATCTTCGACCAGCACTTAGACTGGATGCACAAGCATCACGCGCAGGCTAGGAAGCGAATCGAACTTAGACCGAATTGGGGACTTCGCTTGCACGAAGCGAGTTCGCGCCGAAAAAGTACGGTCGGTTTCGATAGAGACCACACGAACAATAATCCTATGTAGCCGCGGATGACGTTGAAGGAGAATGCGCAGTCTTGAGATCCTGGCGCGAAACTTTTTCCAAGAGCTGTTCTTTACGATAGATCAACTCGTTGATGTTATAGGGCGCAAGCTGAAAGTCGTGTCCGTGAGTTATAGCGTCAGTCGGGCAAGCCTCGACACAGTAGCCGCAAAAAATGCAGCGCGAATAGTCGATGTTATAGACGCTCGCGTAGCGCTCGCCGGCGGAAATGCGATTTGCGGCTGTGTTTTCGGCCGCTTCGATGTAAATGCAGTTCGCGGGGCACGCTGCGGCACAGAGGAAACATCCGACGCATTTTTCCAGCCCGTTCTCGTCGCGTTGCAAAACATGAATACCGCGATATCGCGATTGGAATTGAACCGGCCCATCGGGATAAATTTCCGTCGTCGGCTTGCGGAACATCGTCTTCAGCGTGACGCTGAAGCCCTTCACAAGCGTGGAAAACGTTGCGCCGACTTCGCCGATGATCGATGCCATATGAATTCAATTTAGCAGAGACGGCGGGACGCAGCAACTAGGCGAGACTCCGTAAGCGTCAAAGCAACGCGCAGGCAGAAAAACAGAGGCGAACCTTTTGGATTCATTCTCCCGGCGGAGATACCGGTGCCGGGCCCAACGGCTCGTGCTTGCCGGTGATCGCGGCAATAATCTGCTTACCGTGGAACCGTCCGTTCTCGATGAAAATCTCGCCGGTAAACCGGCCGCCGACGATAACGCCTGCTACATACATCCCCGCAATATTACTTTCGAGAGTTTCTGGATTACACACGGGCTTACGCGTCTCGGGATCGAGACGAATTCCCAGCCTTTCGAGAAACTCGAAATCGGGATGATAGCCCGTCATCGCGAAGACTTGCGCCGCAGGAATCGCTTGCTCAACAGAACCGTTTCGAATCCAGACTCGATCGCGATCGATGCGCGCGGCGTGTGTATTGAAATGCGCTTGAATTTCTCCTGCTTTGATTCGGTTCTCGATATCCGGGCGCACCCAATATTTAAGCGACGCGCCAAGCTGCGCGCCTCGATGAATGAGGGTCACCCGCGCACCCGCGCGAAATAACTCCAAAGCGGTTTCGGCGGCGGAATTCTTTGCACCGATCACTATGACGTCCTCACGCCAGTACGGATGTGGGTCGTTGAAATAGTGCGAAACGTTCGGCAAGTCTTCGCCGGGGATGTTCAGCAGATTCGGTCGATCGTAATAACCAGTGGCGACGATTATTTTTCGGCAACGGTATTCGTGACGCGCGCTTTCCGCATCATGTGTAAAGACAACGAACGCGCCATCATGGCCGCTCACGCCCTCGACAGTCTCGTAGAGACGAAGCTCAAGGCCGTAGTGTTCGGTAACGCGTCGATAATATTTCAGCGCTTCGCTGCGGGTCGGCTTCGTGTTCACCGACGTGAGCGGCAAGTCGCCGATCTCCAGCCGCTCGCCAGTCGTAAAGAACTGCATGTTGGCCGGGTAGTGATAAATCGAATTGCAGAGACAGCCCTTGTCGATCACAAGCGGGCGCAATCCCGCGCGCTTCACTTCAATGGCGCAGGCGAGCCCCGTGGGGCCCGCGCCGATGCAAACGACGTCAAAATGATCGGTCATATCGAACTAGTTTGCGGATGTTTGTGCGACTTTGCAACTGGCGCGCAAAGAGCCACGCGACGGAGAGTCACGGGATGGAGACAAGAGCAGACGCGAGGTCGCTAGCAAACTTGGCGACGAGAGCGAGACGATCGGCTGTGGCCTCGATCCGAGATTTTTTCCAGATGTAGAAGTGGCTACCCGCGTCTGCGATTTTCACGCTGAGATTTCCGTTGATTAGCCAGGATGGCTCACCCAAGATTTGCAAACCCGCGCCGGATTCGGGAACTAAAAGAGCGGCGCAGTCGTCTCGGCGCACTCCGACGTAATTTGCATACATCGGGAAAGCAACCAGGACGAAGTCGAGGGAATTCAATCGTGAGAGGATGGCGATCTGGGCGGGAGAGAAATCAGGCATCAAGAGAGGGTGAGCGAGGGCGCGGGGAGAGTCAAGATTGGAAATGGGAGAGGGCCAGAGGAAGAAGCCGATTTCAAATTTGAAACTTCAGATTTCAAAGATCAACTACCGCGTTGCTACAAAAGGCAAAGAGCTACGAATTTCAGAGGTTGCGCCTAGAGGAAATACAGACTCCTCACTTCGTTCGGAACGACAACCGGCTCCGAGAGCGCCGGACTTCTCGAACTAGTTGGCTGTCGGAAATATTGCGATGCGAGCCGCGTTATTTGAGAAACGGGATCTAGTTCCGCGAGCAACTCAGAATTACCTGCCGTCGCGTGCTGAAATTCCGCCCTCGTGCCTGACGTCTGAAGCGAGAAAACTCGCAAATCGCAGGGGATCGACGCGCTGACTACGCCGCAGACGCGGATGAAGCGAGCGAGCCCGATTCTAGTTCGCGGAGAATCGAACGCAGAGCGGCGGCCAACTCCTCGCGGCTGACTTGGCTTTTGCGAAATTGCACACGAATCCGAAACGCGCCATCGGACGGTTGAAAATCGAATAGGAACGGTTTCGGACGCGGCTCAGGAGCATTCTCTTGCTGGCGCTCGCGACGCGCTTCATCGCGCGAAAGTCCGCCAGCGGCAATGCGCTCAACCATTTCACGCATTTTCTTTTCGTTCGGTTGCCGGGAGACTTGTAGAAGAAGCGACTTCGTAACGATTCCCTTCTCGACGCAAATGGCGCGAATCACATCGGGTATCACGCGCAGAGAAAGGGTTTCGGTGACGGACGAGCGCGCCTTGCCAATTTTCTTGGCAATATCATCGTGCGTGTAATCGAAATGTTCGGCGAGCCGGTTCAAGCCATCGGCTTCTTCAAACGCCGTCAGGTCTTTGCGCTGAAGGTTCTCAATAAGCGCAAGCTCGAGTGTTTCGGCATCGTCAGCAATTTTCTCGATGCACGGCACTTCGCGGAGGCCGGCGGCGCGCGACGCATGATAGCGGCGCTCGCCGGAAATGATGTAATAGGTGTCTTCGCGCGGAACGTAGCGAACGAGCAATGGCTCGAGCACGCCCTTTTCGCGGATCGAATCAGCAAGCTCACGGACGTCGCCGATGTTCTTGCGCGGCTGGTCGGGGTTCGGGCGAACCTTGTCGAGCGGAATCATGCGGCCGATGGACGCGCCGCTATAACTGGCAAGAGTCTCTACATAATGTGCGTCATGCCGCATCTTGAGTGTGACGGGTAACCCGATCTTCCTGGACACGTTGCAACACCTCCTGAGCGAGCTTGCGGTATTCCTCGGCGCCGGTTGATTTCGGCGCGTATGAAAAGATTGTTTCTTTGTAGGCTGGGCTTTCTTCGAGGCGCACGTTCTTGCTGATGCGCGTCTTGAAAAGCGCTTCACCGAAGACGGCGCGAATCTGCTCGTGCGTGTCGCGCGAAATATTGGTCCGCTTGTCGAAGAGCGTAATCACCACGCCAAGAATTTTGAGCGCGGGATTCGGCCGCGAGCGAATGCGGCCAAACGTTTCGAGCAAATCATCCGTGCCCTCAATCGCGAAGTACGCAGCCTGAATCGGCACCAGAAGATGCGTCGCTGCGACGAGTGCATTTACCGTGAGAATGCCGAGCGCGGGCGGCGTATCAATCACGACGTACTCGTATTCGTGCAGAATCGGCGTCATCGCGTCTTTCAATTTGAACGGCGCATCAAATTGCCCTGCAAGCTGCTGCTCGAGCTTTGCGAGGGCGAGACGCGACGGCGCGACGAACAGATTCGCGTCTTTCGTCGGACGAATAATCGCCGCCATCTCAGCAGGGCGATCGCTGAAAACGTCGTACATGGACGTCTGGATGTCCGCCGTCTCGAAAAATGCGATGGTCGCGTTGGATTGCGGATCAAGATCGATGAGAAGAGTTTTCTTCTTGCGAAGAGCGATGGCGGCAGCGAGGTTGATGGCCGTCGTGGTTTTTCCGACGCCGCCCTTCTGGTTGGTGACGGCCACTATGCAGGTCAAATGCTCACCCCGCTCCTTTCCCCGGCAACAGCAGGCCTATATGTAGGCATAACCCGCCGTGGATGCACTACCGGTAGGCCAACTGTACTCACGGGGGGATTTAACTGCAAGAGGAAAATAGGCGTGACGAGGATCGGAAAGGGTCAGCCCGCCAGCCCTGCGACTCCGCATTTCGTCTGCTTGGCAATCGTAGGGTCCGTCGGAAGACGGATCGATGTTTGCTTCGAAGCTACATCTTGTAGCGACCGAGATCCTCGTCGCTCAGATTCTCAAGCCATTTGCGAAGTTCTTCGTTCGAGCTGCGTTCCGCCATAGCATTCGCGGATTTGGAGTTCTTGATGACGTCCTCTTCGACGAAGATGGGGCAATCGAGGCGGAGAGCGAGCGCGAGGGCATCACTTGGGCGCGCGTCCATCGACATCATCTGTCCGTCGCGTTCCATCCAGATGAGCGCGTAGAACGTGTCGTCCTTGAGATCGGAAACCACTACTTTGTGGACGCTGACATTTAGGCCAGTCAGGACATTCTTCAGAAGATCGTGCGTCATCGGGCGCGGCGTCTGAACTTTTTCGATTTCAAGCGCGATGGCGTTGGCTTCGTAAATTCCAACCCATATCGGAAGGATGCCAGTGCCTTGGGTTTCCTTGAGGACGACTACCGGCATGTTGGTCACCGGGTCCATCATCAATCCGCGAATCTTGACCTCGAGTTCCATGTGACCCCCCGGAGACTCAGAGCAAGTGCTCGCCGACTAGGCTGTTCGGACCAGAGCGCGTGACCTTGACTCGAACGTATTGTCCCAGAAGATTCTCAGTGAGCGAAGTGAAATTTACGATCCGATTTTGGCTCGTGCGGCCCGACCACTGATTTCGCGCGGAGTGATGTGAGTCCACCAGCAATTCAAACGTCTCGCCGACGAACAATTCGTTGCGCTCGATCTGAATGGCACGTTGCTTGTCGTTCAGGGCGGCCAGTCGCCGGCTTTTCTCTTCCTCGATGATCGCGTCGGGCATCGCTTGCGCCGATGTGTTGGGCCGCGGCGAATACTTGAATGAGTACAGGCCATCGAATTGAACGTCGTCGAGCAGCGAAAGAGTTTCTTCGAAGTCTGCGTCCGTTTCACCCGGGAAGCCGACGATGAAATCCGTGGTGATTGCGATCGGCCGGCGCGCGGCACGAATCCAGGAAATCTTCTCGAGATATTCCTCGCGCGTGTAGGTGCGCAGCATCGACTTGAGGATGCGCGTGGAACCCGATTGCACTGGGAGGTGAATGTGATCGCAGAGCGCGGGTGTCGCTTCGATCGCCGCAACGATTTCGCGGGTGAAATCGTTCGGATGCGAGGTGGTAAATCGCACGCGGCGGATGCCGGGCACGCCTGCGACTTCGACGAGCAGATCCACGAAATTCAACCCGCGCGGACCGGGATCGCGATAAGAATTTACGGTCTGGCCGAGCAATTGAATCTCGGAGTATCCGAGATCGGCTAGCCGCCGCACATCGCTCAGGACAGCATCGCTGCGGCGACTGCGCTCTGGGCCGCGCGTGTGCGGCACGACGCAATACGAGCACGCATAATCGCAACCCTCGATAATTGTAAGGTACGCTCGAAATGGATTGTCGCGGCGAGTGAGTTCGGTTTCGAATGTCTCCTCGGTATCGAGGTCGAGCCCCATCACGCGCCGCCCGCCGGACTCAACTTCGGCGAGAAGTTCCGGCAGTTTTCGATAGCTCGCCGAACCGCACACGAGACTAACCCACGGCGCACGCTCGAAAATTTCTTCGCCCTCTTGCTGCGCGAGGCAGCCGAGGACTCCAATCACCTTGTTGTGTCCCGCATCGCCGCGGAACTCGCCTAGGCGCGAAAACACCTTCTGAGCGGCTTTTTCGCGGATGCTGCACGTGTTGTAGAAAATCAGATCGGCGTCGACCAGCGTTTCCACTTGTCGATATCCGCGACCGAGGAGAACACCCATCACTTTCTCGGTGTCGTGAACGTTCATCTGGCACCCGAATGTCTCGATGTAGAAATTCCGCCCGTTGGCGGGGACGGAATGTGCAGTTGTCCGCAGATCAGCGGACCCGGTGACGAAGCCACCGGGCGCTGCGAGCGAATCGAGACGAACGTGGATGGTGTCACTCATGCAACAAACGACATTCTAACACACCGAAATGCGCGAAAAGCCGCTACCCTTGGCGCGTCGAGTTGCATCTAACTCGATAACGTATGGTGCTGATTCGTTTGACCATGCGTGTAGCGTATGTTACCGTGAGATGGGGAAATAGGTCGCATTACGATATTATTTGCTTTGGGGGGTCCGATTCATAGTATAGCTTCGTTGGTCATCGTCGGCCGGCTCGCCGCGCTCATTGAGCAAACGGGCTTGATCGCAAAAGTCGTTCTGGGCATTCTGCTTTTTCTGTCCCTGTTTTCCTGGGCCATCATCCTTTCGAAATCGAGCCTGTTCAGCCGGATTGATCCGCAGACGAAGAAGTTTCTGCAGGTCTTCCGTGCCGGGCGGGGTCTGGCTGACCCGCGGACGTTACGAGCCGCAGCAGGCGCCTCCCCGCTTGCAGGTCTATACGAGGCCGGGTTCCGCGAACTGCAAGGGCAGTTGACGGGAACGAATCCTCCCGGCACAAAGCCAAAAAATATCAACGCGATTGGCGTCGAGATGAAGTTGGCAGCCGCCGAAGAAGTCCGCGTGATGGAAAAATGGATGTCGTGGCTCGCGACGATTGGCTCCGTCTCGCCATTCATCGGGCTTTTCGGCACCGTCTTGGGCGTGATGGACGCATTCGAAGGATTAGGAGACGCCGGCGCAGCGAGCCTGCGCGCTGTCGCGCCGGGCATCGCGGAGGCGTTGATCACCACCGCCGCGGGCCTCTTCGCCGCGATTCCAGCCGTCATCGCCTACAACCAGTATCTGCAAAGCATCCGCGCCCAAGCGACGCGCATGGACAATTTCACGATGGAATTCGTTTCAAAGATCGAAACTCTGTACAGTTGACGCCATGCCACAAATTTCGCGAGAAACGGGCACGACACTATCCGAGATCAACATCGTTCCGTTCGTGGACGTTGTTCTCGTGTTGCTGCTCATCTTTATGATCACCGCGCCGATACTCCAGTCCGGCATCGAAGTGGACCTGCCGAAAACAAAAACCGTAAAAGAAATCACCGAAGCGCGCGTCGTGGTCACGATCGACAAATCCCAGCGAGTTTATATCGGCGATACGCCCGTCAACATTCACGATCTCGGCGCCAAGATTCGCGGCAAACTCACTGATCCAGCCCACCAGCCCGTTTACCTCCGCACGGATGAGACCGTACCTTTCGGAAGCGTCGCGACCGTTCTCGACACGCTGCAGCAATCCGGCATTCAAAATGTCAGCGTCGTGACGAAGCCGCTAAGCGAGCGCCCTGACTCGCAGTGATATGGACGCCTATTTCGAAACTCGGCCGGACCCAAGCCTCACCGGTCCATTCATGCTCGCGATCGTGTTTCACGCGGCGCTGCTCGCGGGTGTCGCTGTGTCCACGATTTACTCGCACAGCGGCGACAATGATTCCGGCTGGGGCATGGCGGGTGGCTCGATGACGGTCGGACTTGTTGGCAGCGTTCCGGCGATTCCGCTGCCGCAGCCGGACGTGGTGACGGAAAGCCGCGTGGTTGACGAAAGCAAGGGCCTATACAAAGCGGAGCCGCCGCCGAAGCCGGTAGTGGAAGAGAAAGCGACGCCGATACCAAAATTTGAGAAGAACAAGCCGCCGAAATATAACTCGAAGCCTTCGCGGGTTCTCGAGAATCCCAAGCCGCCCCCGCCGAATGCTGTTCCGTACGGTGGCGGCGGCTCGCCGGCAGTTCCCTACTCCTCGCCAGCACCGACGATGAAATTGGGCGCGGCGACCGAAGGTGGGATGGCATTCAACGGCGCGGGCGGCGGTAATTTCGGCTCCCGCTATTCGTGGTACGTCGAGGCTGTGAACCGTCGAATCTCGTCGAACTGGCTGCAGGCCACGATCGATCCGGGAGTTCAGTTCGCTCCGCGGCTCGACGTTACGTTTCAAGTGATGCGCGATGGCACGGTAACCAACATTCAAGTGACGCACTCGAGCGGCAATCAATCCGTGGATATGTCGGCCATTCGAGCGATACGCGCGTCAAGCCCGCTTCAGAGTTTGCCGAACGATTACAGCGGATCTTACGTTACCGTGGATTTCTGGTTTGATTATCATAGGCAGTAACGAGGGGGCGGTAATGAGGGCCAAGGGATGAAGATGAACATCGGAACGCGGCTCGCGATTCGCAGCAGCTTTCTCGCTATTGCGATAGCGGCGATTCTTGCCACCGCCGGCGCGGCTTCGGCGCAAGATTGGTTCAAAACGGGCACGGGCCTCGGCGTCTCCAAAGTGCGCTTGGCCGTTCCCGATTTCGGCGCGAGCGCCGCGGCAGCCCAGCCGCTCGAAAAAACATTTCACGATGTCCTTTGGAATGACCTCGAATACAGCGGAATCGTCGAGATGGTCAGCCCGAGCTTTTACCCGACAACTTTCCCAACTCAACCAACCGAGTTGAACGCAGCAGCATGGAGCGCGGCTCCAGCCAATACCTACATGATTGCGTTCGGAAATATCGACGCGCAAAGCGGCCTCGCCGTCACCGGCAATTTATTTGACGTGCGGTCTTCGCCAGCAGCCGCCGCACTGCAAAAAAATTATCGCGGAAATGCTACGGACGCCGACGCGCGGCGCCTCGCGCACCAGTTCGCCGACGACATCATCGCGCGATTGAGCGGCGGCGTCCCTGGAATCGCGAGCACGCAGATTGCATTCGTCAGCAATCGTTCCGGTAACAAAGAAATCTGGGTGATGGATTACGACGGCTCGAACCAGCACGAGATCACGCATTTGAAGACAATCGCCCTCACGCCTCGCTGGTCTCCGGATTCGACGCGCATCGCGTTCACGTGCTACGAAACTTTCCGAGGCGACAGCTCGGCGCAGATTTGCATGTATTCCAGCGACTCGAACCGCCTGATCAGCTTCCCCCGATATCGCGGAACCACTTGCTGCCCCGCGTGGTCGCCCGATGGGAAACAGCTGGCGTTCATGGCCAGCGGCGGGCAGGGCGATCCGGGAATTTACACCAGCGACTCCGACGGCGGCCATCTGCATCGGCTCACGGTGTCGCGCGGCGTCAGCACGTCGCCAGTCTGGAATCCGAAGACTGGGCAGCAAATTATTTTTCTGAGCGATCGCGGCGGCGAGCCGGTGCTCTATCAAATGAATTCAGACGGCTCGAACGTCGAAAAAATCGCCATGCCGGACATGGGCTACGTCGTGGACCCAGCGTGGTCGCCGAATGGTCAGCTTCTCGCCTTCGCGTGGCGACGCCCTTCGGGAAATTTCGACATCTACATAATGGACATCGTGAGCCGGCAATTGGTTGAGCTGACCCGCGACGCCGGACGCAACGAGCGCCCGAGCTGGGCGCCCGACGGCCGGCATCTCGTCTTCGAAAGCACGCGAACCGGCACGCGGCAGATTTGGACGATTCTCGCGGACGGCAGCGAGCCGAAACAAGTGACGTATTCGGGGCAGAACGAATCGCCGAACTGGTCGCCGAAATAGGCGGAACGGCAGGAGACGCCCGAGAGTAGCAAATAGCAACAGGCTTTGTTGTAGCGGAAAGAGCGGAAGAAATAGAGCTAGAGTTTCAGAATGGCAGTGCAATAGATTTCGAATTTGAAACATCGGCGCAATTCATTCATCGCCGATGCGTACGTCGCCGAAGGAGGCAATTCAATGCAGCGCGATTTCGCCCGCAAGGTTTCAATATTGTGCTATTTCGTTGCGCTCGTGTTCGTGGCCAGCGGATGCAAGAAGCAAGTCGGGGCACTCCCGCCGACCACTGCTCCCGCGCCGGCACCGGCGCAACCAACCGTAACGATCAACGCGTCCGCGACGAGCATCAAACCGGGCGATTCCGTGACGCTGTCTTGGAGCTCCACGAACGCGACCGATTTGACCATCGCACCGGATGTCGGCCGTGTCGCTCCCGAAGGCTCGACGCCCGTCACGCCGACGGTCTCGACCTCATACCAAGTCACCGCGAGCGGGCCCGGCGGCTCTGCGACTGCAAGCGTTCGCGTCACCGTGAACGCGCCAACGGAAGCTCCGCCACCCGCGCCGAGCGCCAGCCTGGACCAACTCTTTAACTCCAGCGTGAAGGACGCATTCTTCGACTTCAACAGTTCAGAGCTGCGTGCTGACGGCCGGCAGGCGCTCACGAAAACCGCGGAATTCCTGCGCTCGTACCCGCAGGTCCGAGTCCGGATCGAAGGCTATTGCGACGAGCGCGGTTCGACGGAATACAATCTAGGTCTCGGCGAACGGCGCGCGCAAGCCGCCAAGGAGTTTCTCACTACCCTCGGCATCCCTTCGGATCGCATGAGCACCGTCAGCTATGGTAAGGAACGGGGCTTCTGCACCGAACACGACGAGGCATGCTGGCAACAAAATCGCCGGGCCCATATTGCCCGGGGGCAGTAGAATCAGAGCTAGTTGAACTCGCGGGCGTCCCGTGGAAAATATTCCGCGGGACGCCCCGGCGTTTCCAGGAGGATTATTTATGCCAATGCGCATACGATCGGTGGCCGTCGTCGTCGCGGCCGTTTTCTTCGGCGCGATGATGGGACAGATGCTCGCCCCTCAGCCCGCAGGCGCGGTGTCCCGCGAAATCGTGGAGCTTCAGCAGTCCGTGGCTCAGCTATTGCAGGGCCAGCAGGACCTCCGCAGCTCGATGGAACAAAAGCTCGCGGAATTGCACACGTTGGTGGGCCAGTCTCTTGACTCTCAGAACCGCCTGAGCACGGAAATGGCGACCCTGCAGAAAAACATGCAGGATGCGCAGGCCAACGCCGGCGCCAAGGTCGATACGCTAGCCACGCAATCGCAGGGACTCTCGGACAATATGCAGGACCTGCAAGCGCGCGTTGGAAAGGTATCCCAACAGGTTTCTGACGTTCAGAATTTGCTGCAAAGCGTCGACGCGAAAATTCCGGGTGGAACTGCGGGGACAACTCCCACCGGCAGCGCGACAGCCCAGCCAATTGGAGCGGCGCCGTCGTCCACTCCGCCGATTTCCTCGGACACCCTCTATCAAAACGCTCTCCGCGATTACAATAGCGGCCGTTACGATCTTTCCCGCCAGGAATTCAGCGACTTCCTCAAGAGTTTCCCGGATTCCGACCTCGCGGGTAACTCTCAGTTCTATCTCGGCGAAATTGACTTTTCGCAGGCGAATTACCAGGACGCGCTCAGCGCCTATGACATGGTCATCGTGAATTATCCGAAGAGCTACAAGCTAGCCGCGGCCTCGCTGAAAAAGGGCGAAGCGATGCTGGCACTCGGACAAAAAGCCAGCGCCATCCGTCAATTCCGTTCGGTGGTGAGCCGCTTTCCGGGAACCGACGAATCGAAGCGCGCGGAAGCCCGTTTGAAGCAACTCGCTCCGAGCCCAGCGCACTAATTCCATCCTCACCGCCGCCCGCTGAGTTCGGTTATACTCGCGTGACGAACGCGAACCCCGATACAGCCGGAGGCGGAAGCAATCATGTCGGTTAACAAAGCAATTTTGGTAGGAAGACTCGGCAAGGATCCTGAAACCCGGTTTACGGGCTCAGGCCAAGCCGTTTGCAATTTTAGTTTGGCCACGGATTCATCATTCAAGGATCGATCCGGAGAACGCCAGAAACGGACCGAGTGGCACAGGATCGTCGTCTGGGGCAAGCTGGCCGAGATCTGTCAGCAGTATCTCAAGAAAGGCATGCAGGTCTATATCGAAGGGCGAATTCAGTCACGCGAGTGGGAGGATAAGACGAGCGGGCAGAAACGCACTTCGGTGGAAATTATTGCCAGCGAGATGCGCATGCTCACTTCTCGCTCGGATAGCATGGCAGCAGGCGCCGGTGCTGCAGCCAGCGCGCCGAGCTCGCGCTCGTCCGATATCGAAGGACCGATGGCCGATGACTCCATGTCAGGCGGGCCGGAAATCTCTGACGAAGACATTCCCTTCTAAAAACCCTCAGGCAGGCTTCGTCCCGCGCGTGAAATGTCAGCAGACTGCGCGCGCAGCGCAGAACTATCGCTGCGCGGCGGCTTTGGCTCTCAGATCGTCGAGATGGTGGATGAATTCGTCGAATTTGGGCTGCTGGTCGGGCGTGAGGAGAGCGCGGATTTTCTGCCTGCCATCGCTGCGGATGGCATCTGATTGAGGTTTCGTCTGGTCTTGGACGGCGCGTAGGTGGTTCCGAATGTCATCGGAGATCGCGCCAATCTGCGTCTGCTGGTCTGGAGTCAGCGAAAGCTGCTCCGTCATCTGCTGCATGATTTCCGTGTGAGTCGGAACGATTACGCGGTGGCCATACGCGCGCGCTTCCCAGAAATGCATTCCGACGCCACCCAACGCAACACCGAGAAGAAAAACAATGACCACCAAGAATCCGGCTTTGCGTTCAACGCTGTTATTTTCCATGATTGGCATCACCAACATACGTCAATGCGTCATCCGGATTGACCGGCTGATTCCCAGGATCGGGGAACAGTCCTACGTACTCCGTCGAGAGAACCTGCGCGACGGGCGGCCTCACCGGAATGCCGGAAACCGCGCCGTAGGTAAGCAGCAGCACGAGCGCGGCTGCGGCTGTCCATGCGGCGCGAAGTGACAATATTTCAAGCGGCTTCCAGAAGCTGCTTCCTCCGGAGGCACGATTTTCCTCGGCGTGCACCGACGCCATCACGCGCCTCGTGAAAAAAGGTCCCGGATCGGCCACCGGCTCACTCGAGCGCTGCAGCAGTTGCCGCGTCGCCCTCGCAAAACCGACTGCCTCCGAGCATGCCGCACATTCCCGAAGATGCGCCGTGACGCGCTCGTTCTGCGGCGGCGTCAATCCGTTCGAGACGTAATCTTCCAGCTGCGATTCATATTCCGAGCAAGCTTTCCCGAACTTAGATGCAGACATGCGATTTAGCCCCTCCTGTCTTTCGATTGCGATCGCACGGCCCCGGTCAACTTGCGCCGGTACGCTTCCATCATGTTTGCTCGCGCCCGGAACATGCGAACTTTCACTGTGTTTACATTCAATTCAAAAATCTCCGCGATCTCCTGAACCGAAAGCCCTTCCACTTCCTTCAACAGCAGAATCTCGCGATCCTCATCCGAGAGTGATGAGAGCAAGCGCTCGGCGAGATCGCGAGCCTGGATCTGCTCGTCGTGGCCGGCTGGACCCCGGTCCGCTTGCGCGTAGGAGTCCAGCAACTGAACTTGCTCTTCTGAAAGGTCCGATTCGTAGACGAGCGGGCGCACTTTCTTTTTCCGCAGGGAGTCCCAACACTCGTTCACCGCAATCTTATAAAGCCACGTGGAAAACGCCGAACGCATGTCGAACCGGCGGATCGAGACGTACGCTTTCAGGAAAACTTGCTGCGAAACGTCCTCAACATCTTCGCGCCGGTGCAAGATACGCGTAACTACGGCAAAGACACGCTGTTGGTGGCGCCTTACCAGTTCCTCGAAGGCCTCGGCTGTTCCATTTTGGGCCATCCGCACCAGTTCGCGCTCATCCTGCGCGCCACCCTTCGGCAGGGCAAAGGCTGGAATCGCCTGGACTGAGGTTGCCACGTCTTTTGGGACGTTCGCCATTTCGTTTGGGTTACATCACGTTTGGATGCGTGTACGCGTGAGGAAGGCTCAATTTCATGTTGCAGACATCATACGACCGTGGTAAATAATGACGCTATGATAATTGGTGATCGGCTTCGCTTGCTTCGAGAAACGAAAAAACTTTCGCAGGGCGACATCGAGAAGCGCACAGGTCTGCTGCGTTGCTACATTTCGCGCGTCGAGAACGGCCATACCGTTCCGGCGATCGAGACGCTGGAGAAGCTGGCGCGTGCGATGGAAATTCCCCTCTATCAGCTTTTCTACGACGGAGAGGAACCACCAGAGTTGCCGAATCTTCCGAAGAGGAAGACGGCTGACGATATCGCGTGGGGCAGCAAGGGTAAGGAAGCGCGTCTTCTGTGGCGTTTTCGCCGGCTGTTGTCGAGGATCGAAGAGCCAGACCGGCGTCTTCTCCTGTACATGGCTCAGAAGATGGCTGGCCGCTAAGGTTTGCCTCAAGGCATTCCAGCCCACGTTTCTGCTCATTCCCACTCGATTGTGCTCGGCGGCTTCGAGCTGATGTCGTAGACGACCCGGTTCACGCCGGGGACTTCGTTCACGACGCGGACCGAAATTCGCTCCAGCACTTCGCGCGGGAGTCGTGTCCAATCAGCAGTCATCGCGTCTTGCGAATCCACCACTCGCACGACGACGGTGTCTCCGTATGTCCGCCCGTCTCCCATCACGCCAACGCTCTGCACCGGCAAAAGCACTGCAAATGCTTGCCAGACTTTTTCATACAGCCCAGCCCGCCGAATCTCATCCACGACCACGGCGTCGGCGCCGCGCAGCGTCTCAAGCCTTTCCGGGCTCACTGCCCCCACCAGACGGACGGCAAGTCCCGGCCCCGGGAACGGGTGCTTCACGAGAATTTCGTCCGGCAACCCGAGTTCGCCTCCGATGCGCCGAACTTCATCCTTGAACAAATCTCGCAGCGGTTCGATCAGCTCGAACGGCATATTGGCAGGCAGACCGCCGACATTGTGATGGCTCTTAATCGTGGCGGACGGCCCTTTGACGGACACCGATTCGATCACGTCGGGATAGAGCGTCCCTTGCACGAGGAAACGGACGGACGGCTCTCCATTGGTTGATCCGGCTGCGAGCTTCTTCGCTTCTTCCACGAATACACCGATGAATTCCGCGCCGATAATTTTGCGTTTCTTCTCCGGGTCAGTAACGCCCGAAAGACGGGACAAAAACCTCTCCGACGCATCCACGCCGATCACGTTCAGCTCAAGCCTGTTGCGCAGGAGATCGAGCGTCTCCTGAAATTCATTGCGGCGAAGGAGTCCCGTATCCACAAACACGTTCGTCAGCCGGTCGCCGATCGCTCGATCCACGAGCGCGGCTGCCACGGCGGAATCCACGCCGCCGCTTAATGCGCAAAGTGCGCGCGCGCCATTCGTTTGTGTGCGAATAGCCGCCACGCTCTCTTCGATAAAACCAGCTCGGCTCCAGTTCTCAGCCGCATTGCACAGCTCAAATACGAAATTCTCGAGGATTTGCGTGCCGAATTCGGTGTGCAACACTTCGGGGTGGAATTGCACGGCGTAATGCTTCGCGGCGGGATTTTCCATTGCCGCGACGGCGTTCGATGTGCGGCCGATGATCGCAAATCCCTTCGGCAATCCCTCGACGTTATCGCCGTGGCTGTTCCAGACCTTGATTGAGTGCGGCACGGCGGCAAATAGCGAGGACTTACCTTCGATTTCGAGCTGCGCGGGGCCATATTCACGGCGGTCGACCGGTCGCACGTCTCCGCCAAGCACGTACGCCATCCATTGCATGCCGTAGCAAATTCCCAGCACCGGCACGCCAAGCCGCAGCACTTCGGGATTGCACACCGGGGCGTCCGCGTCGTAGACCGAGCTCGGTCCGCCCGAAAGAATAATTCCAACCGGCTCCCAACGCGCGATCTCCTCCATTTTCGCGTTGCATGGGAGCACAGCGGAGAAGACTTCCTGCTCGCGGACGCGCCGGGCGATCAGCTGCGTATATTGCCCGCCAAAATCGAGTACGACGATGCCTTTCTTTACGCTCAACGCTTCCCTCTCACCGGCGGCGATTCGCGCGTTTCAGCGCAGGACGATATTCACAAGTTTCTTCGGCACTACGATCGTCTTCACGATCGTTTTGTCCTTGACCATGTGGGCGACACGCTCGTCGGCAAACGCGCGCGCCTTCAGCTCTTCTTCGCCGAGCCCGTCATCCACCAGAATTTTCCCTCGCAGCTTGCCGTTGATCTGGATGATGATTTCATGCTGCTCTTCGCGGGCCAGGTCTTCGCGATATTCCGGCCAGCGCACCAGCCGAATGCCGTTCGCGTGGCCCAGCATCTGCCAGAGCTCCTCGGCGAGATGCGGAGTGATCGGCGCGAGCATCAGCACAAGAATCTCCATCACGCGTTTCACGACGGCAGGATTCGCCGCGTCAGCCAGCGGCTCGTGCGCGTGGAGTTCGTTGACCAGCTCCATGATGAGCGCAACGGAAGCGTTGAAGTGCCATCGCACTTCGAAATCGCTCGTCACGCGCTTCAGCACCTGGTGTGCCTTGCGCAGCAGTGCTTTTTCCTTTTCGGTGGCCTTGCCAAAATCGAATTGCGCGTAGTCGAGCGCTGGAGCCTCGCGCAGCCTCCCGGCGTTTGCCTCGATTAGCCGATACACGCGATTTAGGAAGCGCGAGCATCCTTCAATCGCCTGATCGCTCCATTCGAGATCTTTCTCCGGCGGCGCAGCAAACAAGGTGTACAGCCGCCCCGTGTCGCAGCCATACTGCTCCGCCATTTCGATCGCGCCGACGACATTCCCGCGCGATTTCGACATCGCGACGCCGCCCTTTTGCACCATGCCTTGAGTAAAGAGCCGCGTAAACGGCTCGTTGTGCTCCACGAGTCCGATATCGCGCATCACTTTCGTAAAAAATCGTGAATATAGCAGATGGAGAATTGCATGCGTGATGCCGCCGACGTACTGATCGACTGGCAGCCAGTAGCGCACGATTTCCTTGTCGAACGGAGCTTTCTCGTTGTGCGGATCGGCGTACCTGTAGAAATACCACGATGAATCCACGAAAGTATCCATCGTATCGGTTTCGCGGCGCGCAGGGCCGCCGCACTTCGGGCAAGTTGTATTCACAAATTCCGGCGATGTCGCGAGCGGCGATTGGCCGGCTCCCAGCAACTTCACGTTTTCAGGCAGCAGTACAGGCAGTTGATCGTCCTGAACGGCTACGACTTCGCACTTCCCGCAATAAACAATCGGAATCGGCGTGCCCCAGTAGCGCTGCCGCGAAATGCCCCAATCCTTCAGCCGGTACGTCGTTTGGGCATTTCCGAAGCCGCGCGCTTCGGCGTCAGACGTCATCTTCTGCATCGCCTGCTCGCTCGTCAGTCCTGAATAATCGCCCGATTCCAACAGGCGGCCGTGCTCCGTGTAAGGACCTCGCAGGCGCTCCGTTCGATTTGGATCGCCCGTTGCAGGCTGAATCACAACGCGGATCGTCAGCCGGTATTTCTTCGCGAACTCAAAATCGCGCTCGTCATGTGCCGGCACGCACATCAACGCGCCCGTGCCATATTCCGCGAGAACGAAATTTGCAACCCAGATCGGAATCTGTTCGCCCGAGAAGGGATTTACGGCAAATCGGCCAGTAAAGAATCCTTCCTTCTCCGCCGTCGCAATTTCCTCAGTTGTCAGGACGCGCTGGCGCAGCTTCTTCCACTGCTCTTCGACAGCCGCGGCGCCGGGCACACCGGCGAGCAATTTGCCGACGAGCGGATGTCCCGGCGAGAGCACGATTGCAGTCGCGCCGTAAATCGTGTCAATGCGCGTCGTGAAAACTTCGATCGCACCGCCGTCCACCTGCGGCACGTCGAACTTGATCCGCGCTCCCTGCGACTTGCCGATCCAATTTCGCTGCATCGTCAGCACGCGCTCGGGCCAGCCGCCTTCGATCTCCTTCATGTCGTCGAGAAGTTGATCCGCATACGCCGTAATTTTCCAGAACCACTGCGCAATTTCGCGCGCTTCGACAATCGTGTCCTCATGACGCCAGCACCGGCCGTTCACCACCTGCTCGTTTGCCAGCACCGTTTGGCATCGCGGGCACCAGTTCACGCGGCTCTTTTTCCGGTACGCGATTCCCCGCTCCAGCATCCGCAAGAAAAACCACTGGTTCCAGCGGTAATATTCCGGCTCGCACGTGGAGATTTCCTTGCTCCAGTCGTAGCTGAACCCGAATCGCTTCAAAACTTTTTTGAATTCCGCGATGTTCTGGCGCGTCCAGTCGCGCGGATGAATGCCGCGGTCAATCGCCGCGTTCTCTGCAGGCAATCCGAAAGCGTCCCAACCCATCGGGTGAAGCACGTTGAAGCCGCGCATCCATCGGTATCGCGCCACCGCGTCGCCGATCGTGTAGTTGCGCATGTGGCCCATGTGCATCGTGCCCGAGGGGTACGGCAGCATTTCCAGCATGTAGAATTTCGGGCGCGAAGGATCGGGATTCGCCCGGAACGCGTCCTGCTCGTCCCAGACTTTCTGCCACTTATCTTCAATCGCGCGTGCGTCGTACTGGGTCAATGTCTGTGTCCTCGAACTATGAAATTTCAGCTTCCAGAATTGCGAACGCTGCAAACCCATGCCGGCCTGGAGGCCGCCGCTACAAGCGCCGTCACTTTAGTTTCCGCCGCGGCGCGCTATTTGCCTTCGCGCGTGCATGTGGCTTGCGCGTTTTCTTCTTGGCGCTGCTGTGAGGGCGCGGCTTGTGCCATGATTTCGGCCCGCCGCCTGCTGGTACCGGCTGGCCGAGCAACTTCCACAGTGCCGCCACGTTTCGCCGATCATCTCCCGGCTTGTCGATCGGCGTCTCGAGTATGAACGCGCGCGAAACCAGCTTCGGATGATTCAAGATTCGCCCAAACGCTTCGAGCCCAATCTCGCCCTTACCAATGTGCTCGTGCCGGTCAACGCGCGAGCCAAGCGGCGTTTTCGAGTCATTCACATGAATCGCGTAGACGTTCGCGAGTCCCACGATCGCGTCAATGCGCCCGAGCGTCTGCTCAAGTCCCGCCGCCGTGCAAATATCATGACCCGCCGCAAGCAGGTGCGCCGTGTCAATGCAAACTCCCATCGGCAAATCGCGGCACAGATCGAGAATCGCCTTCAGCTCGATGAATTGAGAACCCACCGTGCTTCCCTGCCCGGCGGTATTTTCGAGAAGGATCCGCAAGCCTTCGAACTTCATCCCGCGCGCAGCCTGGCGCAACCCATCGGCAATCGCCGCAATCGCGGTGCTCATATCCGATCCGCGCCCCGAGCCCGGATGCGCCACCAGAAAATCCGCGCCCAGCGCCAGCGCGCGAACGATCTCGCCTTGAAACGCCTGCACTGATCGCACGCGTAACATACGATCGGGCGAGGCGAGGTTGATCAAATAATTGGTGTGAATGACGAGCGGCCCGAGTCCCAGCTCCCGGCGCCTCTCTCGAAATCGCGTGGCATCCGCGGGCGCTATCCGCGAGCTATCGCGATCTCCGGCCCACATGCGCGGACTTGATGAAAAAATCTGAAGCGCGTTGGCGCCGAGGCCGTGGGCGATTTCAAGTGCACCCGCGAGATCTCCTGCAATGGATGTGTGGATTCCGACCCGCACGCTGCCGTCTTTCCAGGCAGGAATTTCCGGCGGGGGTGTAGGTTCCGGGCGGTATTCGTCGGCGTCGTCGTACTGGAGTTGAGAGGGTGCTATAGTGTGTTGTTCTTCCGCCATTCCCTCAGGATGTCCCGGAAATTTTGCCGATGGTGGCCGGAGCTGCGAGCGCTTTCGCGCCGGCCCATGTAGAACTAAACCATCTTAGCGGAATTCTCGGAATGCCGCAAATTGGCCGCTACGGCGCCGCGCGCGGTCGATTGCCCGCAAATCCGAGTCAGCGATTAGGATTGAGCAGTATGCAGCCGCCTATCAGCGACAGAATTCCCGCGGCGACCGCTGCGGCGAAGCCCAGTACGAATACAGGATTGTGAAAATCGGCCGCGGACGCGTGAAGGACGTGGTGGTGCAGCAGGTGCGCAAACGCCAGCGTGGTGAATAGAACAGCTACTCCGCAACAAATTCGCAGGATTTTCATCGCCGCCTCCGCCTAGTCTTACTCAAATGTTCGGACACGGCGGATGATCGTGCTGCTGCGCATCGAAGTCAAATAGTATCGACGCCGAGAATCCGAGATCGCGGAGTATTCGAGTTGGTGTCGCTAACGCGGAGTCTGCTCACGCTCGTCGCACTGCAGTAATCTCGACCCTATTCGTGGCGGAGAGCCACCATCGGATCGACGCGCATGGCGCGCCGCGTCGGCACGTAAGACGCCGCCATCGCCACGAGCGCCAGCAGAATTGCCACACCGGCATACGTAATCGGATCCGCCGGACGCACTCCAAAGAGCAAGTTTGACAGCAAGCGCGTCAACACCAACGCCACCGGGATGCCCACCGCCAGGCCAAGCAACAGAAGTTTTGCGGATTGCGAGAGAATCAGCCAAAAGACGCTTCCGCGAGTCGCGCCCAGTGCCATGCGAATTCCAATTTCGTGCGTGCGGTACGACACCGAATAGGAAATCACTCCGAAAATTCCCGCCGCCGCCAGCACAAGCGTCAACACGCCAAAAAGGCCGAGCAGCATCGTGCGAAATCTTGGCTGCGCGACTGACTGCGAAATACTCGCCGCCATCGACGTGACGTTACTGACCGGCAGATCCTTATCAATCTCACCCACGTCCCGGCGAATTGTCGCCGCCACGCTCGACGCATTCAACGTGGTCTTCACGACGATGTCCGCTCCCCAAAACGGCGCCTGCGCAAACGGAACGTACATCATCGCCCCGGGCTCTTTGTGCAGCGCGATATCCCGCACATCCCCGACGACTCCCACGATCTCTCGCGAGATACCCTCGTGCGGAGGAAATGCGAAGACGAGCCGTTTCCCGATCGGGTCCTGATTTGGAAAATAGTGCTGCGCGAAGGCTTCGCTGATCAACGTCACCGCCGGCGCAGACATCGAATCTTCCTGCGTGAAATTGCGCCCTCGCAACAGCGCAATTCCCATCACATGAAAATAGCTGGGGCTCACTGCAACATAATCCGCGGTGCGGTCCGCGCCCTTCGTGACCGGAGGAATTCCCTCGATCTCGAAGCCAAGATTCACAAAGCCGTCCGCAAGCGGAAGCGGCGCAGCCAAGGCCGAATCCTGAAGGCCGGGCTCGGCTTGGATGCGCGGAAGCAACTGGTCCGCGAAGGCCGTCCATTGTTGCGGCGTCGAATATTCGAACTGAGGCAGCGAGACGTCGGTCTTCAAAACATGCTGAATATCGAAGCCCGGGCTCACCGCGGTAAGCGTCAGGAAACTGCGCACGAGCAATCCCGCCGCGACGAGCAGAATCATCGCCAGCGCGATTTCCGTTACCGCCAGGAAATTGCGCGCCCGTTGCCGGCCTCGGCTCTGATTCGAGCGCCCACTACCCTCTCTCAGTGTGACCTGCAAATCGGAATCCGCGGCGAAAAGTGCGGGCGCCAATCCAAAAATGAAACTCGCGGCCACCGACAACACCAGCGCAAAGCCCATCACCCAGGCGTCCACGCGAATCTCTTGCGCCCGAGGTAATCCCGGCGGAATCATCACGGTGAGCCCTCGCACTCCCCAATACGCGAGACATGTGCCCAGCGCGCAACCCAGTATTCCGAGGACGGCGCTCTCCGTCAGCAATTGGCGAACGATGCGAGCGCGCCCGGCGCCGAGCGCAATTCTCACCGCCATCTCTTTTGCGCGCGAAGTGGCGCGCGTCAAAAGCAGATTCGCGATATTGGCGCACGCGATCAAGAGAACCAACCCCACGCAGCCCAGGAGCACCAGCAGTGCGGTCTTCACATCTCCCACGGATTCCTGCAGCAGCGGAACGATACGGACTGTCCAGCCGGCGTTCTCCGCGGGAAATTCCTCGCCGAGCCTCGCGCAGATTGCATCCATCTCCGCCTGAGCCTGCGCCACCGTAACGCCTGGCTTCAGCCGCCCCATAACTGGAAGAAAATGCCCAGTGCGCCGCGCCATAAACGTACCGAAGAGCGGGTCTTGGACGAGTGGTATCCAGATATCTTTACGCTCGTCGAAAAATGGAGTCCGGAAATCCGAAGGCATGACGCCAATCACTGTGAACGGGCGCTTGTCGAGAGTGATGGATTCTCCGATGATCTGCGGGTTCCCTGCGAAGCGCTCGCGCCAGAAATTCTCGTTCAGAATCACCACCGGCGGCGCCCCTTGCCTGCCGTCTTCTGGGAAAAACGTGCGTCCAAATAGAGGCTTGGCCTCCAGCAGATCGAAGAATTCTGGCGTGGCCGCAACGATCTTCACGGTGGAAGCTTCGCCGCGCCCGGTAAGGGTCAATTCGTGAAAGGTGATTCCGGCAAGCTCGCTGAAGACGTGATTCTGCGCGCGCCACTCTTCGTAATTGGGGTATGAGACGCCCGTCTCCTTGACGTCCAGTTGCGGATTCGTCTCGAACACGGTGACCAATTGCCCGGGATGCCCGTAAGGCAGCGGCTTCAATAGCACCGCGTAAACCACACTGAAGATTGCCGTATTGACCCCGATCGCCAGCGCCAGCGTACCGATTGCAATCGCAGTGAATCCGGGCGATTTGCCGAGCGTCCGAAGGCTGTACCGAACATCCTGGACGAAAGCGTCAACGAAGCTCACGCCGCGGGCATCGCGGCACTCTTCCTTGGTTCGATCCACTCCGCCAAACTCGATGCGCGCACGACGCATCGCTTCCGCTTTCGGCACGCCGCCGAGAATCAAATCTTCCGCGTATGCTTCGATGTGGAAGCGAAGCTCCGCGTCCATCTCGTTGTCCATGCGCGAACGCCCGAGCAACGCCTGCGTCCACGATCGAAGTCGCGCCGGCCAATTCACGGTTCCCCCATTGTCGCCTTCATGGCGCTCGCAATGACGATGCCCATGGCCTCTCTCCTAGAGCGGCTAGGAGTATAATTCCGCCCGATTCTATTTGCAACCGGCAGCCGCTAACTGGAGTGCTGGCCGGGACGCCGGCCGTCAACAAGCTCGGCGGCCGCTCCGCCTCCGCATTTGAAATCTGAAATTTCAAATTTGAAATATTGCGCCACACGATTACCATTCCCTTCCGGCCCTTAACCCGCAACAGAATCGTCGCGTCACAAGCTCAGTTCTGTTGCATAATGCGCGGGCCAAGCGGAGGAACAAACGATGACGCCACTATATGTGTTCTTGGCCGGAGTTTTCGTTGGCTTGCGTTCGCTGACGCCGCTGGCGGCGACAGCTTGGGCGGCACGCGCGGGCTGGCTCAAGCTAAAAAGCCCGCTTCTATGGATTGGCACAACGCCTGCCGCCGTGTTGATCACGCTGCTCGCACTGGTGGAGCTGGTCGCGGACAAGCTGCCAAAAACTCCCAGCCGCACAGCGCCGACGGGGCTGATCGCACGCATCGTTCTCGGTGGACTGACAGGCGCCTGCGTCGCCATGGCCGGCGAAATGGGCGTTCTCATCGGCGCATTGATCGGAATCGTCGGCGCGCTCGTAGGCACCTTCGGCGGCTACCAAGCTCGGACGCGGCTCGTGAAAGCGCTTCACACTCCCGACTTCGTCGTCGCCGTACTCGAAGACCTCGTGTGCATCTGCGGGTCGATTTGGGTCGTTTCGCGATTCTAGCCCAACTCACTAAACGAAATCGTTGTTCGGCCGCGACGACGCATCAAAGACCTATCGACCGCCGCGATTCACCCAAATTTGCAGCCGGGACCGCCATGAAGTAGAATTTTTGCCGAACTGGCGCGAGGAACCGATCGCTACATGCGACGGCGCCTCCCTGCTGAACTCCACCCCCATTCTCGCGAATCGAGGACGAACCGCCGATGCTCGTTGTAATGCAATCTCACGCCACGGACGAGCAGGTGCGCGCGGTCTGCCAGCGAATCGAAGAACTCGGTTACAAGGCGCATCCCATCCCCGGTTCCGTCCGCAGCGCGATCGGAATCACCGGCAATACTGGAATCGTCGACCTCGGCACGCTCGAAAGCATGGCGGGCGTCGCCGAGTGCATCCCGGTCAGCAAGCCCTACAAACTTGTCAGCCGCGAAATCAAGGCGGAGAATTCCATCGTTCGCGTTCCAACGCCGCTCGGAGACGTGACGTTTGGAGGCCCGGCCGTGGCGATCGTTGCCGGGCCATGCGCTGTTGAAACCGAGAAGCAAGCTTTCGCGGTCGCCGAAGCCGTAAAGAATGCCGGCGCGCGGCTCTTCCGCGGCGGAGCCTATAAACCGCGCACATCGCCCTACAGCTTTCAAGGCCTCGGCGAGCCCGGCCTGAAGATTCTTGCTGCCGTGCGCGATCGTTTCGGCCTCGGCATCGTCACCGAAGCGATTGATAACGAGAGCCTCGATCTCGTCGAGCGCTACGCCGACGTGATTCAAATCGGCGCGCGCAACATGCAGAATTTCTCGCTTCTCAAGCGCGCGGGACGCGCCAAGAAGCCAGTGCTCCTCAAACGCGGCATGTCCGCGACGCTCGATGAATTTCTGATGGCGGCCGAATACGTCATGGCCGAGGGAAACTACGACGTGATCCTCTGCGAGCGAGGCGTGCGAACTTTCTCCGATCACACGCGCAACACTCTCGACCTCAGCATGATTCCCGCTGTGCAGCGCCGAAGCCATTTGCCCATCGTCGTTGATCCGAGTCACGGCACTGGCCGGCGAAATAAGGTCCTGCCGCTTTCGCGAGCGGCCGTTGCCGTCGGCGCGGACGGAATTCTCGTCGAGGTCCATAACGACCCCGAGCGCGCGCTTTCCGACGGCATGCAATCCATCGTGCCCGAGGAGTTCGCGCAGCTTATGGTCGAAGTCCGGCAGATCGCCGGCGTGCTCAACCGCTCGCTCAACTGAACCAGTCTTGAAAAAGCGCCGCCTTAATTATCGCGTCATCATTCCACTCGGAATTCTTGCGCTCGCCGGTCTGCGACTGCTCCTTCTCGAGCGCCTCCCCGCATATCTGCGTCCCGGCTTGCACCTCGATGCGTACGTCGCAAACACAGCCGATGGAACGGTCACCGCCATCGATCTTGTGAAGCTCGTCCCGGTGGCAACAATCGCAGTGGGCGCGGATCCTAGCGGCGTGCGCGCGCATCCGACGCGCAACGAGATTTGGGGCGTCAGCTCGGACGCGGGTGTCGTCTGGGTGATCGATGTTCGTTCAAACGCCGTGATCGCACGCATCCCCGTCGGTGGCGCACCCTTCGCGCTCGATTTCTCTCGCGACGGCCGCCGCGCCTACGTCGCCGCGTCTGCCTCCAACTCAATCGCCGCCATCGATTGCGCGAGCCGCCGCATCGTGGCTCGCGGCCGCGCCGGACGCACTCCATGGATCGCGCGGCTCACGCCCGACGGAAAAATTTTAGTCGTCTCGAATCGCGATGACGCCACGGTCTCGCTCCTCGACGCGAACACTCTCGCGCAGCTCTCCGTCGTTCCCGTGGCGCCGCGGCCCGAGCAGATCGCAATTCTCCCCGATAGCTCCAAGGCTTTCATCACTTCGGGCGGCTCGAGCCAAGTGGCTGTGGTGAACCTTCGGCGCCGGGTGCTGCTCGCTAATCTCGATATCGGCGGTATCCCCGACGATCTCGATCTAAAAGGCGACGGCGGCGAACTCTACATCACGATGGCGGAAGCGCACGGCCTCGTGATCGTAAATACGCAGACCAACGATGTCGCCGAGTTCCTGCTTCTCGGCATGGCGCCAACCGCAGGCGCGCTCGCTTCCGACAATTCCGTTTTTTATGTCTCAGACTCGATGGCTGGACACGTCGTTCCGATCGCCATCGATCAACGCCGCGTGGCGCGGCCGATTCAAGTCGGCCAGCGACCCGGCCAGCTGGCGTTAACTCCGGGCGACGATATGCTGCTCGTCGTTGACACGCAATCGAACGATCTCGCCGTCGTGCGAACGGCAACCAGCGGCCTCATCACGCTGATCCCCGTCGGGCAGCACCCGCGCGATATCGCTGTCAAAGTCTTTTGAACTCAGACCGCGCGCGTCACTGCACATCCAGAGTGAGCGGCACGGAACGCGATACTCCCTGAACGGAACCTGTAACCGTCAGCGTGTAAGTGCCGGGCGCCGTACCCTGCGATGTAGTCGTTTGCGTTCCGCCCCCACCTCCGCCGCAGCTCGCCAAAATAATTAGAAGCGCAACGCAGAGTGCCAGCCGAGGAATATTCGCGCGCGCCCTTCGCTGTCGCATCGCATCAATCAGTCCGGCGAGCGCCAAAATTATCGTCGCGAATGCAAAGCCAGGCCAATGCAACGCGCGAAGTTTGCGCGAACTGCTCCATGGCGTTCCTGGCGAATTGGGTGAATTCCGGTGAAAAATCGCACCAGGCGACGACGTGTTCGCGGCGGTTGTAGCGGCACTCACGGTGAAGCCCGTGGGCGATGTGCCCGTGACGCTCACGGTCGGTTGTGAAATCGAGCAAGCCACCAACGCGGGCGCCCCCGAACACGCGAGACTCACCGTACCAACGAATCCGCCCACAGGCGACGCCTGCAAATTGTAAGTCGCCGTTTGCCCGGCCGTCACCACGATGGATTGCGGGGCACCCGGCGTAACTTCGACCGAAAAATCCACCGCTGCGCCGCTCAATGGCACCGTCTGCGGCGAATTCAGCGCGTTATCGGTGATATTCAATGTGGCCGCGCGCGTTCCCGATGCTAGCGGCTGAAATGTCACATTGACGGTACACGCAGAATTGGCCGCGATCATATTCGAGTGCTGTGCGTTGTCGACGCAGGCGCTCGTTTGTTGAAAATCTCCGGAATTCGCGCCCGTCAGCGTCAGGCCGGAGATCGATAACGCCCCATTCCCCGCATTCGCAATCGCTATCTGGGCGGCCGGGCTCGTTGTGCCCACAAGTTGAGCGATAAACACGGGACTCGCTCCCGGCAGCGACACGCTCGGCGCGAGACCCGTCCCCGAAAGCGTAACAACTTGCGGGCTTCCCGCCGCCGTATCCGCAATCAAGAGCGTCGCTGATCGCGCGCCGCCAGCGGTTGGATCGAATGCAATGGAAACTGAGCAAGGATTCGCAGAGGCATTCAGTGTTCCCGGACAGTTGTTCGTCTCCACAAAGTCCGCAGAATTCGCTCCGCTCATCGTGATGCCCGAAATCTGCACGGCTCCGCTCCCGCTGTTCGTCACCAAAACAGTCTGCGCCGCAGCAGGAATCTGCAGCGTCTGCGGCGAAAAGCTGATGCTCGCCGGCGTCACGGAAATCGATGCGCCCGCGCCGCCCGTTCCCGATAGCGGCACGGTCTGCGGCGAGCCGGACACATTATCCGAAAACGAAATGGCAGCAGATTGCGCTCCTGCAGAACTGGGCGTGAACGTTACGGTGACGCTGCACTGCGCACCCGCCGCAAGCGTTCCGCCGCTAATCGGGCAACTCGTCCCAGACGCAAACGCAAATTCGGATGCGTTCGCTCCCGTAAACGAAATCGTACTGATTTGCAGCGACAGAGTGCCCGTATTCGCCAGTGCCACGGTTTGCGGCGCGCTTGTCGTGCCCACGCTTTGCGGGGAAAACGCCAGCGATGTGGGCGCTAGACTCACCGCCGCCGACGGTGGCACGCCCGCTCCCGAGAGCGGCACGCTTTGAGCTGCGCTCGCGGCGTTGCCAGCATTGTCCGTGAATTGAATAGCCGCGCTGAAATTCCCAGTCGTCTGCGGCGCGAACGCAATTCCAATCGAGCAACTGCCGCCCGGCTGCACCGTTGGCGGATTCGTGCATGTGTCCACGCCCTTGATGGCAAATTGCGCTGCATCGGCGCCGGAAAGCCCGACGAGTGAAATATTAAGCGCTAGATTGCCCGCGTTGCCGAGCGTGACCACCTGCTGCGCGCTCGTGCTTCCCGTAGGCTGATTCCCGAACGAAACGGACTGCGGCGAAGGCGATGCTAATGGCTCTTCTCCCGTGCCGGCAAGATTCACCGACTGCGGGCTGCCCGGCGCATTGTCGGTAAAGCTGAGCGCCGCGGATTCAGCCCCAGCAATCGACGGCGCAAATGTCACCGTGATCGAGCAGTTCGCTCCCGCAGCAAGCGTCTGCGGCGAAATAGGGCAATTATTCGATTGAGAAAAGTCGTTTGCGTTCGTGCCGGCAATTCCGAGACTGGTGATTTCAAGCGGCACGGTTCCTCCATTCGTGAGGATACTGAGCTGAGGAGGATTCGGGCTGCCGACGAGTTGATTATCGAAATTGAGCACTGGCGCATTGAACTCCACAATCGGGCCCGTGGCGGTGTTCTCGGCGAGCGCGACTACAAATGCGTCGGACAGCGGCGGCGATTCCTGGCAACTCGTGCAGACCGGCTGCACCCCCGTCTGCGGATTCCCGGCGAGGGGAAAATCAGGCGAGGTCGTGCTGCCGCTGACGAAAACACTCCCGGTGGCCGTCGCGGCGACGCCGTTCGCCTGCGAGTCATTTCGCCCGCCTAGAAGCGTTGAATACAGCAACGACGCGGCCCCCGCTTGCGTCGTATCGAATTTCGCGACAAACGCGTCGCTCGTGCCGCTGAACGATTGCAATGTCTGCGACGTCGGAAAATTCGCCGATGTCGTATGCCCGGCGATGTAAACCGCATTTTCGCCGAGCGCGCCCACGCTGAGCGCCGAATCGCTCGCGCTTCCGCCGAAATACGTCGCGTAATTGAGCGACGTCACTCCCGCGGAACTCTGGCTCACCACAGCAAGAAACCCGTTGGCGATGCCGTTGGGCGCCGTCTGATATCCCGAAATTACCGGAGAATTGACGACATCGGACGACTGCGTGGTTCCCACGACGTAAGCGTTCGCCGGAATCGCTCCATCCACGGCCACCCCGAACGCCTGGTCCAAGCTGCTACCTCCCAGAAACATGGAATAGATCAAATCCGCCGTCCCCAGTCCCTTCGGGCTGAAGCTCATCAGAAAGGCATCAAACGCACCGCCGCCATACGCCGTCTGGAGGCCATTCGTTGTCGGAAATCCCGCGCCGGGCTGAGATGTAAAACCAGCGACGTAGGCGCGCCCAAGAAGGTCGACGGCGACACCCGTCACTCCCACTTGCACCGTCGCGAAGTTCGGATCGCCGCCGGTATCCGTATACGCATATCCGTCAATTCCGAGGTACGTGAGATAGGCGAGAGTGCCGGACGAACTGTAAACCGCCAGAAAACCATCATTGCTGCCGCTAACAGGCGCACCGTTGAGAACATTACCGCCGCTTCCGAAAACAGCTTGATAGGCGCCCGAAGTAACCGGAAGGTTCGTCGAAGTCGTGTCGCTTGCAACGATCACATTGCCGTTCGGGGCAAAAGCGACGCCGGCGTCGGCAGGCGTCTGAGTCGCCTCGGAGCCGTTGCCGGCGAGCAGTGTCGAAAACAGGAGCGAGTTCCCTTCCGCGCCGAGTTCGGAAAGGGCGAGCGCATTCGCCGATGTGCCAACAGAAGTTTTATCCGTGACAGGATAGTCAGTCGATGTTGTCGCGCCGGTGACAGCTACGTCGCCGTTCGAGTCGACCGCTAGTTGCCCGCCGTATTCCGTGCCGCTGCCGCCAATGAAGGTGAGATAGATAAGCGAAGCCGCGCCCGTCTGCGTCGGATCTATCTTCGCAACGAAGAAATCGGGCCCCGCTCCCGCTCCGATTGAGGTGCTCCCGGTCTCGGGAAATCCAGCCGGCGGCGCGGTGCCCGCGAGATAAACATTGCCCGTCGAATCAACCGCAACGCCGCTCGCGGAGTCCGCGCCCGAGCCGCCGAGAAATGTCGTGTACGTGAGCGAAACAGACGGATCGATGATGAGCGCGCGGGAATGATCATATCGCGGCACCCGAAAGGAAATGATTCCGCCACGGCCGATCAAGTACCCACCCTTGATTGCAATCTTGTGTCCGGCAAGTTCCTGGTAGATCGAAGGCCGGCGCAATCGAAGCGATGCCGTGCGATTGCTCGCAATGATGCCGCCATCTTTGCCGAGTTCCAGTTTGCTGCGTCCGCGCAAACGAAATTGAAGCCGCTTCAAATCCGCGTGTGGCTCGGCTGCGAAATCGAGTTCGATCCCGTCCGTGCCGCCGCGGGCGATGCAATCAATCCCCGGCGCGATATTTCGCGCGCGCACCGATACGAACATCGCGACATCCGTGCGCCAATGCGCTGCATCGCGGCCGATGAAGTAATTCGCGCGCGCAGCAAGCGGGCTCTCGCCCTCCCAACGGGTGACCGCCGATTCCCGCGAAAAATCAATGCCGAGCGGCCGGATCGCTGCCCAACGTTTGGACGTAGACGGACTGGCTGCTTTCGGCACGACGACTATCGATCTGCTCTCAAACGAAAGCGAATATTTCCCGGCGTGCGTCAGAAATTGAGTACGCGGCCGAAATTGTCCCTGATTTTGTTCGAATACGAGCGGAATCACAGGCTTTTGAGTCCGCACGTGAGGGACGCTTGCCTCCACTGGCAAGGCGCGTGCGACACTTGCGGCGTCACGAGAATCCGAAATCGCGAATGCGGCGAGAAGGAGCGCGATCCCGCATGCAACGGCGAGCAGCTTTTTTCTTTTCATTAGGCCCTCCACCCGGCAAAAGCCTGCGCGGCGGGCGGGCTCGAACCCAATCGAGCCAAGATTCCGTTTTGTTTACATGCAAGATCCGAGAAGGAGCGCGAGGAATGTGGCGCTGAGAGGAAGCAAAGTCAACGCGCAGTGCCGTGAATGATTACCTACGTGAAGTTACGGAGAAGTTCGAATCGAAATGCGTGCCACCCAAATCAATCGCGCGCGCTATTCGACAGGCCACGCGTACACGGCGTCTCCCAGCGGAATTTCGAGGTAGCCTTCCGCGGGCAGGACGTCTACCGGCAAACCGCCCTCCCATATCGCGACTCCCAGCAGCAGCGATTTCCGGCCCGCGATATTGAAGAGCTTCTTGCCCAACGCGACTTCGACGATTCTGCTGCAAGCCGCCGTCGCAAATTCCTCGGGCCTCAAAAAACACATTCCGCCCTGTTCAAGTCTCACCGACTCGATTTTGTCGGCGCGGACAGTCAGCGTAAGCCGCATTTCGCGCGCGTCCCAGACGGTGATGCGAATTTCGAATTCCTCGAACTTGGCGACCGTCTCAGGAATCAGGTCGAGCCGGAGATAGAGATGTTCTTCATCAAAGCCGAATAGCAAATCGTCAACGGCGAACGTCCGCCCGTGCATGGCGCTCGAACGCCGTTCCGCGGCGTAATATCCTGCGCCGAGCCACTCGAAGTAAGAAGTCTCGCGGCCGTCCACCGTCACGTGTAAATAATCGGCAGGACTCTCGCGTTCAACCATCGTCGCCACATGCTTGATGGGCTGCGAAAGCGAGTCCGGCGCTTCCTTGCCGAGCGCCGCGTAAATCGCACTCAGATGCTGCCGGAAGAGCGCGTCAAATTCCGCGTCGTTCGCCGTGCTGTGTTCGGGCCCGAACCACCAGAACCAGTCGCTGCCTTCCGCGGCAAGAATCGATTCGAACGCGCGCGAGAGAGCGTCAGCGTCAGGCGCGCCGGGCATATCGCTCTTCGCATCGCCAACAGCTCGCGCATAGACCGCCCGCGCCTCCCCCAGCATTTCCCAAGCGCGCACGTCTTCGGCGTCGCCAATCCACACGTCGAAATTTGCGTTGATCCACGACGCGGGGAAAATCGAATCCATCGTGGGAATTTCTCCCGCCGCGGCAATCGCTTCCGTTGCTGTGAGTGGATGAATATCCGGATCGTCCTGCATCTTCTTGTAGAACTGCCGCAGAAAATCGCGCCCGTTCCCAGCGTAATATTCCCACGCGTTTTCGCCGTCGAGGATCAAGCTCAGCGTCGGCGGCCGCGATGCCGTCCAGCGTTCGCCGACCAGGCGAATGCGGCGATGCAAGTCCTCTGCCGCCGCCTGCGCGCTCATGCGGCTGTAAACGAAGCCAAGTAAATCGGAAAGATAGTGATCGCGGAAAAATCCGGCGATCTCGCGCTCGCCGCGCCGCAATCGCCACGGCGAATAGAGCTGGTCCGCATTTTCAGGATATCCCGCGGCATCGCGCCAGAATCCGATGTTTTGCGTCCGGCCGAGCACTCCTTCATCCGTAGCGAACCAGCGGAAGCCTAGTTCGGCGGCAATTTCAAGCGCCTGATCGGATACCGATCCCTCGGAAGGCCAGAGTCCCGCGGGCGGCGCGCCAAATCGCGCTTCGTGATACTGGCGCGCTCTCACAAGTTGTTCGCGCGCATCCTCCGGGCGGC
>JBAPOP010000012.1:0-115484 GCA_049279675.1 Candidatus Acidiferrales bacterium
ACCACAGCGTGCGGCTTCGGCCGCGATGCCACAAGCCTACGTACCGCCCACCGCAACGGCGCAACCGCCAAGCCATCGCGGGCGCTACATCGCACTTGGAGCTGCAATCGTGCTTGTGGTCCTCGTAGCCGCTGGCATCTCGGTTCCGCGCTGGATCAAGGCCCGCGCAGGTAACAATGCTGCCGGCTCTGCTCTCACAGGTGCGCCGCAGCAAGCTGGCGCAACGACGCCGACTGGTGATCCGAACGCAGCCCCAAACCCGAATGCCGCGCCATCCGGATCAACCGCGCCAGGTGACACGACGAACGCACCCCCAGGCGCTGCGCCGAA
The DNA here is from genome assembly GCA_049279675.1 of Candidatus Acidiferrales bacterium. Lineage (GTDB taxonomy): Bacteria > Acidobacteriota > Terriglobia > Acidiferrales > UBA7541 > Palsa-147. The sequence goes on from JBAPOP010000012.1 coordinate 331, forward strand.
TTCCGGCTTGAACTCCGCTCCTCCGGCGGGAAATCCACCTCCGGATGCGCCGCCAGTCAATCCAGTTCCCATGAATCCGGCACCAGCGGCGCCCGCGGCAAACATCGCGCCTCCTCCGCCGAGCCCTCGCCCCGCGCGGCATTCGATGAACGCCGCTCCGCAGCAGGCACCGCCACCCGATAATTCGGTGAACGCGCCGCCGCAAGCCTCACCCGATTCAGCGCAGCTCAACGAATTGGAACATCAAATCGATCAGGCTAGCGGACGCGCCGCAGCCGTCAAGTCGAGCCTCGACACGATGAAGGAAGCGATGAGCAGGCAGGGACTCGGACTGCGCGGAGATATCGTCGCCTCGGAAGCGCGCATGAATAACGACCTCGCAAAGGCGGACTCAGCGCTTCAGGCCGGCGACACCGCGCGCGCGAAGACGTATCTCGATCAGGCGGAAACAGAACTCGGCAAGCTCGAGGCATTTCTCGGCCGCTGAGGCCGAGCAGACGTGAGATTGTCGCGCTCCACTGACGAAAAGGAGGACGCCGAATGTTCTTTTTCAAATTTGGTTTACTCACCTGCGCCTTCTACGCTGCGCTTACACTTTCGTTGGAGGCGGGTATGTGGGCGTTGACAAATCACCATGGCTGGATGTTTTTTGTAGATAAGAGACATCCCGCCCTCAGCATCGCCGTAGTTCCTGCAATCCTCTTTGGTTTTCTCTGGATCGTTTCATTCGGCGCGGCGTGGTTCATCGTCTATCGCGATTTGAAACTGATATTTCCGTTTCTCATAAAGTAGGAGAGCAAACAGCACCGTATGTGGCAGGAGATCGAATCGTGAACACCGAAACGAAAACTGAAACGAACACGGAAGCAAACGTCACGCAGGCCGTTCCTTTCTTCATGGTCTCGAACATCGAAGCGTCGCTCCGCTTTTACATCGATGGCCTCGGCTTCGACATGAAAAATAAATGGATCGACGACGGAAAACTGGCCTGGTGCTTGCTCGAGATTGGAACGGCAGCTCTTATGCTGCAGCAGCCCCGCACGGAAGGGCACGATTCCTGGAAGCCGGAGGGAAAGGTCGGCGTAGGGGTATCCGTCTGCTTCCAATGCAAAGACGCGCTGGCACTTTACCGTGAATTCACCTCGCGCGGGATTCAGGCCAAGCGCCCATTCGTCGGCAACGCAATGTGGGTCACCGTCGTTAAGGACCCCGACGGCTACACCCTCGACTTCGAAAGCCCCACCGACGCCCCCGAAGAGAGCGAATACTCGGAGCCGAAGCCGTGAAGGCCGAAATTCGAGATGAGGCAGTCGCAATGGCTAATGTTCTTCTAAAACACCACAAGGCACTTCGCCCCGGGCAGAATTTTGAGACATGTCTGATGCCTTACGGGAAGCTCTGCGAGTTGGCGAATGCTCCCTGGCTAACACAGAATCCGGGACCTTTTCTGTGCGATATCGCGGAGTGGTGCAAAACCAGCGGTTGGCCTCCTTTAAACGCACTGGCTGTAAGAGCGGACACGCGGAGGCCTGGCGATGGATACGACAAGGCTCCAGGTTGTAGCCTTATAGACTGGGCGCGCGAAGCGCAGGCTTGTCTCGATTTTCGCGAATACCCTGATCAAGCTTGACGACTGAAATTTCAAACTGAACCGTTGCCGGAGCCGACGCAGCTTGATTCGCTACATCCGGCGTGCTAGTCTGCGCTGGAATTCCTGCCAAGCTGAATGAGCGCCGAGTCGCGCGGATGGTTTTGCGCGGCTGCCTCTCCGGCATCCAGCGAGCGCAAGCGAGCGAGGTAGCATGGCCAATGATGCACTAGGGATGATTGAGACCAAGGGACTGATTGGCTCGATTGAAGCTGCGGATGCGATGGTGAAGGCTGCCAATGTTGTGCTGATTGGCAAAGAATATATTGGCTCCGGTTACGTCACGGTGATGGTCCGCGGCGATGTCGGCGCGGTGAAGGCCGCGACGGACGCGGGAGCGGCGGCTGCGCGGCGCGTGGGAGAATTGATCGCGGTGCACGTGATTCCGCGGCCGCACGAACTTGTGGAAGAAATTCTGCCCGGCGGGCGTTCGGCAAAAAAGTAGCGGCAATTTCGTTTCTCGATATCGATAAAATATTTTTGGGGCGGACTACCCAGCGATTCGACCTTGAGTATCGCGGCAAACACCGCGAACCCGTGAGGGGCATGGCACGTTGACCCTGCGCGACCCCGATCTCATCTCCATCCAGGAAGCTCGCGCCGCTGTGGAGCGCGCGAGCGCAGCCCAAAAAAAATTCGCCGAGTTTTCGCAAGCGGAAGTGGATAGCGTCGTGGACGCGTGCGCTGCCGCGGCCACGGACGCGGGCGAGCAACTCGCGCGCGTCGCGGTCGAGGAAACCGGCTACGGCAACGTCCTCGACAAGACCGCGAAGAATCGCCTTGCGTCGGTAGATGTTCATCGCGCGATTCGCGGAATGAAGACGGTCGGAATCATCCGCGAGGATCGCGAGAAAATGGTTCTCGATGTTGCGGAACCGTTCGGAGTTGTCGCCGCTGTAATTCCCGTCACGAATCCAACCTCCACAGCGATTTACAAAACGCTCATCTCTCTCAAGTCGCGAAACGCCATCGTTCTCAGCCCGCATCCGAACGCGATGCGCTGCATTTGCGAAACGGCTGCGGTCCTCGAACGCGCCGCGCTGAAAGCCGGCGCGCCTGACGGAATCATCGTTTGCTTGAATCATCCGACGATGCAGGGCACTCAAGAATTGATGAAGCATCGCCTGACGGGAGTGATTCTCGCGACGGGCGGAACAGGACTAGTCCGCGCGGCGTACGGTTCGGGCAAGCCCGCGTACGGCGTCGGGCCCGGCAACGTGCCCGCGTTCATCGAACGCACCGCCGACGTGCGAAAGGCGATCGCAGATATTTTCGCGGGAAAGACTTTCGACTACGGAACAATCTGTTCTTCCGAGCAAGCCATCGTCGCGGAAGAAGCAATTCGCGAACGCGCTCTCGAGGAATGCAGAAATCAAGGCGGCTACTTTCTTTCCGACGACGAGATTCGCCGGTTGGGTGAACTTGTGATTCGCCCGGGAACGTCAGCGCCGAATCCAAAAATTGTCGGCAAGCACGCGACCGTGCTTGCGGAAATGGCGGGAATCAAAGTTCCGTCGAACACGCGAGTGCTGATCGCGAAGCTCGAAGGCGTCGGCCGCGAATATCCGCTTTCGGCGGAAAAACTCTCGCCGATTCTGGCTTTTTATTCCGCCGCGAATCTTGCCAGTGGAATCGATATCTGCCAGAGACTGCTGCGCTTCGGCGGCGCGGGCCACACGGCATCCGTTCATTCCCAAAACGAAGTAGCGATTCGCGAGTACGGGCAGAAAGTTCCGGCGTCGAGAGTGGTGGTGAACACTTCCGCGGTGCACGGCTCGATCGGCTACTCGACAAATCTTTTTCCAGCGATGACGCTCGGCTGCGGCGCTGCGGGCGGAAACATTACTTCGGACAACATCGGCCCGATGCACTTGATGAACCTCAAACGAATTGCGTGGGAATCGCGTCCCGTGGAGCATCGCACCGTGCCGGCCGAGCAGCGGCTCGCCGGCGGCACAATCGCGGAACCGGTGCAACGCGCGCCGGCGGCTGCGTCAATCTCGAAAGCGGAAGCTCCCGCTGTGGAGGCCGTGACAGCGGCGGTTGCGGCGGCGGTTTCCGAAGCGGAAAGAACTTCGTCCGTGCCTGACAGGCGCACCATCGCGCGGATCGTTCAAAATGTGATGGGAGCGCGGGGAATTCCGCGCGGCGCCGCGCAGGAAAATCGTCCGGCTGCGAAACTGAGCCCGGCGGAAGTTGCGGCGCAAGTTGTCGCCGAACGCGTTGGGCCGGCGCGCGCGGAATCCGCTGCCGCTGCGGCAGGCGGTGCGAGGACCGAGACGAAGCCCGCGATTTCGGCAACGAAAATCGAGACAAAGCCGGAAGCGCCAAAAATCAAAGTGGCGGAATTCGTCAGCGAGTACGACATTCGCACGGCGCTCGCGCGAAACGAAAAAATCTTCATCGGGCCGAAAACGATCGTCACGCCATCGGCCCGCGATCTGGGCGATACGCACGCGATATTAGTCTCGACCTCCTGACGCGCCGCGCGAGCCGCCGAGATCAAATGCAGATTTTTCAGAGCATCCTCGTCAGATGCTCCTCCGCACCCGCAGGGTCCGTCGGCAGACGGACCGGCCTCTCACGAATTCGTTTTTCGTTCCACGAATCGCCCAAAACCCGGCCGGCCTGCCGGCCAGCCCTACGAAATGACAAATCTAAAGCCGGGCGCGCGACACTCAATAATTTCCGTTGCTTGTCTCAGCCGGTTGTACGCCACAAATCGCTCACCTATACTCAGCTTGTAGGCAATTTGACTTAAGGAACGAATTGCATGCGCAATGCTGAGGCCGCGCGATACGCACGCTTTGCCGGAATCGTCGCGATTCTCATGTCCGTCGCTGTCGCGGCGGTGTTCATTGGCCGATCGGTGCGCCAGGCAAGCGCTCGCCGCCACGGGCCGAAGCCGGTGCCTTCAACCGTACAGCAGTCTTCCGCGCAGTTTTCGATTTCGAAGACCGACAAAGACCGCACGATTTACACCGTGCAGGCTTCGCAAGCCACCCAGTTCAAGGATCAGGATGTCAGCGTTCTTCAGGATGTAGTAGTCACGATGTATGGCAAGGACGGAAGCCGCAACGACACGATTCACACGCGCGAATGCCGATACGAGCCCGGCTCGGGGAAAATTCGATGCGAGGGCGCGGTGCAGATCGAAATTCGATCCGCGGCGAAAAGTGATGCAAGTCCGAGCCCACGGAGCCTGCACCTCGAAACTTCCGATATCTCGTTCGATCGCGACTCCGGCATCGCCATGACGAACCAGCCGGTAAAATTCAAGTTTCCAAACGGAGAAGGGAAAGCGGTCGGACTCAACTACCAATCGAAAAATGGCTTGCTTCAACTCGAACATCAAGTTGTGTTGAGCATCATGCAGCCTGACAAGCCGAACGCGATTCCCGTAATGCTCAACGGCGATCGTCTCGATTACAACCACGACGAGCGCATCGCATACCTCGAAGGCTCCGTGCATGCTCGGCAGGGCAATCGCGATCTGAGCGCGCAGAAGATGACATTGGACCTCGACGCTGATATGCAAGCGCGGCACGCAGTGGCGCAGGGAAGCCCGCGATTTGAAGGATTCGACGGCGTAAATCCTGTCTCGCTGACAGCCGATCGCTTCGACGCAGAATTGAACGTCGCGGGCTGGATCGAAAAAACTTCAGCCACGGGAAGCGTTCACGGCGAAAGAAAGTCACCGCAGGGAGTTGACCAGCTAAACGCGCAGTCCGCCGAAGTGGCGATGGAACCGAAAGTGAACCAGCCGAGTGATCTCCACCTGAGCGGCGGCGTGAAGATCCTGATGCACGGCGCCAGTAATTCGGGGCAACTTGAAACTTCGGCGATGCAGGCCCACTTTGTTCCGGGCGCGAATCCGACGCAAAGAAGAATCGAATCGGCGACGACATTGGCGCCTGCGTCGATCGATTCCATCGACGCGGATTCCTCCACAAACATTCGCACGAACCACGCGCGCGCTGATTTCGACGCGCAAAATCGCGTTCGAAAGTTTTACGGCGATTCCGGCGTCCAGGTGATTCGCAAGGCCGGGGCAAGCGCGCCACAAAAAACGACGGCACAACAGATGGTTGCGGTGTTTGACGAACGCGGCGGCTGGCAAACGATTCAGCTCGATGGGAAAGTTCATTTCACTCAGGCGGATCGCGTGGCGGACGCTCGCCGCGCGCTCATGACGAAGTCGACGGACACGATCGCACTCGATGGAGCGCCAATTCTCAGCGACGCCTCCTCTCAAACTTCGGCTGCAGCCATTTTGATTCGCCAGCAGGGCGACTTTGTCTCGGCGAAGGGCGGCGTGCGATCGACTTATGTGGCGTCGTCCTCGCCCACCAGCCCGAGCATCGGCACTGGCTCGACACATATCTCGTCCGATTCGATGACCGGTTCGAATACTTCAGGCATTTTGACGTACACAGGACACGCACGAATGTGGCAAGGCGATTCGGTCCTGGAAGCGAACACGATCGAGCTCTTCCGCGACGAGAAGCGCGTGGATGCGAAGGGCAGCGTCGTTGCTGTGTTTCCGCAGGCCGCAAGCTCGGCGCAGCCCGGAAATTCAGTGACGCTTTGGAAAGTTCAGGCGCCCATGCTTCGCTACTGGAATGATTTGGGCCGCGCGCACCTTGAAGATGGCGTGTTTGCCGAATCGACCGATCAATCGCTGAAATCGCGGACGCTCGATCTGTTCTTGTCGCCGGCGACGGCAACGCCCGTTGCGACTCCCGTTGCGAAAGGAGCGCCCCTAGCGACTGGCGGACGGCAACTGACCCGCGCGCTCGCTCTCGGCAATGTAATTGTCCACCAAGCCGACCGGCGAGGCTCGGCGGAGCGCGCCGATTACACCGCCGCCGAAGAGAAATTCGTGCTTTCGGGCGGACAACCGACGCTTACGGACGCAGAAAATGACACGACGACGGGGCGTTCGTTGACCTTCTATCGTGCGAGTGATACGATTTTTATTGATTCAGCAGCAGGTTCTCGCACGCTGACCAAGCATCAGGTTGAGAAATGAAACAGCATGCTGAAGCTCCAGGCCGTCAATCTTAGTAAGTCTTATCGCGGACGGAAGGTTGTCGATGATGTCAGCTTGGAGATTCGGCAGGGCGAAGTGGTTGGGCTGCTCGGACCGAACGGCGCCGGAAAGACGACGACTTTTTACATCGTCGTCGGATTGGCCCGTCCGGATTTTGGAAACGTTCTGCTCGATGGCGAAGACATCACCGACCTCCCCATGTACCTACGGGCGCGCAGCGGCATCAGCTACCTCCCTCAGGAACCTTCGGTCTTTCGCAAACTGACGGTCGAAGAGAATCTGCTCGCAGTTTTGGAGACTCTGCCGGTAAGCGTGGAACAGCGCCGCGACCGGGTGGAAGAGTTGCTCGCGCAGATCGGGCTCGAAGGCGTGCGAAACAGCCCCGCGCACGTGCTTTCGGGCGGCGAACGGCGTAGGCTGGAGATTGCACGATCGCTCGTACTCTCCCCATCGTTCGTGCTGCTGGACGAGCCGTTTTCGGGAATCGATCCGCTGACGGTGGTGGATCTGCAGAAGATCATTGCCGACCTTTCAACGGCGGGTATTGGAGTGCTGGTTACGGACCACAACGTGAGAGAGACGCTCGCGGTAACAGACCGGGCGTATATCATTAACAATGGGAAGATTTTCCGCACAGGAACGCCAGCTGAATTGAGCAGCGATTCCGAGGTGCGGCGAGTGTATCTGGGCGAAGGATTTAGACTGAACTGAGCGGAAGCGAACCAAACTGAAACATGAACTGGCTGCAGCCAAAACTGAATCTCCGCGTCGCGCAAAAGCAAATCTTGACGCCGGGGCTCGTGCAGATGGTGAGCGTGCTCGCGCTCAACCGCCTCGAGCTGCGCGAGATGATCAATCAGGAAATCATGGCGAATCCCGTCCTCGAAGAGCTGGGCGAGGACGGAGTGGTCACCGAGAACTATCAGGACGAAACATTTTTAAAGGCTGAGACGGAAAAAGTTCCGGAGAAAAAAGAGGAATCGAATCCGTTCGACGAATTTGATCTCAGCTCGTTCTACACGCAATATTTGGATACGGGCGCAGCGAAGAACGGCGAGCACGAAGATATCGAGCGTCCCTCGTTCGACAAATTCCTTTCCTCTCCTCAAAGCCTCACCGATCATCTTGCCTGGCAACTGAGCGTGAGCATCTCGACGGAAATCGTGCGAAAAATCGCCGAGGATATCATCGGAAATCTGGACGAGTCCGGATATTTGACGGCAACGCTTGAAGAGATCGCCGAATCTGGAAATTACACGATGGACGACGTGGAGGAAGCGCTCGCCCTCGTGAAGGAACTCGATCCGCCGGGAGTGGCGGCGCGCACTCTCGAAGAATGCCTGACGATGCAGTTGAAGGTGCTCGACCCGCAAAATACGCTTGCGCTGCAAATCGTTGGCGAGCATTTGAAACTTTTGCAAAATAATCAGCTGAAAGAAATTGCGCGAGCAGTGAACCGGCCGCCTGAATTGGTGAAGCGCGCAATTGACGTGATCAAGCGTCTCGATCCGAAGCCGGGCTTGCGTTACAACAAGACGGAGCCGCGTCTCGTCGAGCCGGACGTCCAATTTATGAAGGTGGATGGCGAGTGGCAAGCCATTATGAACGACGATGGCGTGCCGCAACTTCGCCTGAGCCCGATCTACCGCCGATTGCTCTCGCGCGACGCCGCCGATCGCGACGTCCGCAACTACGTGAAAGAGCGATTCACGGCCGCGATTCAGCTGATGAAAAACATCGAACAGCGCAAGCACACGATTGTGCGCGTCTGCCATTCGATTTTGCGGAGGCAGCAGGACTATCTCGATTACGGCGCGGATCATCTGAAGCCGATGATGATTAAGGAAGTGGCGGAAGAAGTGGGCGTGCATCCCTCGACAGTGAGCCGCGCGGTAGCGAATAAATACGCGCACACGCCACAGGGCGTCGTCGAGCTGCGCAATTTCTTTTCGGAATCCGTCAACGGGCCGCAGGGCGGCGAGATGTCGCTGCTTTCGCTGAAACGTCGCGTGAAGAAAATGATCGAAGACGAAGATACTTCGCATCCCTTAACGGACGATCAGATCACGAAAAAACTTCAAGACGAAGGCATCCAGGTGACGCGGCGCACCGTTGCGAAATACCGCGAAGACCTGCGCATCCCCAGCACACACCGCCGCCGGGTGAAAGAGTAAGACGTCGCCCGTGCCGCGGCCTCCCATTACCCGCGATTCCCGGCGATTGGTAATCGTTACGGGACTTTCCGGCTCCGGAAAAGGTTCCGTCCTCAACACGCTCGAAGATCTCGGGTTCTACTGCGTTGATAATCTGCCGGTCGCGTTCATTCCGACATTCTCGGAACTTTACATGCACGGCGCGGGCGAAATCGAGCGCGCGGCGCTGGGCGTGGATGCGCGCGAGGGCGAGCAAATCGAGAAGCTGCCGGAAATTTTCAAAAAGCTTCGCGACGAACACGCGGCCATGCTGGTTTTTGTCGAAGCGACCGACACGGAGCTTGTTCGCAGGTTCAGCGAGACGCGCAGGCCGCATCCGATCGGCCGCGATTTTTCCGTGCGCGAAGGGATTGTCGAAGAACGGCGAAGAATGGAACCAATTCGGCGGCTTGCGGACTTGACGATTGACACGACGAAATTCAACGTCCACGAGCTTCGGCAGTTCGTGTCGCAAAAATTCCAGAATCCGGATCGCAGGCCGCTCGTCGTTTCGATCGTAAGCTTCGGATACCGCTATGGAATTCCGACCGATGCGGACCTGGTGTTTGACGTTCGATTCCTTCCGAATCCGCATTTTGTGCCGAGGCTGCGCCGATTTAGCGGCAAGGTGCCGAAGGTGGCGCGCTACATTCTTTCGTTTTCGCAGACGCGAGTGTTTCTGAAAAAAATTGAGGCGCTCCTGGCTTATTTGATTCCGCACTACATTAAGGAAGGGAAGAGTTATCTCACGATCGCATTCGGGTGCACGGGCGGCAGGCACCGTTCGGTGACGATGGCTGAAATGATTCGCAAGGCGCTGGCGAAACGAGGCTACACCGTCAAGGTGGTGCATCGCGACATCAACAAGGCCTGAGCGCGGCGCTCCCTGCGCGGCTCGCGCGAATGCAACGCCAAATCAGCGACAGATCGCCGCGAGCTCCTTGAATGGCTTTTCCGCGTGCGGCGGAATTTTCAGATGTGTCGCGTCCATCATTTGTTCGAGCAATGTCCCACCCCATTTTGATGCGATGTTTGGATCGCTTTGATACGCCGGATCGTTTTCGGCTTCCTCGAGCGTGATGAGCGAAAATCCCTGGCCCTTGAGATAACTTAGGAGTTGCGGGAGCATTACCGTTTCAAAACCGCCGAGATGAAGCAGGAGAACGTGCTTGATATTTCGCCCGTAGATTCGCATGGACATCGTTTGGCCGAGGCGAATGTATTCGTCGGCGGTTGTCATGTAGAGCGCCTTGAGCTGCTTGATCGCGGCGGCATCATTTTTTGCAACGCATCGCACGTAGGGATCGTTCCAGGCATAATCCTCGAAATCGAGCGTGACTTGCGCGACGCGATAGCCGTTCGCGGCGAGATACGCGCGGATCGCGCGGCGTTTCTCGAGAGTGTCGCCCTCCCATAGAAACGGATAGCGAAACCAGTGCCAATCGTCTCCAGCCATCAGCGATTCGAGGACCGGCTCATTTTTGCGAATATCCTGCTCGAAGGCCTCGACGGTGTTGGCGGTGAGGCTCATGTGCGAATACGTGTGGCTGCCGAGCGGGAAACCAGCGGCGCGCCACATTTTTAGCACTTCGATATCTGCAGGGACTTTTTCGAGTTTTCCAGCGTTCACGAAGCCGTATGTTTTTGGAGCGTGCGCGCTCTGCAAATCGCCGATGATCATTCTCGCGATATCCACGCGGCTGAGATTCGGAGGCAGCGTGCTGTGGGCGGGGAGATCGTCAAACGTGAGCGCAACTTGCTGCGCGGGAAGAGGGATTGCGAAGGCGACTGCGCACAAGATCAAGCCGAGCGCGAGAAGGATTGGCTTGCGGGTGCGCTTGCTGCCGGACGCGACGAACGGGCGAGAGAATCTTTTCATGACGCCATGAGGATATCGCGCGGCGAGGCTACTTCTCATCCGAATTTTGATTGCCCGGGCGCCCGAGCGTTGACGCTCCGCGCAAAAAAGGCGATAGTACAGGCTCGCGAGCGAAACAAATTTCATCGAGGGCCAACCACTCGAACTCATGAATCCCGCCGCAGCGCCGACTCGTGAAACAGATTTGAAAATTGAAATCCGGCACGACTGGACTCGTGCTGAAGTTCGCGAGATCTACGAATTGCCGTTCAACGAGCTGCTTTTCCGCGCGCAGAGCGTTCATCGCGCATATCACAAAGCGGACGAAATTCAGATGTGCCGCCTGCTTTCGATCAAGACGGGCGGCTGCCCGGAAGATTGCGCGTATTGCCCGCAGAGCGCGCACTACTCGACGGGGCTCGAGCGCGAAAGCGTTCTCGACGTCGACGAAGTTTTGGCGGCAGCGCGGCGCGCGAAAAATGAAGGCGCGACGCGATTCTGCATGGGTGCTGCGTGGCGCGATGCGCCGCACGGCAGGGAATTCGAAGCGGTGCTTATGATGGTGCGGGGCGCGGCTGAAACCGGGATGGAAGTTTGCTGCACGCTCGGGATGCTGACGGACGAGCAGGCGCGCGCGCTGAAGTCTGCCGGGCTGACGGCCTACAATCACAATCTCGACACTTCGCCGGAATTTTACGGCGAGATCATTCACACGCGAGTCTATGAAGAGCGGCTGCGAACGATTGCGGCGGTGCGCAAGGCGGGGATCACGGTTTGCTGCGGCGGAATTTTGGGAATGGGCGAATCGGCGGAGGATCGCGCCGGGCTGATCGAGCAATTGGCGCGAATGAATCCGCATCCGGAAAGCGTGCCGATTAACATGCTGGTGCGCGCGGAGGGAACGCCTTTGGCGCATGCAGCTGATCTCGATCCGCTCGTGATGGTACGGACGATTGCGACGGCGAGGATTACGATGCCGCGATCGAGAGTGCGGCTCGCGGCGGGGCGTTTGCAAATGTCGCGTGAGGCAGCCGCGCTGTGTTTCCTCGCGGGAGCAAATTCCATTTTCACCGGCGAAAAACTCCTCACCACTCCCAACCCTGAAAAATCCGAGGATGAAGCGCTCCTTCGCGATCTTGGCTTGAAGCCGCTTGAACTCGAGTCGCATGAACGATAGCTACCTAGCTTCCCGCATTCAGAGTGAACTCGACGAATTGGGGCGTGATGCGCAGCTTCGTACGCTTGCTGAAATTCACGGCGTGAATCTTTGCTCGAATGATTATTTGGCGCTCTCCGATGATCCGCGATTGAAGGATGCCGTTGTTCAGGCCGTTGCGAATACGCGGGTTATTTCGTCGACGGGCTCGCGGCTGCTCTCGGGGCAGTCCGTTGAATGGGAAAATATCGAGAAAGAATTTGCGGCGTTCGCGGGGACGGAAGCGGCGCTGTGCTTCAGCTCGGGCTATGCGGCGAATATGGGCTTGCTGACGTCGGTGCTGAAGCCGAGCGATATCGTTTTTTCGGATTCGCTGAATCATGCGAGCTTGATTGACGGCATCCGGCTTTCCGGCGCGCGAAAAGTGATTTATCCGCACGGCGATCTCGAGGCTCTTCAAGCTGCGCTCGCTCAGCATTCTGCTGACGCGGGCGCGCGTGTGATCGTGAGCGAGAGCACGTTCAGCATGGATGGCGATGCGCCACCAATTGATCGGCTTATCGCGCTCGCGAAAGAAAATGGCGCGGAATTGATTCTTGATGAGGCGCATGCGACCGGAGTCTGCGGACCCGGAGGGCGCGGGCGCGCGGCGGAGGCGGGTTGCGAGCATGAGACGCTTGCGATCGTTCACACTTGTGGGAAAGCTCTTGCGTCGATGGGCGCCTTCGTATGCTGCAGCGAGGCCGTGAAGCAGTATCTTGTAAATCGCGCGCGGACATTTGTGTTCAGCACGGCGATGGCGCCGTATGTCGCGGGGCAAATACATGCGGCGCTCGAACTGGCTCGAGCTGCGGATGACCGTCGCGAGCGTTTGCGCGCGATTGCCGCCGAATTGCGCGAGCGATTGGTTGGGGTTGGCTTTGAAACGCGAGAAGGCGATTCGCCAATCGTACCGGTGATCGTTGGCGACAATCGCGCGGCGCTCTTTTTTGCAGAATTTCTTCAGGGGCGCGGATTTGCGGCGCGCGCGATTCGACCGCCGACCGTGCCCGCGGGCACGTCGAGGATTCGTGTGTCACTGACGGCGCGCATTACGCGCGGCGATGTTCTTCGTCTTGTGGATGTGTTCGCAGAAGCACGAGAAGCGCTGCGCGAGGCTGCGTTTGCCGCGCATGGCTAGAGAGTTTTTTGTTACAGGCACCGATACGGGCATTGGCAAGACTGTGCTATCCGCGCTGCTCTGCGCGGCGCTGGACGCGATTTACTGGAAGCCGATTCAGACGGGATCCGTGGAAGGCACGGATCGCGCGACCGTGATGCAATGCGCGGAGATTTCCGCGGGCCGGACGCGTGAGGAAAGTTACATTTTCGACCCGCCTGTGTCGCCGCATCTGGCAGCGCGCTGGGCGAACGCGCGAATCGAACTCGGGCGCATTCAGAAGCCGGCGATTTCGGCGAGCGAAACGCTGGTGATCGAAGGCGCGGGCGGCGTAATGGTTCCGATCAACGACGGCGAGTTCATGATTGATCTGATGCGGCATCTCGGCGCGCCGGTGATGCTGGCTGCTAGAAGTTCGCTTGGCACGATCAACCACACGCTGCTTTCAATCGCTGCATTGCGCCGCGCGGAGCTTCCGACTCTCGGAGTCGTATTAATCGGCGAGCCGAATGCGGACAATCGCGCGGCGATCGAAGAGTTTGGGAATATTCGCGTGATCGGCGAGATTCCGCCGCTTGCTGCGATCAACCGGAAGGCGTTGCGCGAAGTGTTCGACCGACATTTCGATGCGGAGGTGTTTCGCGCGTGAACAAGATTTCTTCCGTCTGGCATCCATTCACTCAACCGGCGCTCGATCCGCAGCCGTTGAGTATCCGGCGAGCTGAGGGCGTGTATCTCGAGACGGCGGACGGACGGCGCGTGATCGATGCGATTTCGTCGTGGTGGGTAACGCTTCACGGCCACGCGAATCCGGCGATCGCGGCTGCGATCGCGGAGCAGGCGGCGCGGCTCGAGCACGTGTTGCTCGCAGGATTCACGCACGATGCCGTCGAGGAATTGTCGTTTCGACTCCGCAAATTCCTTCCGCCGCAATTGACGCAGATTTTTTATTCCGACGATGGATCGACCGCCGTGGAAGTCGGGCTGAAAATGGCGGTGCAGTATTGGCAGAACATTGGGCGGTCCGCGAAGACTGGAATCGTGGCGCTCGAGCACGCGTACCACGGCGACACGGTCGGGGCGATGTCTGTGGCCGAGGATTCGGAATTCAACGCGGCGTTTCGATCGATGCGATTTCCGGTGCATCGCGTTCATTCCGCGTATTGCTATCGATGCCCGGTGGGGAAGATTCGCGCGACGTGCAAAATCGAGTGCCTGGAGAAACTCGAGCGGCTTCTCGAAGAGAAGAGCGGCGAAATTGCGGCGGTGATTGTCGAGCCGCTTTTGCAAGGCGCCGAGGGCATGATCGTGCATCCGGTGGAGTTTCTCGCTGGAGTGCGCGAATTGTGCACGCGTCACGATGTGCTGCTGATTGCCGACGAAGTGCTCACGGGTTTCGGACGCACGGGAAAAATGTTTGCGTGCGAGCTTGCCAATGTCGCGCCGGATTTGATGTGTGTCGCAAAGGGCCTGACGGGCGGATTTCTGCCAATGGGCGCGACAATGTGCACCGATTCTATTGCCGACGCGTTCGTCGGGACCGACCAGCGACGCACCTTTTGGCACGGACACTCGTATTCGGGCAACCCGATTTGCTGCGCGGCGGGGATTGCGAGCCTCAAGATTTTTGAAAGCGAGCCTGTGTTCGAGCGGATTGCGGGAATCGCCGCGATCCATGCGAAAAGGCTCGCCGCGATTCGCGAGCATCCGGCAGTCGGAGACGTGAGACAAATTGGCACCGTTGCCGCGATCGAGATTCGCGCGGACGATGCCGGGTATTTTTCGAGGCTCAAGCCGGCGCTCTACGATTTCTATTTGAAGCGCGATGTGCTGCTGCGGCCGCTCGGAAATGTTGTGTATGTGCTGCCGCCATACTGCATTTCGGCGGACGAATTAAATCGAGTGCACGACGTTATCGCCGAGTCGCTTGATTTCGCGCAGGACGTGCTCGGAAATCGCGTGGAGAGCGCGCGAGCTTGACTTTTCCGCACTGCGCCCCTAGCGTTAAAAGTTCCCGTTGGGTATCGTGAAAGCAATGGAGAAGCGTTGAAGTTTTCCCACGAAGTGGCGCGTCTACTCGGATACGTGCGGCCTCATATCGCGCGGCTGACGGGCGGCGTGATCCTGCTTGCGATTCTGGGCCTTTCCGAGGGCCTGATCGCGCTGATGATTATTCCCGCTTACGACGTCGTGCTCAATCCGCATTCGAGCGAACAGAAATTAAAACTTGTCACGATCCCATTTGTCGGCCGGACGATCTATCTGAATTCTTTCTTTCCACAGTCCGTACATTTCGTGTGGACAGTTTTTGCAATCGCGCTTCTGGTGATTTTTCTCGTAAAGGCGGCCTCGGAATTTCTCGGAAGCATATTGGTGCAGTACGTGGGGCACGCCGCGATCATGGATTTGCGCAACCGCGTTTACAGCAAGCTGATCCAGCAGCCGATGGGATTTTTTCAGCACAATCCGACGGGACGCGTGATGTCGGCGGTGATCAACGACGTCGAACAGATGCGCAGCGCATTCTCCGAATATCTGGCCGACTTTTTCCGGCAGATTTTTTCGCTCATCGTATTTATTGCCGTGCTCCTTGTTCTGAATTGGAAGCTTGCGCTCGGCTGCGCGATTTTTATTCCGCTTGTAATTGGCCCCGTGAGCAAGCTGGGGAAAAAGATTCGCCGCTCGACGGAGACGAGCCGCACGCGGCTCGCGGATCTGAGCCAAATCGTTCAGGAGACGATGAGCGGCAACCGCGTGGTGAAAGCGTTTGGCATGGAGCGATTCGAGATCGGCAAGTTCCGCGACGCCGCGAAACAACTGCTTCGTGAAAATATGCGATGGGTCCGCGCGTATGCCGCAACCGGGCCGATGATGGACGTGCTTTCGGCCGTAGTTTTTTCGCTCCTTATTCTGTACGCGCGCGACGCAATCAAGCACGGCATCATGACGTCGGGCGCGGTTTTGGCCTTTATTTATTCGCTCTTCAAGGCGTACGAGCCGATGAAGCGGCTCGGCGGAATTTATCAACTGTTCCAGCAGGCGCTCGGCGCTTCGACCGTGGTCTTTCAGTTTATCGATTTGCCCGAAGAAGTGTCCGAAGCGCCGGGCGCGGTTGCGCTGCCGCGATTTTCGCGTGAGGTGCGATTTAATGATGTTGGATTTGCTTACGATAGCGGCACGGAAATTCTGCGGGAGATATCGCTGACCGTGCCGGCGGGTTCCGTGGTCGCGATTGTGGGATCGAGCGGCGCCGGAAAGACCACGCTGGTGAATCTGCTTCCGCGGTTTCATTCGGCGACGAACGGCGCGTTGCTGATCGATGGCAATGATGTAAAGGCGGTGACGCTGCGATCGCTGCGCGAGCAGATGGCGATCGTCACGCAGGAGACGATTCTCTTTAACGATACCGTGTGGAACAATCTTTGCTACGGGCGGCCGGACTTGCCGGAAGCGCGCGTCGTTGCCGCGTCTAAGGCGGCGCTCGCGCATGAATTCATCACGCAACTGCCACAGGGATACCAAACGCGCATCGGCGAGCGAGGCCAGCGCCTCTCCGGCGGGCAGCGGCAGAGAATCGCGATTGCCCGCGCGCTTCTGAAGGATGCGCCGATTTTAATTCTCGACGAAGCGACTTCGGAGCTCGATTCGGAATCCGAGAATCTCGTGCAGAAAGCGCTGAATAATTTGATGACTGGGCGGACTGTTTTTGTGATTGCCCATCGTCTCTCGACGATTCGGCGAGCCGATCGAATTGCCGTGCTCGATGGCGGAACGATTCGCGAGATGGGCACGCACGAAGAACTTTTGGCGCATGGCGGGACGTACCGCCGTCTGTATGAAATGCAATTTCGAGACGCCGATCTCGATCTTCCAGCGCCGGGACCGATGTGATATGCCGGAAACTGCCGCAGGGATGAGTGCCGTGAAGACCGCAGCGCTGAAGTCAATGACGGGGTATGCGCAGGCGCGCGCCGAAGAGGCCGGGCGCACGATTCGCGTTACCTTGCGCAGCGTGAATCATCGATTCCTCGACGTGCGCGTGAAAGCGCCGGATGGATTTGAAGGCGTGGAAGCGCGAATTCGCGAAGTGATTCGCGCGCGAGTGCATCGCGGGCATCTCGATGTCACGCTGCACTACGAATCGAGCGGGCCGGCGTCCGTGCACGTGAACGCGGAAATTGCGGCTGCGTATCTGGCCGCGGCGGAGAATTTGCGCCGCCAGTTCAATCTTTCTACCGAGCCCGATTTGGCGGCGATATTGAGGCTTCCGGGAGTTGTGGGATCGCCAGAAGCATTCAGCGAGGGCGACGAAGAAAAATTCGCGAAGCTTGTGGAAACGTGCCTCGTCGAAGCGCTCGAAAAACTCGACGACATGCGCAAATCGGAAGGAAGGATTCTGGCGCAGGAGCTATTTGCGCGGCTGAAGACGATTCGAGATTTCGCCGGGCGAATCGAAATTCTTGCGGAACAAATTCGGCCGGCGTATGCGAAGCGCCTCGAAGCGCGATTGAAGGATTTGCTCAACGCTGCGCCGGTCGATCCGGCGCGACTGACGCAGGAAGCCGCGATTGCCGCCGAGAAAAGCGATACGGCGGAAGAGATCGCGCGGCTGCGGAGCCACGTGCAGCAATTCGAATCGCTCTTGACCGGCGGAGGTGAAATCGGAAAGAAGCTCGATTTTCTTCTGCAGGAAATGCAGCGCGAGGCGAACACGCTGCTATCGAAGACACCCGGCACGGAAGCGGAAGGACTGGATGTGACGCGCATGGCGCTCGAAGTGAAATCCGAAATCGAAAAGCTGCGAGAGCAGATTCAAAACATCGAGTGAAAATGGCAGGCGACAAGGAGCCGCAGGTGTTCATCGTCTCCGGTCCTTCGGGATCGGGGAAATCGACGCTGGTGGAGACGATTTTGGAGCTGCCGGGGACGCTGCTATCGGTTTCGTGCACCACACGGCCTCCGCGCAAGGCGGAAAGCGACGGCAAGTGGTACAATTTCATCTCCGAAGTCGAATTCGAGCGGATGAGGCAGGCCGGCGAATTCCTCGAATACGCGCAGGTCTTCGGCAAACACTGGTACGGAACGCCGCGGAGCTGGCTCGATCTGGCGCGCGCGCAAGGACTCGATCTCATTCTCGAGATTGACGTCCAAGGCGCCGCGCAGATCAAGAAGAAACTTCCTGCTGCGATCGCGATTTTCATCGTGCCGCCGTCGCGACAGGAACTCGAAACGCGAATTCGCGCGCGCGGGCAGGATTCCGGCGACGAAATCGCACGGCGGCTCGATCGAGCAAGGCAAGAACTCGAGCATTACGGCGAATACGATTACGCCGTGATCAACGACGACAAAGAGCGAGCGAAACGCGAAGTTCAGTCGATTGTGCTCGCCGGGCGATGCCAGGTGGCTCGCCGAAACGATCAGGTAGCAGAGATTCTGAAAACTTTTGGAGGGTGAAACACAATGGTAGTTTCGACGCAGGCACCGGACAGTAAATTCGCCTACGTTGTTGTGGTATCGCAGCGTTCAAGGCAGCTGATGCTCGGAGGACGGCCACTGATCGATAATCCGAGGGCGCGGAAATACACGCGCGTCGCCGAAGAGGAATTGCGGCAGGGATTGCTTGAATTCGAAGCGCCCGAAACGAACGTAGAGACTGAAGGCGAAGCAAAGAAGCGGAAAGACAATCTGTAAGAGACGGCATGAGAATCGCGCTGGGAGTTACGGGCGGCGTCGCTGCGTATAAGGCGGCGGAGCTTGTGCGGCGGCTGCAGCAGGAAAAGCTGGACGTGCAAGTGGTGATGACGCGCGGCGCGCGGGAATTTATTACGCCGCTAACGTTCGCGGCGCTGACCGGGCAAAAAGTTATCACGGAAATGTTCGGCGCGGGCGCAAATTCGAATGATGCGCCAAATGTCGAGAGCGCGATCGAGCACATTGCCGTCGCGCAGAGAATCGATCTCCTTGTAGTTGCGCCCGCGACCGCCGATATCCTCGCTAGGTTCGCTCACGGCGTCGCCGACGATTTCCTCACTACTCTTTATCTCGCCACAAAAGCTCCTGTAGTTGTTGCTCCAGCGATGAACGTGAATATGTGGGAGCACCCGGCCACGCAGGCAAATCTCCAGACGCTGCGAGAGCGCGGAGTCCACGTGGTGGATCCAGACGAAGGATATCTCGCGTGTGGCATGACGGGCGCGGGGCGGCTTGCTGGAATTGAGACGATTGCGCGTGCGGTGTGCCGCGTACTTGGTTTGCGCCACGATTTAGCGGGCGAAAAGATTTTGATTACGGCTGGGCCGACGGCTGAGGATATCGATCCTGTTCGGTTTCTGACGAATCGCTCGTCGGGCAAGATGGGATATTCGCTGGCGGCGGCTGCGCAGCGGCGCGGCGCGCACGTGATTCTGGTGAGCGGGCCGACGGATCTTGCGGCTCCGGAAGGCGTGGATTGGGTGCCGGTGCGGACGACTTCGGAGATGCGCGCTGCCGTGCTCGAGCGAGCGGCTGAATCGAGCATCATCATCAAAGCCGCAGCGGTGTCGGATTACCGGCCTGTTTCGCCGCAAGCGCAGAAGATGAAGCGCGGGACGGCGAATCTTACGATTGAGCTCGAGCCAACGCCCGACATACTTTCGGAATTGGGGCGCAACAAGGGCTCGCGCGTTCTCATTGGATTTGCGGCGGAGACCGAGCACATTGCCGAAAGCGCGCGGGCCAAACTTGCGCGCAAGGGCGCTGACATGATCGTCGCCAACGACGTTACGCAGCAGGGCGCGGGGTTCGACACAGACACGAATATCGTTACACTTTTTCTCAATGACGGCCGCGAAATCGCGCTGCCGAAAATGTCGAAGAGCGACGTCGCCGACAGAATCCTCGATCAAGCCCTCGAATTGCGCCACCAAAACAAGTAAACTCTCTCCGGCCACAATGATATTTTCTTCGTGAATTTGTGTGCCAGTTCATGTGCCGCCGATGAACGAAATTACGCGTGCAAATTTTGAGGAATGGATGCGATATGCCGATGACCTCGGCTTGTCGCCGTTCTTTCACGATCGTGCCGGGGCGCAGTCTGGCGCGGCGCTCATCGCAGAGACTGTGGTTGCTGAGATTGTTGCGACCGAAATATCTGTTGCCGAGAGTGTCGAGACGCCACCGCCCATGCCGAAAACAAAAATCGAAATACCGAAAATCCCACAGGCCGCTGCTTCGCGGCCTTTCGCCGCGCCGCCGGCAGCGCCGCCTGTCATTTTGCCAGTCGTGAGCGGACCGTCGCTTTTCGATGCTACCGACAAAATCGAAGGCGATACGCTCGAACGAATTCGCAAGGATCTTGGCGAATGCACTCGATGCCGGCTGCACGAGCGGCGGCACAGCATCGTGTTCGGCGCGGGGAATCCTTCGGCGAGGCTTGTGTTTGTTGGCGAAGGGCCGGGTGCGGATGAGGACGCGCAGGGATTGCCGTTCGTCGGGCGCGCCGGGAAATTGCTGACGCAGATGATCGAGGCAATGGGGCTCAAGCGCGAAGACGTCTACATCTGCAACGTGGTGAAGTGCCGGCCGCCGGAGAACCGGCAGCCCGAAAAAGATGAAGTCGCGACGTGCTCGCCGTATCTCATGCGGCAGATTGACGCGATTCGGCCGGAGGTGATCGTCTGCCTCGGAAGTGTTGCGGCGCAAACGATGCTCTCGACCAATCAAGGAATTTCAAAATTTCGCGGCCAGTGGCTGGAATTTCGCGGCACGCGCCTGCTGGCCACTTACCATCCGGCTTACCTCCTTCGCAATCCGCCGGCGAAATCCGAAGTTTGGAAAGACTTGCAAAAAGTAATGGCTGTATTGGGCTTGCAGCCGAAGAAGCCGGCCTCTCCGCGTTAGTTTCTCTCCGAGGACATCTTGGCCATCGCGCTTGGAATCGCCGCCGCCGTTCTATGGGGAACCGCGGATTTCCTCGCGCGCTTCTCGACGAGACAGATCGGAACATTTCGCACGCTACTGTTCATGCAGGCGGTGGGCGTGGGAATTTTAACAGTTTGGCTGGCGTTCGATGGCGAACTGGCGCGCGAATTTTCCGCGCATTCGTGGACGCTTTGGGGTTGGGTGGCGCTTTCGGGGGCGCTCAGCAGCGTGGCGACGCTGGGATTTTATCGCTCGCTGGAGATTGGGACGCTATCAATCGTGGCGCCGGTTTGCTCTGTTTATCCGGCGCTGACGCTGCTGCTCTCGATGTATACGGGCGAGCGCGTGAGCGGGATTCACATCGTCGGAATTTTCATTTCGCTGATCGGCGTGGTGCTCGCGGCGACTTCTTTTAAGCCGCTGCCAGCGGATGCTGGGCTCGGCGGCGCTCGCCCGCGCGGAAGATTGACCCGGGGCGTGGGGCTGGCGTTGATGGCCTCGACGATCTACGGCATTAATTTTTGGCTCATCGGATATCACATTGTTACGAAGATGGGCGCGAGCATGTCGGTTTGGGGCGTGCGATTGCTTGGGTCGATCTTGCTCGTAGCGATGGCGGCGCCTGCGAAGCAGAGCATTCGTTTGCCGCAAATGAGATCGTGGCTGCTGATCGTGAGCGTAGGAGTGTTCGATGCTGGCGCGTTTCTTGTGACGAGCCTTGGGCTGCGCACGGGGCACGTCGCCGTCGTCACCGTGATTGGATCGCTCTTCAGCGCTGTTACTGTGTTTCTTGCGTGGATCGTTCTTCGCGAGCGGCTCGAACGCACACAATGGCTCGGGATTTTTTTGATTTTCATCGGAATCGTGCTGGTAAGCGTTTGAGGAATTCTCAGCGGCGAGGGTTTCGACCGTTGAGCCTGATACACTGAGCATCCGCCATGGCGCCCCGCTACTGTGAGATCGCACTGCCGCTGCCGCTGCGTTCGCTTTTTACTTACGCTGTGCCGTCGAAGCTCGAATCGACAGATTTGGTCGGACGGCGAGTTGTCGTTCCGTTTCGCAATCGCAAAATGATCGGTGTTGGGCTGGCCGTGACGGATCGCGCGCCGGATGTTGCGCGAGTGAAGGAAATCGCCGAGCTGCTCGATCCGATTCCGGCGCTGCCGGCGTCGCTGATCGAGCTGGGACGCTGGGTGAGCAAGTATTACGTCGCGCCGATTGGCGAGACGTTTCGCTCGCTGTTGCCGCCCGAGGCCGAAGTGCGGCAGGAGCGCGAATATTCTCTGACGGAAGCGGGACGTGAATATTTGGCGGAACTTGTCGCGCGCGGGCCTGCGAGCGAGCGCGAAGTGGCCGACTTCGCGGCGCTCGATATCACGAAAGACGCGGACGGCGCGGTGTCACTCTCTCGTTTTCGAAAAGTGCCTGCGGCACGGGAGACAGTGGAGCGGCTGGTTCGCGAGGGTTATCTCGGCTGGAACGATATCGTCGTGCGGCGCAAGGAACGCCTGCAAAAAATTGTGGCGTGGAAGATGGAGGAATCAGCCGCCGAAACGGCGATCTTGAACCTGAAGGAACTGCGCGTGCGAGCCGCATTGCTTGAGGCGCAGGTTCCGCTGCCGCTGCCGATTCTGATTGTTGCCGCTGGCGTTTCGCGGCGCGTCATCGAAAAGCTTGCGGAACAGGGACGCCTGATTCTATGGGATGAGCCGCGCGTGGTTGAAGAGGATCCATGGGACACGGATTACACGGCGCCGACGAATATTTTGAATGGCGAGCAAGCTGCGGCACTCGAGCAAATTCGCGGCTGGATTGATGCGGAGGCGTTTCATGTTGGCTTGCTCCACGGCGTGACGGGCAGCGGGAAGACCGAAGTTTATCTCGGTGCTGTGGAAGCGGCGATTGCGAAGGGACGAAGCGCGCTGGTTCTTGTGCCTGAAATCGCGCTGACGCTGTGGATGAGCCGCCATGTACGCGCGCGATTCGGACCGGGAGTGGCCGTGTTGCACAGCGCGCTTTCGGATAACGAGCGCGCGCGGGAATGGTGGCGCGTGCGGCGCGGCGAGGCGCGGATCGTGGTAGGCACGCGTTCGGCTGTGTTCGCGCCGCTCGAAAATCTCGGATTGATCCTCGTCGATGAAGAGCAGGAGACGAGCTACAAGCAGGAGGAAGCGCCGCGATACAACGGCCGCGACACGGCGATTTATCGCGCGCGCCTTGAAGGCGTCCCTGTCGTGCTCGGTTCGGCGACGCCATCGCTTGAAAGCTATCATCACGCTCGAACGGGAAAGTACACGCTGCTGGAGTTGAAAACGCGGGTGGAGAATCGGCCGCTCGCACAGGTGCGAGTAGTGGACTTGCGCGAGGAATTTCGCGCCACGCATCGCGCGTCACCTATTTCCGAATCGCTGCGCGCGGCGATTGCCGCGCGGCTCGAAGCGGGGACGCAGGCGATGATTCTGATCAATCGCCGCGGCTATTCTTGGTTTCTGATTTGCAGGGGATGCGGCGCGTCGGTGCAATGCCAGAATTGCAGCATCGCGCTGACATATCACAAGAAGCGCGCACGCCTCGAATGCCATTACTGCGGCTTTACGGCGCGGATTCCGAAGGAATGTCCGAAGTGCAAGCAGGAATATCTCTATTTTGTCGGCGACGGCGCGGAGCGCGTGGAAGAATCTTTCCGCGAGATATTTCCTCAGGCGCGAATTGCGAGGCTTGACCGCGACACGGTTCGCACGAAGCAGGAGTATCAAAAAGTTCTTGGAGCGTTTGCGCGGCGCGAGATTGACGTGCTGGTTGGAACCCAGATGGTGGCGAAGGGGCATGATTTCGAGTTTGTGACGCTCGTCGGTGTGGTCGCGGCAGATCTCGCGCTCGGGCGGCCGGACTTTCGCGCGGCCGAGAAAA
This sequence comes from Candidatus Acidiferrales bacterium, assembly GCA_049279675.1. Taxonomy (GTDB): domain Bacteria; phylum Acidobacteriota; class Terriglobia; order Acidiferrales; family UBA7541; genus Palsa-147. The sequence continues at coordinate 24,206 of JBAPOP010000012.1, forward strand.
CATTTCAGCTGCTGACTCAAGTGGCGGGGCGGGCGGGCCGCGGGAAATTGCCCGGCGAAGTGATCGTCGAGACGTACTATCCCGAGCATTACGCGATCGAGTGCGCCGCGCGGCAGGACTACATCGCGTTCTTCGAGAAGGAAGCGCACTTCCGGCGAATGTTGCACTACCCGCCGTACGCGGCGCTCGCAAACGTGCTGATTCGCAGCAAAGTCCTCGAGAATGCGATTCGGTGGTCGCGTGCGCTCGAAGGATATTTCGCGCCGTTTGAGAAAGAAGGAATGAAAATTCTGGGGCCGGCGGCGGCGCCGCTTGCCAGATTGCGGCAGGAATTCCGATTTCAATTTCTTTTGAAGGCGGGGAAGCGGTCGAATCTTACGCGGGCGTTGAGCGGTTGCGTGGAGTTCTGTGCGAAGAGGGAGATTCCGGAGACTGCGGTGATCGTGGATGTGGATCCGACCAGTTTGTCGTGAGCGGTGGCGAGAGAAGAGTGCCCGGCTGAAGCCGGGCGCTACAATTGCCGGAGCGGCGATTTTGCGGAACATAACGACGGCCTCGCCGTGGCCGGGAAGTCCTTACGTGGTCGGCCAGGGCGTGAAGCTCAGCAGAAAGATGGCGATGGCGATGACGGTCCAGAAGCGGCGCCGTGGATCGAGTTGCTCGTAGCGATCGACAAGCGGCGGATGGCGGAAGTAAATCGAGAAAGCGAGAATTAGCCCGCCCCACAAATACCAACCGGGCCACATGAACCATCCCATCACGAGCAGAACCGCTCCGACGAAAATTGAAATTCGGCGATGCTCCGTGGGCGCGAGGCTATAAAGAATGTGCCCGCCGTCGAGCTGCCATCCCGGCAGAAGATTCAGCGCGGTGACAAATAATCCGACCCAAGCTGCCCGGCCGACAGGATTCAACATCAAGTCGTGAGCGTTTTCGTTCGGACGAATGATCGCGACCAAAAGGTGAATGAGAGGCGGATTCAGGAAATGCAGCGCGTTCGGATCCCACATTTCATGCGGAACGAATTTGGAGTTGGCGATCGCGAAAATTAGCGCGGGAATTGAGAAAATAAATCCCACGACCGGGCCGGACAATCCGACGTCGAAAAGCGCGCGACGGGTGGGAATCCGAGAGCGGATTTGAATGAACGCACCGAATGTGCCGAATAGCGTCGGCGCGGGAATGAAATAGGGATACGACGCTTCGATTCCGTTAAGGCGGCAGGCGAAATAGTGGCCGAGCTCGTGTGCGAGCAAAATCGTGAGAAGCGTGAACGAAAACGGAATGCCGAGTAACAGCATTCCCGGATGCAGGATCGGCTGTGCCATCGTCCTGAAAAGGTTGTCATCCGTGGAAAACGCTTCGACTCCATTCGCGTATGAACGGGCAAATTCGGCGCCGACGGCGAGCGTCGAGATTACCGTCAGCAGGAAGAGTACGAGGGGAAGTGCGACAGGACGCCGGCGCGGACGCGCCGGAACGTATAGTTCAATCGGCGGAAGTTGATAGTCGAGGATTTCCGGCGGGATTCGGGCATGCCCATTTCCACTGCTCATAGGTGTGAGATGCCCTGTTCCTCGGGATAGCGTGGAGAATTTCTAGTGCGAAGGCGGCGCCGACGGTTCCGCTTTCTTGGCGGGAACGTCTTCGAGCGCCTGTAATTCCTTGCCAGGCTTGAAGCGGACAGCTTTGCCGGGAGGTATGCTGACCTGCTGGCCTGTGCGAGGATTGCGGCCGATGCCGGTTTTGCGAGGCTTGACGTTAAATACGCCGAAGCGGCGCAATTCGATGCGTTCGCCGTGGCCGAGGGCGTTCTTCATGGCTTCGAAGACAGTCTCGACGGCCTGCTCGGCCTTGGTCCGCGTGATATTGGTTTTCTGAACGACAGCGTTTACGATGTCGAGCTTGATCACAACAGCCTCCCGCGCAACCGCAACTCTATGCTAGACAGGGGGTTGTAGGTTGTCAAGTTACGGACGGCGTACTAAGATGCGCTGCCATTTTCGTCAATGTGGCAGCGGTAGCGAGGAGAACTGCTCATGAGCGTGAAGTGCGACAAGTGGATTCGCCGAATGGCGACAGAAGAAAAGATGATCGAGCCGTTCGCGGACCGCCAAGTTCGTGAAGGAGTGATCAGTTACGGCGTTTCGTCGTACGGCTATGACATGCGCGTGGCCAACGAATTTCGAATTTTCACGAATGTGAATTCCTCGATCGTGGACCCGAAGCACTTCGATGAGAAATCGTTCGTGAAATTCGAAGGGGACGTGTGCATTGTGCCGCCGAACTCGTTTGCGCTGGGGCGCTCGGTGGAATATTTCCGAATTCCTCGCAGCGTGCTGACGATTTGCGTCGGCAAGTCGACGTACGCGCGGTGCGGAATCATCGTAAACGTGACGCCGTTCGAACCCGAGTGGGAGGGATTCGTCACGCTCGAGATCAGCAACACGACTCCACTGCCCGCGAAGATTTATGCGAATGAAGGATTGTGCCAGGTGATTTTCTTTGAGTCGGACGAAGTTTGCGAGATTTCGTATAAGGACAAGAAGGGGAAATATCAGGCGCAGCAGGGAATCGTCCTGCCACGCATGGGATGAACTTTTCCGCGTGCGAAGCTTAATTTCTAAGTAGCGGCGCCGGCGTTTCCCAGTGTCCCGCGAAGACGAACGATTCGAGCGGCTTGCGAGTTCGTGACGCAATTTCTCTCTTGTGCAAATCGTCCGGCAAGGAATCAGCGTCGCCGCCATAGCCGATTGCGACTGCCGTCATCACGTCAAATCCATCCGGGATGCCATAGGTCTCCTTCACCTTCTCGGGAAAGAATCCTCCCATTTGATGGACGAAGAGCCCTTCCGCCATAGCTTCTAATGTGAGATGGGCGACCGATTGGCCGAGATCGTAGGTGGCATGGCGGTTGGGATCGGGTTTGTCGGGCCAGCTTCGACGCGCGACTGTGAAGAGAAGCACGGGCGCATTTTCGGCCCATGCGATATTTCCCGGGCGCAAGCAATCGAGGGCGCGGGCGAATTCTTCAGGATTTTCCTTTAGGGAGACGATGAAGAACCACGGTTGATTGTTCGATGAGGATGGCGACCAACGCGCGGCTTCGAATAATTTGCGCAGTTTTTCGGGTTCGACGGCGCGATTCGCGAATGCACGAGGGCTCCAGCGGCGCTCGAGCATTTCGTTGATCGGTATTGATGTTTGTGCGCGCTTTTCCATTTTGTGGCTCCAAAGTGCGATTGCGAAAACCCGGCCGGCCTACCGGCCAGCCCTACGGCAGCTGAATATGCCGGCAGTGTTGCCGAGCGATTCTTACTCTGTGGAACAGATTTCCGGCTTACGGATTATTTTTGGATCACGCCGCAGGCGATTCGCGCGCCGGAGTTGCCTGAGGGATCGGTCATCAGGTCGTCGGCTTGCGCGTGGATCACGAGCGAAGTGCCACCGTCATGAAATAGAGAGTTTGGACCTTCGCCGAGAGTGACGCTTGGCGCGAGTGAAGTTGCGCGTGCGGTGCCGTCAGCTGCGACTTCGATGTTTGAGAGATCGCCATTGTGCGGCCCATCTGGATTCTTCGAACCGTGTTTTTTATTGTCGGGATTGAAGTGAGGGCCGGCCGTTTTGAAATCGGGCGCGTCGCACTTGCCGACGGCGTGGATGTGGAATCCGTGAGTTCCCGGCGGAAGCTGGGATGCGGTCAAGGAAATTCGCACACCGCCGCTCGTCTGTTCGAGCCGCGCGGTGCCGATCTTTGTTCCCTTGGAATCAAGAATATCCGCGTGAGCGGTTTGCTGCGCACGCAGAGGGGCTGCGGCCATCAAGATTAGTGCGGCGAAGAAAAACCATGCCGGAACTTTCATGAATCGTCCTCCATCAATCGAAGTGAGAAGCGCCTTGCATTTTAACGGGAATCGCGCCGCGCAGCCTAATCGCCCGGGTCTGCCCCGCCGGGCTTCGACCAATCCGATCGAAGCCCGGCAATCGGGCACTTGAATTAGCGCGAATGCGTGATGGGCTCACCGAGCGAGATGGCGCCCGGTCCTGCACCGGCAACCATGAGCAAACCACCCATGATCGCGATGTTCTTCAGGAAGTTGACGAATTGCATCTGCGCTTCGACTCCATGCGACGCCCAGAAATTATGAAAGATGAGCGTTGTCGGAATCAGATAGAGAAACAGCACAAACGATGCGAGACGCGCGCGATATCCGAGAAACAGCATCGCGGCGCCCGCGAGTTCGACGGCGGCGGCCAGCGCAATACTGGCGGCCGGGAATGGAAGTCCCTTTGCGGCTGCGTAGCCAACCACGGTTGAGAATGCCGCGACTTTCATGCCGCCGCTGACCAGAAACAAGACTCCCAGAAAAATTCTTGCGAATAAAGCTGTGAAACGATTGGTGTCCTTCATGTCTTTTCTCCCGTTCTTGTCATTTCAAGTCGTTCTTATCCGAGGTCGAAAAGCAGGACTTCGGATTGTTCCGTCGCTTCGAAATTGATTGACGTTTCGTCGGACACGGCGACGCCATCTCCGGCTTTGACTGGATGTCCATTCACTTTTCCGGCACCACGGGCAACCTGCAGCCATCCGTGGCGCTCCGGGAGCAATTCGTGGCTCGCTTTTTGCCCGGGCTTCAATTTAGCGGCGAGCAATTCCGCATCCTGCTGAATCGTGACGGTGGCGTTGGGCCCAGCGACGGGCTGAAACTGGCCGTCGAGCTCGTCGGGCGCGAACTTGTGTTCTTCGTAGGTGGGCTTGATCCCGCGCTTGTCCGGCATGATCCAGATCTGTAGCAGGTGTGCTGGCTGCGTCTGCGAGGGATTGAATTCGCTATGCAGGATGCCCGTGCCCGCGCTCATCTTCTGAATTTCTCCCGGGCGAATCACGCCGCGATTGCCCATGTTGTCGCGGTGCTCAATCGCGCCTTCGAGAATGTAGGTGATGATTTCCATGTCGCGATGCGGATGCATTCCGAAGCCCCGGCCCGGCGCGACGTGGTCTTCATTGATGACGCGCAACGAACGAAATTGAACGTGCTTGGGATCGTCGTAGTCCGCGAAGGAAAATGTGAACCGGCTATCGAGCCAGCCGTGCTGCGCGTGGCCGCGCTCGTCACTTAGTCGAATTTCAATCATGTGTGTTTCCCCCTTTTGCAAGTGTGCGCTCGGACTTCTTGGCACTGCCGCGTCCGAACTTGCGGCAAATCCGTCTTAGATCTTCCTGATCGCGCGCGGTCAAAACGCTCATCGTTTTGATAATGGCTTTAACGTGGTCCGGAATTACTCGCGCTATCTCCCGCCGTCCTTCAGCAGTGAGGTGAACGCGAATGAGCCGGCGGTCATCATCTTGGCGCACGCGGCGCACCAAACCCTGTTTCTCAAGATTGTTGATTACGAGCGTCATGTTTCCGCCCGATCTCAAAAGCTTTTGCGCGATTTCATTCTGGCAGAGCGGCCCAAGGTGATAGAGGGCTTCGAGCGTCCCGAACTGGCTTATGGTTAAGCCCTTTAGATCGAGTTTCGCTGTCAATTGAGCGGCCACAGTATTTGCGGCGCGCTCAAGATTGATATGCGCGTTTAGCGCCCGGACTGCTCTTGCGCTTCCTTTGTAGTGAGTCGGCATATCGAGTGTTTCGAGAGAGGTCGTTTAATGTCAAACGATTAGATGCAGCGAGGTGCGGGAAAGTCGCAGAATGCCCGATGTGATTGAATCCCGGTAAGTTAAGGTTTTTGCGCCGGCCGGATATCGAGTTCGCTGATGAAGCTTTGGGGCGCCTGCGTCAGAAGCATTTCCACGGCATGCGCCACGTCATCCGGTTGCAACATCTTCGAAGAGTCGCGGCCAGTGTGCGGCGAAAAATCCGTAGCGACGGTGCCGGGGCAAATCGATGCCACTCGAATTCCGTATCCGCGAAGATCTTCCGCCATGCAGGCGGAGAGTCCGAGAAGTCCCCATTTCGATCCGCAATAGATCCCGCCGCCTGCGAAGGCGTTTTTCCCAGCGAGCGAGGCGATGTTGATAATGTGGCCGCGCTTCCGCTCGATCATGGAAGGAATGACGGCGCCGCTCGCCAGGAACACAGATTTCAAATTGGTGTCTAACACTGCATCCCAGTCCGCTTCGGACATTTTATGGATTGAGCCGAAGCGGTAGATTCCGGCGTTGTTGATGAGGATATCGATCGGGCCGAGTTCGCGTTGAGCCCTTTCGACGAGGGCATGAATGTCGGAAGCACGGCAAACGTCGGCAGCAACCGCGAGAATTTTGGAGCCGTCGCGCCTCAGTTCGGCGGCGGCGGATTCAAGGCGAGCCGCGTCGAGGCCACAAATGCAAACTGACGCTCCTAGCTTCGCCAGACGGCGTGCGATCGCCAAGCCGATCCCACGGCTGCCACCGGTTACGAGCGCGGTGGTGTTGGCCAAAGGCCGATTCTCGCTGCGGGGCTCAACCATTTCGTTTTTCCTCCCATGCGTCCTTTTTCGAAGATTCACCATCTTAACATCCGAGCAAAGATGCCGCGGGATGCACCTGGGAGTAGCTATCGAGCGCCGTGAAAGCGCGATTGACCTTGCACCGCGAAAGTCCTTTTCCTATAATCCCGTAGCTTTCTTTTCGGGAATCCCCGCAGGGGTCGTAATCTCGATTCTCGACCGTTGCCCAAAGTGAATCTGTTTCAGGAGGCAGGTAAACAATGAAGCGAGAGTGTATGGTCGCGAAGGCGATGCTGCTGGCAGCAGGCGCGCTGCTGTTCTGGCAGGTTCCGCAAGCGGCCGCGCAAGATGCTCAGGCGGCGCAGCAGCCGGCCTACACGATTCCGGAATATAACGCGTTTCAAGCGTGCCGCGCCGAGACGAATCCGCAATCGCAAGTGAAATGCCTCGATGATTTCGTCGCGAAATTCCCGAAATCGACGCTGATGAAGTATGTGGACCAGATGTATTTCACGGAATACAACGCGCTCAAGAACTATCAAAAGGTGATCGATTACTCGGACAAGTATGTGGCGGACAGCGATCCGAAGGCGGATGCGGCAGGACGTCTGCAAGCTCTGTATTCGCGCAGCGCCGTGTTTGAGGCCTCGTTTACGAATCCGAAGGCTCCGGACGCCGCCGACCAATTGAACAAGGCGAAGGCCGCCGCGCTGTCGGGACTCCAACTTCTCGATGCGCTACCGAAGCCGGACAACATGACGCCGCAACAGTTTGCCGATAATAAGAAGCCCGCGGTCGCCCTATTCAACGCCACGGCCGGGTTTGCGGAGCTGCAGTTGAAGGATTACGCCGCCGCCGCTGCGTCGTTCAAGGCCGCGCTCGCCAATAAGGCGGATGATGGCGTTTCCTCCTATCGTCTCGGCGTGGCGTTGCTCTACGAGACTCCAGCGCAATCGTTGGATGGTTTCTGGGCGTTGGCGCGAGCTGTCGCATTGAAGGCGCCCGGTGACGCGCAGATCAAGGACTACCTGCGGAAGCAGATTGCAGCGTATCAGCAGTCGGGCTGCGACCAACTTGTTGATCCGCAAATGAATGAATTGCTCCAACTCGCGGCGTCGTCCCCCGATCGGCCAGCGACATACAGCATTCCGAGCTCCGCCGATCTCGACAAGATTCGCCAGTCTTCGAACATTCTCTCCGTGATCGCCGATCTGAAGGGCGGCGGAGACAAAGCTAAGATGAGCTGGCTTGCAATCTGCGGTCTGGATTTCCCGGAAGTTGTCGGCAAGGTGATTGACGTGACGCCGGGAACGGACATGGTTGAGTTGCACGTATACACCGGCGCCACGTCCGAAGAAATGGAAGCCGCGACGACGGCCAACATGGACGTGAAAGTGCCCGGACAGCCTGAAGCCAGCCGCCTGCAGAAGGATGATGGTGTGCGATTCGCCGGGACGCTGGTTGGGTACGATCCCGATCCGTTCATGCTGCACTGGGAAAAGGCGAAGGTAAATCCTGAAGACATTCCGCCGGAGAAATCGGAAGGCAAGCGCAAGCCGCACAAAGTTGCTCCGGCTGCGAAGCCTTCGAGTAACTGAGTCCGGTTTACGAAGTCGCAGTGAGTTTGAAGATTTGAAATTGGCCGCCGAACGCTGGCGGCCAATTTTATTTTACGCGCGTCGTGCGGAGTATGGTCGTGGCGCCGGCATCTTACCGGCGTTTTTTCGCGCAACCGCCCAAATCAAAATCGCCGGCAAGATGCCGGCGCTACGATAGCAGGGAGTAGCGATTGGCCGAATTTCGCAGCGGTGGCCTGGGAGAGATCCGCGATCCGGTTATTTGCGGCGGTGGGCGCGTGCGTCTAGCTTGTAGGCTTCCACCTTGCGGCTAAGTGTGTTGCGGTGAATTCCGAGAACTTTTGCGGCGCGGGACTGGTTTCCGTTGGCGCGTTCAAGCGCGCGGCGGATAAATTTCTTTTCGAACTCGTTGACGGCCTCATCGAGCAGAATTCCGCGCTCGACCAATTGCCCGACCAGAGATTCCAGTTGATCTTTCACGTCCGCACGCTCCGCGCTGCCGCTTCTACGATTGCCTTGCGTGGCCCATACGTCTAATCGAGCGCGTGACCCGTAATCCGCTCGTACGCTTCGCGATACCTGGCGCGCGTCGCCGCAACCACGTCTGGCGGCAACGCGGGGCCCGGGGCTTGCTTGTTCCAGCCAATCTGCTCGAGGTAGTCCCGGACGTATTGTTTGTCGAAGGAAGGCTGCGCCTGGCCCGGCTTGTATTCGTCGGCGGGCCAGAAGCGCGAAGAATCCGGCGTGAGCGCTTCGTCGATCCAGATCAATTCGCCATTGGCGAGGCCGAATTCAAATTTTGTGTCGGCAATTATGATGCCGCGTTCCGCGGCAAATTCGGAGGCGCGCTTGTAAATCTCGATCGAGACGTCGCGAAGTCTTTCCGCCAGAGGTGTTCCGATTTGGGACGCCGCTTCGTCGAATGAAATGTTTTCATCGTGGCCCCTGGTGGCTTTTGTCGAGGGCGTGAAGATCGGCTCGGGCAACTTTGACGATTCGACGAGGCCCGCGGGCAGCGAGATGCCGCAGACCGTGCCATTTTTCTTGTAGTCCTTCCAACCCGAGCCCGAAAGATACCCGCGGACGACGCACTCGATCGGAATCGGCTCGGTTCGCCGGACGAGCATCGAGCGACCGCTGAGTTCCCTGGCATACGGCTCGAGTTCGCCCGTGAAACTGGACGCCTCGAGGACGTGCGACGGCACGATCCCGTTCAACTTTTCGAACCAGAAGAGGGAAAGTTGCGTCAGAACTTTTCCCTTGTCGGGAATCGGCGTCGGCAGGACCACGTCGAATGCTGAGAGACGGTCGGTGGCCACGATTAGGAGGTCATCGCCAACTTCGTAGATGTCGCGTACTTTTCCGCGTCCCCGGAGTTTCAATCCGGCGAACGACGTTTCTGAAATTGCTGGAGCCATTTGAGATGATGCCACGAAAGCGTTGTCCTTTCTGGGAGGCGGGTATTCTAGCGTAGGAATGGGCGATGTCAACGGGGAAGAAAAATGGAAGCAGAAAGTGAAGCGCAGCCGCGATGAGGATGCCGGCTCGGGCCGCGCGAAAATTTTTGTGCCGGATGCTGCGAAAGAACTACGCGGCGTTCGTCGCAGCTCGCGCGACGGGGGCTTGCTGCGCAACTTCATCCCAGCGAACGGAGACGAGTTTCGAAACCCCGGGTTCCTGCATCGTTACGCCGTACAGCACGGAGCCGGTTTCCATCGTCTTGCGATTGTGCGTGACGACGATGAACTGCGTCTCGGTGCCCATTTCACGCAGCATTTTGATGAACCGGCCGACGTTCGCTTCATCGAGCGGGGCATCGACTTCATCAAGAATGCAGAACGGACTCGGCTGATAGCGGAAGACGGCGATCAGCAATGCCAGTGCGGTAAGCGCTTTTTCGCCGCCCGAGAGCAGCAGCACATTTTGCAAGCGCTTGCCCGGCGGTTGCGCAACCACGTCGATGCCGGCTTCGCCTGAGCTGTCCGGCTCGGTGAGCCGCATCTCGCCGTGGCCGCCACCGAAGAGCGTCGTGAACGCGGCGGCGAAACTAGTGTTGATTGCGTGGAACGCTTCCTCGAATTTCTGGCGCGAAATCTGCTCGAGTTCGGCGATGGTCTGCTGCGTATTCTGGATGGCTTCGATGAGATCGGCATGCTCGCGGCGCAGGAACGAATCGCGCTGCTCGCACTCCTGATATTCCTCGAGCGCCATCATGTTGACCGGGCCCATGGCCTCGACGCGCGCTTTCATTTCGTTGTAATTCGTTTCGGCGGCGATGAGCGCTTCGCCGGTGAGCAAGTTCGGATCCTGGCCGATCAACTCCTCGGGTTGCGCGTTGAGTTCAGCGACGCAGGCCTGGCGGAGATAATCGCGATCCGAGTCGTTCCGCGCTTTCTCGATTTCGCACTGGCTGCGCTGCGCGCGCTGTTCATCGAGAGATTGGCGCTGGCCGCGAAGCGTGGCGTCGAGTTGGGTAGTCCGGCTTCGGGTTTCGTCCCACTCGCGTTCGAGTAAAGCTTGTTTTTCTTCGATGCGGAATTTTTCGGCGCGCAAATTTTCGGCTTGTTGGGCGAGTTCGGCGGTGCTCGATTCAATCTGCGCCCGCTCGGTTACGAGCGTTCCATGCTGTTCGCGAAGGCTTTCGATTCGTGCGCGCACTTGCAAAGTTTCGGCGGCGATGCGCCCGGAGATTGATTCGGCGCTGGCGAGCCGCTCGGACATGGCCGCGAGTTCTTCGCGCTGCTGCGTTAGTGTTTCCTGTTGCGTCTGAAGATTCTGGCGCATTTCCGCGAGGCGTTCGGTGGCCGCTGCGGCTTCGGCTTCGGCGGTGGCGCGTGATTCCTGCGCGCCAGAATGCCGCGCCGCAGAATCTTTCGCGCGTTCGCGTGCGGTATTCGCTTCCGCGCGAATTGCGTTGATTTCTGCAAGGCAAGCGTCGCGCTGCTCTTCTACGCGGCGAAGATCCATACGCGCTTGATCGCGCTGATGAGTGGTGGAGACGATTTCCTTGGCAGCTTCCACGTTCTCGGCGTTCATAAACGTGAGCCACTCTTCAGCTTGCGTTATTTCATTTTCGAGACCCTGAATCTGCGTTTGCGTGGTGGAAGCTTCCGCTTCGAGGCGCACAGACTCAGTCTCCTGCAGCCGCAATTCGCGCTTCAATGCCAGAGGGCCGGCTTCACTCGCGCGGCCGCCTGAGATCGTGCGGCCGTGGAAACACGTGCCGTCGAGCGTAAGGAAGTGAAGTTCGGGATACGCGCGAGATAATTCTTCGGCGAGTTGCACGCTCTCAACTACATAAGCAGATTGCAGCTTCGACAGAAATTGCTTTGCGGCAGGGCCGAGCGGATCGCGGAATTCGACCAGCCGGTCGAGACGCGCGACGACGCCTTCGGTCGCCGGCAAAATTTCCGGCGCCGTGGTGACGGGGATATTCTGCACGCGCAGGGAATCGACGAAGAATGTGGCGCGGCCTCCCATTTCGTTGCGGAGGAGCGCCACGCCCTCGCGGGCGTGATCGAAAGTTTCGACGACGACGTATTCGAGTTCGTCGCGCAGAAATTGCTCGATAGCGCTTTCGTGCTTTTCTTCGACCTCGGCGTAATCCGCGAGCAAGCCCACGGCGCGGAAATTGCGGCCTTCGCCTCCGCTCGTCGCAAAAAGTTTTTGCACGGCGTCCGCGGAGTAAGCGCGTTCATCAAGAATTTGCTCGAGAGAAGTACGGCGAGCGCGCGCGGCGGAGAGAGCTTCGCGCATGGATTCGAACGACTGCTTCGACTCCGCGTGCGTCTTGCGCAGTCCGGCGAGGCGCGCCTGGGCATCGCGGACGTTGTTGTCGAGTTCCTGAGCGCGTATTTCGGCGAGCAGGCTGCGCGCGTCCGTGGTTTGCGCATTTTGAGCGTACGCGGAGCATTCGAGTTCATACGTAGCAAGCGAAGCGGCGCGCTGGGACTCGACGGCCGCGAGGCGAGCCACGGTTTCGTCGGCTTGTGTGGCGTCGGCGAGGCTGCGAATGCTTTCCTCGCTCATGCGCGCGGCCAACGCGCGGAGTTCGTCGATTCGAGCTTCGAGGTTTTTCTGGTCATCGACGCCGCGCCCTGCAAGGTCGAGAGCCTGGCGCAGCGCGGCCTCGAGAGCAGCAGTGCTTGCGCGGAGTTCAGCCAAGGAAGTTTCGTGCGTTTGACGCCGCGAGTCGAGTTCGGCGGATTCGCGCTCGGCCTGCTCGATTTCAACTACAACGCGCGCAATGCGCAGTTCGAGTTGGCGCGCCTGCTCCTGATTGAATGCAATGCGATTCTCGGCACGATCGAGATCGAGCGCCGTCTGGCTCAAGAGATTCTGCGTTTGGCGCAACTCGGCTTCGAGCTCATAGTTTCTCGCGTTCAGGCGCTCCTGTTCGGCTTCGAGTTCATGCAGAGAGCGCGTCGCGTCGTCTTCGGCCGCCGCCATTTCGCGCAGAGTGCGCTCGAGCCTTTCGGCCTCGGAATCGAGATGCTGCGCTTTGCTCGCGAGCACGGTTCGCAGCGCGCCGCGCATTTGCTCGCGCAATTCCGCATAGCGCCGGGCCTTCGATGCCTGGCGCTTGAGCGATGCGAGCTGCTTTTCGACTTCCACGAGAATGTCGTTCACGCGCGAAAGATTCACGCGCGACGCTTCGAGTTTCGCTTCAGCCAGACGCCGCTTCGTCTTGTACATTGTGATTCCCGCGGCTTCTTCGATGATCGCGCGGCGATCCATCGGCTTCGAATTCAGGATTTGACCGATGCGACCCTGCTCGATGATGGCGTAGGAATCGGGGCCGAGCCCCATGCCCATGAAAAGTTCCTGGACGTCGCGGAGACGCGCCACGCGGCCGTTGATGATGTATTCGCTCTGTCCGGAGCGATAGAGGCGGCGCCCGATGACGACTTCGCCGGGCTTTGGAGCATGCGCGGGCTTGTGAACGGGGCGCTTCTTGCGGAATTTGGCGGCGATGCCGCTGTCGGTGATGATCGCGGCGTCTTCTGCTCCAGGTTCCGCTGAGTCTGCGCCATCAGCGCCTGCGGTCTCGATTCCCGCATCAGCGGACATTTCTGGCGAGCCGGATGCCTGATCGGAGGCCTGAGGCTCGATTGCTTCGTCTGACGCGGCCAGGACGTGCGCAACGGCGTCTGCGAGTTCCGGGTCGACCAGCGTCAGCGTTACTTCGGACATGCCGAGCGGCGGGCGCTTCGCGGTGCCATTGAATATGCAGTCAGACATGCGTTCGGCGCGGAGAAGCTTGTGGCTTTGCTCGCCAAGGACCCAAGAAATGGCGTCCACAATATTCGACTTGCCGCACCCGTTGGGGCCGACAATGCAGGTGATACCGTTGCCGCTAAAAGTGATCTGCGTCTTCTCGCAGAACGACTTAAAGCCCAACAACTCAACTTTACGGAGTTTAAGCACGCGCACCCTCGGTTGTTAGACTTTGCACTCTTCGACGCAACGTCAAGAGAAACAAAGGCTTAGTTTTTGAGACGGAGCTCTTCCGGGACAAAAAGTTTGGAGGGTCGATGGTCCGTGGCCCTGCCGCCTGGCGCGTGCGAAATCGGCGGTTACGGGAAGTGAAGATAGCACGGGTACTGGGCCCTGTAAAGGCCAACCGCGATGTTTGTCGCAACTAGGTGAACGTGTAATTCCTTTGACCGCTGTCTTGGACCGCAATCCTGGTGTAACTTACGACTTGTAGCGTTTGAGATTGCTTTGTGACGACGAGGGTTGCTGTGACGCTCGAGGAATGCCGGCGCTTTTATTCGCAGGAAATTCGCTTCGCAGCCAATATTAGCTCGGCCGCGCTCGTTGAAGCATACGCAAACGTGCCGCGTGAAAAGTATCTAGGGCCACCCCCGTGGCAAATCGCCTCGCCTGAACAGAGAGCGATGTCCTTGGCGAGCTCTGGGAATACGGCTTACACGCCGACGGAAGATCCTCGCGATCTTTATCACAATGTGTTGGTGGGCCTCGACATTGCGCGCAATGTGAATAATGGGCAGCCGAGCGCGCTCGCGCGTTGGATCGATGCGATGGGTTTGAAGCCGGGGGATCGTGCGTACCACCTCGGCTGCGGGGTGGGATATTACACGGCGATTATCAGGGAAGTGGTTGGCGCGACGGGAAGCGTTGTCGCTATCGATGCGCTGCCGGAATTGGCGGCGCGAGCGAAAGAGAATCTCGCGCACTATACGAATGTGACCGTGCGTTCTGGAGATGGTGTCACGTTAGATCCCGGGCCGTGCGACGCGATGTTGATCAACGCGGGAGTGATACACCCGCACGTGTTGTGGCTTGATCGACTGAACGAGCGTGGACGTCTGGTGGTGCCGCTCACGATGGCTGCGACGCCTCTTCTAGGCCAGGGGATCATGGCGAAAATCGTGCACGAGCGCGGTGGTTTTACGGCGCAGATCGCGACGTTCCTGGCCATATTTTCTTGCACCAACGGGCGCGACCCGAAGCTTGAACCCTCAATGGCCAAGGCGCTCACGTCGGGAGCATTGATGAAAATCAAATCGATTCGGCGCGACTCCCACGAGGCGGCTGATACTTGTATCCTGCACGCCCCGGGGGTCTGCCTTAGCATGATTGAACTTTCGGCCAATCACGAGGCCGCCGCTTCTTAGAAAGCATGGCATCATCTACACGGGGGCGGGCACGCGATGACTCCAAACGAATGGGCGCAGAAAAAAGCCGAGGAAATCCGCAAGCGGCGCGGCGGCAGCGACGCAGATAAGAAAGTGCGCAAGGAAGTGGGCGAGCTCAAGCGCGCGCAAATGCCGAAGATGTGGACCGAAACTCGCCAGTCGCTGAGAAAAAGAATGGATTTGATCAACGAGAGTCTCGGCGAACATATTCTGGAATGGGCGGGACTCGACGCGAACAAGGTAGTCGTGCGCGCTCTGGAGGCCGTAGACCAGCTTTTGAGCGTGACGTATCACCCGGATATTCTCGTAATCCGCTGCGAATATCCGAATGGGAGAGAGGAATACCGTCCAAGCGTCACGGCCGCCAAAGAGGTCGTCTTTCTTGAAGAGCACGGCGACGAGAGACGCGCGGATGATCTCGCCGAACACATCTTCGATAAATTTGCAGCGGCGCTCTGAACTAATCCCAGTAGATCACTTGATTGGATTTGCGCGTCGCTTTGGCGGGCGAATGCGGCTGCGCGTGGTGCGGTGGCGCGGTGACGCAGGGTCCGCGCACGATTCTCTCTGAAATCGTGCGCGGACCCTCCAGCTGAACACTTGGTGGGAGCCGCCTACGCCTTTTTAATCGCCTTGATGATAATGAGCAGGATTACGGCGCCGACCACTGAGCGAATCAGCAATCCGATAAGCCCGGTGGTGAAGATGCCGAGTGCTCCGAATATCCATCCGCCGATAAACGCGCCGACGATTCCGACGATGATGTCGACGATGAGGCCGAAGCCGCGCCCCTTCACAAGTTGTCCAGCTAGAAAGCCGGCAACCGCTCCGATAATAAGTGTCCAAAGCAAACCCATGCCGTCCATGTTGTTCCTTTCCCAAGCACGCAGGTATGCGCCTGCGCTCGCGGTATCGTTTCTTGATAGGGCCTTAGCGAATAGGGGCGGATTCTATCACCGCGGAGATTCAAGTGTGCAATACCTTATTTCCGAGGCGGGGTGCGCCGCCGGCCTTCCGATAGATGCGGCAATTCGGGCAAATAAGGCCAGTGACCGCAGGCGCTATTGCGATTTGCCGCTGTATACGTTTGACTTGCTGGAGCAGGGGCCGTAGCATCTCCCGCTACACCGGAGAGCAGAATGGCAGTAACTGACGATCGCGCAAACCGTGGAGCTTTGCTCGGGCTTGTCCTGTTTGCGGCGATCTGCGGCGCGACGCTTCTTCGATATCGTCCGCCGGCGCCGAAGCCAGCGAACGCGCCACCATCGCAATTCTCCGCCGGAAGGGCGCGCGAAATTCTTTACGAGCTAGTCGGCAAAGCAGTTCCTCACCCGGTCGGAAGCACCGAAAATTCCGCGGTTCGCGAGCGGATCGTCGAGATCTTGACGAAACTGGGATACCAGCCAGAAATCCAGCCTGGCTTCGGCTGCAACGAGTGGGGCGTTTGCGGATCGGTGATGAACATCGTCGCGCGGGTGGAAGGCACGGAACCGGGCGAGGCCGTGATGCTCGTTGCGCACTACGATTCCGTGCCCGCCGGACCGGGAGCTTCGGACGACGGGATGGGCACTGCGACGATCCTCGAAATTGCACGGATTTTGAAGACGCTCGCGCCGCCCCGCCATCCGATTATTCTCCTGATCACCGACGGCGAAGAAGCCGGAATGCTTGGCGCCGATGTGTTTGTGGAAAAGCATCCGTGGGCGCGCGAAGTGAAAGTTGCCGTGAACCTCGACGCGCGTGGAACGTCGGGGCCTAGCCTGATGTTCGAGACCGGAAGCGCGAACGACTGGGCGATGCGCTTGTTTGCACGCGTTGTGCCTTACCCGATTACCAATTCGATCTATTACACGGTTTATAAGCGCCTGCCGAACGATACGGACTTCTCGGTGTTCAAAGCCGCTGGCTATCAAGGGCTCAACTTCGCGATCATCGGCGACGTAGCGCACTACCACACGCCGCTCGACAACTTTGAGAATGTCTCGACGAGCAGCCTCCAACATAACGGAGACAACGCGCTCTCGACCGTTCTGGCGTTTGCTGGCGCCGACCTCGCGAATCCTCCCGCGGGTGACGCGGTGTACTTCGATGTGTTCGGGCATTGGCTGGTGCTTTGGAGCGAGCAATCCTCATTTCTGATTGCGGCTACAGTCGCGTTTCTTCTGTTGATCGAAATCGCATTGCTGTTTCGAAAGCACCTGCTCATCATTTCCGCACTCATGTGGGGAGTGTTTGGCTGGTGCGGAATGTTGCTATTCAGCGGCGCGACCGGCTACGCACTGCTCGCCGCATATCGGTTAACCGGCACGGTGCCGCCGGCCGGAGCCGAATACGGATGGGTCGCGTATCCAATCGTGGCCAAGATTGCGTATCTCGCGCTAGCGATCTGGAGCGTCATCATTGTGGTGCGGATTTTTCAGAAGCGCACCAGCTTTTGGGGCTACTGGGCGGCGTACAACGTGCTATTTGCCGCAGCCGCCATCTGGAGTTCGCGGAACTACCCTGGAGCGAGCTTCATATTTATTGTGCCTATCACTGTTGCTGCGATTGCCGCGCTGCCGGCTATTGTGGACACAAAGGATTCACTTTGGTGGCGCGAAGTCGCCGTGCTGATTCAGGCGGCTGCGGTCTTTTCCGTATTCGTCCCGTCGATCTGGTTTCTTTATGATGCGCTTGGCGTCGGGATCCTGCCGCTGGCATCAATGCTCGTTACCGTTGCCATCGCAACATTAGCTCCGGCATTCACTACTGCTGACGACGGAATGACGAGCGGTTTGACCGGGCTCGCGCTTACCGTGGCAATGCTCGCGGGAGCCCTCGGCTTTGTGACGCCGACCTATTCGGTTCACGCTCCGCAGCGCGTTAACTTTCAATATTGGCTGGACGCGGACGCGCATCGCGGAAAATGGGTGGCGGCGCCAAATTCGCAGCGCCTTTCCGACTGGCTCGGCGCCGCGGCATCGTTCAATAAAAAGCCTCAACTCATGTTTCCGTGGGATTTCATCCCGCGATTTAGCGCCGATGCGCCGCCAATCGAACTGGCTGAGCCGGAATTGGCCGTGGTCGCGTCCGATCCTGCCGGCAGCGGTGTTCGATACCACGTGCGAATTAAATCGCCGCGAGGCGCGCCCGATTGCACGATTTACTTTCCGCCATCTTCCGGCGTGATGTCGATCGAGATCGAGGGACGCGCGATGCCCGTGCCGTCAGAGCGGGTTCTCGGATTTCTCAACCTGGAACTGCACGGCTGGAAGGCGTACGAGATCGCTACTCTGCCGGCAGAGGGCACCGAGATGAGTTTCACGTTGCCGAGCGAATCGCCGGTGGAGGCGTATCTCGCCGATGAGAGCTACGCGCTGCCGTCCGACGGAATGTTCCTCACGAAGGCCCGCCCGCCCGACGCCGTGCCCTCGCAAGAGGGCGATACCACGGTGGTCAGCCGGCGCATCCAGATTAGGCCCGGCGTTCCGACTGCGCCTCTATCGCCCGCCCCCGCGCCATGATGGCCACGCGACGCCACGCATTGCTTTGAAAACTCCGCTGGCACGATGTTTGCCACTCACGTGCATCCTCGCTACAATCAACGATTCGAAATTTACTTGTGGCACACACTGACGCGCCGACTATGCACGAAATCCTGCTGCACGACACGCTGACGAACCGCAAGGGGCCGATTCAGCCGCTGCATCCGGGCGAAATCCGGATGTATACCTGCGGGCCGACGGTGTACGACTTCGCGCACATCGGCAATTTCCGGACGTTTGTCTTTCAGGATGTTCTCCGCCGGTTTTTGCGCGTGCGCGGCTACAAGCTGAATCACGTCATGAATCTTACTGACGTGGACGACCGCATCATTCTGAACGCCGCCGCTGCGGGCATAAAAATCCGCGAATACACTGAGAAATATATCCAAGCTTTTCTCGAAGACATGAAGGCCCTCAGCCTCGAGTCGCCCGAAAAAATTGTACGCGCGACCGACCACATCGGCGATATGGTCGCGCTCATCGAGCGGCTGCAGCAGAAGACTTACACGTATCCGAGCGAAGGATCGATCTATTACCGAATTTCGAAATTTCCTTCGTACGGCAAACTCTCTCACATTGATATCGCCGGAATTCAAGCGGGCGCGCGAGTTGACGTCGATCGCTACGAGAAGGCCGACGCCCGCGATTTCGCGCTGTGGAAAGCGCCGAAGCCCGGCGAGCAATTCTGGGAGACGCCGATTGGGCCGGGGCGTCCCGGCTGGCACATCGAGTGCTCCGCGATGGCCATGAAGTATCTGGGCGAGACGCTCGATATTCACACAGGCGGAGTCGATCTCGCTTTCCCGCATCATGAGAACGAAATTGCCCAGAGCGAGGCGGCGACGGGCAAACAGTTCGTAAAAATCTGGCTGCATGCCGAGCACTTGATGGTTGAGGGCGAGAAGATGTCGAAGTCGCTCGGCAACTTCTACACGCTCCGGGATCTATTTGCGAAGGGCCATCGTCCATCGACGATTCGGTTTCTTCTGCTATCTGTGCCCTATCGGCGGCAGCTCAATTTCACGACGGATGGATTGCAGCAGGCGGCGAGTTCGGTGGAGAGATTGCGAAACTTCGTCGCGAGAGTTGAGGCGGGACAATTTCCCGCGGGCGATTCCGCTGAAATCGCGGCACGCGTTCAGGCGCGCGAAGATGAATTCGACGAAGGGCTGTCGGACGATCTGAACACCGCGCAGGCTCTCGCGGCGGTATTCGATTTGGTGCGCGACATCAACACGGCAATCGATCGCAGCGAATTCCGGCAGGCGAACGCCCCAATTGTTCTCGCGGCGCTGCGGAAATTCGACGAAGTGCTTGCGGTGCTCGACGACAACGACGACGCCAAGCTTGAAGCGCTTGGTTTCGCGCAGAAGCGCTCCGGGATCAGCGATGCCGAGATCGAAGTACTCGTCCATGAGCGGCAGGAAGCCCGCAAGGCGCGCAACTTCAAGCGGGGCGATGAAATCCGCGCGCAGCTCGCTGCGAATGGTATAATCCTTGAAGATACGAAAGACGGCGGTATCCGCTGGAAACGCCAATGAATTCACGAAATTACAATCCGCGACCGCTGCACGATTTGCCCTCGAACGAACGACCGGGCCTTTTCAGCGTCGATTAGTTTCCCTTCCTCCCCATCACTGAACGGAGCGTGCGCCGTGGCCGGCTTGCGCGAGCCGAACATCCACCTGTAGTGCTTATCGGAAATCTTGAATATTTTTGGGAGGAATCCATGCCGAATACCGAAGTAATGGAAAAGAAGCTACCGCATCTCGTTACGGCGCTGCCCGGACCGAATGCGAAGAAGGTCGTCGAGCTCGACGCGCAGTTTGTGTCGCCATCGTACACGCGCGATTACCCGCTCGTTGCGAAGCGCGGGCATGGAGCGACGGTCGAAGACGTCGACGGAAACACGTTTCTCGACTTTGCCGCGGGTATCGCCGTTGTTGCGACGGGCCACTGCCATCCGGAAGTGGTGGCCGCGATTCAGAAGCAGGCGGCCGAGCTAATGCACATGTCGGGCACAGATTTCTATTATCCAAGTCTCGCCGAGCTTGCGCAGAAACTCAGCTCGATCGCGCCGGGGAAGGAGCCGAAGCGTGTTTACTTCGGCAATTCTGGCGCCGAAGCGATTGAAGCGGCCATCAAGCTCGCGAAGTATCACACTAAGCGCGACAAACTCATCGCGTTCCACGGGGCGTTCCACGGCCGCACGATTGGCGCGCTTTCTTTGACGGCGAGCCGCGCCGTCCAGCGCAAGGGCTTTGGAACTTTGCTCTCAGGAGTGTTCCACACACCGTATCCCGATACGTATCGCGGGACGTACGGCATTCGCCCCGACCATGCCTCGGAAGATTGCCTGGGCTATCTGGAAAATGAACTCTTCAGGCGCCGCGTGGATCCTGAGGAAGTGGCCGGGATTTTCATCGAGCCGATACAGGGAGAAGGCGGCTACATTCTTGCGCCAGCCGATTTTTTGCAAGGCTTGCAGCGCATTTGCCGCAAGTACGGAATCATGCTGATCGCGGACGAAGTTCAGTCCGGGATGGGCCGTACGGGCAAGTGGTGGGCCGTGGATGATTCGGGCATCGAGCCTGACATCATCACGTCGGCGAAGGGAATCGCTTCGGGAATGCCGCTTAGTGCGATGATCGCGCGCGCCAGCGTGATGGATTGGACTCCGGGCGCGCACGCATCGACATTTGGCGGCAACCCGGTGTGCATCGCCGCGTCGCTTGCGACGATTCGACTTCTGGAATCGAAATATATGGCCAATGCCACGCGGATGGGCGAAGTCATCAAGCAGCTTACCGCGGATTGGACCGAGCGGCACAAGATCGTCGGAGAAGTTCGCGGACGCGGACTGATGATCGGAATTGAGTTCGTCCGCGACCAGAAAACCAAAGAGAAAGCGACCGAACTGCGGAACAAGATTGTTCAGCTGGCTTTTCACAAGGGCCTGCTCGTTCTCGGATCGGGCGACACCACCCTACGGCTGTGCCCGCCTCTCGTGATCGACGAGGAGCAGGCGAGGTTTGCAATTCTAACGCTCGATGCTTGTATTTCTGAAGTCGAGCGGACGCTGTAAATTTGCGCTATCACGAGGGGCGCTGCGGCTTCGTTGAATTGCGCCGCAGCGCTCTTCTATCCCTTCTTTTGAGCGAATCCCCCCAAAGAGACCCTTCACGACTTAGCCCACAACGCTTGCTAGACGCCTGCTAGAATAGGCGCTCGTTTCGCCATCCCATAGCATTCGGAGGAACGTTTGCCGCGTATTCTGGACGTTGGCTGCGGCCCGTCAAAATATTCCGGCGCCATCGGCGTCGACGTGAACCCGAATACCGCGGCCGATGTGCTGTGCGATCTCAATCAGGGCCGATTGCCGTTCCGCGAGGATTCATTCGATGAGGTCCGGGCCGTGCATTTGATCGAGCACGTCGAGAACGCCATCGCGACGATCGAGGAATTTCATCGCGTGGCGCGGCCGGGTGGAACGATTTTCATCGTGACGCCGCACTACACAGATATCGCTTCCTACACAGATCCCACGCATCGCCGCCATTTGAGCAGCGAGTCGTTTCACTATTTTTATCCCGGCGGCAAGCACGGCCAAGAATCGTGGTATACCCATGCGAGATTGAGAGAGCGGCGGCTCGACGTGAAGCTCTTGCGGGTGTGGCGATTGTTGGGTCTCGAGTTGCTGGTGAATCATGTGCGGTGGTTCCGGCGATTCTGGGAACAGTATTTGAGCTTTGTGATTCGCGGCAAGGTGATGGAATTTACTTTTGAGGTGATGAAGTAGCGATGCGGATCTTCGCGCGGCTCATGTATGGCTTGGTGAGCTTTGCTTCGCGCAAGGGAATCAGCGATGCGGCGGCTGCTTCGAATGCAGCGCACGCTCAGAGTACTGAGGCGAACAGGAAAGCTCGAGCGAGGCGAACCGGGGTCCGTGGCGAAACATTTGCCTACTGGTATCTCCGCCGACACGGATACACCATGATCGCGACGAACTACACGGCGCCCGGAATCAGAGGCGAAGTTGATCTCGTCGGCTACGATGGCGCAGTGCTCGCGTTCATCGAAGTGAAGACGCGAAGCGCGGGCGGCCAATTCGCGGCGAAGCCGGAAGATGCCGTGAATGCCGCGAAACGGCGGAACGTGAGCCGGATGGCGCGCCAGTTTATGCGCGACTCGAGAATTCCCAGGGTGCCATATCGTTTCGACGTCTTGGCCATCGAATCACGCCCGGGCCGGAGGCCTCTGGTGCGCTTGCACAAGAGCGCGTTTGCCGAACAATCCTAGGGCTCCAGTTGCTGCAACAAGCCGCGGCGCGTGAAGTGGAATCCCCGTTTTGCGAAATTGCGTAGTAAAATTTAGGGATTGCGCGGTGTGGTTCGCCCAGTCCAGAACGCCGCTTGGGGGCGGCGTTTAAGTGATAGCTAACCCACAACGGGGGAGGCCAGGTTGCCTGAGCTTCGCAAGGACCCGATTACGGGTCGATGGGTCATTATTTCCACGGAACGCGGCAAGCGTCCGAACGAATTCTTGCGCGAGAGCGTCGAAATAAAGGGCAAGGGTGTTTGTCCCTTTTGTCCCGGCAATGAAGGCAAGACGCCGCCGGAAATTATCGCGTACGGAAGAAATGGCAGCGGCAAAGATACGCCCGGCTGGACAGTGCGCGTGGTGCCGAACAAGTTCCCGGCACTCGGAATCGAGGGCGGGCTGGACCGCGAAGGCGAGGGCCTCTTCGATCGCATGAACGGGATCGGGGCGCACGAAGTCATCATCGAGACTCCCGTACACAACAGCTCGCTGGCGATGCTCCCAGATAGCTCCGTCGAACAAGTTCTGTGGGCTTATCGCGATCGAGTTGTGGACCTCAAGAACGACAAGCGATTCCGCTACATTCTCCTATTCAAAAATCACGGCGAGCCGGCCGGCGCATCGCTCGAGCACACACATTCGCAGCTCATCGCGCTGCCGATTGTTCCGAAGCGCGTTCGCGAAGAGGTGGATAATTCAAAGCGCTATTTCATCGAGAAAGAGCGCTGCATTTTTTGCGACATGATCCGGCAGGAAGTGGAAACGGAATCGCGGGTAATTCTCGAAAACGATCACTTCATCGCACTCGCGCCATATGCACCGCGCTTTCCGTTCGAGACGTGGCTGCTGCCGCGCCAGCACAGTTCGGCTTTCGAGAACATGCCGAGCACGCAGTACGCCAGCCTTGCCCGGTTGCTTCGCGAATATCTTGTGCGGCTCGACTCCGTGCTTTCGCGCCCGGCGTACAACTTTGTCATCCACACTTCGCCAGTGGGCGAAGAAACCAACGATCACTATCACTGGCACATCGAGATGATGCCCAAATTAACGAAGGTGGCGGGCTTCGAGTGGGGCACCGGGTTCTATATCAATCCGACGCCGCCGGAAGAAGCGGCGCGCTATCTTCGCGAAGCTGTCGTTACAGTGCCAGCCTGACTCGATCGTTCTCGAAGCCCGATAAGCAAGAGACGATCCGTAGGCCGTCGTGAGGAAGTCGATGTGCGCCCGACGCGGCCTGCTTGATTCTCTGAGCGCTCGTTGTGATTTTGACCCACGCAGTGCTATCGTCATTTCCACGTGAATGATTCTTCCGCTGGAGGTTCACCCATGACCTGGGGAACGCGTCGCGCGTTAATCATCATTCTTGTTCTTCTATTCGCCGTTATTTTCATCGGGATCGCAGTTTCATCGCCGGTGCATATCTCGTCGAACTCGGTCCTGGTGCTCAACGTGGATGGCGAGATCGAGGAACAGAGACCGACAGACTTCTTCACGGCGCTAAATGGCGATGCCACGCCGGTCTTGCACGATTTCACGGACGAGCTCGACGCCGCGAAGAATGATTCGCGGATCAGTGCGCTCGTTGTGAAAATCGGACCGCTTGCAACGGGATGGGGGAAGCTCGAGGAAATTCACTCGCATCTTCTTTCTTTCCGCGAGAGCGGCAAGACGAGCATCTGCTATCTCGGCGGCGATGGCGCCGGCAATGCGGAATATTACGTGGCGAGCGCGTGCTCCGACGTTTGGATCGTTCCCACGTCCGAGATTTGGGTTCGCGGAATGATGGGCGAGGCGACGTTCCTTCGCGGCGCGCTCGACAAACTGAAAATCATCCCCGACTACTATCACATCGCCGAATACAAGACTGCTTCCAATCAGCTTACTGAAAAGAAATTCACTCCGGCGCATCGGGAAGAGGTGGAGTCGATCGTTCGCAGTATTTACAGCCAGTATCTGACCGATGCTGCCGCGGCCCGGAAAATGGATCGCGCTGCTTTTGAGGCGATCGTCGAGAAGGGTCCCATTTCGGCGGACGAAGCGGTCGGCGACAAGCTCGTGGACCGCCTCGCGTATTGGGATCAGGTGCAGGATTACGTAAAGACGAAAACGAAAGATTGGAATCCTGTCAGCCTCGGGAAATACCGCTCGCAAGTGAAGAACTCCGGAGGGACGGAGATCGCGGTGGTTCATGCGACCGGCTTGATCGTTTCGGGAAAATCGGGGAATGCCCCAGGCGGCGGGTTCATCATGGGCGGCGATTCCGTGGCGGCCGACGTGCGCCGCGCGAGAGAGGATTCACGCATTAAGGCCATCGTGCTGCGCATTGATTCGGGTGGCGGCTCAGCGGTTGCAAGCGAAGTGATACGCCGCGAAGTGCAATTGGCGCGAGGGGTGAAGCCCGTGGTCGTTTCGATGTCGGACGTGGCGGCATCGGGCGGTTATTGGATCGCGATGTCCGCGAACAAGATTGTGGCCGACCCGGATACGATCACCGCATCCATCGGCGTGCTGGGGGGCAAGCTGAACGTATCGGGCCTCTACAACATGCTGGGACTCAGCACCGATTACTTCGCAACCAGCGATAACGCGACAATGCTTTCGGCGCAGCAGAGCTTCACTCCGGCGCAGCGCGATTCATTCCAAAAGATGCTGCAGGAAACTTATGCGAAATTTACTCAGGGCGTCGCGGACGGACGCAAAATGAAAGTCGAAGACGTGGATAAAATCGGCAAAGGCCGAATCTGGAGCGGCTCGCAGGCAAAAGACCGCGGTCTCGTGGACGAGCTGGGCGGACTCGATCGAGCCATCGCGATTGCGAAGCAGCTTTCGGGAATTCCCGCGGACCGGGCGGTTCATATCGTGCGGTTTCCGGAAGAAAAAACATTTTTCGAGATCTTGATGGAGCGGCACCAGGAAGACTCGGCGCAGTGGACGTCAGTGGACGCGCTCGTGCGCCATCTCACAAGCACCTACGAACCGTTACAAGCTCGCATGCCGTTCGAACTCAAGATTTATTAACGAGCAAGGGTTCGGTAAAAATTGGCGTGGTTCGCTGTGAAGAATCGCGTTGGTTTCGTTATACTTACCGATGCGGCGCGGTACCCAAGTGGCCCAAGGGAGAGGTCTGCAAAACCTCCATTCGTGGGTTCGAATCCCACCCGCGCCTCCAGTTTCTCGCGAAATCCCCTTCGCGCTAAAAATCAAGGCTTAGAATCGTCATCTCTGTTTCGCTCATCGAATTTGTACACACGATGCGGCATTAGCCAGAACGTGGAGGGCGGCGCAATGAGTTTGACTCAATTGAACAAACGAAAACTCGGAAAAAGCGGGCTCGAAATCACAACCGTAGGATTTGGAGCGTGGGCCATCGGGGGCGGAGGCTGGGCGTGGGGCTGGGGGCCACAGGACGACGCGAAGTCAATCGCGTCCATTCGCCGAGCGGTCGAGCGCGGCGTGAACTGGATTGACACCGCGGCGGTTTACGGGCTTGGGCACTCGGAAGTGGTCGTAAGACGCGCGCTGACGGAAATCCCGCAATCTGAGAAGCCATATGTATTCACTAAATGCGGGGTTATTTCCGATCCTTCGGACCCGAACGATCCGGGCACGAGAAGCCTGAAACCCGAGTCCATTCGCCGCGAGATCGAAGCGTCACTGAAGCGGCTTGGCGTCGAACGTATAGACCTCTATCAATTCCATTGGCCGGACGAAGCGGGAATTCCAATCGAAGAATCCTGGGCTGAGATGGACCGTCTCGTTCGGGAAGGAAAAGTTGGAGCAGCTGGTGTCTCAAATTTCGATGTGGAATTGCTTGAACGCGCTGAGCGCATCCGTCATGTGGACTCGCTCCAGCCGCCATTTTCGCTGATTCGCAGGAATTCCGGCGCCGATGTGATCCCGTGGTGCGCGGCTCACGACACTGGCGTGATCGTTTACAGCCCGATGCAATCGGGAATTCTTACGGATTCTTTTGGCGCCGATCGAGTGGCTCGGTTTGCCGGCGATGACTGGCGCAAAAAGAGCCCGGAATTCCTGCAGCCCAATTTGGACAAGAATCTGCGACTCCGCGATGCTCTGAAGCCGATTGCGAAACGCCACAACGTCACGGTTTCAGCCGTTGCGGTGGCGTGGACTTTGAGCTGGCCGGGCGTTACCGGAGCCATAGTGGGTGCGCGGTCCCCAGAGCAAGTGGACGGATGGATTCAGGCTGGAACGCTCGCTCTAACTGACCAGGATCTAGCGGAAATCACTGCCGCGATTCAGGCATCGGGAGCCGGAACGGGTCCCGTCGAGCCGACTCAAAAGAAGATGGCGGCGCGCTGACACGTATCCGTCTTCATGGCACGTTGGCGATACTCTTCGAGCGATCTCGCTTTTGGTTTCTGAAACTTGAACTGACCCGATGCGTCTAAATTCAGAGCCGCAAGACTAGCGTTGGAGACAAACGCTAGAGTGCAGTACCGCCAGGAAAACTTGAAACTATGTGGATTGTAAGACTCGCACTCAGTAGGCCGTACACGTTCGTTGTGGCGTCAATGCTGATCGTAATTCTTGGCGCTCTCGCCATTCTGAGCACGCCGACCGACGTGTTTCCAAACATCAACATTCCGGTCGTCAGCGTAATCTGGAGCTATTCGGGCCTCTCGCCGCAGGAAATGGCGGACCGGCTTACGGGAAATTCCGAGCGTGCTGCCACAACCACTGTAAACGACATTCAGCATATCGAATCGACGTCGCTAAACGGCATCGCGATTATCAAGCTGTTCTTCCAGCCTGGCGTGAGAATTGAAGGGGCCGTCGCGCAGGTGACGGCGATCTCGCAGACGATCTTAAAAGCCTCGCCACCGGGGACGACCCCGCCGCTCGTCATCGCCTATAACGCTTCGAGCGTGCCGATTCTTCAGCTCGGGTTGAGCAGCGACACGCTTTCCGAGCAGGAACTATTCGATCTCGGGACGAATTTTATCCGCACGCGCCTTGTCACGGTTCCGGGAGCAGCGATTCCATGGCCGTACGGTGGCAAGCAGCGCCAAATCGACGTTGATCTCGACCCGCGGTCGCTCTTCGAGAAGGGCGTTTCCGGCGCGGACGTGGTGAGCACGCTGAACGCACAGAACGTGATCTTGCCGCAGGGCACGTCGAAGATTGGTGACCGCGAATACAACATCGAATTCAATAGCACGGCGAAAAAAGTTCCGGAGTTGAACGACCTGCCGATCAAGATGGTGAATGGCGCCATGGTATATGTACGCGACGTCGCCTTCGTGCACGACGGCGCGTCGTTTCAGACGAACATCGTCCGGCAGGATGGCCGCCGCGGCGCACTTCTCACCGTGCTCAAGAACGGTAATGCGTCAACCTTGGCTGTGGTCGCTGGCATTTCGGGCATGCTTCCGAATATTGAAGCGACGCTGCCGCCTGGACTTACTCTGCGGAAGACGATTGATCAATCGGTGTTTGTGCGCGCCGCGGTTGACGGGGTGGTCAGAGAAGCGATCATCGCCGCGTGCCTTACGGCCATTATGATCTTGATATTTCTCGGGAGTTGGCGGAGCACCCTCGTCGTCGCCATCTCGATTCCGCTCTCGATTCTCACGTCCCTGATCGTCTTGAGCGCGTTAGGCGAGACGATCAACATCATGACGCTGGGAGGTCTGGCGCTTGCAGTCGGCATACTTGTGGACGATGCCACGGTCGAAATCGAAAATATCAATCGGCTTTTGCCGGAAGGCAAATCGCTTCACGAAACGATTTTGACGGGCGCGCAGCAAATTGCGACGCCGGCGTTTGTCGCGACGCTCAGCATCTGCATCGTCTTCGTGCCGATTTTTTTCATGCGCGGAATTGCGGGATATCTCTTCCGGCCGCTGGCCGAGGCGGTTGTGTTCGCGATGCTGGCTTCCTACCTGTTGTCGCGGACGATCGTTCCGACTCTGGTACTGTTTTTCTTCCGCGCGGAGCGCCGAAAGCTTGCGGCGCATCGTCAAGCGCCGGAGCAAGCCGGCTGGTTCAAGCGATTCCACGAACGGTTCGAGCACGGTTTTGACCGGTTTCGCGAGAGCTACGTCGAGATGCTTGAATGGTGCTTGCATCACCGCATCGTGTTCGGCTCGCTCTTCCTGGCATTTTGCGCCGTCACGATGCTCCTGGTTCCGTTTCTTGGTTCGGATCTATTTCCCGACGTGGATTCCGGCCAACTCCGGCTCCATTTGCGCGCGCCGATTGGGACGCGTGTGGAAGAGACCGCTGCATTGTGCGATCGCGTTGAGGCTTCGATACGCAAGACGATCCCGCCAGACGAACTGAGCGGAATTCTCGATAATATTGGCTTGCCCTACAGCGGAATCAATCTGTCGTATAGCACGAGCGGCGTAATCGGAACTTCGGATGCGGAAATCCTGATTTCCCTGAAGCCTGAACATCATGCGACAGCCGGCTACGCGCGCGAGCTTCGTAGGACGCTTCCGCAGGATTTTCCGGGCACTGATTTTTTCTTTCAGCCTGCTGATATCGTCAGCCAAATCCTCAATTTCGGGCTGCCGTCGCCGATTGACATTCAACTCGTAGGACCGAATCTCCAGGCGAATTTTGTGCTCGCGCGGCAAATTCTCCCGCGCATCAAGCAAATTGGCGGCGCGACCGACGTTCACATACAACAGGCACTCGATCTGCCGAAGCTGAAAATCGACGTGGATCGCACGCGCGCCGAGACCGTGGGATTTACGCAGCAGGACGTCGCGAATAACGCGCTCGTAGCGCTGACTACGAGCTTCCAGACGGCTCCAAATTTTTGGGTGAGTCCCCAGGGCGTTCCCTACAGCGTATCCACGCAGACGCCGCAGTATCGTGAGGACACGTTACAGGACGTCCAGACGATTCCGGTGATTGGAAGAGCCGGGCAGTCCCAGATTCTCGACAACGTTTCGAGCATAAGCCGCGAAGCCGGGCCAGCGGTTGTGACGCACTACGATACTCAGCCCGTGGTGGAGATCTACGCCGCGGCGCAGGATCGGGACTTGGGCGGAGTAGCATCGGATGTCAATCGCGTAGTGGATTCGTTCAGAGACAAACTGCCGCGCGGGACTACGATCGTCGTTCGCGGGCAGGTTGCGACGATGCGCACGGCCTTCTTCAATCTCGGAGTGGGATTAATATTCTCGATCCTTCTGGTTTATCTCCTCATGGTGGTCAATTTCCAATCGTGGGCGGATCCGTTCATCATCATCACGGCGCTGACGGGGACGTTCGCTGGCATCGTGTGGATGCTATTCGTCACGCATACGACATTGAATGTGCCGTCGTTGATGGGCGCGATCATGAGTATCGGCGTTGCGACGTCGAACAGCATCTTGCTTGTGACATTTGCTGGCAGTGAGATGCGCACTGAGGGAAAGACATCGACCGAGGCCGCTCGCGGCGCCGGGTATACGAGGCTTCGTCCGATCTTAATGACCGCTCTCGCCATGATCATCGGCATGCTGCCGATGTCGCTCGGACTTGGTGAAGGCGGCGAGCAGAACGCCCCGCTGGGGCGAGCCGTCATCGGCGGCTTGCTGTTTGCGACCGTCGGAACTCTCTTTTTCGTCCCCGTGGTTTATAGCTACATCAGGCGAAACGGATACAAAGAAGCGCTCTCAGAGAACGAGCCGGAATCGTAGTGGCGTTGGGATAAAATGCCCGGCGCATACAGAGAGGAATCAGCCAGCAACAATCATGGGCCACGACGACACACAGGAATATAGGGGCAGGGACGCGGCGCCCGAGCAGCGCGGCCGGCCGTTGCGAGTGATCGTATTCGTAATTGTTATTCTGATTTTTGCGGGAGTTGCGCTGTGGGGAATTCTAAGCCGCCGAAGTGTTCGAGCATCGCTCAATTCCACGGCCAAGAACGCCGCGACCACGCCGGTTGCGATCGTTCACGCGCAGCCTTCCGGGACTTCCGGCGAGATTCTGCTGCCCGGAAACATTCAGGCGTATCTAGAAACGCCGATTTATGCGCGGACGAACGGGTATTTGAAGAAGTGGTATTTCGATATCGGAGCGCACGTAAAGGCGGGCCAACTGCTCGCCGAGATTGAAACTCCGGAAATCGACCAGGAGCTTCGCCAGGCTGAAGCCGCGCAACAGCAGGCGCAAGCCAACCTCGACCTTGCGAAGACTACGGCCGATCGTTGGGTCGAGCTGCTGAAATCGGATGGCGTTTCGCAACAGGAAGTGGACCAAAACGTATCCGCTTACAAAGCGCGCCAGGCTGATTTGCAGGCCGCGAAAGCCAACGTGGATCGGTTGAAGGATCTGCAGTCGTTCAAGGAAGTGACCGCGCCATTTTCCGGGATCGTGACGACGAGAAATGTCGACGTTGGCGCTCTGATTCAGAATGGAAACTCTGTCCAGCTCTTCCGGATGGCGCAGACGAACGTGCTTAGGATCTACGTGAACGTGCCGCAGGCGTATAGCCGCTCGATGGTGGCAGGAGTTCCGGCGGACTTGGAGATACCGGAGTTTCCGCACCGGACGTTCCCGGGGAAGGTCGTTCGGACTTCCGGATCAATTGATACGGCATCGCGCACGCTGCTCACCGAAGTGCAAGTGCCGAATCCGACGGGCGAACTGCTTCCTGGGGCGTATGCCACCGTGAATTTTCACGTGAAGCTCGTTGAGCCGCCAGTCGCGATTCCGTCGAATACGCTGATCTTCAGGTCGCAAGGGACGCAGGTTGCGGTGGTGACGCCGCAGGGGACGGTCCATTTGAAAAGCGTGACACTCGGGCGCGATCTCGGGACGAGCATGGAAGTTTTGACCGGCGTCGATTCCAATGACGCGATCATCTTGAATCCGCCGGATTCGATCGGCGAGGGCGATGTGGTGAATGTGAAGCAAGATCAAGCCTCGCCTGCCGATTCGAAGGCCAAGTAGCAGCGCAAATCCGATGCGAGCTAAGAATCACATACGGACGTCGAGTTGGTCACGCAGAGCCGTCGCTTCATGCGGCTGCGTATTTGGAATTCTCTTGGCTGGTTGCACGGTGGGGCCGAATTATCATCGCCCCTCTGTCGAGGTTCCGTCTTCGTTCAAGGAAGCTCCTCCCGCAGGCTGGAAAGCGGCGACGCCGAACGACGCGATTGCCAAAGGCAATTGGTGGGAAGTGTTCGGCGATCCGAAATTGAATGATCTCGAATCGCAGGCGATGGTCAATAATCCCACGCTCCAAGCAGCGATGGCGCGTGTGACGCAAGCGCGGACAGCGGTCCGTATCACGCGTGCGGACTTGTATCCGACGGTGACGCTCGACCCATCGGCATCGCGGGAGCGATATTCAGGTACGCGCCAGAACCCACCCGGGTTCGCCACTCAGCCTTACACCGACAACACCATCAATCTGCCTGTGGACCTCGCCTACGAAATCGATTTATGGGGCCGCGTGCGCCGGACGGTCGAATCCGCGCGAGCGCAATACCAGGCGAGCGAGTCGGACTACGAGAACATCCTTCTCACGCTGAAATCGGACATCGCGCAGAATTATTTGTCCCTTCGATACGTGGACAGGGACCGCGACATCCTCCGCGGGAATATCGAGTTGCTTGAGAAAGCATTCGCTTTGACGAAGGCTCGCCACTCCGGCGGCGTTGCCAGCGGGCTGGACGTCTCCGAGGCGGAGACGCTTCTTGCCACAATTCAGGCTCAATACGTCGGGCTCGGCGTGCAACGGGCGCAATTCGAGCATGCTCTGGCGCTTCTCCTCGGCAAGCCCGCATCCGAATTCGCGGTTGCTGAAAATCCGCTCGTGCTCGAGCCTCCATCCGTTCCGGTCGGCTTGCCATCGGATCTTTTGGAGCGCCGTCCGGACATCGCCGAATCCGAGCGGTTGATGGCCTCCGCGAACGCTCAAATCGGAGTTGCGCGCGCGGCGTTCTTTCCGTCGCTGAGCCTTACGGGAACGAGCGTGGGCTACCAGAGCGACAACATTACGCAGATTTTCAATCTTTCAAGCGCCGTATGGACGGCTATGGCGGGAGCTTCGCAGCCGCTTTTTGAAGGCGGGCGTCTCACGGCAAATCTTGTGAAAGCGCGCGCCGCGTACGATGAGGCGGTTGCCAATTATCGCGAGCAGGTCTTGACGGGTTTCAAGGAAGTCGAAGACGGCCTCGCCGGCCTGCGAGTTCTCGAAGAACAGGAAGCGACGCAGAATAAAGCTGTCGAATCCTCGAAAAGAACCGCCGATATTTCAACGGCCCGATACAAAGAAGGCCTCGCAAACTATCTTGAAGTGATTGATGCCGAGCGTACCGTCCTCGATAACGAGGTACTTTCAGCGCAACTCCGGGAATCTCGTTTGCTGACGACGGTTCAGCTCATCAAAGCGCTTGGCGGCGGCTGGCAGGATTCGAAAATCCACGCTCAGATGCAGCCCGCGGCGCCGAGCGCGAACAGCAGCCATTAGCCCTGCATCTTGTTCTCCCGAGTAAATGCGCGCCAGAGCGTACCGCTAACTTCAGAGCCCGGAGGCGCCTGACTCCGGGTCTTCATGCGACCAACGGCTACTACGAACTACGATTTTTGTTTCACGAACGATGATCAGTTGCATAGAATACCTCTCGTCCGATCACGGGAACTTCGTTATGAATCTCTATGTCAGATGAATCCATCGCAATCGTCGGCGGCACTGGAGACTTGGGATATGGATTGGCCCTGCGCTGGGCAGCCGCGGGATTCAATGTCGTAATCGGCTCGCGCGTTGCATCGCGCGCGGAAGAAGCGGCGAAGAAAATCAGGGAAACGCTCGGCGCCAAAGCCAAAGTTCAGGGACTCCTCAACGAAGAAGCCGTCTATCAGGCCTGGATCGTCGTCATAGCTGTTCCGTTTTCCGCACAAGCCGCAACGCTCAATTCTATTCGCGAGAAATTGCGCACCGGCCAGACCGTAGTGGATTGCACGGTTCCGCTCGAAGCCACCGTGGGCGGCGCGCCGACCCGAATTCTGGGTCTCTGGGCCGGCTCCGCAGCTGAGCAGACGCAGCGGATTCTGCCCGACACCGTTCACGTAGCCGCGGCCTTCCAAAATGTATCCGCGCACGCGCTTCAGGAATCAAATCAAGCGGTGGATTGCGATGTGTGTGTTTGTGCGGACAACGCCGAAGTGCGCGCGCGGCTGCGCCCGTGGGTCGAGGCGATTCCGAATTGCCGCTACGTGGATGGCGGAAAGCTCGAGAACTCGCGGATCGTCGAGTCGCTTACGGCTTTCTTGATTGGAGTGAATCGCCGGTACAAAGTTCCAGGAGCGGGCATTCGCATCACCGGAATTGGTCCGGCGAAATGACGCGGCGGGATTCGCGGCCGCAAGCGCAGCGCCGAATCGAGCTGATCGGCCTGAAGACGCTGCCGGAAGTGAAAGGGGGGGATGACGTCGCGCGGCTCGTTTGGAGCGCCGCGGAGCGCGAAGGTGCCGGGATTGAGACTGGAGACGTCGTTGTCCTCGCGCAGAAGATTTTCTCGAAGGCTGAAGGGCGCATCGTGAGATTGCGCGACGTCGCGCCCTCGGCGCTGGCGCAAACATGGGGGCGAACGCTTCACACCGATCCACGATTCATCGAGGTTGTGTTGCGCGAATCGCGGCGGGTCATTCGCATGAGCGAGCGAGTGCTGATTGTCGAGACACGCCACGGTTGTGTCTGCGCGAACGCAGGCGTGGATCGTTCGAATGTTCGCGGCAGCGGATCGGTCGCGTGCCTTCCGCTCGATCCCGACGCATCGGCGCAGAAATTCGTCAAGCGGCTGAAGGCGCTCAGTCAAGCGCGCGTGGCCGCAATTATTTCGGACACGTTCGGGCGCCCGTGGCGGTTGGGGTTGGCGAATGTGGCGATTGGCGCAGCTGGATTTTCGGTGCTCGAGGATTTGCGCGGCAAGAAAGATGCGAGCGGCCACACGCTCAACGCGACGATTCTTGCGGTGGCCGACGAACTCGCGGCAGCGGCGGGCCTCGTGATGAAAAAATCGGCGCAAGTTCCTGTGGTTATCGTTCGCGGCGCAGAGATCCCGGCGGGCCGAGGGAGCGCCCGCGAGTTGATTCGCCCGCCTGCCGAGGATATGTTTCGATAGTGAGTGTCGAACGGCTTTCAGAGTTCGAATGCACTTCAGGCCGCAGCATTTCAGGCCAAATATTTCAGGCGACGTCTGATGGGAATGATCGCCAGCACGCCAAACACGAAAATTCCGGCCGAGCACGCCGATCAACTTGCGATTGAGCAGACGCTCGCGCGCGGTGAATCGGGCGGGCTTCTCACTCGCGAGGACGCGATTCTGTTGATTGGGCGTGCGCGAACTGGTGCGCTCCTCGAAGCGGCATCTTCTCTGCGGAATCGCGTCAAGGGACGCACGATTAGCTACTCGCGCAAGGCGTTCATTCCTCTGACGACTTTTTGCCGCGACCGTTGTGGCTACTGTACGTTTCGCCGCGATCCGGGCGAGCCCGGAGGGCGTTACATGACGCCCGAGGACGTGATAGCAGCGGCGGAAACTGCGCAGCGTGCCGGATGCCACGAATTGTTGTTCAGTCTGGGCGATCAGCCCGAAGTCGAATTTCCCGAGGCGCGAGAGTTTCTTCACACGCAAGGTGTCAAGCGCACACTTGAATATCTCGCGGCGATGACGCGGCTCGCGCTCGAAAAAACTGGGTTGCTTCCACATTCGAATCCCGGTTTGATGGGCGCTGCCGATCTCGCCGAACTCAAGACGTCAAATGCCAGCCTCGGCCTGATGCTAGAGAATTCCAGTCCGCGGCTGATGGGCCGGGGCCAGGCGCATTGGCGGGCGCCCGATAAGGCGCCACGGAAGAGGCTTCGCACGATCGAAGACGCGGGACGTTTGGAAATTCCGTTCACAAGCGGAATCTTGTTTGGCATCGGCGAAACGCGCGAGGAGCGCGTCGATTCGTTGCTCGCGATCCGCGCGCTTCACGAGCGCTACGGCCACATTCAAGAAGTGATCGTGCAGAACTTTCGAGCCAAAGCCGCAACGCCGATGGCCGCGCATCCTGAACCTGACATGGATGAAATGCTGCGCACCGTGGCTGTCGCGAGGCTCGTGCTCGGCGGCGACATGAACCTCCAGGCGCCGCCAAATCTGAGCGCTTCCGATTATCCGCGGCTTCTCGATGCCGGAATCAACGACTGGGGCGGCATCTCGCCCGTCACGCCCGATTTCATCAATCCGGAGGCAGCTTGGCCGCACATCGCGACGCTCGGCGAGCGAACAGCTGACGCTGGATTCGAATTGCGTGCGCGACTCGCCGTCTATCCTGAATTCATCGAACGTGAAGGATTTCTCGATGATGCTGTCCGGCCATATGTTGCGGCACTCGCCGATACTGACGGTTTTGCGAAGACTGGAGATTAGATC
The DNA here is from genome assembly GCA_049279675.1 of Candidatus Acidiferrales bacterium. Taxonomy (GTDB): domain Bacteria; phylum Acidobacteriota; class Terriglobia; order Acidiferrales; family UBA7541; genus Palsa-147. The sequence goes on from JBAPOP010000012.1 coordinate 60,115, forward strand.
GTGGCCGTGAATTCAATTATTTCTGAGCCGCGTGAATCGCTCGATGAATCGCTGAAGGCTGCGAGCGGCAACGTGCGCGCTGCACTCGAAGCGGCGCTTGATGGCAGGAAACTTGATTTTGATGAATGCCGGCCGCTCGCTCACGCAGCTGGCGCTGACCTAACCGCGCTCATTCGCACTGCCGACGAACTTCGGCGGAGGCAAGTCGGCGACGTCATCACGTACGTTGTCAACCGAAATATCAATTTCACTAATGTTTGCATGGTGGGCTGCGCCTTCTGTGGATTCGGACGCGGACCGGGTGCGAGCGACGCGTATTTTCTTTCCATCGACGAAATTGTCGCGAAGGCGGGCGAGGCCTGGAATGCGGGCGCAACCGAAGTTTGCATTCAAGGCGGGCTGCCCAAGGATTTCGATGGGTTCTTCTATCGGGATATCCTGCGAGGCATTCGCTCAGCGCTTCCGGATATCCACATTCACGCGTTCTCGCCGATGGAAATCGCCTACGGCGTTGAAAAGACGGGAATGCCTCTGCGCGAGTATCTGCTGATGTTGAAGGAGGCCGGGTTGAACACGATTCCCGGCACGGCCGCGGAAGTACTTGACGATGACGTTCGCGCCGCATTGAGCCCAAACAAACTCAAAGTGGGGCAGTGGGTCGAAATCGTTCGTGCCGCGCATTCGCTGGGCATTCGCAGCACCTCCACGCTGATGTATGGCCACGTCGAGACGCCCGAGCAATGGGTGCGTCACATGCTTTTGCTTCGCGACATTCAGGAAGAAACCGGAGGCTTCACTGAATTCGTTCCACTCGGATTTATTCACGAGAAAACTCGACTCTATCGCAAAGATGGATCGCGGCCAGGATTCACTCGGCGCGAAAATCTTGCTGTGCACGCATTGGCGCGCATTCTTTTCAATGGGCTTATTTCCAATGTGCAAGTGTCGTGGGTCAAAATGGGCTTCGACGAGTCGCTTGCGTGCCTGGATGCCGGAGCGAACGATTTTAGCGGCACGCTGATGGAGGAACATATCTCGCAATCGGCCGGCGCGACGCACGGCGAATACGTCTCGCCGGCGGAATTCCGCGCGCAAATTCGCCGAATTGGCCGCGTGCCCGCCGAGCGCACGACAACTTATCAACTGTGCCGCGTGTTTTCCGCCGAAACTCCGGAAGCCGATGACGCCGTGCCCATGCGCGCGCCTCGATTGAAGCTTGTGGATCAGCCGGCCCACTACACAGGATCCGGCTACTGATGAAAATCGTCGCACTGGCCGGAGGAGTGGGCGCGTCGAAGCTCTTGTTCGGGCTAGCGCGCGTCATGCCACCCGGCGATTTGACAATCGTCGTCAATACCGGCGACGACATCGAGATGCACGGACTTACCATTTGCCCCGATCTCGACATTGTCACGTATACGCTTGCTGGCGTAGTGAATCCTGTCGCGGGTTGGGGCATCGACGGCGACACGTTTGCGGCGCGCGACTATCTCGGCCGCTACGGACGCGAAACTTGGTTCAATCTCGGCGATCGCGATCTCGCGACGCATATCCATCGCACGGACATGCTGCACCGTGGAGCCACGCTTTCCGCGTGTGCCGAGTCGATTCGTCGCGCGCTCGGAGTCGAGGCGAACATTTTGCCGATGAGCGACGAGCCGGTGCGCACGCAAATTGAAACTGAGAGCGGACTGCTTCCTTTTCAACACTACCTGGTGAAGCATCGAGCCGTGCCGAAAGTCGCGAAAATTCATTTCCATGGCGCCGCGTCTGCGGAACCGGCTCCTGGAGTGATGGAAGCCATCGCCGGAGCCGACGGAATCGTGATTTGCCCGAGCAATCCGCTGATCAGCATTGGGCCGATTCTCGCCGTGCCAGGAATCCGCAAAGCGCTTGCTTCCCGGCGCGCGAATGTCGCAGCGATTAGCCCGATCGTGGGCGGAGCTTCGCTCAAAGGCCCGTCGGACAAGATGATGGCGGAGCTGAGCCTCGATGTTTCGGCGCTGGGTGTGGCGCAGATGTATCGGGATATTTCGCAACGCATCGTGATTGATACGAGTGACGCGGAATTGCGGGCGCCAATCGAACAATTGGGCATGTCCGTGTCTGTTAGCGGCACGGTGATGCGCACGGACGAAGACAAAGTTCGGCTTGCCGCCTGCACGCTCAGCCAGTTTGAGGAAAAAGCGAACCGTGCGCCGGCCTAAACTCGCGGGGCCTTAGGCGCTAGAAAAATCTAAGGACGGAATGAAAGCACTTCTCATCCCAGTGAAAGATTTGCGGAATGCGAAGCAACGCCTCGCGCCGTGGCTTTCGCAGAGCGATCGAACTGAATTGGCGGCAGCGATGTTCGATGATTTCTGCGCAACTGTGGTCCGCGCTCGCGGCATGGACCGCATTTTTCTGGTCAGCAATTACGAACCCGCGATCGATCGCGCGCAGAAATTCGGGTGGGAAGTAATTCGCGAAACGGAGCAGCGCTCGGAGAGTGCGTCGGTAGATGCGGCGTCGCGAATCTGCGCGGAGCGCGGCGTGACGGCGCTTGCACGCGTGCCGATTGATTTGCCCCTTGTCACTCCCGAAGACATCGCTTCGATTTTTGCGGCGATGCGCCCGGTGCCGTCGGCAGTCATTGTTCCGTCGCGGAGCGGCACGGGGACGAACACACTGCTGCGCACGCCGCCGACGCTTTTTCCGTCGCATTTTGGGCCGAACAGTTTTCCAAAACATTTGGCTGAGGCGAAGAGCTGCGGAGCCGAGTGCATCATACTAAGAAATGAGCGGCTCGAACTCGACGTAGACGACGCAGACGATTTGCAAGTTCTTGCCGCTAGGACAGATATTCCCGCAGCAACCAGGCGCTGGCTCGAGCGCGCCGGCTTTGGGAACGCAGCGCGGGCCGCCGGTGCGGCGGCAGGCTACAAGTCGATGCCGCCTGCTGGAGAGGCGTGTGAAGAATAAAATCTATCCGTCGGCCGATGCCGCGGTCGCCGACCTGCCTGACGGCACGAGCGTGATGTTCGGCGGCTTCGGCGGCGCAGGCTTCCCGCACGAATTGATTCGAGCCGTGGGCCGCAAGGGTTCGCGCAATCTTTTTGCGATCAGTAACAATTGCGGAACGGGCGATTCCGAACTCGGCGTGCTTTTCAAAAACAAGCAGATTCACAAAGTCATCGCGGCTTTTCCCGGGCCACAATCGATTTACTTTCAGCAACAGGTGGAAATGGGCGAAGTGGAATTCGAGCTGGTCCCGCAGGGTATTCTCTGCGAACGGATGCGCGCTGCTGGTGCGGGTATTCCGGCGTTTTATTCACCGGTGGGTGTTGGAACGGAGGTTGCATATGGCAAGGAGGAACGCGTCGTTGACGGCCGGCGGTGCATTTTGGAATCAGCGCTCCTTGCGGACTACGCATTCATCCGCGCACACCGCGCTGACCCGCTCGGAAATCTCACATACAGAAAGGCCGCCCGCAATTTCAATCCCGTGATGGCGACCGCCGCGAAGATTACCGTTGTCGAAGTGCAGGAAATCGTGCCGGTGGGCTCGCTTGATCCAGAAGCTATCGTCACACCCTCGGTATTTGTGGATCGCATTGTGGAGATTAGAGAAAGCCGTGGCGCTTAAAAACAAACTCACGAGGGAGCAAATCGCCGAGCGCGCAGCGCTGGAATTGCCAGACGGCGCCTACGTGAATCTCGGCTGGGGCATCCCGAACCTGATCGCCGCGTACGTGCCGAAAGGTGTGGACGTCATTTTTCACAGCGAGAACGGCATCCTTGGCATGGGCCCGCGCGCGAAAGAAGGGGAAGAGGATTTCGATATCGTGGATGCAATGAAAGCGCCGGTAACGATTCTGCCCGGCGCGGCATTTTTCTCGCAAGTGGACGCGCACATGATGACACGAGGAGGGCATCTGGACGTGTCGGTTCTCGGCGGACTGCAAGTTTCCGAACGCGGCGATCTCGCAAACTGGAAAGTGCCGGGCACGAAGACCTCCGGCGGCATCGGTGGTGCGATGGACATTGCGGTCGGATCGCGCCATTTGATCGTGACGATGGAGCACGTAACAAAGAGTGGCGAAACGAAAATCGTAAAGTCCTGCACGTATCCGTTGACCGCACTCGAATGCGTGAAGACAATCGTGACGGATTTGGCTGTGATCGATGTTGTGCCCGAAGGATTGCGATTGCGAGAAGTTGCGCCAGGCGTGACGCCGGAGGAAGTACAGACTGTGACCGAACCAAAATTAATTCTGCCTCAACGCATACCGGAAATGCAGATTCGCTCCCGCGAGCTAACGCGAAATTCCTAATTCTATGATTTAGATTCGAGGGCCAGTTCTACTCGAACTTCAGTTTGATTCGAGTGCCGTCCGTACTTTGTTTGCGAGGGCGCTAAGTTCGAACGGTTTTTGCAGGTAATGAGCGCCTTCTCCGCTTTGGATGTGCGTGGAGGCGTTGAACTCGAGATAGCCCGACATATAGATCACCTTGACCTCGGGCCGCAGCGCGGTCATCGCGCGCACGAGCTCGTGGCCGCCCATCTTAGGCATCATTGTGTCTGTCAGTAGCAAATGGATCGGGCCGACATGATGCTGTGCAATGTCTTTCGCTTCTTCTCCATCGCCCGCGGCCAAAACTGTATAACCGCAACGCTGTAGGTATTCGGTCGCGAGCTCGCGGATTCCCATCTCGTCGTCCACCACGAGAATTGTTTCCGCGCCGTGTTGTGGTTTTGCAGCCTTTTCGGGAGCGGCTTGAATTCTCGCCGGCGCGTCCACAGGCGGCAGGTAAACTGTGAATGTCGTCCCTTTTCCCAACGTGCTTTCGACCGCGATGAATCCTTCGCTCTGTTTGACAATCCCATAGACGGTCGCTAATCCGAGGCCCGTGCCGCGTCCCTTCGCCTTCGTAGTAAAGAAAGGCTCGAAGATTCGTGCTTGAGTTTCCGCGTCCATTCCTCCGCCCGAGTCGATGACAATGAGCGCGACGTACTTGCCAGGGGCGGTTACAGGCAGCCTCTGCGGATTGCCAGGCTCAAGCGTTGTGTTCTGAGTGCGAACCGTAAGCGTTCCGCCCTTGGGCATCGCGTCGCGCGCATTCACCGCGAGATTCAACAGAACTTGCTCGATCTGCACGGCATCGGCGCGAACACGCGCGAGAGCCGGCTCAAGCTCGACCTTAAGATGGATGTTTGAGCTGATGAGCCGCGGCAGCATCGTGCTCATGTCGGTGACGACGGCGTTCAAGTCCAACACTTCGGGCTGCAAAATTTGCATGCGGCTGAATGCGAGTAGCTGTTTTGTTAGCGCCGCGGCGCGATCCGCGGCCTTCTGAATTTGCGCGACATTTTCGAGCGGTTTCTCCGTCGCGTTGTTCAGGAGCAAGTCCGTGTGCCCGCGCACAACCATCAGAATGTTGTTGAAGTCATGTGCGATGCCGCCTGCGAGCTGGCCGATTGCTTCCATCTTTTGAGATTGGCGCAACTGAGCTTCGAGCTGCCGCTTGTCCGTGATGTCCAGCATCACACCTTGAATGGATCGCGCTCCGGTGGTGGCGTCGACTACCACTCTTCCGAGATCGGAGAACCACCGGTAGGTGCCGTCACGCGCCTTGAGGCGATATTCAGCGGCGAGAGGTTCTCCTGTCATCCTGCAAGACTCTTCCTGTTCGATTGCTTTCGCGGCATCTTCGGGATGCAGGCGCGAGAACCAGAAGCCGGGATCGGCCATCCATTCAGCCTTCGTGAATCCGAGAATCGCTTCAATTTGCGGGCTGACGTAATGCCAGCGGCCGTCCTGGCCAAAATCCGCCATGTAGGTGATCGCGGGGAGTTGTTCGACCAGCAATCTGAACTTGGTTTCGGCTTGCAGGAGGTTCATCTCGGCGCGTTTGCGTTCGGTGAGATCGTGAATGATGACTTGCGCGCCGATCCCGCCACCCACGCTGAAGGAGCTTGCGGCAACTTCTACGTCCACCGTCTTACCGTCCAACCGAACGTATTTTTCTTCGAGAAATGGAACACTCTGCCCGTTCTCGCGTGCCGCCGCCATCCGGCTTTTCACCACTTCGTGGTACGACGGGTGAATGATGTCTAGGACGCGCTTGCCGATTAGCTGTTCGGCTGACGCCGCACCGAGAAGTTTCATGCAAGCTGGGTTGACGAACACAATCTTCCCTTCGCGTTGGATCAGAATCGAATCAGGCGAAAGCTCCACGAGACGCCGATAGCGCTCTTCGCTCTGACGCACCTCAGCTTCCGCGCGCTTGCGATTTGAAATATCGCGGTAAATGCAATAGACCGCGATTTGCCCGCCTTCAATACTCACCGGAGAAACGAGAAGAGAGACGTCGAGGCGGGTGCCGTCTTTTCGGCGACGCACCGTTTCGATGTTGGCGTTCACGCCGCGCTCGGCTTCCTGGTCGAGCCATTTTCCTTCGCTTTGTTTGTCCTCTGGCACGACGAGGCCGTCCAGGTTTTTCCCAACGGCTTCGCTATTCGTGTAGCCGAAGAACCGTGTGAACTCGCGATTCACTTGTTGGACGATGTTCTTCGTGTCCACAATCGCGATTGCCTCGGGAGCGGACTCAACGAGTTGCTCGAGATACGCCTTCTGAATCGTCAAGCTGCGTTCAGCCTGCTTTCGGCCGGTAATGTCGAGGATGACGATGGTGACTCCGCGGATATCTCCCGACGTCACGCGAAGAGGGAAGAAGCTGACGAACCAGTCTCGTGGTTCGTTTGGACGCGCGGGAGTCGCGCCATTCAATTCGCGATTCAGCACCGGCTCGCCTTTCACCAGCACCAAGCGAACGAGCGATTCCACTTGCAGCGCCAATCCGGGAATCATTTCAGCAAGCGTCTTACCGATGTGATCCGCCGCGGATCGGCCATCGAATTCTGCGAGCTGATCGTTCACGCGCCGGTAGCGCATCTCGCGATCCACGAACGCGAGCCCAATCGGAGCAGTTCGGTATAGCAAATCCAATTCGGCGAATTGCTCGATCGAACGGCGCTGGCTATCGAAAAGTGCCTGCTCTGTATTTGAATACTCTTCGAGAAGCAGCGAAATCATTCCAATTACGATCCCGAGAGTCCAAGCAAGGTCGAGCGAGAACGAGATCTGCGGAAGAAATTCGACCAACGTCAATATGCCCGAGAGTCGATAGTGTCCTGACAGCAGCCCATTCGCTCCGCTCACGGCATACAAGGCCTGCGTGATGCCGTAGAGAAGGAAGAAGAACGGGGCAATCAAACCGCTTTTCCGCGAGACTTTTAAGGTTCGCCGCAACAGCGCCACCCCGCAGTACATGAACACTGCGCTGAGCACGAGTTGCCGGGGCGCCGTACGAATCGCATAGCTCAAAGCGGGATTCTCTTTGTGAAAGTACGCCACGAAGAAAGAGACGATCGCCAAAGCCAATGCTGCCAGCGTGCAATCAATCAGGCGTGAACGCAGGGAACGATCGGGATTCTCCAGGCTCCAAAGTCCAGCGAGCAGAAATGGAAACATCATGTAGCCGAAAATTTGTGAGAGAAGGATGAGACATGTCTTCGGCAGCGTCCAGGTAGGCCCGATCAGGAGTATCGGGATTCCGGTCGCGAGATAGGACAGATACGCGGCCCACGCCCACGTCCACCAACGCAGGAATTCCTGGCGGCGCAGGAAGCGATAGAGGGAACCGAAGAGCAGCACCACGAAGAGGGTGGCGATGCATTCCAACCCGATGAATTGAACGATCTCGGAGCCGTGGGACAAATGCGACCTCAGTTGTCGCTCAACCGCTATGAGGCCGGGCAAGGACGCACACAGAACGCACACGCACACAATCATGCGGATGCCAAAGTTAAGAACGGCTGCGCGCCTAGTACTAGAACCCGCCTCTAATGCTGAGTTTGGGCTTGGGTAGCTGGACGGTCAAGCGTGGCGTGAATGCGCGTAACTAGCTCAATAACAGGTGTTTCAGTAGATTTGTGCCGAAACGGCACTAACTGGCGCCGGTAGCACGGCCAATCAACTCAACTGGCTGCGTGTTTGCGACGAGAATGTGAGCTTGTTCGAACGCTGACTTCACGCGGCGCCGCAGTTCGCGCGCAACGTCGTCGGCGCGGAGCGCGGCGCTGCGCAGTTGAATTCGGAGTGCTGTTCCATCCAGGTTCAGTGATTCGATACCAAGAACGCGCGGCCCGTCAATGAGGGCGGCGGCCCAGTCGGCGTCGCTACGGAATTCTCCGCAGACCTTTTCAAGCAGAGCGAGCGCTCGGCCGACGGCTTCACCCGATGGGACAGTGACGTCGACGTACGTCTGCGACCAGTCGCGGCTCAGATTTGCGATCAGGCCGATCAGCCCGTTCGGGATGCTGATTACGGCGCCGCGGTCGTTGCGCAACACGGTACGCCGCAGAGTCACGATCTCGACGCGCCCGACCTCGCTGTTTGCGCGAATGACGTCGCCGACGCCGTATTGATCCTCGAAAATAATGAAAAATCCGTTGATCAAGTCCTTTACGAGATATTGACCGCCAAAACCGATCGCTAGACTCGCGAGCCCTGCCGCGGCGGCCACGGGAGTGACGTTGAACCCGAGTTCGGGCAGTGCAGCGAGAAGTGCAACGATCACGACAATTCCGAAGCCGAGGCTATAGAGCACGCCCGCCATCGTGCGCGTCTGCTGCTCGCGAGCCTGTGCCACTCGTGTTTGCGTTTTCGCTGATTCTACGAGGCGGGCCGTCGTCGCGCGCAATAGCCTCACGGCGAGAATGGCGATGATGAGTATTATGACGATGCGAGAGCCGTGCGTTCCGACGGCCTCGATCCAGTGTGCGACGGGTTCTGTCATCGAAGAATTCGCGGGGATTATACCATCCGCATGCGAGAGAGCCGACCGCGGAATTGGCGATTGCGGCGAAAACTAGATGGCGTCAATAAGCGGCTATTCGTCAAGCGCGCCCGCTGCCCCGGCGGGAAGTTCGATCGAATATTTCGTTCGCGCTTTTTCCGCGTGGAGTTCGAGCGCGAGTTGAATCAGGCGGTCGATCAATTCTTTGTACGAAATTCCTGAAGCTTCCCACATTTTGGGATACATGCTGATGGATGTGAAGCCGGGGATGGTATTTAGCTCGTTGATGAAAATGCGAGATGTTTTCTTCTCTACGAAGAAATCCGCCCGCGCCATCCCGGCGCCGTCTATCGCGCGAAACGCGCGAATCGCATACTCCTGAATTTTCTTCGCCTGCGCTCGAGTCAGTTTCGCAGGAATCTCGAGGCGCGTGCCTGATTCGAGATACTTCGCCGTGTAATCGTAATACTCGCGATGCGGAATAATTTCTCCGGGAATCGAGGCTTTCGGATTCTCATTTCCGAGGACGCTCACTTCGATTTCGCGCGCGTTCACCGCTTTCTCAACAATAATCTTCAGCGCAAATTCGGCTGCGAGGTTCAAAGCAGCAGGCAATTCCTTCAGTTTAGCGACTCTGGTCATGCCGACGGATGATCCGAGCGTCGCCGGCTTCACGAACAGCGGGTACCGAAGCGCCTTCTGGATTTCGGCGAGCGTTCGCTTCGGCTCGTGTTCCCATTCATTGCGGCTGATGGCGACGAAAGGGACAATCGGCAGTTTGGCATATTCAAAGAGGCGCTTTTGCACATCCTTGTCCATGCCGACCGAGGACGCGAGCACTCCGGCACCCACATACGGCAAGCCCGCGAGCTCGAGCAGGCCCTGCACCGTGCCGTCTTCACCGAACGTGCCGTGCAGCACGGGAAACATGACGTCGACGTGAATGCCGTGACTGCCATCCTGTGTGGCCGCGGATGCCACTGGCAAGAGCGATGCAGCGCTTGGATCCGCAGGCAACACGACGCGCTCGCCGGTCTTCAGCACATCCGACAGAAGCTTCTGCGCGCCCGCTCCGGCGAGCCACCGGCCCTCTTTCGTGATGCCGATCGGCACCGCTTCATATTTTTCAGGATCTAGGGCGCGAATCACCGACGCAGCCGAGGCGAGAGAAACTTCATGCTCGCCCGAGCGCCCGCCAAAGAGAATTCCAACTCGTAGTTTTTTTGGACCGCTCATTCCAGTCGGAGTCTCCGAGGATTTCGCGTCACAATTACTGGAGAAGCCTACAGAATTTTCTTCCCCAATCCCGATAGCAGCAGCTCGACTCCCAGTAGTGCCGTCTTATTGTGCAAGTCGATTACTGGATTGATTTCGACAAGCTCGAAAGATACGGCCGCGCGGCTGTCGGCGATCATCTCCAGCGCGAGGTGCGCTTCGCGATACGTGGCGCCGCCGCGCACCGGCGTTCCCACTCCGGGTGCATCGGTTGGATCAACAAAGTCCATATCCAGGCTTACGGCAACGCCGGCGGTATCGTCGCCAGCGAATTTCAGAGCTTCCGACATCACTTCGCGCATGCCGCGCTCGTCAATATCGCGCATCGTGAAAATATGAACGCCCGTTTCCTTGATCAGTTTGCGTTCTTTTGCGTCGAGTTCGCGGATGCCAACAAGCGCGACGTTCCTCGGTTCGACCATCGGCTTCGCGCCGGCAAGTTCGGTCAGTTCGGGAGGGCCGTAACCCATAATGGACGCGAGCGGCATACCGTGGACGTTGCCCGAGGGCGAGCTGTCCGGAGTGTTCATGTCGCCATGAGCATCGAGCCAAATGACGCCGATGGATTTCGATTTTTTCTTGAAATGGGAGGCCACGCCAGCGACGGTCCCGGCTGCAATCGAGTGGTCACCGCCGAGGACAAGCGGAATCTGATCTTCATCGAGAGTCTTGCTGATCATCTCGGCGAGGCCTTTGCAGGTCGCGGCGATCTCTTCGAGATACTTCGCGTTCTTCTCGCCGTAATGCTGCTCCTCAGCCTGGATGACAGCCACATTGCCGATATCCTCGACCTGACGGCCGAGATGCTTCAGGCGAGTCTGCAGGCCCGCGACGCGCAACGCGGACGGGCCCATATCCACGCCTCGGCGGCTCGCGCCAAGGTCCATCGGCACACCGATAATTCGGATTTTGTCAGCCATGCAATTCGACCGTAAACGACCCCAGGGGAAGGCGGAACATCAAGGATAAACGCGGTAGAGCATACGGGGGAAGGGAATTACTTCCCGGATGTGCTCGGTACCGCAAATCCACGCGACCGTGCGTTCGAGGCCCAGCCCGAAACCCGCATGCGGCACGCTTCCGTAGCGGCGCAGATCTAGATACCACTGAAAGGATTCGGCAGGCAGATTATTCTGACGCAAGCGCTCAACCAGCGTTTCGTAGCTCGCGAGACGTTCGCCGCCGCCGATGATTTCGCCATAGCCCTCGGGTGCGATCATGTCGAAATTCAGCGCAAGGTCCGGTCTCGCGGGATCGAAAGCCATGTAGAACGCTTTCATCGCCGAGGGATAGCGATGAATCAACACGGGCTTGTCGAATGATTTTGAAATAATCGTTTCTTCGTCGCCGCCGAAGTCGTCGCCGAACTTTGCCGGGTTGTTGCTTTTCTGCAGGACGTCGATCGCTTCCTCGTACGTAATTCGCGGAAACGGAGGCACGATTTTTTCCAAAGCGGGGACATCCCGCTTCAGCATTTCGAGATCTGTTCGCCGATTTTTTACCACGCCTTGAACGATGGCGCTCACCAAGCCTTCGCCGAGCTCCATCATGTCGTCGAGATGCGCGTAGGCTGCTTCCGGCTCAAGCATCCAGAATTCGGTGAGGTGGCGGCGTGTTTTTGATTTTTCAGCGCGAAACGTCGGGCCGAAACAATAGACTTTGCCGAGCGCCGCGGCGGTCGCTTCGACGTACAGTTGGCCGGACTGCGTCAGATAGGCCTTTTGGTCGTCAATGTAATCCACTTCGAAAAGCGTCGTCGTTCCCTCGCACGCTGCCGGGGTGAAGATTGGGGCGTCGGTGAGCGTGTAGCCTTGATCGTCCATGTAATTTCGAGCTGAACGGATGGCTTCGGCGCGAATTCGGAGAATTGCGGCCTGACGAGGCGTGCGGATCCACAGATGCCGCTTGTCCAGAAGGAAATCGACACCGTGCTCTTTGAGCTGGATGGGATAGGGATCGCTGTCGGCGACGCGCTGAACTACATTCACGCCGGTAATGCGAATCTCAAAGCCGCCCGGAGCGCGAGGCTCGGCGTGAATCGTTCCGGTAACTTCTACGCTCGATTCCTGCGTCAGCCCCTTCAATGCTTCGAAAGCTTCGGGTTGATCCTTCAGCGAGACCACACCCTGAATGATGCCGGTGCCGTCGCGGAAAATCGGAAACAGCAATTTTCCGGATTCGCGCATATTGTAGAGCCAGCCCTGCAGCTTGACGGCTCGGTCCTGATGTTGACCCGCGCGATCGATCGTGATGATCGGCAAGGGTGCTGTCGCTTCCTGTGTCATCAAACCTTCCCAGTCGAATTTAATTCTCACTTAAGCGTTCTTTCTCGGATTCCAATTCGTGCTCGAGTTTGTCGAGCGCGGCGCGAATCTGGCTCATCGCCGGCGAGCCGCCCGCGTGCTCCTTCAATTCAATCACGAACGGCAACGGGTTCGGCGCGGCGGCAACGAGCCTAAGGGCCGCGTCCCAGTCAATTGTGCCGTCGAAAGGCAGCAAATGCTCGTCGGTGTCGCCATGATTGTCATGAATATGAGTTGTGACGATTCTATCGCTCATTATTTCGAACGATTTTGCGACCCCTTCCTCGATGTGCGCGTGGCCAAAATCGAAACAGAAGCGCAAATCCTTCAGGTGCGTCTCGCGGATCAGCGTTTGCAATGTCTCCGGCGAGCCCATTTCGCTGGGCGTATTTTCGAGCGCGATCGTCACGCCGCGTTGCTTAGCGAAAATCACAAGATGCTCAAGAGAATTGAATGCGGCGTCGAGCTTTCGCGGATCGGCGGATTGCCGCCCGTGCCCCATGTGTTGCACGAGATATCGGAACGGAAGGCGCTCGGCGACATCGAGTGCGCGCTTCACTTCATCGACGGCATCAAGCCGTCGCGTGCGTTCAGGATCGCAAATCGAAATCGGGCTGCCGCTATCGCGCCCCGCGGAACTCTCGCGCTCGGTAGGCGAATGAAGCGAGTGCAGCGTGACGCCATGCGCGCTGAGCCAATCACCGAGGTCTCGAATGGATTGCGGCGAGCGATAATTGAAATGCGAATGGTCGCAGAAAACTTCGACGCTCTTGATCCCGGCTCCCGCAGCTTCTCCGATCAGAGCGAGCGACAGCGGCTGCGCGGTGTACCGGTAGGTTGAGAGAACACGCTCCATGAGTCCCCAGGCGGCTCGTTGAATCACATTCGAGCGGGCCGCATACACCCAGGCGCCGCGGCAACACCACCAGCGCCGAAAACTTCATCAGTCCAGAATTACTATGGTCGATGGAAAGAACAATGACGTCAATAGCCGAGCGCGGCACCGGCTTGGTTGGTCAGCGGCAGGCGGACAAAGCAGAGCGCTCTAGGCTGCTTCGGATAGAAATTCTATTTTGAACGCGGAAGGAACTAGGCCGACGGCTGCGCCCCGGCCGAGAAGTTCGCGAACCGCGCGACGTCCTTCTTCGCCGTAGTCCAGCGTCCAGCGATTTACATACATTCCGATGAAGCGATCGGCCATAGCCGGATCCATGTCGCGCGCAAATTGCAGCGCATAGTTCAAAGCTGGCTCGCGATGTTCGAGAGCGTACGTAACGCTTTCGCGAATCACGCGCTCTACCTCGCGCCCGAGCGAAGCGTTCAAGCTCCGGCGAATTGCGTTTGCGCCGAGCGGCAACGGCAATCCCGTCTCTTCGTGCCACCATTGCCCGAGATCCACGACGCGATTCAACCCAAGCTGCGAATACATGAGCTGGCCTTCGTGGATCAGCAGTCCCGCGTCAACTTCCTTCGCAGCAACGGCATCGAGAATCTTGTCGAACGGCATCGTGACGGTGTCAACGTCGGGTTCGAAAAGCTTTAGCGCCAGATAACTCGTCGTGCGCTCGCCGGGAATCGCGATTCGCCGGCCTTTCAAATCGTCCTTTTTGATGGGATGCGCCGCGATTACGATCGGACCGTAGCCTTCGCCAAAACTAGCGCCGCAATCTAGCAGCACGTACTTGTCCGCAATGAAGGAATAGCCGTAAAAGCTGACGGCAGTCACGTCGTAGACTTCTTTTTCGGCAGCGCGATTCAGCGATTCGATGTCGCAGAGAACGTGATTGAATTTGACGCCGGGAATACGCACTTTGCCCGTCGCAAGGGCATAGAACATGAAGGCATCGTCGCTATCCGGAGAGTGCGCGAGCTGAATTTCGGCGGTTTGAGTCAATGCGGGCTTAGTGGACATTTATCGTGGCTCCCGCGAGGCGCAAAGGGCGCAACCTGCTAAGGTCAACTGATACTGCGGCGTCGTTCTTTGCCCTTGGATTTCCGCCCGGAGGAGGCGCTCGCCCGGTGAACTGCCGCAATTTCAAAACGCAGAATAGCACAATTCAATGAGGGTCGCTAGCGCGCTGGATTCAACGCATATTTACCGGAAAAACATCGCGATGCGCTACTCGTTTTGGCAGAGCAACCGCTATTCGTTTTGGCACGGTGTCACGGACGTAGCGATCACTTTGCGTTGCCGCTTGCCAAAATCCACGCCGCGATATCTGCAATCACGGGTTCCGCGACGTGCCCCAGATTGTCGTACTCGGCAGGAGTCGCCATACCGCTTCCAGTTTGGAACAGGTGATTTAGGTCTGCGTAGCGCTTGAACTCAACCGAGGGCTTTCCCTCGAGCGATTTTTTCCAAGCGGCAAAGTCGGCGTCACGCACCTGATAGTCCCTGCCGCCCTGCAAAACGAGAATTGGAATGCTTAGTTTCGCGGCGACCGCAGGCGGATCGTAGCCGCGCAGGTCAAGGAAGTATGTCGCGTCGACCTTTGCGCCCATGAGTTCAATCGTGTCTCCGCTTTTGAGTTCGGGATTCTCAATTTGTTTTTCCGACTGTTCCGCCGCCGCGAGTTGCTTTTGCAGTTGCTCGGAGGATCCTCGGGGCAGCGTCGAAAAGTATTGCAATTGTTCGACGATCATCTTTTCGAGCGGCCGCGCTGAACCAGCAAAGATAATGATTCCATACACTTGCGGGTCACCCGTTACGATACGAGGCGCAAGATAGCCGCCCCAGCTGTGCCCAAGAACGAAAACGCGTTTCGAGTTTATTTTAGGTTGCTTCGAGAGCAGATCAACGGCTGCTTGCGCGTCGTTAATGACTTCGTCGTTTACCGTGTACGCACTAGGATCGTCGCTCCACTTCGCGCCGTACTTTTTGGTGCGCTTCGTGTATCGGAGCACGGCGACACCCTTTGTAGCGAGACCCCACGCGAGATCCTTGAAAGTCTCGTTCGGTCCAATCGTCTCGTCTTCGTCTTGCGGACCGGAGCCATGAACGAGCACGACGGCTGGAAACGGCCCGTCACCAATTGGCAGAGTCAGTGTGCCCGGCAATTCCCAATGGCCCGACGTGACCGTTATCGATTGTTCGTGGAAGGAGTCAGGCTTCGCGTACGGCGGCGCAGTCCACTCTGCCTTCGGATGATGAGGCACGAAGCGAATTCCGCCGATGTGGCCATCCGATGTGAAACTGATGATGGTGTCGAGGGTGGCTTGCTGAAAGTCGCAAACTAGTGTCACAACTTGGTAGCCCTGGACTACCTTTTCGCTGACGTCCGTGACCTTCTTGAACGAGCCAGCTTGCGAGTTGAGTTGCTGCCAAAAATCCGAGAGCTTTCCAGCAGGTAGAGCTGCCTTCATCGCTGGGTCGTACTGCGCTTCGATCGCGCTAAATTTCCCGGCCATCATCTGGTCGATAACTTGGCGGGCGTGCGTTTCAGGGTCAGTCTCTTGCGCTTGAACCGGAGCGCCGAGCGCGATCATTGCGACGACTTGAAGTAAAGCGACGGCGAGCACTGATTGCACGATTTTCATTGAAACGGTCCCTTTCTAAGAAGCCGCGTCTCGGCGATTTCCCGAAGGCAATATCACGCCAGGTGTCGTGAACAAATTCGCCGGCAAGATGCCGGCGCTACGACTGCATGCCGAGCTTTCGGTCAAGTCTTCGCCGCGGGCACTCAGCCACCCCAATAGCCACTCATCACAGCGCGGAGACGACGGCGTTTATGGAATGGTTGAAGTCTGTCTTACCATCGAGATAAGGCTGCCAGTATGTTTCGAGCACGCGTTGATAATTCTCCCAGCCGCGGGTGTAGAGACCGTTGCGATACGCGTACGGCGTGTACGACGCCGGAAACTTGGGAGGCGCCGATCCGGGATAGTTGAGCTTGCCATCCGCGACGGCGCGGCGGACGACTTCGCCCGTCGTGTAGAACAGAAGCGCGTGCCACAGGTCTCGAGGAATCGGAATGTCGCGATCGTGGCAGGCGGTGACGATGGCGTCCTGTACGGTTGTCGCGAGAGCGTGCGACGATTCGTGAAAGAGGATTTCGAATCCTGAGAGCCCCTGATTTCGCGGGTCAGTGCTCGAAACAGTGATGTGAGTCGGATCGAGCGACGTGTACGCGCCGAACGGCCCCGCATACTCGGACACATCCACGCGGATCGGATCGGTCTCCCACTGGGAGTGGTAAACGGCAGAGAGCTCTTGCGCGAGCGGAAGCCCCGTGCGCCGGATCAGAGGGGCCACGCTCGAAATCCACGCGCGGTTCTTGCGGTCATGGTCGGGCCACCAGCGCTGGCGATAAACCGGCGCCGCCTGCTCGAGCGCCGCGATGAGCGACGCTGGCAAGCCCGAAGCGCAGCTTGGTGACGCACGGCCTGACAAATCGGCGCAGGTTTCGAGGTCCGCCAACCGGTTGTTGATGAGAACCATTCCCTCGTCAACCAGGAGATCGCGGCGCGCGAGATTTTTCGCGTAGTAGTTTACCGCTGCCTGCCAGGGGTGAGAATCTGCGCCACGGCTCTCGGCCGCGCCGGAATCTTGCGCGGGCCCGCTCACTTTGCCTCGGCTGGTGGATTCCTGATCGCGCAGACGCGCTTGCTCGTAAAGGAAATGATGAAGATTGAGCCAAAAGCCACTGTGAAGTGCGAAGACTGGACGCGGAACAGCCGGTTCGTCCTCTTGGCTCGGCACTCGAGTGGACGAGCCTTGCAATGGCTCGGGAATCTGCGCCGCTGCGGTCTCTGGAATGTAAATCGCTGAACTACAAACGACGAATGCAAAAAAAACAGAAATGGCGAAATGTCGTGCTGGCTGGCTGCGCGCGCGGGTCACAGATACATTATAAACGCGGGAACACGCTTTCGGATTAGCGGCAAGGGTTACTGTACGGTCGCTTTCGGACCGGAAGGCAACGGAGAGGCGTGGTGCGCGACGATTCGCCATTGCCCATCCCGGTGGATGAATATATTCGTGGTCTGCGTGAGCGCCTCGTCAATTCCGTCGGAGTACGCGCTCGTGACCTGTTCGGTGCACGCCACCCAGCCGGTGTTTCCCTCGACGTGAACCATTACCGCGCCGAGCGCGATTTTCACGCGTCGTGTATTCGAGAAAATTCGCACCCAGCTCTCGCGCACTTCGCTCCAACCGAGCAGCAAATCCCAGCCTGGATGGACGCATTGCACCCAATCCTCGTGCGCCCAGATTTCTTCCATCTGGCTGATGTCGAGCGATTCGAATGCGGCGTAATATTGCCGATTCGCGTCGCGAAGCGCCTGTTCGGGAGATTGCATGGCAAGGACGGATTCAGCTGGCATGGGTGTATCGCGGATTGTATACCTGAGATTCGTGCGCCCGCAGTGAAATCGTGGACTGACGGGGGGCGATAGACTTGAAATTTCGGAGCTATGAGGCGTGAGGAAAAATCCGGCCGGCCTGCCGGCCAGCCCTACAAAATCAGAGCAGAAATCACTTTACTTCAATTGTGAGAATCGCCGGGCACGACTGGATCGTCGGCGGTTGCGATGTCGCCGTGTTTATCCGCGCCGTGAATTTTGCCGGCCGCGTCGAGGAAAAACGAGCGCTTTCCGCTTTTGCCGTAGGATTCAGGCGTTGCAGCGATTTCGAAGCCGGAGGGATTTCCATCCGCGCCGCTCACAATGCGGTAGCGAAAGCGGTAGCCGTTTTGATTTCCTGACGCCAATTTCGCGCTGATCAGATTTGCCTGATCGGGCGATACTTGGCCCTTTGGCGCTGGGCCGAGCTTTTCGAGAGATTCGGGCAGTTCGTCGAACGCGCGTTGATAGGTTCCGATCACGGTCTGGAGATCGCGCATCGAGTGAACTGCATCGTCTTCGCGGTTCTCTGTTTCTTGCTCCGCCCATCGTCCTGCAAGCTGCTGGATATCGAAGAGCATCAAGCCGACAGAGATAATTTTCCATCCGCTCGATTCTCGGATCATGCCGAAATCCGTAATGTCGCCGCCCACCGTCTGAATGGGAATGAACGCGAGGTTTTCGGAGGCGCGAGTAGCTCCGAACTGAAATTCAGCGGTCGCGCCTGCTACCTCACACCGCACTACCGGGCGCCCTTTTTGATCCGACGAGAGGAGCGGGTGGCCTGCATCATCGGTGAGTGAAAACCTTTTCAGAATCGCGGTACGTTGATCGAGCGGAAGCGCCCGAAATGCTGCCGCGTTATCGGCGGTAAGATGATTCGCGAATTGCGCCTCGTCGTGCTTGCAGGCGGCGGTGAATGCAGACTCGAGCGCGGCTGAAGGATCGGCCTCTTGGGTGGCCTGCGCGGAGGCGCAGGCGGGAAGAAGCAGGGCGAGCGAAGCGAGCAAGGGAACTCTCGTGCGCCGCAGAATTGAAATCCCGTTCTTCAAGTCTTGGCTCCCGACAATATCGAAGCGAGATTCGCCGTGAATTTCGAGCGCGGCATCACATCGTTGCAACCAGCAGCCTTTGCGCTTTCGGCTAATTCCGTCTGCACATGGGAGAGATAGCCGATGAGCGGCGTCTGGTTGCCTGACGCACGCAAGCGTTCAAGAGCGCCGAGCGCGCCGCCCCTCGAATTCAAATCCGCGATGGCCAGCTTGGGGCTTTCGCGTTCAATTGCCGCGACGAACGCATCTCCGGTGCCGCAAATCGCGAGCGTGACGCCGGTCAGCCGCGCCGTCTCCACAATCTTGGCTTGAAAGAAAAGATCATCCACGAGGACAACAACGTCAACCAATTAACGCCTCCTGCAAGCAGATTCGCAAGCGTACGAAATTTACGTCCGTTCAGGGTGTACCACGCGGCGAACATTGTCTCAAGCCAGACGAGTTCAGGCGAAGACGAATCAGCCGAGGGCATTTCGACAAAATCGCGCCGGTGCGGTATAACGAATAAAATTGTCGCGAGGAGACTATGTCGCCTAAACGCAACGAAGATGGGCTGCCTGGGATCGCCGTTCTCGAGCAGACGCCCATCATAATCGAAAAAATTGTGCACCTCGCCACCGACGAAGAACTGCAGTGGAAGCCGTCTATGGAGCGATGGTCGATCAGCGAGGTGCTGGCGCATCTCGCGGACGTCGAAGTGGTCGGATTTCGCGAGCGGATTCAGAAAATGGTGGAGAGCGATGCGCCGCAACTCGAGGCATACGATCAGAACGCAGCATATGCGGCGGGCCGCTACTCTTCACGAAAGGCTCGCGAGAATCTTCATCTTTTCTGCCACGAGCGGGATCGGAGCCTATCGTTTCTGCGCTACATTCCGGCGAGCGTGATTTCACGCTCAGGAATTCACGCGACGATCGGCAAGGTCACGATCAATCAGCTCATGAACGAATGGGCATTCCACGATCTAGGCCACATTCGGCAGATCGCGGAACTGTTCCGCTCGCATGCCTACCATCCCCATATCGGACCGTTTCAGCGCTACTACACGATTCATCCCTGACGCGCTCCATACACGCCGTCACCTGATACACTCATGGGAGCGCGGCCCTCTACGATGTTTCGAGGCAGACCATGAGAGACATATCCACGAAGATTCTCTCGCTTTATGACGAACTCGAGCGCGACTCGCTCGATCTCCACGCGTTCTTTGAGATGGCCGGAGGCAAATCATCCGAACAGCATGAGGATGTTCTCGACGCCGTCGCCGAACTCGTTGGGATTGGAATGTTGAGATCGGCGGAAGGCGGAGATTTTTTTGAGCGGACGGAAGACGGACGAATTGCCGCCGCGAGCCCTAAGGACGTCACGCTCTATACTCGCGAAGGCTGCCACCTGTGCGACTCCGCGAAGATTGCGATGGAGCCGATCCTGAAAGAATCGGGAGCTCATCTGCGCGAAATAGATATCGATCGCGATCCCGTGTTGCAACGGCGATACACGGACGACGTGCCCGTGATTTTTATCGGATCTCGCGAAGCGGCCCGCCACAAAATAGATCCCGAAGATTTTCGCAGCAAGCTCAAACAGGCTGGGAGCGCGTAAGGGCTCAGTCGTCTTCGGGTGTTTCAATTACGCCGACAGTTTCGTCCGGATTGTCGCCCGGCCGCCCTTTGACGCGATCGTAAACACTAAAATGGCAGGTTGAGCCGAGAGCTTCGTTGTAGTACGTGGGAACTCCGAGAGCGGTGCGCAATTCTTCGTTGAATTTTCGCAGATTGGCCAGCTGCGCGCGATGGGCCGGAAATTTGTGCTCGTCGTGCGTCAAAAGGAATTTTTGATAGCCCGCATCCCAGAGGACGGTGAACTGCCCGTTGAGCATGATCGTCGGCAGTTCCGTCATGTGGTAGTCGTTGTCAGTGCCGCGGCGCAACTCGGCTCCGCAGCCGTACTTCTCGATTCGCATGACGCCGCGAGTTGTGCTGAGAGTGAAACCCGACGCGGGTAACTTCGCGACATTCTCTTCGGTGAAGGCTGCGTTGACGTACCACATAGGCATTCAGAATATGAATCTCACCGCCCTCGTGTAAAGGCTAAAGTGGAACGGCTCGGGCAATCATATCGGCTGTGCGAGCCCGCTGAGTTGCGAGTTGCCTCTGCTAAACTCTAGCAGCGGTTATAGATCGACGTGGGGCTTGAATCCCGGTCCTATCCGGCGCATCTGATTGTCTTAGAGAGCGAGCAAATGCTGGTTGTTTCGGCCGGCCTCCGAGGTGTCGTTGAGAGAAATCAAGAATTCGGTTGTCGCGGAGATGCCTTCCGTTTCCCCGCGCGTGGAGCGCGATAATTTGCTCGATTGCATTGGGAACACTCCACTCTTGCAACTCCGGCGCGTGGGCCGCGAATTTCGTGGGGTCGAATTTCATGCGAAAGCGGAATGGTTCAATCCCGGCGGATCGGTGAAGGATCGCGCGGCGCTTCGCATGATCCTCGATGGCGAGCGACGCGGCGCTCTCTCAGCCGGGAAAACGATTCTCGATTCGACCAGCGGAAATACTGGAATCGCTTACGCCATGATTGGCGCAGCGCGCGGTTATCGCGTGAAGCTCTGCTTGCCCGCGAACGCTTCGCTCGAGCGGAAGCGGATTCTGGCCGCGTACGGCGCCGAATTAGTGTTCACGCCGGGCGAGGAGGGTTCGGATGGCGCGATACGCCGCGTGCGGGAAATTTACGCAAGCGATCCGGCGAAATATTTCTATCCGGATCAGTACAGCAATCCATCGAATATTGAAGCGCACATGACGACGACGGCTCCGGAAATTTGGGAGCAGACGCGCGGGCGTGTCACGCATTTCATTGCTGGCCTCGGCACGAGCGGAACATTTGTCGGGACAGCGCGGAGACTAAAAGAATTCAATCCGGCGATCCGGGCTATTAGTTTTCAGCCGGACTCGGCATTTCATGGACTCGAGGGCATGAAGTACATGCCAGCGTCGATCGTGCCGAAGATTTACGACGCGAGTGTCGCTGATGAGAATTTGCCGATAGCTACCGAAGCAGCGTACACGATGGTGAAGCGGCTTGCGCGCGAAGAAGGGCTGCTCGTCGGAATTAGTTCGGGAGCGGCGATTTGCGCTTGCTTCGAGATCGCACGCTGCTTGGCCCCGGGCAAGGAAGCAGTGATCGTCACGATCTTTCCGGATTCCGGCGATAAATATTTGAGCGAGCGCTTCTGGAACGAGGGCTGAGCCGGAGCATGTTAAGAATTCCAGAGCAGGTGGCCACTCGAATTCGCAGTCATGGTGCAGAGGCGTATCCAAACGAATGCTGCGGCGCGCTCCTTGGCTCGGAAAAAAATGGACATCGCGATGTCGTTGAAATCTTGCCGCTGAAAAACCAGCGGGACGATTCGCCGCGGAATCGGTTTTCGATTACTGCCGAGAATGTCCGGGACGCTGACGCGGCCGCGCGGCGATCGGGTCTCGAGTTGCTCGGATGGTATCATTCGCATCCTGACGCTCCAGCGCGGCCGAGCGAGTTCGATCGGGAGCATGCGTGGCCGTGGTATAGCTACGTGATTCTCAGCGTTCAATCGCGTGAGCCGAAGGAAATGAATTCGTGGCGGCTCGCCGACGATCGAGCGAGCTACAGCGCTGAAGCGATTGAGACTGTTTCTCTGGGCAGCACTGCTTAAGCGGGAATTTGAGATATTTACGACGTGAAGGGGAGGAAGAATGGCAGTCAAGGTCATGATTCCGACGCCGCTACGGGCGTACGTGGGCAAGCAAGATACGGTCGAGTTGCAGGCTGGAACGGTGGGTGAGGCGCTGGCCGCGCTGACATCGCAATACGCCGATCTGCGCAAGCATCTCTACGCCGAAGATGGCAGGCTGCGAAGTTTTGTGAATGTTTATCTGAACGACGAAGACATTCGTTATCTGCAGAAAGATAAGACGCAAGTGAATGACGGCGACACGATCAGCATCGTTCCATCAATTGCCGGCGGCGCGCGGAGCTAAGGATTTGGAGATTCGAAATATGGCGACGAAGACGGTCAATCCGGTGAACTCTGGGACGGGAAGCGACGTCACGCTTTCGAAGGAAGAAATTCTTCGATACAGCCGGCATCTCATCATGCCGGAAGTTGGCATGGACGGGCAGCTCAAGCTGAAGCGCGCGCGTGTGCTTCTTGTCGGAACGGGCGGACTCGGAGCGCCGCTCGGTTTGTATCTCGCGGCAGCGGGCGTTGGCACCCTCGGCATCGTTGATTTCGACAAAGTTGATTTCACGAATTTGCAGCGGCAGGTGGCGTTTGGGACGAGCGATGTCGGCAGGCCTAAGATCGAGGCGGCGGCCGAGCGGCTTGGAAATTTGAATCCTGAAATCCGGATCGAGCGCTACGAAACACAATTGACGAGTGAGAATGCGCTCGAGATTTTCCGTGATTACGACATCATCGCGGACGGCACCGACAATTTTCCGACGCGGTATCTCGTCAACGACGCGTGCGTCCTGCTCGGCAAGCCCAATGTTTACGGCTCTATTTTCCGATTTGAGGGGCAGGCCAGCGTTTTCGGTTATCCGGGCGGGCCGTGCTACCGCTGCCTCTATCCCGAACCACCTCCGCCGGGGCTCGTGCCATCTTGCGCGGAAGGCGGAGTGCTCGGCGTGCTGCCGGGAATCATCGGTTCCATCCAGGCGATGGAAACTTTGAAGCTGATTTTGAAGAGCGGCGAACCGCTCGTCGGTAGGCTGCTACTGTTCGATGCGCTTGGGATGAAGTTCCGCGAGCTGAGGCTTCGCAAGAATCCGGATTGCCCGGTGTGCGGGACCAATCCGACCGTGACGAAGCTGATCGATTACGCGGAGTTTTGCGGAATCCGAGGTGAGGAAGCGCCCGCGCCGCAAACATCCGTTCCAGAAATCACGCCGCGCGAACTGAAGGCTCGCCTCGATCGCGGAGACGATTTATACGTTCTCGACGTCCGCGAACCGCACGAGTATCAGATCTGCAATATCGGCGGACATCTCATCCCGCTCGGCGAGCTGTCGCGGCGCGTGAACGAGCTTGATAGCGCGCGTGAAATCGTCGCACACTGCCGCAGCGGAAAGCGTTCAGCCGAAGCCGCAGAATTTTTGCGCAAAGCCGGATTTAAGAAGCTGTGGAACCTGAAGGGCGGAATCTTGGCGTGGTCCGATGAGGTGGACTCGTCCGTTCCGAAATACTGATCGATCTCGAGGAGAGACACATGGCAAGCGTCAAGATTACCGCGCGCAATAATGGCCCTTTCAGAGTGGAAGCGCCCGAGGGAAGCGTCGAACTCGTGGACGCCGACGGCAACAAGTTCGATATTTCGGGGAAGCCGGCATTCTCTCTGTGCCGCTGCGGCGGCAGCGTAAACAAGCCCTTCTGCGATGGCACTCACAGCAAAATCGGATTCGCCGCGGCCGAAGCGGCCGCCAAAAAAGAAGACGCGCAAACTGCTACCGATCCCGGCGCGCTCCCGAAATAACTCGAATCTCGAATTTCCAAGCGTCGGTGCCGTGTTGGCGCAGAGTCGACCTAAGCGTTTTACTGTAAGCTCGCCTTGCTCCCCAGTGTAACATTTTTACACCTACCGCAGATTCTTCGTAGGACTGAAGTCCTGGATTTTGAATTCTAAAAAAGCTATATGTCTTGTTTTCAGCATCATCAACAGTACTATACGTACTATGCGAACGGTGCCTGGCGTGCTCCTGCACCATGTGGGTTGGAAGGGATTTTGGGGGGATAGTGGGTAAGCCGTCCATCTTCTGGGCAGTCGTGCATCGATTCCGGGTATCCATACTTTGGGTACTCGGCGCGAGCGCCTTTTTCTTTGTTGTATGGACCCTCCGGTTCTCGCCGTACCGCTCCGATCTGCTCCTCGATACTTACCTGCAGATGGCAGGCGGGTTGATCGCATTCACGTTTGCGGCGAACGCGCTGGTGCGCTTCCGGGGAACGCACGACCGTGTGAGCCTAATCTTAGCGTTTGGGTTCGTCCTGGCCGCGCTAATCGAGGCTGCGACAGCAATGTCAGCGTATCGCGAGGCATACCAAGAGCCGACGGGACCGCTGCACGTCTCGCTCGCGTGGATGGCCGGGCGAACGCTCCTCGCCGTGCTCCTGATTGCCGCGCTAGGCGTGGAGAGAAAGAAGCCGATCGCGCGAGATGCGGGCCGCGAAATTGCCGCGGCCACACTTCTCGTGGGCGGCGCTGCCTATCTGATCAGCGTGATTTACTTCACGGTTCCGCCGATGCGCATCCATACGGATTCCGTGTTGCCTCGGCCGTGGGATTTGATGCTCGCCGGGCTGTTTCTGATTTCGGCGTTTGGATACAGCTGGCGATTGAACCGCGTTGAATCGGCGTTCGACCGGTCGCTTTATTTCGCGGCGGTGCTCAACGTCGCATGCCACCTTGCCGCGAGCGAGTCGCAACAACCGCTCGATGCCCCTTACATTCTGTCGCATTTCTTGCTGGTGGCGAGTTACGCGATCGTCCTTGGCGGGACGCTGCTCGAGAATGCGCATTTGTTCGATGAAGTGAGCCGTCTCGCAAAAAGCGATTCGCTTACCGGACTTGCGAATCACCGGAGACTCATTGAAGTACTGGATGCCGAATTGCAACGTTCCGGGCGCACCGGCCGCCGTTTTGCCGTACTGCTGCTCGATCTGGATGGCCTGAAAAAGATCAACGACCGTCTGGGGCATCTCGTCGGAAGCCGCGCCATTCAGCGCGTCGGATACGTGCTTCGAAATTATTGCCGCGCTTCGGATACGGCAGCCCGCTACGGCGGCGATGAATTCGCGCTGGTTCTTCCGGAAGCCGGCGAAGACGAAGCACTGCAGGCCGCGGCTCGCATCTGCGAGCGCGTGAATAATGATGGCGAGAAGCCGGTCATCTCCGTCAGCGTCGGTGTCGCCGTCTATCCTCGGGATGGAACGACGATTGAGCGGTTGCTTTCCGTTGCAGACCACAACTTGTACGACATGAAACTGCATGAGCATAGGGGCGTGCGTCACATGCGGTTCGCGGCAGGGCAGGGGCAGATAACTTAAAATTCGGGGGCTTGGGATGCGGCTTAGGCTGCGACGGTCAGAGAACTACAGCGTTTCGCGTGTTGAAAGACGAGTTCCGATGGAAGTCGGAGTGCGCATCTCGGGTCATGTGGATTTGCCGGGAATCGAGACGACTTTCACGGACAACGTAAGTTCACGAGGCGCCCGCATCGTCACTTCGCGCCGATGGCGTATCGACGATCGCCTGATCATTGCGACACTCACGGGATCATTTCATAGCGTGGCGAGAGTCGCCTATTGTGAGTCGATTCCGAGCTCGGGCTATGCCGTCGGCGTCGAGTTCCTTGAGCCCGACGGCGCGTGGGTCGTCAGGCATCAGGCCAGCGCCTAACCAGTAAAGCGCGCCAAATTTCTCGGCAACTCTTTCCTGTCAATCAAGACGCGGGATGTTCCTATTGAACAAATCCAACGGTTGGCGCAGGTGTAGGCGTAGGGCCTTCCGGAATCGGGCCGAACTGCGCTTCGTAGCGCGTGACATTCTCCTGAAGCGCGCGCATCAAGCGCTTGGCGTGGCCGGGGCTCACGATCAAACTCGAGACGAGCTTGCCTTGCGGGACGCTCGGAAACAAATAGATGAAGTTCAGTGTGAACTCCTCGGCGTTGTGGTGAATCATCACGAGGTTCGAGTATTGGCCGAGTAATTCCTTCTCGTCGGCTTTGATTTGAACCTGCTTCTGTTCTTCCGCCATCGCTTCCTCCTGATTTTGTGACACTCCACTATAACAAAGCGGGCCATTGAATCGCGCTAGAGAACACGCTTTCAAGAATCTCGCGGCGGTACCGTTGACTTGCAAATATGTTAAGTGTAGTTTATATCTGAAGTTCAGCATAGTTAACCTATGAACCTGGGACGCATTTCGGAGACCATTTCGGGAACGACTGCGGATACGCCGCCGATTGCAGTGACGGCGGGAGGCAGCCTCTCCAAGCGGCCGCGTGAAGCGTGGTGGTTCCTGGGTCCTGCGTTCGTCGCTTCCGTCGCCTACATGGATCCCGGTAATTTTGCGACCAACATCGAAGGCGGAGCGCGCTTTGGATATCAGCTTCTGTGGGTCCTGCTGTGGTCGAATGCGATGGCGATCCTGGTCCAGTATCTCGCCGCAAAGCTGGGAATCGCGACGGGACGGACGCTGCCCGAGAATTGCCGAGCGGAGTTTTCGAAGCCGGTGACGCTCGGCTTGTGGCTTGCCGCGGAAATCGCCGCGATGGCTACCGACCTTGCTGAATTCCTGGGCGCGGCTCTTGGGTTCAATCTACTTTTTGGCATTCGAATGTTGCCCGCGGCACTGCTGACCGGCGTCGTCGTGATGCTCATTCTGATGTTCGAGCAGGCGGGATTTCAATGGCTCGAACGCGTCATCATGGCATTTGTAGCGGTGATCGGCTTGGCGTACGCCTATGAAGTGTTCTTGAGCAAGCCGCACTGGGGCGAAATCGCACAGGGCATAATTATTCCTCACGTACAAACGTCATCGATTTACATCGCCGTTTCAATGTTGGGCGCCACCGTGATGCCGCACGTCATTTATCTCCATTCCGCGCTGGTGTTGCCGCGCCGCGAGGTGGCCGACCGCGAAGATCATCATCACCGGCGCATGGAATTACTGGACGTCCTTCTCGCAATGAATGGCGCGTGGTTGATCAATACCGCGATGCTGATCATGGCTGCGGCCGTATTTTTTGGGCATGGGATGACGGTTTATTCGATTGAAGCGGCGCACGGTACGCTCGCGCCGCTTCTTGGCCGTTTTGCGGGCATCGCGTTTGCGGTCGCGTTGCTGGCATCGGGCCTTTCGTCATCCAGTGTCGGCACGATGGCGGGCCAGGTGATTCTGCAGGGATTCCTGAATATTCGAATCAGCATTTTCCTTCGCCGCGTGGTGACAATGATTCCGGCGATACTGGTAATCGGTTGGGGCCTCGATCCACTGAAGACACTCATTTTGAGTCAAGCGGTGCTGAGCTTCTGCCTGCCGTTCGCGATGATTCCGCTTCTGATTCTGACACGGCGCCATAACCTAATGGGTGCGCACGCAAACCGGCCGCTTACAAACTTCCTCTCCTTGATAACCACCGGCGTCATCCTCGCGATGAACGCGTGGCTTCTCTATTCGATCTTCTCTGGACAAGCTTGAGTGTGGGAAAATTCAGCCGGCGCTTCGTAGCGCATATGTTGCGAAGAAATGCCGGTGGCGAAACCCGCAAACGATGATTTCCGAAGATCCTAACTCAACTAGAAACCGGCGAAAACGGGCGCGAATTCTGCTCGGGGTCGTTGGAGTCCTGCTAATTGCAGCTCTTGCCGCATTTATTTTTGCGAACACTGGATCAGATTGGAACGCGCCGGCCGAGGCGAAGGCCCTCGCGAATCCGCTGCCGCAAGATCCGAGCTTCGTTGCGGCGGGCAAAGCCGTTTATCAGGAAAACTGCGCGGATTGCCATGGTGATTCCGGTAACGGGAAGGGAAGCGATTCGTGGAAATATTTGGCGAAGCCCGCTGATTTCACCGATTCGAGCGCGATGAACAAAATGACCGACGGCGAACTTTTTTGGAAGATCACCGCCGGCCGCAGACCCATGCCAAGCTTTGAAAAAAAGCTGTCAGAGGATGAGCGCTGGATGCTAGTTGATTATATTCGTACTTTTTCGCAGCCGAGCGGGCCCCAGCAATCTAGATAAAGCCAGCTGCACTCGGCTGATCCACATTCCTCGAAAATCGCCGATCAACTCACTTTAGCAAGCGCGTCGGCGACTTCATTCACATCGGGGACCGTCGGAATGTCGTACTGCTTGAACCATGCGATTTTTCCGTCGCGATCGATGATGGCGATGGCGCGGCCGGTGATTCCCTTATCGCTGAGATACACACCGAATTTATCCGCGACAGCTCCGCGCGGCTGAAAGTCCGCGAGCAGCGGGTACTTGATCCCCATTTTCTCGGCGAAAGCCTTGTGCGACCACACGCTATCCACAGATAGGCCGAGCACCTGCGCGTCGAGCAATTCAAATCGCTTGAAATCATTTGCGAAGCAGGCGTGCTCGTTCGTGCAGACCGGGCTCCAATCAAGCGGATAAAACATGAGCACCACGCGCTTGCCGCGGTAGTCCGCGAGCTTAATTTCCTTTTGGCTTTGATCCTTTAGAACGAAATCGGGCGCTGCCGTACCCACCGCAATTGCCATGATTCCTCCAGAAGCCTCGCGAGTTTCCCGAGCGAAAAGAGCGAATGAACCGCGAAGACAACGATGATATCCGAAGCTGGCGCGCGTGACAAACGTGCCCTGCGAGGCGGGGCCGCCGCGTGACATTCATCCAGCTCAGCTTCTGCTACTATACCGTCGGCGATGTGGGAAACGCGCGTCACTCACGAAGAAGCGTATCCGGGAATTCGTTTCCTGCCGAGCAGCCGAAACTGGTGGGCTCGCTTGAAAGGTGTGCCGGCCGAGTGCGTTCATCTCGAACAAGGGCATCCGTGGATGGCGTCGCTCGTACCCGACACTTTATATTTGCGAGGAAAGGCTGCGAGGCGACGCGATCCGGTTCGGCCCGAAGTGTCGCTTTGCCTCGAGTGTTTTCTTGAAGTGTTCCGTCGCGAATTCGAGGATTATACGGGCCGGGGAGTCGGGATCGAACCCGACGGCGATTCGTTCTCGCAGTACTTTTTCGTTTCGTCGAAGGACTTCACGGCTGCCGGACTTTTGCCGGAAGTTCGAGACGCCCTGGATAAGCGGTTGGCGAGCGACCCAGGAACCTGCGCTGTTTGCTCCTATGCGGCAACCTGGGACTGGCTCTCGCGCGAAGAAGTTGCCGATCTCGGTGATGCGAATGCTATCGTGAACGCGCGCGGCACCAAACTCTGCGCCATGCATGCAGCGCGGAAAATTTGCGACGCGTTCGAAGGGATTCACGAAGCGAATCTTTATTACGTGAATCTGCCTTATGGTGAGGCAGGCGCGTACGTCTGGATTTGACGATGAGATTGAAGGAAGCAGTCGAGAAATACCTGGCGCTCGCCGGTGGTTACGGCCGGCCCGTCGCCATCGCGCAATTTGGTTTGCCGCGGGCGGACGCGGAAAAGCTGTTCGGCACATTCGACGAGGATTATCACATCAGCCGCTACTTCCATTTTTCGAACGGGGCCGGCGAGGCATTCGACATCAACGGTTTTCCCCAGACGCACATCGCGATCGACTCTGAGATTCAATCCACACTTTAGTCCACCGGGAATCGGATTGGGCCGCGAAGGAATTTCGGCCGCGCTTATTCGCGCGCGACAGCGGCTTTTTGCGTCGCTTGCATAAGTGTTTCGTGCTCTTCACGCAATTCAGGGGGGAGACGATCGCCAAACTTGGCGAGAAACGCGCCGGAAGATTCGGTTTCCGAATTCCAGTCAATCGGGTCGACGTGGAGCAGCTCGTCTAAAGTCTCGCGTGAAATATTCAATCCGTCGAGCGTGAGCGAGCCGGGAGCCGGAACGTAGCCGATTGCCGTTTCGTCGGCGTCGGCTTGGCCCTCGATCCGGTCGAGCATCCACTTCAGCACGCGAACATTCTCTCCGTAGCCCGGCCAGAGAAGTTTTCCGCTGGCGTCGCGCCGGAACCAATTCACATTGAAAATTCTCGGCGGATTCTTGACGCGACGCCCCGTTTCGAGCCAGTGGCTGAAATAATCGGCCATGTTGTAGCCGCAGAACGGTAGCATGGCCATCGGATCGCGGCGCGTGACGCCAACGGCGCCAGTGGCAGCGGCCGTTGTCTCAGAGGCCATCGTCGCGCCAACGTAGACACCGTGCTGCCAATTTCGGGATTCGTACACGAGCGGAGCAACCCGCGCGCGGCGACCGCCGAAGATCATCGCTGAAATCGGGACGCCATCCGGATTTTCCCAGTCTTTCGAAATGGAAGGAGATTGCGATGCCGGAACCGTGTACCGCGAATTCGGGTGCGCGGCCGGGTCTTTTCCGCCGGTATAAGTTTGGCCCTTCCAGTTGATCAGTCCTGTGGGCGGCGTACCGTCGATGCCTTCCCACCACGGCTCATTTTCTGCTGTCATCGCGACGTTCGTGAAAATCGTATTCTTTCGAATCGCCGTCATCACATTTGGATTTGTTCTCGCGTTGGTTCCCGGTGCGACGCCAAAAAAGCCCGCTTCAGGGTTCACGGCGCGAAGCTGGCCATCGGCGCCAATATGAATCCACGCGATATCGTCGCCCACCGTCCACACGCGGTAGCCTTCGTTCTCGAGCGCCGAAACCATCATGGCAAGATTCGTCTTGCCGCATGCGCTCGGAAACGCCGCGCTCATATAACTGACTTTGCCGGAGGGATCTTCGAGGCCGAGGATGAGCATGTGTTCGGCCATCCATCCTTCGTCGCGCGCGATACAACTCGCAATTCTTAATGCAAAGCATTTCTTGCCGAGCAGCGCGTTTCCGCCGTATCCGGAGCCGACGCTCCAGATTAGTTTTTCTTCAGGGAAGTGCAGGACGAAACGCCGATCGGGCCTTAGATCGCCGAGGGAATGCAGGCCAGGAACGTAATCGCCGGAGGTGCCGAGGCGGTCGAGCGCAACTTTGCCCATGCGAGACATTACGCGCATGCTCGCGACCACGTAGGCGCTATCCGTAATTTCGACGCCCACGCGGCTGTATGGCGAAGCTACCGGGCCAAGAATGTACGGAACCACGTACATCGTCCGGCCCTTCATCGCGCCGTCGAAGAGTGGCCGGACCATATTCTTAGCGTCTTCAGGTGCCATCCAGTTATTGGTCGGGCCGGCATCCGATTTTTCGCGCGAGCAGATAAAAGTGAGGTGCTCGGTGCGAGCTACGTCGCTTGGATCGCTTCGGTGCAGGTAGGAACCCGGGTAAGTTCTCTGATTGAGCGCGAAAAATGTGGCATCCCGCAGCATGTCGTCCACAAGGCGCGCGTATTCTTCTGCCGATCCATCGCACCAGACGATTTTTGCCGGTTTCGTGAGGCGAGCTGATTCTTCAACCCAGCTCTCAACGGGAGTGGACAAAGGGCCTCCTGAGCGTGTTCCATTGGGCCGGGGATCGGCTAGCCGGCAATCTGCTTCGCGCTCGACGAAGCAGATCTCCATTTTAGCGAAGGAGTGCAGTCTAGGTCAGCCATATTGCAATTGCAAGCGAGGGGCTGACGGCGATTGGCGAAGTTGGAACGGCCGCGATGCTATACTTTTTTGCGATGTTCGCGCGCAAACTTCAAGTTGATATCACGGTGGACGGCGAGACGCGGCCATGCCCGCTCGAGTGGCTCGATAGTTTCGCCATGCGGAATTTCACACGGTCCGCGGATTTCGACGACACGCTTCCAACCGGCGATGGGCGGATCGAAACTGGTTTGCGAGTGGATTCCAAGGGGCTCGCCGAGGCTCTAGAGGAGTGGTTTAACAGCCGGGGAATGGGCAAGGGGAAAACTGTGCGCGTCGACGTCCACGAACTTTAGCGCATAACACTTCAGGCATACGGAACTTCAAGCAACGACTCCCATGAAATTGAAACGCAATCACTCCCGAAATTGGGTGATGCTCAGTATGAATTGATGGAGATTTTCTTCAAGAAAGAGGAGCCGAAGCGAATTTTGCGAATGACTGGGGCGTTGCAGCGGTCATCGCGAAACAGATTCGGCTCCTCACCTTCGTTTTGACGCAATGCGGCGAAAACGGTAAGCAATCTTGCGTGTGCTCGTTGAAATGGATCGGTAGCAAGCGAAAAGGAAAGAGAGTTTATCGAGAACGAAGCGGCTCAGCGTCTGGGCTGGCGGGCGGCATGTGGCGCGCGATCGCAGCGCGGATTCTTGGCAACGCTGCGCGCGTCGCCGCCGCGCCAGCCGCGATCAGGCGCGGAGTCTCCGTGAAGGCATCCCACAAAACATCGTGAACGTCCGGCTCGATCACCACGTCCGCCGATTGCCGCCATGGTGCTTCCTGGCCTTCCTGAATAATTGAGAAGGCGCGCCCGATCACTTCAATCGTATTTCGCGGCTTATTCTTCAGCTCGCCAGGTTCGAGATGAACCCCGATCGCGATGTTCGCTCCGAGCGAACGCACGGCCCTCGTAGGCACGGCGTCAGTCAAAAATCCGTCGACGAGGATGCGGCCGCGATACTCGACGGGCAAAAACAAGCCGGGATATGCGCACGATGCGCGCAAGGCAATTCCGATCTCGCCTTCGGTGAAGTAAACGGATTCGCCGCGGACAATGTCTGTGGCGACGATCGCGAACGGAATATGCAATTCCTCGAAGTACCGAGCCGTAGTGAATTTATGCAGGAATTCTTCGAGGCGTTCGTTCGAGGCCATTCCCATCCTCGAAAGCGTCCAGCGTCCGAAATCGCGAAAGCGCGTCTCGGAACCCTGCCGCTCCATGTCGACGAGAGTGGCGCCGC
This sequence comes from Candidatus Acidiferrales bacterium, assembly GCA_049279675.1. Lineage (GTDB taxonomy): Bacteria > Acidobacteriota > Terriglobia > Acidiferrales > UBA7541 > Palsa-147. Next base: position 93,437 of record JBAPOP010000012.1, read on the forward strand.
TCGCGTAAGCTGCGCCAATCAGCGCGCCGACGCTCGTCCCGGCAAGGCAATCAATCGGAATTCCTTCTTCCTCGAAGACTCGGAGCACGCCGATATGGGCAATTCCACGCGCGAAGCCGCCGCCAAGCGCCAATCCGACACGCGGCTGCCCGCCCGCGCCGCCGTATGCGAACGAACGTAGCCCGCGCACAGCGGAACCGATCATTTTCTTTGCCCGGCCCATTGTAATTTCCAGTTTAATTGACAGTGTAACTCAAACCGGGGATGCTTGGATTTGCGGTTGACCGTGGCATACCTGTTTTGTAACCTCCGGCGTTGCCTCGGATAGGAAAATGAAAAAGCGGATCGAAAAAGCTGCGGTTCTCGGCGCCGGAACTATGGGCTCGCGCATCGCAGCGCATCTCGCGAACGCGGGAATTTCGTGCTATCTCCTCGACATCGTTCCGCGCGAACTCACTTCCGAAGAACAGGCGAAGGGCCTGACGCTCGCGCAGCCCGCCGTCCGAAATCGGATCGTTCGCGCAGGATTGGAAGCGGCGAAGAAAGCCCGCCCGGCGGCGTTTTTCACCGCCGACACCGCCCGGCTCATTACCATCGGCAATTTCGAAGACAATCTCGCCTGGTGCGGAGAAGTGGATTGGATTATCGAAGCCGTCGCCGAGAATCTTGAGATCAAACGGAATCTGCTCGAGCGCGTCGAGCAGCATCGCAAACCCGGAACAATCGTCACGACGAATACATCTGGTTTGCCGATTCATCTCGTGGCCGACGGACGCTCGGATGACTTTCAGCGCCATTGGGCGGGAACGCATTTCTTCAATCCGCCGCGCCATATGAAGCTCGTCGAACTGATCCCGGGACCGAGAACAGACACTGGAGTTGTCGAGTCGCTCGACGATGTTTGCGATCGCCGGCTCGGCAAGGGCGTGGTGATCGCAAAGGACACGCCGAACTTCATCGCGAATCGCATCGGCACGTACTCGATGCTCAACGCTGTTCGTCTGATGATTGAACTCGAAATGACGATCGAAGAAGTGGACGCCTGTACGGGGCCGGCTGTCGGTTGGCCGAAGTCAGCGACATATCGCACGGCGGATATCGTAGGCCTCGATATCCTGGTCAACGTGGTTAGAAATATTTATGAGAACGCTAAGAACGACGAATCGCGCGAAGCGTACAAAGTTCCTGCCCTCATCGAAGACATGATCTCGCGCGGCTGGCTTGGCGAGAAAACCGGCAAAGGCTTCTACCAATCGGTGAGAAAAGGCGGCGAGCGCGAAATCCTCACGCTTGATTGGCAGAAGATGGAATACCTGCCGAAGCAAAAGGCGCGCTTCGCTTCAATCGAAGCCGGAAAGGCGATCGAAGATACGCGCGAACGGCTGCGCGCGCTTGTGGCCCCCGTGCTCGATGGTCAAGGCGGCGACAAGGCATCGCGGTTTCTGTGGGGCAGCCTGAGCGAGATGTGCTCGTACGCCGCGCGGCGCGTTCCGGAAATTGCAGACAGCATCGTGGACGTGGATCGCGCGATGCGCTGGGGTTTTGCGTGGGAGCTTGGGCCGTTTGAGATTTGGGATGCGATCGGCGTCGAGCGAATGGCGAAGGCGCTCGAGCGCGATGGCAAGCTCGTTCCGTTGCTTGTTGAGCGGCTGCTCGCTTCCGGAAAGAAATCTTTTTATCAATCGGAGCAAGGCACGACGAGCTACTTCGATCAATCCACAGCGGCGATGAAGCCTGTCGCCGATCCTCCCGGCGTGATCATTCTGAAGAGCCTGAAAGAGCGATCGAAGGTCGTACAGACCAACGCTGGTGCGAGCCTGATAGATCTTGGCGACGGCGTGGTGTGTTGCGAATTTCACGCCAAGATGAATTCCATCGGCGGCGATATCGTCGCGATGATTCACGCCGGGCTCAAACGCCTCGAAGGCGAATTCGATGCGATGGTGATCGCCAACCAGGCGACGAATTTTTCCGTCGGCGCGAACTTGATGTTGCTCCTCATCAGCGCGCAGGAAGAGGAATGGGACGACATTCACTTGGCCGTGCGGCAATTTCAGCGCGTCAACATGGCCATCAAATACGCGCCCCGGCCTGTCGTGGTATCCCCGCAAGGAATGGCGCTCGGCGGCGGCTGCGAAATCAGTCTGCACGGCGCAAAGATTCACGCCGCGGCGGAAGCGTACATCGGATTGGTTGAGGCTGGGGTTGGACTAATCCCCGGTGGAGGCGGCACGAAGGAAATGATGATTCGAGCGAACGAAAATGCAGCCGGCGCCGAAAATCTCGATCTCTTTCACGCGTTTAAGCCTGTCTTCGAAAATGTTGCGATGGCAAAAGTGTCAACGAGCGCCGAGGAAGCAAAGTCGCTCGGCTACTTGCGCCGTTCGGATCTCATCTCGTTGAACCGCGATCGTCTTGTTGCCGATGCGAAAGAGACGGCGCTCGGGCTCGCGCGCGCCGGTTATCATCCACCGGTGCCTGCACAGATTCGAGTGCTCGGCGAAGAATTGTTGGCAGCGGCGAAGCTCGCGATTCACATGATGATGCGCGGCGAGTACATCACCGATTACGATGCCGTCGTCGCCCGCAAGCTCGCCAACATTCTTGCCGGCGGCGCGCTCTCGTCGCCGCAGACAGTTTCCGAGCAATACGTTCTCGATCTCGAACGCGAGACGTTTGTGAGCCTGTGCGGCGAGCGGAAGACGCAGGAGCGCATCGCGCACACGCTGAAGACTGGCAAACCACTGCGCAATTAGTTCAGTACGATCCGCTGCTCGAGTCCATTCTCAGCTTTATGGTTGCCAGAATTTCTTTCGTGCCTTGCACCCGTCCGATATAATCGTGTCACTCGACTGCGGCACACTTACCGAATCCGGTATTTCAATAGGGCATCTTTCTCGGTGATTCCCGGAAAGGCCGACGTGCTTTTACTTGGGGAAACAGCGCGTTATAGGAAATTGAAGTCTATTCTCGCAATCGGGGTTCTGTTCGCATCGGCTATGGCTGCAGGATGCGGCACGAAACCAACCGCAGAGACGCAGCCGCAAGCTTCGCCACAACACCCGACGATTGTCTTCATGACCGATTTCGGCACGGCCAATGATGCCGTCGCGATCTGCAAGGCGGTGATGCTGCAAATTGTGCCCGACGTCCGCATTATGGACATCACTCATCAGGTCACGCCGTTTTCAATTGAAGACGGAGCGCGATTCCTTGCCGCCGTTACGCCGTACTATCCGGCGAACACAGTGTTCGTCGTCGTCGTGGATCCGGGCGTCGGCACGTCGCGCAAGGCCATTATCACTAAGTCGAAAAAAGGCCAGTATTTCGATCTCCCTGACAATGGCCTGATCACTCCGGTTGCGGATCGCGATGGGCTCGAAGCGGCGCGTGAAATTACAAATCGCTCGTGGATGATCGGGGCTGGAATTTCCTCGACGTTTCACGGGCGCGACATCTTTTCGCCGTCCGGTGCCCACCTTGCTGCCGGGGAAGATTGGACACTCGTCGGACCGGAGGTCGACGTCAAATCGCTCGTTCGTCTGAATGTCGCCGTCTCGACGATGGACGCCAAGGGAATCACGGGCCAAGTGGTCGCTCTCGATGATCCCTTCGGGAATCTCCTTACCGACATTACAAGCGATGATTTCAAACAGATGGGTTACAAGATCGGCGACAAAGTGGCCGTGAAGATCGACGGCAAGCCGTATACGGTCCCGTATGCGAAGACGTTCATGGATGTGCCGGCCGGCCAGATGCTTTTGTATGTGACTTCGCGTGATCGCGTCGGTTTCGCGCTCAATGAACGAGATTTTTCCAAAACGTATAAAATCACGCCGCCGGCCGCCGTCTACATACCGCGAAAGTGATCGCTCGACGGCGCCCGCAGCCGGAATTCAAGTGAGCTAAAAAGCCCGCGCCCACCAAATTCCGCGGCCAGTTGCTTTTTCGCTCGAGTCGCATCCAATATGGATAGCACGGGCGATATTGGGAATATCCACGCCGGAAGGTGAAACATGCGCGAAGCAGTGATTGTCAGTTCGGTCCGCACGGCCGTCGGCAAGGCCCCGAAGGGCGCTCTGCGTTCAACTCGGCCCGATGATCTGGCCGCGATCGTAATCAACGAAGCAATCCGCCGCGCGGCCGGCCTTGTACCCGAAGATGTCGAAGACGTCATTCTCGGTTGCGCCATGCCTGAGGCAGAGCAGGGAATGAATGTTGCGCGCATCGCGTCGTTGCGCGCGGGGCTGCCAGTCGAGACGTCGGCGATGACGATCAATCGCTTCTGCTCTTCCGGCTTGCAAGCGATCGCAATTGCGGCCGAAAGAATCATGGCCGGTCACGCGGAGGTAATTATCGCGGGCGGCGTCGAATCCATGAGCCTCGTTCCGATGGGCGGAAACAAGATTTCGCCGAATCCATGGCTGATGGATCACTACCCAGACGCGTATCTCGGCATGGGATTGACGGCTGAAAATGTTTCGAAGAAATATGAAATTACGCGCGAGCAAGCAGACCAGTTTTCGCTCGCGAGCCATCGGAAGGCGCTCGCCGCCATTGCCGCCGGTAAATTCAAAGACGAGGTCGTGCCGGTCGAGGTCACGTTCACGGAGGTTCCCTCCGGGAATGGCAACCGCACGAAAACAACGAAAGTGACATTCGAGACTGACGAGGGCCCTCGCTCGGACACATCGCTCGAAGCGCTTGCGAAATTGAAACCCGCGTTTCATGCCCACGGTGTGGTTACCGCGGGAAATAGTTCGCAGATGAGCGATGGCGCCGCGGCAACCGTGGTGATGAGCGCCGAGCGCGCCCGCGCGTTGAAGATCGAACCGATCGCGCGATTCCGCGCCTTTGCGACTGCGGGATGTCCTCCCGAGGAAATGGGAGTTGGCCCGGCGTACGCGATTCCGAAGGCGCTCAAACTGGCAGGGCTTCGCTTGCAGGATATTGACGTCATCGAGCTGAATGAAGCGTTCGCGGCGCAGGCGCTGGCTGTCGTGAAACTTGCCGGTCTCGATCCGAGCCGCCTTAACGTAAACGGCGGCGCGATTGCGCTTGGCCACCCGCTCGGTTGCACAGGTGCGAAGCTAACCGCGTCGATTTTGCGTGAACTCGCCCGCCGCAATGAGCGCTACGGATTGGTCACGATGTGCGTTGGCGGCGGGATGGGCGCTGCAGGAATTCTCGAACGCGTCGCCTGAGTGGAGGTGCGAATCCCGGCAATCGCTGTGTTTCTTTCCGCCGCATATGCGGATCGACAGCCAGATACTGTCCTTTCGGGCGATTGCTCGCAACATCTCTTCGCTGTACGATTGTGAGTCACGCATCCATCCTGTCCCGCTGATTCGGCTCGAATTGAAGGAGAACGTTCGATGGTCACTTCCACCGTTACTCAAAATCGTCTGCGCGGCGGCGCGTTCCTTATCACTCCGTGCCAGCCCGAGGATGTTTTCACTCCAGCGGATCTCTCCGACGATCAGCGATTGATTGGCCAGACGGCCGAAGAATTTGTCGCGAAGGAAGTTGTTCCGGTGATTCCGGAACTCGAGCAGCACAAAGACGGCTTGATGGCGCAATTGCTGAAGAAGGCGGGCGAACTCGGATTGCTCGGTGGCGCGATTCCGGAAGCCTTCGGCGGTGCGGGACTCGACAAAGTTTCCGCGACGGTGTTGGCCGAGAAGCTCTCTGCATATGCGTCGTTTGCGGTATCCCACGGCGGCCACGCGGGCATTGGAACAATTCCAATCGTTTATTTCGGAACGCCGGAACAGAAGAAACAATATCTACCGAAGATCGCGTCCGGTGAATTGATTTCATGCTATTGCCTCTCGGAGCCACAAGCCGGCTCGGACGCGCTCGCGGCCCGCACGCGCGCCGTGCTTTCGCCGGACGGCAAAAGCTGGATTCTGAACGGCCAGAAGATGTGGATCACGAACGGCGGCTTCGCTGATGTATTTATCGTATTTGCCAAAGTGGACGGCGAAAAGTTTTCCTGCTTCATCGTCGAACGCGGCTACCCGGGCTTTTCGGTGGGCGCGGAAGAAAAGAAAATGGGAATCAAGGGCAGCTCGACCGTCCCGATCTTCTTCGAGAATTGCGCCGTTCCGAAAGAGAATCTGCTTCACGACGTCGGGCGCGGGCACATCGTTGCATTCAATACTTTGAATGTTGGCCGGTTCTCGCTTGGCGCCTACTGCCTCGGTGGCTCGAAGAAAGTCCTTGAAGCTTCATCGAAGTATTCCAAGGAGCGGACGGCATTCGGCAAGCAACTTCGCGAGTTTGGCCTGATTCGCTCGAAACTCGGCGAAATGGCGATTCGGATTTTTGCGGTCGAGTCCATGATTTTTCGTTCGGCAGGAATGGTGGATTCCGCGGTTGCGTCGCAGGAGGCCGGAGCGGATAAATCGCAGCAGGCCATGCAAGTGCTCGAGGAATATGCGATCGAAAGCTCGATCAGCAAGGTGTACGGAAGCGAGACCGTCGACTTCTGTGTGGACGAGGCCGTGCAAATTTTCGGCGGGTACGGCTTCCACGAAGACTATCCAGTGGCGCGCGCCTACCGCGACAGCCGCATCAACCGAATTTTCGAGGGCACCAACGAAATTAATCGCATGCTGATCATCCAGATGCTGATGAAACGCGCGATGGGCGGCGTTCTGCCATTGATTCCCGCCGCGATGAAGCTGGCCGAGGAGGTGATGGCCGGGCCGTCGCTTGAGGAGCCGCCGACGGGTGCGTTCGCGGAGGAAGAGCGCGCGCTGGCTCAGGCGAAAAAATCTTTTTTGCTCGCTTCCGGAACGGCGATGCAGAAATTTCGCGAAAAGCTCGCCGATGAACAGGAAATTGTTGCCGCACTTTCAAATATCGTGATGGAAATTTATGCGATCGAATCGGTTCTGCGTCGCGCACAAAAGGCTCAGGCAGCGAAAGGCGAGGCAAGCACGGCCGCGATGACGGCCGCCACGCAAGCATTTGTGTATGGAGCAAGCGATCGCGTCGAAAAGGAAGCGCGGACAGCGCTCGTTGCGACGCTCGAAGGCGATATGCTCCGCACGCAGCTTGCTGTCCTCAAGCGCTTCTCGAAGCGCGAGCCGGTTGACATCATCGCGTTGCGTCGCCGAGTTTCGGACGCGGTTCTCGTACAAGATCGATATCCGTTCGAGGGCCGCTGAGAAATTTAGGCGCGCATCAGCGGAGGCGAAACAGCACATCGAAGTCGCCGAACCATGACTCAGAACGCTAGTGAACTCCTGTCTTGCTGACCTCTCCGATCATCGGATCCTCCTCAGGGAAAGCAATTTGGAGGGAACGGTCGGCACCAAGTACTGGAACTAAAGGTGGGCAGGTTTGTGTCCCGCTTTGGCAATTCGTTTCTTCCCGATTTGCGTAGTTTCGCCACTTTATATTTTTCGCTCCTCGTGTTTTCAATAGCTTAGCGCTGCGTCCTTTGGAGGCTGCCGTGCATCGAAACAAGTGAACATTCTAAAGGGCGATTACACGAGGGTCATGTCTATTCAACGGCTTGGGAATAAACAAAAACTGAACCGCGCGATCTGGTGCATCGTCGGAATCATCCTCATTTTGCAGATCTATTTTGTTCGGGAACTCCTGGCGGCCGAACTTCTGTTCGGTATTGGTTTTGCTGTTTTGTTTTTCATCGGTGTGGTTGCTTATGCAATCGGACGAGTTGGCGAACGTGGTTTGACGTGGGCGGAATCTCGATCACGCGTGCTCGCAGTATCAACCCGGCGGGGGTTGGGCATGCTGGAAGAGATTAGTAGAAAGCCATTCCGCCATCCACGTTCAGAGTCTGCCCAGTAATCGCACTCGCTTCATCTGATACGAGGAACACGGCCGCAGCGGCGATCTCTCCCGCCGTCTGCGGCCTTCCTTGCAATATCCCCTCAAGAAACTGCTTAAACATTTGATCCGGGTCGCCGTGAAAGTATTCGGCTAACTCGCGGCCGAGTTCCTGCGACATGCGCGTCTCCGGCACAGGTCCCGGACTCAACGCGTTCACTCGCACACCTTTTCGCGCGGCCTCTGCCGCAAGAGTTCTCGTCAGTCCAGAGAGCCCCGCTTTTGATGATGCGTACGGGCTGTTCAACGAAAATGGCACTTTGCCCGATGCGCTAGTAATATTCAAAATCGTTCCGGATCCGCGCCGGTACATTTCAGGAAGAACGAGCCGCGAAAGCAGGAACGGCCCGCGCAAATTTGCGGCGATCACCGCGTCCCACTCGCCGGCGGAGATTTGCTCGACAGGTTTTACCGGGCCGTAAATTCCCGCCGCGTTGACAAGGATATCCACCGCGCTGAATTTATCGCGCGCAGACTGCACGATTCGTTCACAGCCGGATTCCGTGCCCACATCAGCGGAAACGGCCAAGGCTTTCCCTCCGGCCTTCAGGATCTCCTCCGCGACGCCGCGAACTTCGCCTTCGCTCCGGGCAGCGACGACTACGGCAGCGCCCTCCTGCGCGAATCGCAAGGCTATTCCCCGACCGATCCCTCGGCCGCCGCCGGTCACGATCGCCACTCGATCCTTCAAGAGCATCCCATCCTCCCGAAACAGACCCGCTTCGAACCTCTCGACTCGAACTAGCTCGACCCTAATGCATCGAAGTTACGCAGAATATCATCGAAATACAGGCGCGGAAAACGCGGTGGCGATAACCGCCTTCTTCAGTTAAAATGATGCCTCTAAGGGAGATACATTTGGCATTAACTCAGATACAAGGGACAGCGACCGGAACCAAGACGCTGGTTCGCGTCCGGCCCCGCGGCTTTTGCGCCGGAGTGGTTCGGGCCGTGGATATCGTCGATCTGGCGCTCGAATTGTACGGCCAGCCTGTCTTCGTCCACCACGAGATCGTTCACAACCGCTACGTCGTCGATCAACTAAGGCGCCGTGGCGCGATTTTTGTTGAGTCTATTAGCGAAGTTCCGGTTGGCGCGGTACTCGTGTTCAGCGCTCATGGCGTGCCACCTCGTGTTCGCGAAGAAGCCACGGAACGCAATCTGCGGGTGATTGACGCCACCTGCCCGCTCGTCACCAAGGTTCATCTCGAGGCGCTCAAGTTTGCCCGCGAAGGCCGTACGCTCGTGCTTATCGGCCACAAGGACCACCAGGAAATTGTCGGAACGTCAGGAGAAGCGCCGGAGCGTACCGTTGTTGTCGGAAGTGTAGACGAAGTGGATCAACTCGAAGTTCCGGACCCGAACAAGCTCGCGTTTTTAACTCAGACGACGCTATCGCTGTACGACACGCAGGAAATCGTCGCGCGTCTGCGCAATCGTTTTCCGACCATCGTAGGGCCCGCATCCGATGATATTTGTTACGCGACGCAGAATCGGCAGGAAGCGGTGGAAGCCCTTACGCGCGAAGTTGATTTGATTCTCGTGGTTGGCTCCGCCAACAGCTCGAATTCGAACCGGCTGGTCGAAGTGGCAAAGCGCGCGGGAGTTGCGGCACGCTTGATTGAAGACGCCAACGACGTTCAGCAGGATTGGCTGGAAGGCGTGAAGAATCTCGGATTGACGGCGGGCGCTTCGGCGCCTGAGGTCCTCGTCGAACAGGTGAGCCAGCGTTTGGCGAGTTTGGGATTTACGAACCAACGCGATCTCGACCTGATTCGCGAAGATGTGCGCTTCACCTTGCCGCCGGAACTAACGGTTCGGCAGGGAACTGCCCGCTAAATAGCGGACGGGCAGCGGCGGACTAAATTCCCTAGGGAGACTAAGCGTGGCGGTCAAGATTACCCGCCAACCGGATAAGATTGCCTTGTTGGGCGCTCCGACAAGCGCCGCGGCGATGTCGCCGGGGCACGAGCGCGCGCCTGCCGCTCTTCGCGCCGCTGGTTTAATCGATCGGCTACGTTCGATCGGCTACGAGGTGACGGATCATGGCGATGATCCTGTGCAACTCTCTCAAGAAGATTCCGAAAGCCCCCGCGCACGAAATCTTCCGCGAGTCGTCAAATCGCTCGAAGCGTTGCGTCCTCGCGTCGAAGCCGCGGTGAAATCGGGCGCGCTTCCCATCATCCTCACGGGCGACTGCACGTCTGCCGTGGCGACGGTCGCCGGAGTTCGCCGCTATTTCCATAATGTCAGCATGATTTATTTGGACCGCGATGCGGATGTCAATATTCCTGCGACGACGCCTTCGGGCTGCGTAGACGGAATGGTCGTAGCGCATCTCACTGGCCGGGGCGCCGCCGAGCTCGTGCGATTTTGGGGCGAGCCGCCTCTCGTCCGCGATCCGGATATCGCCCTTTTCGGAGTCGAGCGCCTCGATCCACCCGAAGAAGATCTTCTCCGCCGCATACCGATTCGAAGTTTTCCCGCCTCAGAAGTGCATAGGAAAGGCGCGGCCGCCACGGCGCGGGTGGCAATCGAACGCATTCACGCAAGCCGGAATGAATTCATTCTTCATCTCGATGTGGATGTTATCGCGGACTTTCAAGCGACGAATTTTCCCGGCAGCGGCGGATTGACACTCGATGAAGTGCGCGAGGCGCTGGAAGTGTTCGTTGCGGACAAGCACCTCGCTGCGATCGACGTCGCCGCTTACAATCCTGAAAAGGACTCCGATGGCAGCGGAGCAAAGCTCATAATCGAACTTCTCGCTTCAGTTCTTGCGTCGCGGCGCGAAGCCCATACTGCGCCGGCTGCGGAAGCGGCGAGCGCAGCAGCGTCCGGCGGCGAGGTTAGGACTACGGCTGGGGCCGCGAGTGCTGCTGCGGCCGTGGTTGTTGGTCACGCATGGTCGTCGGATACTCTGGACAATTCGACGCCCGCCGCGCCTGAGGAATCTTCTGACGCGAAGTCTGCCGACGATTCGACTGCAGCAATTGATGTGCGTCAGGAAAATTCCGGCGAAAACTCGCTCGAAGAGCCGGCTGCGAGCGATTCCGAAAAATCCGAGGAACAACCGTCCTAACGCCTCGATCGTGAGCTTCTCATTTCTGAATCACACCGCTCCGCTCCGCGCGGCCCGCGCATGAGATATCCGGCCCCGAAAGTCATTATTTTCGACGTGGATGGTGTGCTCGTTGACGTTCGCGAATCTTTTCACCGCACCGTGATCGAGACAGTGCTCTTTTTCACTGGCAAGCGCGTGAAGCCCGCAGAAATCCACGAATGGAAAAATCGCAGCGGCTTCAACGATGACTGGACGCTCTCAACCGCGTGGGTGCAATCGCTCGGCTTCGACAATACGTACGACGAAGTGAAGAATAAATTCGTGGAGCTCTACTGGGGAAAGGGTAAGCCTGGCAACGCGAGCCGCGAACGCTGGATTCTGCCGAAGCGTGAGCTTCAGCGTCTGGCAAAACTTGCCGAGCTGGCACTCTTCACGGGCCGTGTCAAAGCTGAGCTCGATTTCACGCTCGAGCGTGTCGGAGTGCGATCGATATTCAAGAAAATTGTCACGGTTGAAGACGTCTCGCGTCCGAAGCCTGATCCCGAAGGACTCGTCAAAATTCTGGCTGGCCGCGATCCTTCAACTGCTTTGTACCTCGGCGACAACATCGACGACGGTCGCGCGTCCAAGGCAGCGGCTGTGCCATTCGTCGGGATTTTGCCCTATCGCAGCCATGCTCGGCGACAGCGCGCACGCGCCCTTGAAGATCTGGGCGCGCGAACCATTCTGGGAAATGTGAGCCAACTCGAAGGCTGGCTTCGACGGCACACGACATAGCCTCTCCGCTTGACTCGTAAATCGCTTAAGTCCTCTGATTTGACCAGATGGGAGATTAGTACCATTGTCACTTTAGAGTTCGCCCGCGAATAATCTCTCCTTAGACGAGCCGATTCGCTCGAAAATAGGACTGTTATGAGTTCGAACTCCCGTTCCGCGGCTGCACGCGCGTTTGTTCGCAGTCTGAACATTCTGCTGAAATTTGTGCGGATGTATGACTTTGGACATCCGAGGACAGCTGCACAATATGAGATCGCGTGGAATGAACTCCGTGCCGCTCTTGGCCCGGATGACGAGACAGGCCTGCTTCTTTCCGCGTCGGGCGAGCAGCTTCTACTTGACGGAATTGCACTCGAATCTGCGGCCGCCGAGAAAAGCTTCGCTCGTCTGCTTTCGACCGCTGGAATCGCCAGTATCCATTTTGCGCCGAACGTGACGCAGTCGAGCCTCGCTCGGCTCGTCAAAGCATTCCCAACGGGCGGCGCAAAGCCAACCGTCCTAGCGCAGCAATTGAAGGACGCGCTGGAGGGCGATTCGTCAATTCACATCAACGAAATTTGCTTTGTGCCCGCGGATTCAGCCGTTGCCAGGGGATCGGCTGCGGCTACGATCGCAGCGCACGCGTTCGGAGCAGACGCGGAAAAGTTTAATCAACTTTTCAACGACCCGCAGAAATTGCTGCAGCTCATCACGGCTGCTGACGGCCTTCGCAGCGAGCGCGCCGGCTATGGCGACGCGGGAGACGGCAATCCAGGCGCGACGGGCGGACGCGGAGGTGGCCACTCGGGCCGTGGCTCAGGGACCTCTCACGGCGGTTCGGGCGGCGGCGGTGGAATGATTCCCGGAATGCCGGACTTCGGACTTTCTTGGTTCGAATCAGGCGATGATGTTGCGCAAGAAGAATCGTCATCGGGCGCCCATGTTGTCGCGGGTGGCAGTCCGGGCGAGCACGCAGGTGGTTCTGGCGGTTCTGGTTCAGGTGGTTCAGGCTTGGGCGGTACGAGTTCAGGCGGGCGAGGTTCCGGACGCGGAAGCCGCGGCGTACTCGGAGGCGGCGGTGGTGGACGCGCGGATCAACCGGACGGAGTAGTGCTTGAGGCTGGTCTGATTGCTCTTCATCAGGAAGAGCTTCAGGGCATTTTGAAAATGTTGCGACACGTGGCGCGCCTCGGAAATGACGGCGATCCCGACACGGCTTCAATGGCCTTCCAATCTCGCGTCGCGAGCCTTCCCCAACGCGCGCGATTTACGCTCACGCAGGCGCTTGCCGGAATCGCCGCAAAGGCTCCCGCCAACGCGCCCGATCAATCGACGCTGCTGCGGCTCGCCGAGCACGTCGCGATTCGATTCGCGCTCGAGAGTTATCAGCGCGGCGACGTCAAGGTGGACGCCGTGCGCGAGATGCTCGACGCCATGGGCTCCGAGATTGAAGGACTCCGAAAAATTCTGAGTGGGCATGAAGAGAAACTTGCGCGCGCCGGAATATCGGTAAAGCCGCACGCCGAAGTCCTCGCCCAACAATTCTGGAGCGAGCTTCCTCTTGAAAAACGCGTCGAAGCGCTCCTCTCGCCTAACGCGTGGTGCATTCCTGCGTCGAGCATTCGCCAATCCGTTGAATCGTTGCAGAAAAGCGGCGACCCGGCGACGGCGGCCAAGATTCTCGAGAATTACGTCAATTGCATTCGGAACCCGAATGTCGAAACTCGGCGAAGCGTCGCGCATGGCGTGGCGGAACTCGCGCCGTTCTACGGCAGTTTCGAAGATAAATTGTTTGTCAGCACGATTCGCGAACTCGGCCTCACGCTCAACGAGGAAACCGATTCCGAATCGCGAAGCGTGATTAGCGCCGCTTTTGTACGCCTCGCGCAAGAAGCGGGGCAGCGTCGCTCGTATACGGGCATGCAGCGCGCCATCGAGATGGTCGATTACATCGAGAACGACCGTCCGGCCGTCGCCAAGAATCTTCGCCCGCGCCTCGGTGTCGACTCCCGGCTAGCCGAGTTCGTTGACGATGCGGTAAAGGGCGACAAAATTCCGGTCGGCCTCATAGCGTTCTTACGCAGGATTCCCGGCCCGGCGGCGGAAACAATCGCGCAACGGTTCAGCCGCACAGGCTTCCGTCAGGATGCGGATCTGCTGCTCGAGGCGATGTCGGCGTTGGGACCCGATGCCGTCACGCATCTCCGCCAGACGCTACTCACCGCACCGGCACAGCAAGCGGTGGACGTTATCGCCATGCTTTCAAGGCTTGATCTTGCGGCGCTTGAGGCACATCTGCCCGGCCGCCTGACCGAATGGAAACGTTCTTCGCACGATCGCGTGGTGCGCCAGCTCGCGGCAAGCGGCGCTCCCGAACGCGGGCATCTACTCCTCGGCATCTTTGATTCTCTCGATCCTCTCGTCCAGCCGCTCGCGCTCGATGAAATCGGCTTGGCTGGAGAGCAGGATGCAAATCAGCGGCTGATTCGTATCGCCGAAGGCGATCTGCCTCAGGGCGCGACTGCGTTTTTACAGCTCAAAGCCATCGAAGCTCTGGGACGCCTCCGCACTCCTGGCTGCGAGAAGCTTCTACGGCGCATCGTGGAAGGTAAACAGGTTTGGCGCTGGACGTTTCCGAGTGAATTGCGCATCGTGGCCGCCCAAGCGCTCGAAAAGATTGATCCGGAATGGGCGAAGCACTTCCTGCCCAAGAGCGGCCTTAGCGTAGCAGAACTCGCCATCCAGCCACTGGATATCGAGTTGAATCCCACAGTCATGCGGCAACGGCGATACGCGCGCATGCGACTCGATCGGCCCATGTCCGCCGAAACGATGAACCTGAAGGAAAATTGCGACATCGAAATCCCGGAGATGAATCTCGGCGGCGGCGTGGCTGTGAGCGATCAGGCGCTGCATCCCGGCACCGTCGTCGCGCTTCGCATGAGCGCCGATTCAAAGCCGGTTCGCGCCCAGGCCATCGTTCGCGATGCGAACATGCACGCGCGTGCGTTCGAAGTTGTTGACATGGATCTTGAGGAGCGCGCGCGGCTCCGCAAGTTGCTCGTGCAAATTGGAAGTCTTTTGAAGGCGGCGTCGGCGGATAACCGCGGTCGAAATCGTGGACGCACGATTCTTACGCCTTCGTCGCAGTAAGGCTCGAAGCACTGATTGCAATCTATTGAATTCGTTTGGCCGAAAGGCGGCGGCCCTGGTTGTTAGCTCTGAGATGGACTGAGACGGGATCGCGGCCCACCTAGGCGTGAGCTACGGTCGCCTTCTCGTTACGCGATGGCTCGGCAATCTTGCCCAACTCGCGTGACCGCACTGCAACTTTAATGAGGTGATGCTCAAGATGGTTTCTGACCCCTCCAACACCTACGGCGGAAGTGCAGTTCCGCCGGTTAGCACTGATCCGAAGGACCGTCGAAGATCGCCGCGGTACCCAATTATTGCTGAGGCTCGCGTGACGGATCTTAAAACGGAAACCGAGTTCAAGTCCCGCGTGTCCGAATTGAGCCTGGAAGGCTGCTATCTGGATTTTCTCAACCCGCTGCCGGAAGGCTCCGATCTTCACCTGAGAATCTCGAAGGATAGCGGCGTGTTTGAGACCGACGCTCGCGTCGTCTACAACCATCCTGGGATGGGCCTGGGCATTCTCTTCGTCAAGACACCGGATGCGCAGCGAAAAATTCTCGAGCGCTGGATTGCGGAGCTTCAGGCTGCGGGCTGACAGCTCGCGCGGGCCCAGGTCCAATTCCGATAGCTACTTGCTGTCCATCATGTACTTCTCCGGAAGCGGGTGTCCAGGCGACTCGTCTTCCCAATAAATCGTGACGAACCACCAGCGCGTCCCATCGAAATATAGTTGAAAGCTGTTCACTCCGCGTGCAAACGGCTTTTCGCCCTTTGCGTGCCGCGATTCGTACGTGCTCCAAACTTCGGCCATGTGATCCCACGACTCCACGCGGTTCGCGATGGAGTTCTCGAAGAACGCTTCCTTCGCGAAAGCAGGCGCGGCTCGTTTGGCGTAATCCTCGGCGCTCATGTCGCGAGTGTTGATGTTTCCCTTATCGTCGCGCCAGCTCGGGATGAGCCTCGCGCCGGTGTAGAAAAGCGAACGGAAGCGATCCCAGTCGCGCGGCCCAGCGGGACCGGAGATTACATCGTAAATGGCAGCCATGATGTGCTCGATCGAGTCGACATCTTTAACTTGAGCTACCGGCGGCGTCGATGCGGTGGCCTGCGGAGCGGGAGTAGCCTGTGGCGGGGCTTGAGGTGCTTGAGCTTGCGCGCGAGCCCGAGCGGAAATTCCCATCAGTAGTGCAAGCGCAACGATCGCGATTGCTGCGTAATGTTTCATTCGTCGTCCTCCTGGTTTTCGCGGAAGATTCTAGCAGGTCGCGAATCCGCGCACCCGAACTACGTAATTTGACGCCGGCGCGTTTATCTCGTGAGCGTGCGTTCCTCCGAAAAACTGCCGCTAGCCGGCATCTCCGCACCTGGTGAATACGCACCTCGCGCCGTCAGATCGTGCGCCGGTGAAGCGAACTCCGTTCTTGAATCTGAAAGACTGCGAACATGCTCTAATATGTGCGACACCTGTTGTCTGAAAGGGGGGAAAGTGTCTTCTCAACCAACACCCAGTGCACTAGAGGCTCGCACCCAGGCATTTCCAGTCCTCACTGCGGCTCAGATCGATCGCGTACGCTCCGGCAGCAAGCTACGCCGCGTCGAGAAGAGCGAAATACTTTTTGAGCCGGGCGACAAGAGCGTACCGTTTTTTGTTTTGCTATCGGGGAGCATGGAAATTGTGCAACCGGGTCTAAAAGGCGAAACACCGATCGCAAAGCACGGACCGGGCGGATTCACCGGCGAGATGACCATGATTTCCGGCAGGCGTTCTCTCGTACGCGGCCGCGTCACCGCGCCCGGTGAGTTTCTAGAACTGAGCGCGGATGGATTAAGGTCGCTTGTAGCAAAGGACGCCGAACTAAGCGAGATTTTCATGAGGGCTTTTATCCTGCGCAGATTGGAACTCGTCAATCGAGGCCAGGGAAATGTCATCCTTTTGGGTTCGCGCCACTCGGCCAACACACTACGTCTCCGCGAGTTTCTGACGCGGAACGAACATCCGTTCACGTATGTCGACCTCGATGTAGACGAAACTTCGCAGGAGCTTCTCGATCGCTTCGAAGTGAAACCGGAGCAGATTCCAGTGGTCGTCGTTTGCAACGCCCGTTTCGTCTTGCGGAATCCTTCCATGCAGGAAGTGGCCGATAGCATTGGGCTGAACAGCCCGGTCGATGAGTCTCTGATCCGCGATTTGATTATTGTAGGTGCGGGACCCTCCGGCCTTGCAGCAGCTGTTTACGCAGCATCGGAAGGTTTGGATGTGCTCGTGATTGAGGAAGCGTCACCCGGCGGGCAGGCCGGATCGAGCTCGAAGATTGAAAATTACCTGGGTTTCCCCACGGGACTCTCCGGTCAGGAACTGGCGGCGCGCGCGATTGCTCAAACGGAAAAATTCGGCGCCAAGATGATGGTGGCGCACAGCGTTGAGCGGCTGGATTGCGCGAGGCGTCCGTACAAGGTCGTTCTGGACAACGGCAACAAGATCGCCGCCCGCTCCGTCGTGATTGCTACCGGAGCTCAATATAACAAGCCGCCGATAGCGAATCTGGTGCAGTTCGAAGGACGAGGGATCTACTACGGCGCGACCTACATGGAATCGCAATTATGCGAGGCAGAGGATCTCATCGTTGTGGGAGGAGGGAACTCGGCCGGGCAAGCTGCGGTTTTTCTTTCTCAGACGGCGCGCAAGGTGCACATGCTGGTGCGCTCGGGCAACTTATCGAACAGCATGTCGCGTTACCTGATTCAGAGAATCGACCAGAATCCCGGCATCGAGCTTCACTTCAAAACGGAGATCGTCGGCCTCGAAGGCGACACCCATCTTGAGCGCGTCAAGTGGCACGACAAGTCGAGCGGTAATACTTCCACGCACGACATTCGTCACGTATTCATCATGGCCGGAGCATCGCCTCGGACCGAATGGCTCAAGGGCTGCCTCGCTCTCGACAACAAAGGATTCATTCTGACGGGGCGAGATCTGGATGGCGCTGCGTCTCAGACATGGAAGCTTACGCGTTCGCCGCAGATGCTGGAAACGAGCCTCCCCGGCGTGTTTGCAGTCGGCGATGCCCGTTCCGGGAATGTGAAGCGGGTGGCATCGGCGGTGGGCGAAGGAGCGATCGCCGTTCATCTTGTCCATCGCGCGCTGGCGGAACTCTAAGGCGCGGACGCACGCACATGCTCTAGCTATGCGTCTACGGCGCGGCCGATACTTACGTCATTCTGGTCCCAGCTCTTCCGTAAGCTTCAAAAAGCGAGAGCAGATTCGAAAGCGCGAAGAGTTTGCGGATGGCGGGATTGTAGTTCAGCAGTCGAAATTCGCAATTTTCCCGCTTCGCTGATACGTAGAGCGCTACGATCGCGCCGAGCCCCGAGCTGTCCATGTGCGAAACTTCGCCAAGTTCGATCGTGACGGAACGCTTGTGCGGCATTACTGCGGTGACTGCGTCCTTTAGCTCAGCGGAATATTCAAGCGTCAGCCGGCCCGAGCAGTGGAACACGACGGAATCATCGAGCATCTCAGGCCGGATAATCAGTTTGGATGGAGAGTCGGAAGACACGCAGCCTCCTTAAGCAAAATTCCGCATTCCCCGAGCCGATTCTCGCGCTTTTTCTAACCGCGCCCTCTCACGGGCACACCAATAAACAATGCTGGAGGGGAGGCCGCGCTCTGCTGCCTATGCGCCGACGGCGCGATATCCGATTCCCTGAGCCTTTTTCATTGCCTCCATCGCCTCTTGGGAGGTGAGGAGCGGCGTCGTCTTGATCGATCGCACTGATCCTCCGGCTGCCGCTGCGATGGCGATAGCGGCAGCATCGGTGTTCGTGGGCAAATCGGTGATCAATACGACGTCGTAGTCACCGAATGCCATAAAGCCGCTGATGATCTTGCCGCCAAGCTTTTCGACTGCCGGGCGAATCTGATCGATCCTGTTGACAGGATTTTTGACGAGGGCCGACCATGCATCCGACGTGTAAGAGACTTGGGTGAGATAGTGTGACATGTGCGCTCTCCTTTGAAGTGGTCCGAGTGAATCGTGATGCCAAAAGGCGCGAGCCGAAATTCTGGCTCCAATCCCATCTTTGCGCGCAAAACATACGCCCGCTGTTCTCGCGCGTCAAGTTCAGACAGTGATTGCCCCGCTCTCTCGCCCGAAGAGTCGTAGGGCGCGTGTTCGCACCGACCGAGGCTCGAACGGGTTCAAGAGTCGTTTCCACTTCTGAGCAGCCAGTCGAGGAGATGCCGTTTCCGCGGGTAGCCGACTGGCGTGGCACGAGCTAGAACTAGATCTCTTAACTCTTCGGCTCTCGCTACTTTCCACTTTGCTCGCAAAAAAGTTGAATCGAGGGCTTGAGAAGCGTACGATTCGCGAGTTGGGGGTCAGGATCTGAAAAACCAGCCCTGGATACGATCCTGAATGCATCGCGCATTTCCGTTGCTTTCAGTTGTCAAAATCTAAATTTTCTGCACTTTGAAAGCTCAGCCAACTTGATCGCGAACGGAAGCTTCGAATATTGTCGGTAATAGCGTAGTCACCCAGCCTGCAGTGGTTTGGTAGTGGACTGTATCGCGCCCAGCACACTCGCCGTTAACGGGGGCGGAAGCGGCGAGCCGTCAAAGCCTCAGAAAGGACATGTCGTCTCATGTCTTTGCCGATGCATGTCAGTGTTGCGGGTAGCAAAAAAAGAAAAAAGAAACGATTACGAAAAAGATGGCAAATTCTACTCGTGTGGCTATTTATCCTAGCAGCCTGCTCGATCGTGTGGATGTCGATATATGACATTCTGGGTGACGATATCTATCGCGCAAATGTGAACTCGATTGTCGGCGGGATTATATTCACCACGTTCGCATTAATTTCTGCAGTAGCCCTAACGATTGGTATCTTAGACAGCCGCGGCCATATGTGAGCACCCGGGGTAACCTGGCTACGCGTGGCGAGAATTTGAGGCTCGCAGCCGGGGCGGGAACTTTGTCGCAGCCTTGAGGTATAGGAAATTCCAGCGCTGACATCAAGTCCGTCTGCACACGTGAAGAATTCTAAGAGCGATACCGCGCGGCGAGCCCCTACGCTCTGGCCACCCAGCCGGGCGACTGATCAGCGGCCGACGAGGACGAAGGCGCCCCAGTAGAACGGGAGATCATTGCCGTAACGCTGACGAACGACCTCGCGCTCTTTGAGTTGCGCCTGGCGCATAGCTTGGTGCTTGTCGAGGCCGCCGAGCCAACCCTTATAAAAGAGCGTCATCAGTTCCTGCGTTTCGCGGTCGGGCACAGACCACATGCTCATTAAGATGGAATCAACGCCGGCTTCCTGCAGGCCGCGGCGCAACCCAAAAACGCCTTCGCTGTTGCTCTGCTTGCCGAGTCCAGTTTCGCACGCACTGAGAACGACGAGCTCGGTGCCTTGAAGATTGAGTTGCGCGGCTTCGTAAGCTGTGAGGACGCCGTCTTCCAGTCCCGAGGACGGAGGGGCGCCTGATTCCGCGCGATCGGCGCCGGTGAAAAACAGGCCGGAGCGTAGCATCGGATCTTCGTGGGCAACGGATCGCGCGCTATTGAGATCGGGATCATGCGCGATTTCCTGGTCGGACAGAAAGAAGCCGTGCGTTGCGATATGGACGATGCGCGGGCTCTGCATCCGATCGACGACTTCTTCGAGGGCGCTCTCGCGCGTGTAAGAATCCACCTCCCATCCCGCGGCCCTTAGCTGCGCTCCGACGGCATCGACTTCGGTTTGCGTGCCCGGAAGCGGCTTGAGCGGTTCGCCGCGAATGTCGCGGGAGCGCGGCAACGCCGTCGCCGCGACCGAAGCGCCGTCGGCCGAACCAAGCTGTGGACTTGATTTAGTGCCAGTGATTTTTTCGACAGCAGTGCGCTGTTCCGCCTCGGTGAGATCGAACTTAGGATTACCCAGAACGACCGCGACCTTTGATTTCGCAGACTGAGGTGCGCGCAGGACGTCGTTCGTGCTGTTCACAAGGCGCAGATCAAATTTTTCGAGCAGGAGCTTGCCGGAGCCGTCCGCGAGAAGACCGAGAGGAATTTGATTCAAGATCCCGTCGGGCGAAATGTAAACGCGCTTGGAATTTCCGAGCGCCGCTTCGAGCGGCTTCCAGAACGCGTCATACGCCGCGCTCGTGCCGGCGGCGCCTTCCGCGGCTTTCTCTTCCAGCGTTTCTTCGGCAGAAACGCCGCGAGTAAGCGCGACGTGCGTGCGATAACTGGCGAGCGGTGCCGATTCCAGTTTTTGTGCGTCGCCGAGAAGAATCAAGCTCGGCAGGGCGGCTCGCGGCGTGACGACGAGCGCGGCATAGTAAAACGAATTTGTCCAATTCTTGCCGTCGTCATACCGGTAACGGACGAATTCGACGGCGGCATCGTCGGGCTTGAGTGCCTTTTGCACGTCCTTCCAGGTCGCACTCGCCAGAGCCTTCCGCTCGCCCACCTTGTTCACTCGCCGGGCCAACTGCTGTTCGAGTTCGTTGGCTTCAGCGTCTAGCTTGGCCTGAGCACCGGCCCAACCCTGCGGACGCGAGGTCGCCAGTTGCGAGGATTCGCTCTTCTTCTCGGTGAGCTGGTCAAACAGCTGGATTGCCGTGGGATCGCCGCTGGCCGCGACTTGCGCGCGAAGAGCCGAGACACTCGTTCCAACGAGGCCTTTTTCCCACAGAACTACGTCGTACATCTTTCCCGCGACGGCCGGATCGCGTTCGCGGTTCGCAATCGAAAAGCTAAAGTAACCAGGAAAAAGATTCTGCTCGGTGGCGAGGAACTGAAGCCGGTCTTTCTCGCTCATGTACGCGAATCCGTACTGGAAGCGGTGGTGAATCAGCTCCAGCCCGCGATCGAAATAGGGAGCTGCATCTGAATAACGATCCTGCGCCTGGTAGAGCGCCGCGAGATTGAGTAGATTGGACGCGAGAGCTGGATGTTGCGGCACGAGCACTTTTTCGTTGATGGCGAGAGATTGCTTGTAGAGAGATTCCGCGTCGGCATAACGTCCCTCGCGGCGATAGATGACGGCGAGATTGTTGAGGCTGGAAGCGTAATTCGCACTGTCGGTCCCAAAATCCTTCGCGGTGATCTCAACTGAGCGTTTCATAAAAGCTTCCGCGTCGGGGTAACGGTTCTGATCTTCATCGAGCAACGCGAGGAGATTGAGATTCGCGGCCACAACGTCGCTGTCCTTTCCAAGCGCTTTGACATTCATAACCAGAGCGCTTTTGGCG
>JBAPOP010000013.1:0-103524 GCA_049279675.1 Candidatus Acidiferrales bacterium
AGAGATCGTGAACGACTAGCAGTTCGAGGCTGCCGAGGCGATCGGCACCGGATTTCGCTGTTGCTGCCGCGGCGAAAGTTTTTACGGGATTTGCGCCGACGACGTAGAGGGCGCGCAATTTGCCGGCAAGAGCGGCTTCCATCATTTGACGGGCGTTGAGGCCGGGCACGGATGGAATTTCCGCGCCCCAGAGCTTGCTGAAGCGGGCTCGTTCGGCGTCGTCGGCGAGTGATGCGTAGCCCGGCAGGCGATCGGGTAGCACGCCGAAATCGGCGGCGCCGCGCGAATTTGCGTAATCGCCGAGCGCCATGTAGCGCGTGCGGCCGGGTAGCGTTGAGCCAAAAGCGACGAGATCGCGAAGTGCTGCGCCCGCGAGCGGCGCGCCGAAGACGATTACGACGTCGCTCGAGCTTTCGAGAGCACTTTTCAATTTTGCGAGCTGCTCCGACGTTTCCGCGACGAGGCCGCCCTCGTCGGTCGCGAGCCAGTGGACGGCGGCGGATTCGGCGCCGGCGGCGACTTGAATGAACTGGGTCGCCTTGCGTTCGAGCTTCGACGGCTGGGAATTGATTAGGTAGAGCTTGGCGTTGTGATGGCGGATACCAGTTCGAATCTGCCATGCAACGAGAGGATTTTGTTGAGTCGGATCATTGCCGATCACGACGACGGTGTTGGCCTCATACACGTCGGCCATCGTCGCGAGTGAAGTTGAGGCATTCGGGCCTAGCGCGGCGGCGAGGCCGGCGTAGTCGGCCGTGCGATGGTGATCGAGATTGTTCGTACCCAGATTCAAGCGAGCGAAGCGGCTTAAAAGATAATTTTCTTCGTTGGTCGTGTGGTTCGAGCCAATCACGCCGATTGAAGACCCGTCGTGTTTTTCGTGGACTTGTTTCAGCCGTCGCGTAATTTCCTCGAATGCGTCTTCCCAACTTGCGGGCTCGAGTTTGCCATTGCGGCGAATGAGCGGTTGGCGGATCCGCTCGGCATGGTGCGTGAAGCCAAAGCCAAAACGCCCTTTGGCGCAGAGGAATTCGCCATTGATTCCGGACTGATCTCGATTATTCGCGCGGAGGATTTCGTTGTTGCGCACGCTGAGCGTGGTCTTGCAGCCGTTCGAGCAATGCGCGCAGGGATTCGGGACGTACGTCATTTCCCACGGCCGCGTCTGATAGCGGTACGTGCCGCTTGTCAACGCGCCAACGGGGCAGATATCAATGCAAGCGCCGCACTCTTCACAGGCGAGCGCGCCGGAAGAATTCGGCAAAATCGCGGAGTGAACGCCACGCTCGCCTACGCCGAGCGCTTTCACATCCATGCCCTCGTCGCAGACGCGCACGCAGCGGAAACAGAGAATGCAGCGCGGGGCGTCGTAATAGACGAGCGGCGACCACTTTTCTTCGGGATAGTGCAGCTTTTCTTCGGCGAACCGGCTGTGGTCGAGGCCGTAGCGAAAGGTCATGTCCTGAAGTTCGCACTCGCCGCCCTTGTCACAGACCGGGCAATCGAGCGGATGATTCGAAAGCAGAAATTCGAGCATGTCTTTGCGGGCTTTGTGGACTTGCTCGGTATCCGTCTTGACGACCATGCCTTCCGTAGCGACGAGCGTGCATGCCGTCTGCAGTTTCGGCATCTTCTCGACTTCGACCAGGCACATTCGACAGGCGGCCTGCAACGAGAGCCCCTTGTAATAACAGAACGAAGGGACCTCGGTCTCCATTCGCTTCGCGGCCTCGATCACAAGAGTGCCGGCGGGAACGGTAACTTTGCTGCCGTTCAATGAAAAGTTGATTTGTTTCTGTTCAGCCATTGATTGCGAGAGCCCCTGACCCTAGAGAGCTAACGATCCGTGTTAACGCGCCATTGCGAGAATCTCCGCCGCCGACATGTAGGCGCATTTGCCGCGGAGATGATCTTCAAATTCCTGCTGCCACTTCTTGACGATGCTGATGGTCGGCATCGCCGCGGCGTCACCAAGCGGGCAGAACGTGCGGCCGAGCATGTTCTGCGCCAGCTCGCCGATGAGAGGAATATCTTCCGGCGTTCCGCCGCCCTCGTGGAACCGGTCGAGAGCTTTGCGTAGCCACGCCGTGCCTTCGCGGCACGGAATACACCAGCCGCAGGATTCGTGCGCGTAGAAGTGCATGATGCGGCGCGCCACATCCACCATGCAGGTGTCCTCGTCGATGACGATCATCGCGCCCGAGCCAAGCATCGAGCCCGCCTTGGCGAGCGAATCGTAATCCATCGGGATATCAATTTCATCGGCCTTTAATAATGGGCAGGAACTTCCGCCCGGAATCACGGCCTTGACCTTCTTGCCGCCGCGAACGCCGCCGCCCAATTCATCGATTGCCAAGCGCATGTTCATCCCGAGCGGCACTTCGTAAATGCCGGGGCGATTCACGTGGCCCGAGATACAGAGCATGCGCGTACCGCCGTTTTTCGGCGTTCCGAGATTTGCGTACCACTCGCCGCCGCGCAGAATGATCGAAGGCACGGCGCTGAGCGATTCAACGTTGTTAATGATGGTCGGGCATCCGTAAAGACCGACGACGGCAGGAAACGGCGGCTTGATGCGCGGATACCCGCGCTTTCCCTCGAGCGATTCCATCAGTGCCGATTCCTCGCCGCATTCGTATGCGCCCGCACCTGTGTGCGTGCAGACATCGAAAGAAAAATCGCTACCGAGAATGTTTTTGCCGAGGTATCCGGCGGCGTAGGCTTCAGCGATGGCCGCGTCAACGATATCCAGGACGTAGCGATATTCGCCGCGAATGTAGATGTAACCGCGCTGCGAACCAATCGCGCGGCCGGCAATCGTCAAGCCCTCGATCAACTGATGTGGATCGTGCTCCATCAACGGGCGATCTTTGCAGGTGCCGGGCTCGCTCTCGTCCGCGTTGCAGATAACGTACTTTGGCTTCGGGATATCTTTGGGGACGAAGCTCCACTTCATTCCGGTTGGAAAGCCGGCGCCGCCGCGACCGCGGAGATTGGATTTCTTCACTTCGTCGATTACTTGCTCCGGCGTCATTTCTTTGACAGCTTTTTCGAGCGCTTTGTAGCCGTCGTTCTGGCGGTAGACCTCAATCGTGCGGGAATTCGGAATTCCGAAGCGACGGCTGATTACGGGCTTCTCTAGCTCGAGCCGCTCGTGGATTGAACCGGAAGTGCATGCCACCGGCGTGGGCTTCAATCCGGTTTGCAGTTCTTCGAGCAGCCGGTCGACGCGTTCGGGTGTCAGGTTTTCGTAGAAATCGTAATTCACCTGGATGGCCGGGGCGCCGGTGCAGGCTCCCATGCATTCGACTTCTTCGAGCGAAAACGTTCCCGTCGAAGTGGTTTCCTTATTCCCAATTTCTAGGCGCTTCTGGAGGTGCGCGTAAATTTCGTTGCCGCCGCGCAGCATGCACGAAACATTCGTGCAGACCTGAATGTGATATTTCCCGGCGGCCTTGCGCCGCAGCATCGAGTAATAGGAAAGCGTTTCGGTAACCTGGACGATGTTGAGATCGAGGCGAATTGCGATTTCGCCGAGGATTTCGTCGCCGAGATAGCCGTAGTAATCCTGCGCGTAGAGCATCATCGGGATGAGCGCAGAGCGCTTCACCGGATAACGCCCCAACAATTCCGCAAATTTGGTTTCCAACTGCGGCGGGAGCTGCACTCTGCCGTTATTTTCCGCCGGTGTCATCGGTCGACCTCGCCAAGGACGATATCAGTGGTGCCGATGCAAGTGACGACGTCGGCGATCAATCGTCCTTCGACGAGCTTTCGAACAGCTTGCAAGTTGACGAAAGAAGGCGCGCGGACTTTCACGCGGTAAGGCTTCGGCGAGCCATCGCTGGCAACGAAGAAGCCGAGTTCGCCACGCGGCGATTCGATGGCTTGATAGACTTCTCCCGGCGGCGGCGCGAAACCTTCCGTATAAATCTTGAAATGATAGATAAGCCCTTCGATCGAGGTTTTCATTTCCTCGCGCGATGGCGGCACGATGCCCGGCGCCTCGGTGCGAATCGGGCCCGTGGCGGGAACGACCTTCATCGCTTGCAGGATAATTTTGATGCTCTCGCGGATTTCTGCCACGCGGACGAGATAACGCGCGTAACAATCGCCAGCGGTCTCGACCGGCACGTTGAAATCGAAATCTTCGTAACTCGAATAGGGGAACATTTTGCGGACGTCGTAAGCGACGCCACTGCCGCGAAGAGTGGGGCCTGAAACGCCAAGCGCGATCGCGTCCTCACGGCTCAGCACGCCGACGCCTTTGGTTCGCGCGAGCCATATACGATTCTGAGTGAGCAGAGTTTCGTATTCGTCCACGCGGCTGGGGAAGACGTCCATGAATCGCGCGATGCGATCGAGCCAGCCCGGCGGCGGTTCGAGCGCCAGCCCGCCAATGCGGAAATAGCTCGTCATCATGCGCTGGCCGCTGACCAGTTCGAAAATCCTCATGATTTCTTCGCGCTCGCGGAAGCAGTAGAGGAAGACGGACATCGCACCGAGGTCGATGGCGTGCGTGCCCAGCCAGACGAGATGCGAAGCAACACGCGTCAGTTCCGTGAGCAGAACGCGGATGTATTGCGCGCGTTTGGGAATGTCGAGGCCGAGGATTTTTTCGACAGCCAGGCAGTAACAAAGATTGTTGGACAGCGGCGCGAGATAGTCCAGCCGGTCAGTGAGTGTTATCGCTTGAGAATATGTTTTTGCTTCGCAGTTTTTCTCAATGCCGGTGTGCAGGTAGCCGATGTGTGGGCGCGCGCTCACGACGATTTCGCCATCGAGTTCGAGAACGATTCGCAGAACACCGTGCGTCGACGGGTGCTGGGGGCCCATGTTCAGGACCATCGTCTGCGCAGCGCCCGCCGGTGTTTCGATGGTCGTCATCAGCGATATCCCTCGACGGGATAATCTTTGCGCAGCGGATGACCTTCCCAATCGTCGGGCATGAGAATTCGCACCAGGTCCGGGTGTCCGTCGAAACGCACGCCCATCAGGTCGAAGGCCTCGCGCTCGTGCCAGTTAGCAGCCGGCCAAATTGAGGTTACGGACGGGACGACGGGATCGTTGCCCGACGCCCGCACCTTAATGCGGATTCGCGCGCGGTGCTCGAGCGACAGCAAGTGATAATTCAGTTCGAAGCGCGGCTCGAGAGGGAACTTGTCCACGGCTGTAATGTCGGAAAGAAATGTGAATTGCAGCGCAGGATCGTTCGCAAGAAATTCGGCGGCTCGTTGAAGGTGCTCGGGCGGGACCACAACAGTCGTTTCTCCCCGAAATTCAATGACTTCGGAGACAGCCTGGGCGTCCCACTCCCGCAGCCTGCGGATAAACGAATCCTTT
Organism: Candidatus Acidiferrales bacterium; assembly: GCA_049279675.1. Classification (GTDB taxonomy): domain Bacteria; phylum Acidobacteriota; class Terriglobia; order Acidiferrales; family UBA7541; genus Palsa-147. Next base: position 5,344 of record JBAPOP010000013.1, read on the forward strand.
TGCGATTCCGCCGTATCCACTATGGTTTCGTTTCCGGAGAGCGCGCTTAGTGGTTCCAGTCGAGCGCGCCCTTCTTCCAGAGGTAAATATAACCGGCCAGCAAAATTATAATGTAGAGCAGCATCTCGACGAAACCAAAGAGGTGCAGCTCGCGGTACACGAGAGCCCAGGGGTACAGAAAGATGGCCTCGATGTCGAACAGGATGAAGACGAGGGCGACGAGATAGAATTGGACCGAGAACGGCTCGCGCGCGTCTCCCGTGGGGCGAATGCCGCACTCGTAAGGCTGATCCTTGGCGCGCGATTGGCGGCGCCTGCCCACAAGCACCGAAACCGTGAGAATCGCCCCAGAAATGCCCATGGACGCGATCAACATCAGCAACAAGGGGCCGTAAGCGTCGAGGAGATTGCTGTCCATGTTTCGCGCGCTGTTATAATAACGGCGCAGGCGCATAGCGGTCAAATGGCGATCTAAGAATAATTTGGCATGATGGATGAAGGAATTCGAGGCGTGGGTGCGAGCGGAGAGGGCTGTTGAGCCGGGGATTTAATACGAATGTTCGAGTTGGCGACCGCCTGTTTCACGTTCAGACGGAAGATCGCGGTTCTCTGCACGCGAAGATTGATACGGCGGTCTATGTCGAGGGGCGAGTAGTTCATCGGCATTCGTCGCCATACGCACGGCCGGATGGGCCGTCGGGCGAGCAGGTGGAGGAGCAGCACCGGGGCGTTATTGAGTCGCTTCGCGCAGGCTCTATTGCGTTTGATGATGTAGCGGCATCGCATAAAGTGCCTGCAGCGAATTTGGCGGGCGGAATTTCGGTGACGCTGCTGAATGCAAGATCTTGGAGGTCGGCGGGCCACGCCGATCTGCAAGTCGAAGTTCGAGGTCGAGGTGATGGCGCGGCTCCTATATCAGGCGCGGGGGTGGAAGCCAGTTTCGATGGCGCTACGCCGCCGCAAACCCACCACGCGGAGACGGATTCGGCCGGCCGTGCGCAAATCAGATTTCCGTGGCCGGGTGCGGGGATCGGCGGGACGGCTCTCGTGATTCGCGCCGTCGCTCCGGCCGGTGAAGACGAGATTCGATTTAACTTGAGAGCAAAGCCGAGGGCGCCGGCGCCTGAGCAATGATGATCACGGTCAATGGCGAGCGGCGTGAAGTGCCGGACGGGATGTCGGTCGCGTCGCTGCTTGTGCATCTTGGACTCAGCGTCGGCCGAGTTGCCGTCGAGCGCAATCGCGACGTGCTGCCTCACACGCAGTGGAACGAGACGATGGTTGTTATGGGCGATTCATACGAAATCGTCCAGCTCGTTGGCGGCGGCTAGGCGTTGCGAGCGTCGCCACTAGTTTAGATTTCTCAACTGGCGCCGATACGCGCGTCTCAAGGCAGCCTACTTGCCCACCTATTTCTTCTTTGCCAGATAGGCTTTCCAGGGATTCCAATAGTAGGATGGCCAACCGTTCGTCACACCTTTGCGGTCGTACTTCGGCACGTTGACGTGGGTCAAGTCAATCGTTCCGCCGGCCTTCGCTTTGCTGAAGATCAGAATCAGAATTGAATCGGGATCCTCGTTCTTCCAGTGGCTTGCCCGCCAGGCTTGCACGATCATCCGATTCGGCACGAACGCCAAAGTCTTGCCGCGAATCTGGCCACCGAACGCAGAGAAGCTACCGCCGACCTCGCGATTCACCTCCGCCGGCATCCCGGTGACTGCCGTATGTTTCTGCGAATCGAGAAATGTCTCGTAAAGTTCTGTTGCTGGCATTGTGAGCGTGACAGTCTGCCGAATTACGTGAGCCATGCGGTTTGCTCCCTTCGTTCGCAGTTGTTATAGCACGGTTGCCGCGATGCTTAATTATTGGGCGCCGGGCCCGTCTGCGTACCGACGCCTCCTGAGGTCCTAGTTGCTAAAACGGCCGGCCTTCCGGCCAGCCCTACGAAACCGTCGCCGCATCGGTGTCATCGCGCGCGACGCCATCGTAAACCGTCATACTGCGCCCGCATTCGTGGTGCGGGCATCCGGCCCGCGAATGTAGGAACATCCACAATCGACGAGGTTCGCTGTTATAGAATGCGCGTCGTTGTAGGCGCCGGGCGACGATGTCCGGGCGAATTTCACGTACAATCCGCGCGGAAGGAAATCTGCCGATGAACAATCATGCTTCGATGTTGGATCTCACGGGGAAAACTGCCGTCGTGACAGGCGCTTCTTATGGTCTGGGAGTGACGATGGCGGAGACGCTGGCGGGTGCGGGGGCTACAGTGGCGCTCGTCGCTCGCAGCGCTGAGAAGCTACAGCAGGTGGCGGAAAAGATCGAGAAGCAAGGCGGCAATACAGTTGTATTTACTTGCGACGTTGGCGATCCCGCGCAGGTCGCGAGGATGGCTGCGGCCATTCTCGCAAAATTCGGCCGAGTGGATATTCTGGTGAACAACGCCGGTGTCGCAGCAGAGGCTGGCGCGATGCCGGAGATGATCCCGGATGAATTATTCGAGCAGACGGTGCGAATTAATCTTTTGGGTCTTTGGTATTGTTGCCGAGAATTTGGCGCCGCCATGCTGCGCGAAGGCAAGGGCGGCTCGATTATCAATATCGCGTCGATTGCCGGAATGGCTGGCTGGCGAGACGCTGCGCCGGCCTATCAGGCGACGAAGGCCGCGGTGATTAATCTCACCAAGAACCTCGCGTGCAGCTGGGGAGACCGCCGCGTTCGCGTGAATGCAATCGCTCCGGGCTGGTTCCCCAGCGAACTGACGAAGCCACTGTTCGCTATGGGCTCTATGACCGCTCGACTCTCTGCGGGGGCCGCATTGGGTCGGTTGGGTAATCCAGAAGAGCTTGCGGGGCCGCTGCTTTTCCTTGCTTCGGACGCTTCGAGTTTCGTCACCGGCCACACTCTGGTTGTTGATGGCGGGTTTTCGGCCGGGAGCGGGCAGTTCTCGTGGCCGGAAGAATTTTACGGGATCATGGAAGAGGCTATGCCGAACGGAACTGGAAAGCGCATCATGCCTGCGTGAAGCGACGGCCACCTAGTTTGCTTGGAATCTCTTAGAGACCTGCGAGTATGTGACCGAGTTTGTGCTTCTTCGTGCGTAAGTAGGCGCGCGAGCGGGGGCTGGTCGGTGGCTGGCAGGGCACTCGCTCCTCGATGTGAATTCCCGCGTCCTCGAGCTGCTTCACTTTATCCGGATTGTTCGAGAGCAGCCGCACGCGCCGCGCGCCCAAAAGCTTGAGGATTTCCGCAGAGAAGCGGTAATCGCGCGAATCGGCGGCGAATCCCAGCTTGCGGTTGGCTTCGACGGTATCCATCCCTGCGTCTTGTAATTCATAGGCCTTCAACTTGTTCATCAGGCCGATGCCGCGGCCCTCTTGAGGAAGATAGAGCAATATTCCGCGCGGCGATTTTCCGATCTTGGCTAATGAATACTCGAGCTGAGCGCGGCAATCGCATCGCTCGGAAGCTAGAATGTCGCCCGTCAGGCATTGGGAGTGAATTCTGACCAATTGCGCGCTCTTGCCAGCGCCTCGGCCGTTGCCCTTCACGACAGCGACCGCCGTTTCGGACGGACCGCGCCCTTCGATACCGAGAATTTCAAAATTGCCGAAGCGCGTTGGCAGTTTCGCTCGCGCAACGATTCGTGGTTTCCCGGCTTGTTTTCGCGTTGTCATTTGAATTTTGCATTATAGCAGGAGCCGCGATTTCCCATCGGCCTTGCCACGCGCGCTTTACTTCGCGCGATGAATTGACCGACAATGCGTTAGCGTCGCGTGGCATCGAGCGTAATCCGCAAGAGACATGGACCTACTGACCTCCGGCAAAGACCTCATTCTTGCGCTCGTATTGAAAGTCGGCTGGGCCGCGTCCCTGGCCGCGTTGCTCGTGCGGTTTTCCACATTTCGAAGAATTCTTTTCAACGAGAATCGCGACTCCGACCAGAAAGTTCTCTTACTTCTGTTTTTGACGCCGCCGCTCGCAATCGGAGTCCTGATGCGGCTGCTCGGGTACAAATTCTTCGATCTGACGCTCGAGGGCTCATTTCTGATGGGACTTCTCGGTGGGCGAATGGTAGGCCTGCTGGGCGGGTCGTTGATCAGCTTGCCGGCCTTCGGGAATCACGAATGGCTCTCCAGCCCAATGGCGGCGCTCGTTGGGCTTTTTGCAGGAATGATCCGGCAGGCGATGCCGCGCAAAGAAGACATCTGGCATTTTGGACCATTTCTCTTTCTCAACATTCCAAAGTCCATTGTGGATCTGCTAAAACGCGGAATATTCAATTGGGCCATGGTTCCGCTCTTCACGTGCGCGCTGCTGGAGCTTGGGTGGGTGGAGCTCGATCGGGCTGTACCTTCGCGATGGCTATTTTCTTTCGACGCGCCGGGCTGGCCTTATCTTTTGCTCGTGATCCTGTCCGCGGTTATGTCCGTGGCGATGCCAATCAAAATTTGGAACAACACGCGGACGGAGATGAACCTCGAACAGAATCAGCAGCTTCTGCTTCGCGCGCGCATGGATGCGCTGACCAGTCAAATCAATCCGCACTTTCTGTTCAATACGCTCAACACAGTCTCGTCGTTGGTTCGCTACGATCCAGATACGGCGCGCGTCATTGTGCTAAAGCTCTCAAATATCCTGCGCCGGCTTTTGCGGAAGCACGAGACGTTCGTGCCTCTGCGCGATGAGATCAGTTTCATTGACGACTATCTTGATATTGAAGTGGTTCGCTTCGGCCGCGACAAGCTTCAAATTTTCAAGGAAATTGACGACGAAACGCTCGACGCTTTCGTGCCGAGCATGTTACTTCAGCCGATGATCGAAAATGCGATTAAGCACGGCCTCGCGCCCAAACTCGAAGGCGGCCAGATTCATCTGCGCACGCGCCGCAGCGATGGCCGTCTTTTCATCGAGGTCGAAGACAATGGATTGGGAATACCACAGGACCGGCTGACGGGCGTTTACGCGCAGGGCATCGGAATCAGCAACGTTCACGAGCGTTTGCGGCTTCTCTACGGCGACCAGTTTCGGATGGACATCCACAGCCAGGAAGGGGCGGGCACTCACATTCAAATTGAGATCCCCGACCTGGTTACCGCGCTTCCGACGGCGACTTAACGTGATCGCACGCACATTTGATGTTCGTTCGAAGCATCCGTTAGGAAATTCTGAGTTCGTTCGCGAGATGGGCGAGCGGCCCGATTGCGTCCGCCTCCATGCATCTGTGCGCGAGGAAATCGCATCGCAGCACCACGGAGATTTCTGCAAATGACTTCAGACGAGAAAGAGAACGCGAGCGAAGGTTATACCGCGATTATATTGGTGATCGTGCTGATCGGAGTTGCCGGCTACATCCTGTTTTACGGGCTGCAAACTCTTATTTACTTCGACGTGAAGCATTGGGGCGCGCGAGAGGCATCGCTTTACGTCACCGCTCAGCCTCTGACAATCACCGCACCGCCTGCGGCGCCGGGACAAACCACGCATCTTGAATTTTTCAATTACCAGTGCGAAGCGCCGTGGAAAGGCCCTGCGAAAACGACACAGGGAGATGACTACATCGAAGATAAGTTTCCGTCGGGGCAAACGATGCGGATCGAGTTGCCTGAAGTGCAGGCCGACGTGCTGAAGTCGTTCAAAGGGGAAAGTCCCGAACAACAGCAGCGAATCGCCACGGTATTCGGCGATCATCCTTTCGATTCGAATTTTGATCTGTTCGCGGCGATCTACAACGCATCTCCTTCGCAGGCCTCTCCATTCATGCCGCGGATCGACGCGGAGCGGCTGAATACTCTTCTCATCTGGAAATTATCGTTGGACACGGAATTGCCCGGCGGGACTTACCAGTTTGAGTCCGACAGAATCCGCGGATTGCAATTCGGGAATCCGGAGCGCTCGCAAAATATCGCGATGCGCGCGTTCAACGAGCACGACCGTCAATTCAAAATGCTGATCATGTGCAGCGCCGCTTCGGGGGCCAAACTGAGGCAGGCCGACATCAATCAGATTATCGCGACGCTGAAACCGATTCCGCTTCCAGGGCAGTAATTCCAGGGCGAGCTGGACTCAAGCGCCCACACTCGATTCGAGCACCTTGCGGTAGTAGGCCTCGTACTGCGGAATGATGTCGTTCGCGCAGTATTTGTTCCGCGCATTGTTCCTGGCAAGTTTCCCCATCTCGCGCCCGCGATCCGGCAATGAAAGAATCTCGATCGCATATTTCCCGGCGGCGGCCACATCGCGCGGCGGAACGAGATACCCGTCGACGCCATGCGTGACGACTTCGGGCAAGCCGCCGACATCCGACGCAATCACCGGAACCTCGCATGCCATTGCTTCGAGAGCGGCCAGTCCGAACGATTCGAGATCGCTCGGAAGCAGAAAGAGATCGGCAGCGCAGAGCTTCTCTTGCACGTTGTCCTGCTTGCCGAGAAAAATGATGTCACGCGAGAGTTTCTTCTTGCGGGCCAGATATTCAGCCGCGCCGCGATCCGGGCCGTCGCCGACAAGCACAAGCTTCGCGGGCATTTTCTCGCGCACGAGCGCGAAGATTTCGATGACGTCGGTGATGCGCTTCACCGGGCGGAAATTCGAGAGATGCATCAGAATCGGTTCGCCATTCGGAGCCCACTGCGCGCGAAGAGGTGAATTCTCGCAGCGGCAATAGAGATCGCAATTCACGAAGTTCGGAATCACTTCGATGGGGCGGCGCGTTTCGAATTCCTTGATCGTGCGGTCCTTCAAATACTTCGAAATCGCCGTGACGCCGTCGCTTTGCTCGATCGAAAAGCGAGTAATCGGGAGGTAGCTGCGATCGTTTCCAACGAGGGTGATATCCGTGCCGTGAAGTGTGGTGATAAAAGGAAGCTTGCGCGGCGCGGCCATCGATCGCGCGAGCAAAGCACTCACCGAATGCGGAATCGCGTAATGAACGTGCAGCAGGTCGAGCTGCGCCTCGTCGGCCACTTCGAACATTTTTACCGCGAGGGACAACGTGTACGGCTGATGATCGAACAGAGGATAGCTGACGACCTCGACTTCATGGAAAAAAATGTGTTCGCTAGCACCGTGTAAGCGGATCGGCATCGCGTAGCTGATGAAATGGACGTCGTGCCCGCGCGCTGCGAGTTCGATTCCGAGCTCGGTGGCGACGACGCCAGAGCCTCCGTATGTCGGATAACATGTGATTCCGATTTTCATGGGCCTCTCACTTTACCATCGCCGCTTGTCGGGCTGGATTGCTGATGCTAGATTGGCGAATTCGTCGCGCCCTCCATTAGACGCTCCGGGACGAGGAACGATGCTTTTTCGGGCGGCTTAAGAGAACGCCAAGCCAATCGCTCGACCGGGATGTAATGGAGTTGAGTCCCGGAGGCAGGGGCCTTCGGGCTCTGACGATCTGATACGGGAAACGCCGACGGACGCCGTAGCGTCTGTGCGCTGATGAGGCGGGAAGGAAAAGTGCGTACTGGAATGGGACAGCGAAGCAAATCACTTGGACGGTCTGAAGTTCGTAGCGTTGCGGAACGGCTCAAGACGAGCAATACGGCGCGTCACTTCGGGTTCGTGTTACTCGAAGCAGGGCCGGAAGCCGTCGCCATCGGAATGCGAGTCGCGAAACGCCATTTACAGGTGCATGGCGTTGTTCATGGCGGAGTATTGGCTTCGCTGGCGGATACGGCGGGAGGATTGGCGGTCTATTTCAGATTACCGCAAGGATCTCGCGTGGCCACAGTCGAAATGAAGATCAACTATCTCGAGCCGGTGGAGCGCGGGGGAGTGCGGGCACACGCACGCGTGATTCGGTTGGGGAAGAATCTCGGCGTGGTTGACTGCGACGTTATCGGCGACGCGAATCGCCTCGTCGGAAAAGCATTGATGACGTTTGCCGTGATCCACCGCGGCGAGAAACAAAAAAGAAGACGGCGCCGTTAGCACCGTCCTCTCGTTCAGTTCGTCCCTGCTAACAAATCGAGCCAACTACTCGAACAGCAAGCCGCTGATCTATCTTCAGGCCTGTCCGTTCCCGTTACCGTTCCCGCCTTGGGAGGCTTCGTCACCGTCTTTATATAAATATTTAATCGAGTGCTTGTAGATCATCAGGTTGGGACTACCGAGGCGCGTTAGCTTGATGCAATCGCGGTCATACCATTCAACGGTTCCGCGCAGTACTTCTCCGTCGGTCAACACAACAGAGACAGGCGTATGCGCCTGCATCTGCTTGACGTAATAAAAGTTCTCCGCGAACGTCTGATCGGGAGGAGCTGGTTTCTTCCGAGGAGGTTGCTGCTGCGGCTGCGGGCCGTGGGCGGGGCGTTGCGGATACTGTTCCTTCACCTCAGTCAGCGACGACCGGAAAAGCTTGCGGTTTACCATGACAACTCCTTAGAGCAGAACGTTGACTGTTATGATTCCAGGATCGTCAGTTTGGTTTCAGCGGATTACAAAAAATCGGCGTCGCTGGTCGCGCGGCGCTGCCGCTCAGCGGATCCCCAGCGAAACCGTGACGGCATCGAGACCGAGTTGCCGGCCTACGTTACGCCGTAAGCGGCTCGACAGCTGGTCAAGGCTGGAAACTGCCCGATTGACCCATCCGAGATTTACCTTGTTGCCGAGGACTTCTAGCTCTCGCCGAAGGTCTGGGTTCCGCAGCAAGGAATTTTTCGAATTTACGGAAAGCTCAAGCAGGTCTGTCACGAGACTATAGAACAGCTCGATTATGTTTTCAAACGATTCCTTTTCCTGCTTCGCGAGCTGCGCCGTCGCCGCAAAAATATCGTGATAGTTCTCTCCCGTAATCGCGAGCTCAATCAGGCGAAGAACTTGGCGTCGCAGCCGCGCCGATTCCGCCAGATCGAGTGCCAGCGCCGCGCCAGGACTTCCTTCGGCAAGCTGAGCCGCCAATTTGCGGTCGGCGGACTTCTCGTGGGTGCGCTCCGCGAGGAATTCTTCGATCTGCACAGCGGCCACCGGCGCGAAATGGAACTGAATGCAGCGCGAACGGATTGTCGGGAGCAACGCATCGGGCCGCGGCGCGATGAGAATTAGCGATGCGGATTCGGGGGGCTCTTCGAGAATCTTGAGGAAGACGTCCGCGTCATTCCAACGCATCGTATCGGCGCCGTCGAGGATGAACACGCGCCGCCGGCCTTGCGGCTTGAAGTAAGCGGCGCGCTGAACCGCGCGAAGCTGGCCGACACGAATCATCGGGCGCGCGACCGGGGTTTTCAGCCGAACAGGGTCCGGCACGATCGCCCAAACATCCGGTTGCGTCTCGATAATCAGGGGAACGCGCTCAACCGTCGAAGCATCCGCGCTCTCGCCGCGTTCCGCGAGGCCGCGCTCGATTAAAGGTTTTAGATCAGCTAGGCGTGCGATGCGGACGCAAGGGTCGCATTCGCCGCAGAAATCATCTTTGAGGCGCTCGCAATTGGAGGCTTGCGCGAACATTCTGGCCAGCGTGAATTTTCCGATGCCTCGCGGACCCGTGAAGAGCAGGGCGCTGGGCACGCGTTCCCGCCCAAGCATCGAGCGAAGCGCGGAGACGATGCGTTCGTTGCCAATAAATTTGTCGAAGCCCATGGCTGTCAGCTCGCTGTCCGTGATGCCAAAATGCGCGCTTCAATCGCGGCGAGCACATCGCGATGAATTGTCTCGGGCGCGCGCATCGCTCCTGCCTTCGAATCGAATGATTCGATGGTCACCCAGTTAGATGCGCTCGCGAGGGAATCGTAAACGTCCGACGCGTCTGCCAAGTGCGACAAGTTCGACTCTTGAATGTCGCGAGCGAGCTTCGTGTAGTCGCGTGCGCCTTTTGCGCCGATTTGTTGATGGGCCGCGTCTACGGGAATGCGCAAATAAATTACGATGTCCTCGGCAGGTAGCGCATAAATCTCGTATTCGAGCTTCTTCAACCAGCTTATAAATTCCTGCCGCTTTTCGCGCGGAGCGCGTGCGCCCTGATGCGCGAGATTGGATGCGACGTAGCGGTCCGCCACGAGCGTTTTCCCCGATGCGAGCGCCGCTTCGATCTTGGATTTCGCTTCAAAGCGATCTCCAGCGTAGAGCAGCGAGGAGAAATGCGGGTCCACCGCTTCCAGCGTTCCAAAATCGCCGTTGAGATATCGCGCTACGAGGCTGCCGAAAAACCCGTCGTAGCGCGGGAAGCTAATTTGCTCGGTCGGGACGCCGCGGTCGGAGAGCGCGCGGATGAGGAGATCGAGCTGCGTTCGTTTTCCGGAGCCGTCGATTCCTTCCAAAACGATGAATTTGCCGCGTCCAGGCATGCGTGGGCATCAGTCTAGCACACCACTCCAAACGCTGGCGGCTGGCGCTTCGCGAGGTCTGGCCGGCTGCCGTGCTAATATTTGCGCCGTGGCCGTAGATAAAAGCGCGCTCGAATCCAACCTCGCGCTCATTCAGGAGCGCATCACTCGCGCGGCGGAGCGCTCCGGCCGCCGCGCTGAGGAAATCACGATTGTGGCTGTTTCCAAAACTTTTTCTGCGGAAGCCGTCCTCGTAGCGCATGAACTTGGACTGCGCCACTTCGGAGAGAATCGCGTGCAGGAGTTCGATTCAAAGCGAGAAACACTAGCGGACCTCGATGCAACATTTCACCTGATCGGGCATCTGCAGGGCAACAAAGCGCGACGGGCCGCGGAAATCTTCGATGCGATCGATTCTGTCGATTCGATTTCGCTCGCGCGTAAGCTCGATGGCGCATGGAGCGAAGACCGCAAGGCCAATGGGTCGAAGCTGCCGGTCCTGATTGAGGTTCAGTTGGCGGCTGAGGATTCGAAATTTGGAGTGACCGAAGCGGATCTTCCGATCCTGATCGAAGCGATACTTCAGTTGCCGCGTTTGCAGTTGCGAGGGTTGATGGCAATTCCGCCGTATCTCGAGAATCCGGAGGATGTCCGGCCGTACTTTCGGCGCTTGCGGGAACTTCGCGATGAGATGCGGCAGCGTTTCAGGGCGTCGGCCGCCGATTCAGTTCACGAATTGTCCATGGGCATGAGCCACGACTTTGAAGTTGCGATCGAAGAAGGCGCGACGCAGATTCGCGTCGGCACGGCGCTATTCGGCGGAAGAGTCGCGCGATGATTGAAATCGCGGAGCGGTCGGGCGGCGTGGTCTTTGCGGTACGCGTTCAACCGAGGGCCAGCCGCGACGCCATCGCCGGCGAAATAAAGGGCGCTCTAAAAATTCGTTTGACCGCGCCGCCGGTGGAAGATCGTGCGAATGAGGCACTGCGCCGATTTCTCGCGGCGCGTTTGAAGATAGCGTTTTCGGCTGTTAGAATCGCCGGCGGCGAGAAAAGCCGCATCAAACGAATTGAGATTCAAGGAGTCACGTCCAGCCAAGTGCTGGCGCTTCTGACAGAGAGCGCTTGACGCGGGGCCAGGATCGCATTTCAGAGAACACACATGCCCGACATCCAAGCCATTCAGCAAGAATTGCGCGCTAGCCGGTTCGACGGCTGGCTATTTTACGACCATCATCGCCGCGATCCAATCGCTTCGAGGATTTTGGGGCTTCCGGCAGAAGGGCTCGCGACGCGTCGATGGTATTACTTCATTCCATCGCGCGGCGAGCCGCGAAAGCTTGTCCATCGGATCGAAGCGGGAATGCTCGATAGCCTGCCCGGGCGCAAATTTGAATATTCCAGTTGGGAGGAGCAGCACAAGTTGCTTGGCCGTGTGATGGGCAGCGCGAAGACGGTGGCGATGCAGTATTCGCCCCTGAACAACATTCCATATATCGGCCTTGTGGACGCGGGCACCGTGGAAGTCGTCCGCAAGCTGGGCAAGAAAGTCGTCAGCTCCGGCGATCTCGTTCAGAAGTTCGAGGCGAGTTGGTCGCCCGAGCAACTCGAATCGCATCTGGCGGCCGGAAAGCTCGTGGATCAAATTACGAAGGATGCGTTCGCGCGCGCGGGCTCATTCGTACGGAGCGGAAAGGCACACACCGAATACGAATTGCAGCAATGGATTCAAGAGCAATTCGAGGCGCACGCGCTTTATTCGCCGGATGGGCCGGTCGCGGCCGTTCAGCCGAACAATGGCAATCCCCACTACGAGCCGAAACCCAATGGATCCAAGAAAATTCAAGCGGGAGATTTGCTCTTGCTCGACGTGTGGGCCAAATTGAAGCGGCCCGGCAGCGTTTTTTACGACATTACGTGGGTCGGCTATCTGGGCGATCGTGTGCCGGAGAAGTACGCGAAGATCTTCGCGATTGCGAAGGAAGCGCGCGATCGCGCTGTGCAATTCGTCAAGGAATCCGTCGCCGCCGGGAAGGTGATTCACGGCTGGGAAGTCGATCGAGCGTCGCGGGAAGTGATTCGGAAAGCCGGCTACGGAAAATATTTCGTCCATCGGACGGGGCACAGCATCGGCCAGGACGTCCACGGCAACGGCGCTAACATGGACGGCCTCGAGACGCGCGACGACCGGCGCATCGTTCCGCATACCTGCTTTTCCATCGAGCCGGGCATTTATCAGCCGGAATTTGGCATCCGCACCGAAGTGAATGTGTACGTGGGCGACCGCGAAGCCCGCACTACCGGCGCCGTGCAGGAAGCGATCATTCCGATTCTTGCGTAATCCAACGTGAGCGCCACCGCCACAGAAAATCCGTCTGTCACGGGAGAGACTTCGCCGATTCTTGTCGGCTTCGCCGCGTGGCTGATGCCCGGACTTGGGCATCTTTTGCTTCGGCGATGGGCGCGAGGGATTGCGTTTTTCGCCGCCATCGGCGCACTCGCGCTCGTGAGCTTCCACTTGCGCGGAATTGTTTTTTCGATTCTGCCGCCGGTGGACCCCAGGAATGACCCGCTCGCATTTCTGGGCGCGGTCGGCGATGCTGGAACCGGAGCCTTCTATTTATTGGCGCATTTTCTCGAACGCTCAGGTCCAGATATTTCTCGGGCGGCGGGAGACTACGGTACGCGATTACTTGCGGCGGCTGGCGTTGCGAATTTCCTGTGCATCATAGACGCCTGCGAGATTGCGATCGGCAGGAAACGATGAAATTCTGCGTACCGGACCAGCCACACGAAACGTGAATATGCCCTCGCACTTCCAACTCGTGCTGTTCTTCGCGCTGGCGCTCTCGGTGGTTCTCGCGGGTTTGATACAAGGCTCAGGCATCGAGCGAATCAAGTATGCTTTGAGGTCGTTCGCGGCCTTCGTCGTCGTCGGGATTTTGATCGCGTGGCTGATGTATCCCTTTTCACACTAGCTGCGATTCGTTTTTGTGCGAAGGCGCTCTGCCCTCGAAGCTTGCGTCCGAGGGATTCGTAGAATGGAGAGTTACCTTGACTCGACGAGGAATTACCGCCTTCCTAATTCTGATGGCGCTGGGACTCGGCGCCGCGATGCTGCACGGTCCACATTCAACCGCGTACGCGGCGGAGCAGAGTCCTGCACGGGTCGAGCGGCTTGATCCGGCCGCAAACGAAATCATTCCCGAGGACGCCACTTTGCAGCATCTGGCCAGCGGATTCGGCTGGACGGAAGGGCCAATCTGGATTCATGAGGGATTCCTGCTGTTTGCCGATATTTCCAGCAACAGCATCCGTAAATTGACGCCGTCGGGGGCGTTGAGCGTATTCCTGCAACCGAGCGGATATAAAGGAACAGCGGCGTACGGGGGCCCTGAACCTGGCTCGAACGGCATGACACTCGACGCGCGCGGCCGGCTCACGGTCGCGGGACACGCCCAGCGCGATGTCTATCGCATCGATTCGCTCGGCGATCCCGCAAATGTCACCATTCTTGCCGATATGTATCAGGGCAAGCGCCTAAGCAGTCCCAACGACCTCGTTTACAAATCCGATGGCTCGCTCTATTTCACCGACCCGCCCTACGGACTGCCCACGCAAGGAGATAAGGATCCGGCGAAGGAATTGACGGTCAACGGTGTTTACCGTCTCGCGGGCGCCTTGAATCAAAAATCTGGCGCACCCCCGCAACGGAATAAATTGCAGCTACTTGTGCAGGATTTGCCGCGTCCAAACGGCATCGTCTTTTCGCCGGATGAGAAATACCTTTACGTCGACAATTCCGAACCGCAAAAAATATGGATGCGATATCGCGTGAAAGCGGATGGAACGCTCGCCGATGGAAAGATTTTCTTCGATGCCACGTCCGATGCGCGCAAGGGAAGTCCGGATGGCATCAAAGTTGATAAAGCGGGGAATCTGTACGGCGCAGGTCCGGGTGGAGTGTGGATTTTCTCTCCAGCAGGCAAACACATCGCCACGATCATCACTCCTGAGATCGTTGCAAATCTCAATTGGGGCGGGGGCGACGGGAAATCGCTCTACATCACAGCCACTACCAGCGTCTATCGCGTCGACTTGAAGATTGCGGGCGTCCGTCCATAGCCTCAACTGCTTGCGGATGGGGCTGAAATGCCACTCCTCGAACCTCGAATCGCAAATCCCAATGCGCGTGGGTCTTGAAGGCCTCTCTTTTTCCAAAACCAGAGGCACCAGAGCTAATTAGCCCGGCAGTGTTTCAGTCGTCCAAATTCCACTGTATCCGAGGTTTTGACACTCGCACGCTGACGTGACGAAGAAACAATACATCGTGCTAGAATTGTCGGAGGCGGCCGCGGAACAGCAAGTAAAACGGCACCTAGCGTTTTTGGGAGTTTCGGAAAAATCCCGCAAGTCGTTTCTCTTCTGTCAGGGCCGAGGTAGCTCAGTTGGTAGAGCAGCCGATTCGTAATCGGCAGGTCGGGAGTTCAAGTCTCCCCCTCGGCTCCACATTTCAAACCACTTCGTTCAATTATTTTCTGCAGAGGAATCTGCTGGTGGCACTTTCAGTGGCACTTTCACTCCGAGCAACTGCGTCCGGCGCGACGCCGCAGTCACGCTCGTGCCGTCCGCCGCCCGCACAACACGCTCCCGTTCTTTTATGTCTTAGTGCCGAAGCGGAAGCGGCGAATCGGCGCAGGCTTCGTGACTTTGCCATTCGACGGACGGTGGCGCGCGGTATCGGCCGGCTGTGGTGCGGCAATCTTTTCGCTGGCTCTGTGAGGAGGCGCGAGCAACCTGACAACGTGGATCAGCCGCTCCTGACGATATGGCTTCGCAATGCAGACAACGGCGCCGAGCGAATGCGCACTGGCGTAGTCACTCGGATAAGCAGATGTGGTAGTCAGAATCACTGGAATATTTTGCAAGCGCGGATTCGATTTGCAGTGGCTGCAGATGTCGTATCCCGGCATACCGACTCCCTCGAATTCGGCGATCAGCAGGGACGGTGTGCGACGGCTTAGCACTTCGCGAGCTTCCGCGACATTGGCGACAGCGACGACGTCATAGCCTTCGCTCGACAAGTAGCTTTTTAGCGAGCCGCGAGCGCTTGCTTCGGAGTCCACCGCGAGAACCAGCGGCCTGAGCGACTTGGGATCTTGGTCATTCGAAGCTTTAGCCGCGTCGGGTTCCGCGTGGACTTTCACGCCGCTCGTTCGAATGAAATCTTCCTGGCGGTGAGTCACGTTCAGTGTGATTGCCACCGAGCGGCTGCCACTGGCAAGCTCGGCCACATGAACTACGCGGCCGGGTTGCTCCGATTGAATTGAGTTGGGAGCCTTGCTATGAGGGAAGGTGACCATCACATCCATGCCGCGGTTATAAACGGGGCTCGTGCTGGCAATCAAGATGCCCTGGCGCGATACGTTCAGCGTCGTCGTGATTTCGTCGAGGCTGTTGCCCGTCAGATCGATGCTGCGGACGCGGATTGGCGCGGAAATCAGCGCTCGGCGCTTTGCCCGTCGCTCCGATTGCACGAGCTTTGCGACGGCAGTCGATTTCAAGATCGTAACGGGCTCTTTTTTCGCGTTCGTGATGAGTTCTTTTTTCGTGATCGTGACAGGCTCTTTTGGGGAGACGGTGACGCTCCGCGCAGGAGCGGGACTCTGAGCTTTGGGTTTCGCGTTCTCCGAAGGGAAGAACGATTCGAACTGTTCCGATGAGAGGTGGCTGAGGTCAATGACTTCAAATTTCGCGCGATTCGGTGCCGACTTAGGAGCCGCGGGCTCCGCTTTTCCGTTTGATCTGCCTACGTTTTGCGGCGGGAATAATTTGGCAAGGGCTTCGACGGTTGAGCGCGCCTTATCGATTTTGGCGAGGTCGTCCGGCGTCACCTTTGGTGACGGCTGAATCGCTCCTCGGTCCGTCGATGCCGTAGATTGAACGGGCTTCTTCTCTAAGGCAGAAGCCTTTTTTGGCTCACTCATTTTTGGACCGCCTGTTTGTTTTTTCTCGCCCCGAGCAAGTGAAAATAGCAGCAGCAACCGGCACGGAGAATTAGCGCAAAAGTTACATTTCAGTGGTACACGAGAGGATGGCCGTAAGGGGACGAAGGTACTGGAGCTTGCGAGCGTAAGTCCGCTCATCGGGGGCATTTAGAGTAACGAAGTCTGTTGGAGAACTTGTGCCGAAGTTCGACGACGGCGTGGACTTCGCCCCAGCGTCACGCGGCGCGATTCAACGAGTTAAAATTGCCTCGACGAGCCTGAATCCAGAGGGAAATCAACACGGTGGCCAAGCCGGCAAGAGCTGCGAACCACGCCACAGTCGTGAGCTCTACTACCCAGCGCGGCGCGACGCCGACCCGTTTCAACAGAAATGGCAGAAAATTCAGAGTCGTGATGTGAACGTAGTCCCACATGTCTGCCGCGGGAAGGCCTGGACTAAGATTCCAATGGTCGACGTGTCCGAGGGCGAAGTTCCAAATATCGCTGAAACGCAGGCCGACGAAAAATGTCGGTTGGTCAATCATATCCATCTGGTATCGCTCGAGCGGGCACCAGAAAGCTACGGACGCGAGCTGCACCGCGACGCTGAGCCCAATCAATGCGACTCCGACGGGCCACAACAATTTGCTCAAATTCTGGCGATAACGAACGAGAAGCGGAACTGATATGAACGCGAAAAGCTGGGCTGCGGTGGCGGCGTAGCGGTCTCCCCAAGCCGTGTCTCCCGCCCAATCGGTGTATCGCGCGTAAAAGCTGATATACGCGAGCAGCAAAAATCCGAATGTGACGAGATAAGCTCGAAGCGGCGCGCTGAATCGCTTCCAGCCGAAAATGCAGATCAGAATCGTGAGCACCAGCAGAGGGTCGTACGTGAAAATTGATTTCTCCGGAGAAAAAAGTGCGCCAAAGAAACCTATGTGAAACGGTGTTTCAAAGGGATACTTCGCGGGTAAGGACGGGTCCCTCAGCCGAAATTCAATTGTCAGAACTTGCAGATACGTGTTGAAGAACGACCCGAAACGAATGAATTGATAGAGCCGATCCATCAGGCCGAAGAATATGTAAACAGGAAGCACGACTTTCACGTAGCTGACGAAGCGCGACCACAACTCACGTCCGCGAATCTTCGAAGACCAAGCGGCAAGCAGAAGAAAAAATCCAACGCCGAGCCAGTCCATGCCCGTCGTCAATCGCGTTAGAAGGTTTGCGCCCAGCGCGATGCTTCCGATCAGGAGCGCGCGCGTTTTTCCGGTTTTCAGCCATTCGTACTGAAAACATAATCCGGTGAGCGTTAAAAGCAGGATGTAATTATTCTCCATCATGTTCTGCGTGTAATGGAGAAACGTGGTTCCGAAAAGAAGCGCGAGCGCGCCCGCCAGCCTTTCATTCACCGAAAAATCGAAAAGCCCCAACAAGCGATAGCACACCAGGATAGAAAGGACGCAGACGAGAATGTTTGTGCTGAAGCTGACGACGATGTCGCGAACGTTGGGATCAGTGCCATCGTAATCGTCGAAGATCGGCAATCGCTCGACATACGTGCCGAGGATGTCGGACGGCAGCAGCAGCAGCGATTGGCCAATGCCGTACCAGGCGTAGAGCTTGCCGTTGCGGCCGTGAATTCCGAACTCAGGATACTCATCGGGGAAGACTGGCGGCTCGGATGTCCAGAACGAGTGAGCGGTCTGAAGCCTATGCGTCGTGTCGCTCGAGCCAAGTTCGCCCGACTGCACGACGAATGCAGCGAGGAAGGCCGTAAGGCCCAGTAGAAAAACCGGATTCGCGAACAGACGACTAATTCGGCTTGGGCCCGAGATCACGGCTGCTTACATACCGCGATTCTTTGCAGTGCGTCAATTTCAAATGATAGCTCGGTGCCGGCGAGTGAGCCGAGGTACGTTTCGGACGCAGCAATCCGACTTAGTGTGAGCCAGATCAGCCCTTGAATTTAATTGACCGTGACGGTAAACGAGCCCGTTTGCGAAGTACTTCCGCTTGTCGCCGTCACAGTCACCGTGTACGTGTCTGCCGAAGTACCCGTCGAGTGGGTGCCGCTGCTACCTCCGCCACTGCCGCAGGCGGCGAGTCCGATCAGCGCGACGAAAACCACAACCGCAGCCAACGCATTCCACTGCCGCTTGCGCGCCGGAGCTGCGAAAGCAAACAACGACCCCAACATGATTGCCCCTACGAGGGCGAGCCAGCCGCCGCCCATCGGAGTGTGTTTTGGAAACTGAATCAGCGCCGAAGCCGCAGTCGTGTTTACCATAACGGTGGAAGTGGCGCTCGTCGTACCGGACGAGAGGACGACGGGATTCGTTCCTGTCACCGCGCACGTTGGGATGTCCGTATCGCCAGAAATAGTTCCCGCCACCGTGCAACTCAGAGTAACCGAGCCCGAGAAACCGCTTGTCGACGAAACAGTGATGGTTGAACTCGCGGAAGCTCCCGGTGAAACCGTCGAAGGGCTGGCGGTCCCAGCGGAGACCGTGAACCCAGCCGTGGATACACTACCGGGCCAATTGTTGACTAGATTGCTGACATTGACCGTGCCGATTCCCGTCGCAAAGTCCCAACCCGATGTCGTCCCGTACGCGATCGCATCGGAGCCATCGGACGTGGACAGGACGCCATAGGTGCCCGACGGAAGGTAGCAGCTGTGCGTCCCGGTACAATTTACGTCCATGTCGCCCTGCGTGACGTCGTAGAAAATGCAGGAACTGCCGACAGTATTGCCGAGCGAAGAGTTGCACGCGCTCTCGCTAGAGGCGTACTCAGTCCCAGCCAGGCTGTAGTACGTCGGATTCGGATTGCCCTGACGCGTGCCGGTCTTCTGATTGATCAGGGCCTGGATTCCGGCCCAAATCGGCGCGGCGAACGACGTTCCACCTCCGGCGGACCAGCCGTCCGGAGCGCCGCTGCATGCCGAGCCGCCGTTGGAGGTGTCGGAAAAGCAGAAAATGTAGGCGTGATCCCAGACTCCGTTCGCAGCGAACATGGAAACGTCGGGAATGTCGCGAACGCCGTCGGACGGATTGCCAGTAATGGATTGCCACGACGGCTTGGGATACCCGGCGCAACTGCCGCTGACCACGTTGCTTGTGGTCGGCGTGCCCGTTGCACAGCCGCTCGGACCACCGCTGCCGGACGCGGTCGTGAGCAACTCGTCTGCGGCCGCGGTGGTGCTGTTGCAGAAGCCGTTCGTACCGTACGGTGTTGCAGAGCCGTCCAAGAACGAAGTAATAAGGGCGCTGGCACACGAATCGTTCCATGGAATTTCGGGGATGTAGGATTTGGCCGAGCCAAATGTTGATGAGTTGGTTGTATTCCAGTACGTGCTGTTCGTGCCGGCAAACGTATCGCTGAAATCAGTGCCCCCGACAGCGACGTTGTAAATCGTGGAAGCCCAAGCACTGACGCCTATGCCGAAGGTCGCGCTGGTTATTTGGTCTGGGCCTTGGGGAACATCGCTGGCGTCGCAGCTTGCGGCGCCTTCATCACCCGCGGAGGCGAACACGGAAACTCCCTCGGACGCGGCTTGCTGATATATTGCGTTGATCGCAGCGTTTGACCCGGCTCCATTCCCCGCCTCGCAAAAGCCGAGGCTGAGGCTGATGATGGCCGGAGGCGCAGTGCCGTTCACGAGATTTTGAAGTGCGAGAAAGCCACCGAAAGTCGTCGTATCGGAGCACGACGCCAGCTCGATTGTCGCGCTCGGCGCCGCCGCGCTCGAATACTCCACATCGATCGCGGCTTCGTCATCGCTTGAGTTGACGGCGGGCTTGCTGCAATTATTCGTTCCGGTCGGGGGCGGAGGCTGCACCTGTGTGAGCGAACCCGAAGTAAAGGAAGAGAGCCCGAAGGTCGAGCGGAATGTGTTCCAATCGTTAGTCGAGAACAGGTCTGTGTCCTCAATTACCACGACGATCTGCCCCTGACCGGAATTTCCGGAATTGAAAACGGGATTCAAGTTGTAGATCGTTGCCAGATCCGCCGGGACGACGGCAAACGCATCTCCCCCAGAAACAGGAAACGTGTACTTCGGCCTCGGCTTGTACATCCGGTGCGGCTTGAAGTCGTGAAGCGATACGATGCCGGCCACGGCCGGCGCCAGCGCTGCCGGAATCTTCGGGTCGCTCATGTTCGCGAAGTGTTTCGCGCCATTCACGTCGAGCGCGTGAATTTCGGTTCGGAATGCATCGTGCACTTGTCCGGCGGTGCCTGAGAAATCGATGACCATGCGGCTTGGATATGTGAAATTCGCCGTCAGGCCGTGACCCGCGAGCCACGCCTCGATCGAGGTGAGGTCCGATTGCGCGAGCCCGAAGCGCTCACCGAACTGTTCCGCCGTCAGCCACTTGTGATAATTCGGCGAGCCGGGCTTTGTCAGCTCGTCGATATACTCGCGGAGCGCGCGCTCCTGCTGTGGTGAGCGCTGCAGCTGCAGCAACATGTGCTCCATGCGGGTGTCGTACGCGATCGCTCCGCGGTCGTTTGCAGTCGTCGCTTGCGGCGGCGTGTTGCCATGTAGCGTGACGAGTTTGCCTTCGTTGATGGCTTGCGTAATCTGCGGCGCGACGGAGGAATTCTGTGCGGCCGCGGAAAATGCCATAAATGCAAATGCGGCCACCGCCAGAACGGCCTGCGCGAAAAGTCTGCGGCTAGTCTTCATGTGTTCTGCCTCATAGACTGGATTCGTGTTGCCCACACTCGAGCAATTTCAAATCTGGATTTCGTTCCGTCGCTAACGATTGCAGACTGACCGTTTGAATTTGAACTATAGCGATCCGGTTGTACTTGTCGGCGGGCTTGGGCGTGTGACGCTTGCACGGACAGCGCACTGAGTTCGGCAGCCAAATCCCTGGCCGTAATCTCATTCCCTTCCACAGTTGTCCGCTTAACGGCGTTGGATGCAGGCTAATCCCCCGGAGGCTGCCTCGCCCTCTAGTATGAATGCACGATTGCGCCGGCAGCGAGCGGCATATAGTCTCGCCCGCAGATCCCACCGAGGAGGACCCAAACCATGCCGCACATACCGCTGCCGGAAGGCATCCCAGGAATCGTAGGCCCAATGATGTACCGGCCCGAGACGGCGAAACCGCTGAACGAACTAGCTGACGTCCTTCTTCGCGGGCCCAATTCGCTGACGCCTGGAGAACGCGAGCTGATTGCCACCTACGTCTCGGCACAGAACGATTGCTTTTTCTGCCAGACGATTCACGGGGCCGTTGCAGCGCATCACCTCGGAGGAAACGAGCAGCTCGTCCAAACGGTGAAACTTGGATTCGAGACCGCGCCAGTGTCGGATAAGCTCAAAGCGTTGCTCGCGATTGCAGGAAAAGTTCAGCAAGGCGGTAAGAAAGTGACCACGGCGGAAATCGAGCGTGCGCGGCAGTGCGGCGCGACGGATCGTGAAATTCACGACACGGTGCTTATCGCGGCGGCATTTTGCATGTACAATCGCTATGTGGATGGGCTCGCCACGTGGGCGCCGCAGGATCCCCAGGTCTATCGCGAGAGAGGCGCAATGCTCGCCGAGAGCGGTTACATCAATTCAGTTCCACCAGACGCGGCGGTTGGCGCTGGTAGCAGTGACTAATCGCTCGCTGCTGCCGAAGCTCGATAGTCGGCGGGCAATGCGCGGGCAAGGTCTTTCCACTTCACCAGTACGAAGCCCTGCGATTTCAGAAACTCTCTGAATTCCGCGCTCTTCACCATGTTGAAGTCGTTTTGTCTCCAGGCCGCGCCCCAATTCGGATGGTCGCGCGTCGCGCCGCGCATTTCGTCATCGTCATAGGCGAGATGAACGACGAGGTGATGAACGCCGGGCTTTAGCGGCGCCAAAATCTTTTCGTAGGTATGCAGCCAGTCTTCGGGCTTTACACCAGGCGCGATTTCCATGTCATCGTCGGTTAGAACAAAATCTGGTCGAGGTTGCGCGCCGGGTGGAAAGTTCGCACCCGCGCCTCGATGCCACAATATCGGAAGGCCTTGCTGACGGCCGATTCGCTGGTATGACTCTGCAAGCTCGGGCGTGCCCATCAGCGCACCCATGTGCGTGTCCAGGTGGCTGATATGGATACCGAAGGCTCGCGCGCGCTCAACCTGCGCGGCGAGCTCCATCTCAACTTCGCTCGGCCGCGCGCGCTGAGCGACTGTCGTTTCGAGAAGCGGAAGATATCCTTGCTCATCGAGCAAGCTGGGTACGCGATCCGTAGAACTCACCGGCCGCCAACGAAAATCCACCCATTCGCTGTTCAGCGCGAGATGCACTCCGAGGTCCGCGTCGGGATGAGCTTTTGCCCACAGAGCGACTTCCGGAAACCAGGGGCAGGGAACCAGGATGCTCGCCGAAGTGACCCAACCGTTTTCGAGCGCTTCTGAAATTGCGCGATTCACGGAATGGGCCATGCCGAAATCGTCGGCGTGAATGACGAGAAGACGCGCGGTGGCCGGATAGCCCAATCGTTCCTGAATCGTCTGCGCCGGGCGGCCTGCCGTAGCTAATCCGGCGAGACACGAAACAAGAACACAAAAAAATAGATATCCGGCTTTAACCGTGGCGGAGTACCGCGTGTGTTTAGGGTTAGCCGAAATCATTCGCAGATTTTACGCCTGCCATCCGCGAAACGCGACTCTTCAGAACAGGAACTTCAGTCCGAACTGCATAATCCGGCCGAGGTGCGCTGACGTCGGATGCAAGAAAGTCGCATCGCCGAATGTGGGATCCAGGGCTTCGAATTGCGTGTGGTTGAACACGTTGAAATTCTCCCACCGGAATTCGAACGAGCGCTGTTCGTGAATTTCGAAGCGTTTGAACAATCCGAAATCGAAATTCAGCCGGCCCGGTTGCCGGAGATTGTTGCGGCCCGAATCGCCGAACGTCAAACCGGTCGGATCCGTGAATGCGGCGGGATTGTAAAATAGCGGCGCGTAAACGCCGGGGACGTTCCGTTGGACGGGTGCGTTCGGGTCGCCGACTTGATCCACCAACGCGCCGATACCGATTGAGTTCAGCACTGTTCCATTCGCCACGCCCGCGTTGTCGACGAAATCTCCGTCGAGGACCGTAAATGGAATCCCGGTTTCGGCAGTTGTGATTCCGGACGCTTCCCATCCTCCGAGCAGCGCATGGACCGTGCCGGACGAATGGCGGAAGAACGGCGCGTCGTAGACGTAGCTGATCTCGAGGATGTGGCGCTGATCGTAGTTTCCGCTCGCTCGAGCGCTGGCCGTATCGTACGAATTCACGAAGCCGGTATCGAACCGCGACGATGAGTCATCAATCGAGTGGCTGTATGTGTATGCCGCGCTAAACGTGAGGTCTCCGGCCGTGCGCGTAGCCTCAACCTGCAGCGCATGGTAGATCGAGTTGGCATCCTCTTGGAGTCGCGTGATATCGGAAATGCCATAAAAAGGCCGGAATGGATCGGCATCATTGCCGCAAGCGACCGAAAGATTGATTGCCGCCTGACCGGTCACTGTAACGCCGTTCACCATCCCGCTGTTGCAAATATCCGCGCTGAGAGGTTCG
The DNA here is from genome assembly GCA_049279675.1 of Candidatus Acidiferrales bacterium. Lineage (GTDB taxonomy): Bacteria > Acidobacteriota > Terriglobia > Acidiferrales > UBA7541 > Palsa-147. Next base: position 29,150 of record JBAPOP010000013.1, read on the forward strand.
CCGGGCGTGAACGGATTCTGCGAAGCTGGCAGAGGCTGAAGCTGATTGATATCTCGCTGCGTGGTCAGATGGGTGCCCTTCGAACCGACGTACGCGACGCTGAGCGTTGTCTTCCATCCAATTTCGCGTTGAATGTTGAGATTCCATTGCTGGACGTAGGGCCAGACCGCTTTGCTCGGAATTGAGGTGACGGCGAGCGGGAAGAGAAGGCCGCCTCCACCGATGTTGGTGTAGCCGGTGATGTTGTATTGCGTTGGCGTGAGCACGAGCGGAGGGCTGCCTTCGAGCGCTTCGGCGTCTGCTTCATTGCCATTCGTGTGCTCGAAGAAAATACCGTAACCGCCGCGAATTGCCATCTTGCCGTTGCCGAACGGATCCCACGCAAATCCGATTCGGGGCGCGGGATTGAAAAGGTGGCCCGTCAAGCAGCCCGGCGGATTGCCGGTGCCTCCGCATTGAATCAGTCCATCGAACGGGCTGCCGACTCCCGGAACGAGCGCACCCGGCTGGCCCGTGAGAGATCCATCCGTGTCGATCAAAGGTGCGTCGGCGGCGCTGTAACTGGGCGGATTGAAGTTGTATTCCTGCTTGAATTTCTCTCGGTAGGTTCCGAACATGCTGACGCGTAAGCCGAGATTTAGCGTGAGGTTCTTCTTAATGTGCCAGTCATCTTGGAGGTAAGGTTCGAAAATTTTGTAACGGTTGTAATACTTCGTCTGCAAGTTCGTTTGAGAGAATGAAGCGATATTTCCCATCAGCAGATCGGCGAAAGCATTCCCTGTACTTACAGGGGAGGTCGCGTCGAAATCGAGAAAACCGCCTGTTCCAAAGCCCGGCTCGTTGATTTCGTTTTTCTGGTCGGCGATGAATGTTGCGCCGAACGTCAGATTGTGCGAGCGGATGATCTTGGTCACATTGTCGCGATACGTGTAGATCGGATTTGCGTTGTTCCATGGGATGAAGCTCGCATCTTCCGTAAAGCCGCCATTCGTAAGCCCGCCGCCGTAGGGCGTTCCATTCGAAACCGAGAATCCGGGCAACTTACCGCCGAAGCCGTTATCGAAAAGGCCGGTCATGGTCATCGTCGAAGGCCTTTGCCACGGCCCGGTATTGTTGAGAAAGATGTGATCGGCCGTGTAACCGAAGATGAATTCGTTTAGCAGCGTCGGGGATGCCGCGGTCGTAAGTTTCGTGACGAAGTTTGTCGCGGGGCCTACAAAGTTTGTTTGAATCGTCGGGAAACTTGATTGCTGCGACCAGTTCAGCACTTCGGGCGTGACTGTGTTCCAGGAATCGTGAATGTAGCGAAACGTTAGGCGATTCTTGCTCGAAAGATTGTGATCGATTCTAAACAGTTCCTCGCGCCATAGCGTGGGCGTCGAGACGCTTCCTTGCCACGCGGGGTAGCCTCCGTTCGTCGTGTTTGCGTGCGGCACAAGCGCGAGCAAAGGACTCGTGTTGACGGCGTCAACGGGGACCTGATTGCCGGGAAAGAATGTGCCGCCAGAACCCGGAATCGTCGGACAATCCGCGAATGTGCCGGACGAATCGGGACACAGGTCCGTGAAGTTGCCGGCGCGCTCGTCATCGGACGGGACATTCTGGATAAACGTAGTCGGATTTTTTTCGCGGCGCCATTCTTCCGAAAAGAAGAAAAATGTCTTCGACTTGTCTGAATTGTAATGATTTGGGATGTAGACCGGGCCGCCGATCGTGTAACCGAAATCATGCTTCTTGTACGGAGGTTTATCCGTGTCGAAAAAACTGCGCGAATTGAAGAAATCGTTGCGGCCAAAATAGAAAACGTCGCCGTGGAAATCCTTTGTGCCGGATTTCGTGATCACTTCCACGGTGCCGGAGCCGTTCTTGCCGTACTGTGCGCCGTAGTTCGACGTCAGGACCTGAAATTCCTGAATCGCGTCGGCGTTCGGATAGACGTTCAGCGATGTCGCACTGCCGTCGTCCATGTCTCCCACGCCGTCAATCTCCCAGTTGTTGTACTCCGTGCGGCCGCCGTTGATGCTGTATGCCACGTTGCCGAATACGCCGACGACGCCTTCATCCTGCCCGGATTGATCGCTGACGCCGGGAGCGAGGGTGACAAGCTGAGTGAAATTTCGTCCGTTCAATTCAAGCTGGGTGACTTGCTTGGCCGTGATCGTGTCGCTCACTTCGGAGGATTGCGTCTCGACCGCGGGAGCGGAGTCGCCTTCGACGGTGACGCGTTCGCTCACGGCTCCGACAGTTAGCTCGACGTCTACTCGGCGTTTTTCCGCAGCTGCGAGAACTATTCCGCTCTCCTGAAAGCTTTCAAATCCTTTAGCGCTAACCGAGACGGAATAAGTCGCGGCGGGAAGTCCAGCGACGAGGTAGTCGCCGGTCGAGTTTGTCGGCACCGTTTGGCGGATGCCGCGCGCTTCATTTGCGACCGTCACCTGCGCGCCCGCGACCGCTGCTGACGACTTGTCGGTCACCGTTCCGGTGATGTAGCCGGTGTCTTGGGCGCGAGCGAGGCAGGGAAGTGCGAGAACGGCCGCAAAGCAGATGGCGAAATTGCGGAATGCTTTCATGGTTTGCTCCATGCGGAACTCAGCAACAAGCGTTCGAACGTATCCCGCGATTCCACGCGGTTCTGACGCGTAAAAACGCGCGATTGCACGGCTCGGTGCGGCGATGTGAAATTCATTAAAACGTTTAATAAACATTAGGAGTACGAATGGCCGAATATTGGATTAGGAAGTCCTGCCTGTCAAGCAGAAAAGCGCGGGGAACCAGGCCCCGCAAGCGAGCGCAAATCATCGATCCGCCAGCTCGGCTCGTCCCATTCTTATCGCAAGGCCTTGGTGGATTCCCTGGCCACTAGCTCTGGCGCAACGCGGCGATGCGCCGCGCTGAACTCGCGATTTTCCTGCCCGGCGTTGATGCTATCCACCAATATGCCGACGGCCATCGTCCCCATCGATTCCATGGGCTGCCGGATCGTCGTGAGTGACGGCGTGTAAAGTGCCGCCGCGGCCACATCGTCGAATCCCATGACGGAACAATCGTCCGGCACTCGCATTCCGTACTTATTCAGGGCGCGCACCGCGCCGAACGCCGTGAGGTCATCGAAAGCCATCAGCGCGGTGAACGGGCGCTTTCGTTTCAGCAATTCCTCTGTTAGGCGGAATCCCGCCTCGAAGCTGGAATTGGGATCGCGCGACTCCGGCAAGTCGACGATCAGCTTGGCGTCGAGTTCGAGGCCATTCGCCTGCCCGACCGAACGTACGCCTCGCCAGCGCGGTCCGGTGTCCCCCAGCATTTTCGGCCCGCGAATGAATGCGATTTTGCGATGGCCGAGAGCGTGGAGGTGTTCGAGCGCGAGACGTCCGCCGACTTCGTTATCCACGACTACTGAGCTAATCGAATCCGTTTTCAATTCGCCGCCGATCAGCGTGGCGGGAATCGTGTTCTTCTCAAGGTCGGCGAGGAAATCGATGTCGAGAAATAGCCAATTCGCAAGGACGATCAATCCTTCCACGCGCCGGTCGAGAAGCATCTCGAGATATCGCTCGAAGCGGCTTCCCTCGTTGTGCACGTCGGCAAGAATCGGAAGATACGACGCTTGATACAGCGCGTTTTCCACACCGCGAAGAATCAGCGTGCAATAAGGATCGGTCATGTCGAACACCACCACGCCGACCGAGCGGCTTCGCTTGCTACGCATGAATGGCGTCAACAGATGAGGCCGGTAGCCGAGGCGTTTGGCTGCGCTGCGAATTCGATTTTTTGTCTTCGCGGGAATGAATCGGGCGAGAGGCGCATCGTTCAGCACGAAGGAGACGGTCGTGGACGAAAATCCGCTGGCGCGCGCGACGTCGCGAATGGTGACCGACGAGTTCTTCTGTCGCCTGCGTTTTACCATCGAGGGCGCGTAGCGCGTAAAAATCGCACGCGGCATGATACATCTTCTCGTGATGGTTGTTGAGAACTGACCTCCAACGGCGCGCGATTTCACTCGTTCTTGAATTCGGCTGGCGGCTGGCCTAGAGTCCGATGACGTGATTCGGCCGTTTCAATTTCGTTTGGCACTCGCAGCGTTCGCCTTTCTGTTCGCGTGCTGTTTTGCTTTCGCGTTCGATTCAGCCGAAGCTCTCGGGAAAAGCGATGCCGTTGTTCAATCAACCCAGGCGGCTGTGCCTACCGGATATGTGGAACAATTATTTAACGATGGCCAAGCCAGCTTGCAACGCGGCGATTTGGAGAAGGCGGAATCTGATTTTCGAAAAGTGCTCGCAGCAAATCCTGCTGTCGCCGGAGCCTGGGCGAATCTCGGCGTGATCGCGATGCGGCGAAAGGAATGGAGCAGCGCGCTCGAATTTCTTCGTAAAGCCGAAAAACTTGCGCCGAGCGTCGCGGGTGTCCGCCTCAACATAGGTCTCGTCTACTTTCGCCAGGAAGAATTTCGATCGGCGATACCCCCCCTTGAGTCTGTTATGCGCGATGCACCCGCCGCGACGCAGCCTCGCTATCTTCTGGGCCTGTGCTACTTTATCTCGGAGCGATACGCCGACGCCGCGTCCACGCTCGAGCCTCTCTGGGATTCCGAGTCGAATAATCTCAGCTTCCTCTACGTAATTGGCATCGCGGCGGGCCGCGCCAAGCGCGCCGATCTCGAATCGAAGGCGCTCAACCGGCTGGTTGAAGTTGGCGGCGGCACGCCTGAATTCCACCTTCTCATGGGCAAGGCGGATCTCAATCGCCACGAACCGGAGAAAGCTCTAGTTGAATTGCGGCAAGCGGAACAGACGGATTCAGCGCTTCCGTTCCTGCATTTCAATCTGGGTCTAGCCTATTTAGGAATGAGCAAATATGACGACGCTCGCGCTGAATTCCTGAAAGACGCGGCCATCGAGCCGGATCTCGCCTGGAACTACGACGAACTCGGCACTCTTTATTCTCGTCAGCATGATGAAGCGAAAGCCGAGCAATATTTTCGCGAGGCGCTCAGGCACGATCCGCACATTGCCAGTTCGCAATTCGAGCTCGGTGAGATCTATCAGCGACAGGGGAAATTCTCGCAGGCGCTCGCCGCTCTCGACGCGGCGGAGAAGCTCGCGCCCGATAGCCAAAATGTTCACTACGTTCGCGGGCGTGTTCTGATGCACCTCGGCAAGACCGGGGAAGCGAAGAAAGAATTCGCCGAGTCGCAGCGCCTGCTAGACGCCGGAACGGCGCGCGACGATCAAATCCGCGGTGGAATGGAGTCCGGCATGGAACCGACACCGAATCCGGAGCTGATGAAAGAGCCGCAATAACCGCAGCGATTCGCGGAATGGAATCGCGCGCTAATTCTGATGAAAATGCGAGATAAGGACAGCATCGGTCGACGAATGCCCGCGCGAGATCACGAGCTGCTTTCCATCCGCGGACCACGCGTATGACCAAATCATTTCTGAAGTGAAGTGAGTCACCTGCCTCGGCGCAGCAGCGGCGTGCGCCTTCAAGTCGACGGGCTGTAACCAAATATTGTCCACGCCATTCTGCTTGACGAGATACGTGACGCCGCTTCCGTCCGGAGTCCACGCCAACCCTGAGACCTCTCTGATTGGACTCGCCTGAAATCCCGCCGGCAGATCGTAGCTCGCGCTAACCAATCCGCCTTCGATCGGTAGAATTCCCAGACGCGGCACGCCCGTTGCACCTGAGCAGCACGACGCCGCGATGAACCGTCCGTCAGGCGAAACGGCAGGCCACGCGAGTTGTTCATCGCTGAGTTGCGCCGGCGATCCGCCTTCGGTCGAAACCTTCCAGAGAGCTCCGTGTTGGGTGTGCGCGTCTTGGTACAGAACGGTCTTCCCATCGGGCGTGCAGGTGGACGCCTCGATCGCGTCGCCGTGAACAAGCTTCCGCGCGCTGCCGCCGATTTCTACATACGAAATTCCCATGCCGGATGCGTCAGCCGCGGTGAAGACGATCGATTTACCTTCGCCGCATGCGTGGACCGACGTGATGTAATTCCCCGATAGCGACGCGAAATCCTCATCCTTCTGATTTTCCGGGGAGAGAATCGCCAGCTTCTGCTCGCCGCCGGCGTAGAAACTGTGCAGGATTCGCCCATCCGCTAGCCACGCGACGCCGCCGGTGCCTTGTTCCTCGCCCTTGTGCGTGACAATTTCCTTGGCTTCACCCGTCAGATTCGAATCCCTCGTCGGCGCGATCCACAAGCTCCCGAAGATTGACAACTGAACCGTCACAGCCATTGAGCCGTCAGCCGTGATGCTCGTGCCCTGATAAAAGTTCAAGTCGCGCGTGACGCGCTCGGCCTCTCCGTCAGGATAGGGCAGCAGCCAGATTTGCGAGTTGATGAAGCCTCCGGCACTCGCCGTCAGCGCGAGATGATCGCCATCTGGCAGCCACGCGAGCCCCGAGTAGCTACGCCATTTTCCCGATCCCAGTGGCGTTTCACGGCCCGATGTCGATTCAATTGTCTCGAGTTCCTCTTGCCGCGCATCCGCGTAAGAGTTGGTGATGGGAATGGCGATCACCTTTCCGTCAGGCGACCATGCTGGACCCGCCATGTGGAAACGCGAATTCCCGCCGCGGCTCGCGAGAACATGTTCGCCGGAACCGTCGATGTTTGCGGTCACAAGTTGGCTCAATGTGGCTTCGCCCCCGGCCGCGCTTGGAAGGCGCACGAATGCGATTCGCTTTCCGTCGGGCGCAAATGTGACCGGCCCATCCACATCGTTGATCACTTGCTGAGGCGTTCCGCCGAGACTCGGGATTTGAAAAAGGGCGCGTCGGCCCACCTTCACGTCGCGGACGTAATAGATGTAGTTTCCATCGGGCGAAAACGTCATGCCCCACAAATGCTTTGGATCCGGCGCGACGATTTGCACGCTGCTGCCCGTCGCCGTCTGCCGAACCCAAATCGTATATTGACCGCCATCATGGGTTTCGTACGCCACCCACTTGCCGTCGGGGGAAATCACAGCGGTGCCCACGTTGCCGAGGGTCGTGAACTGCGTGATTGTCATATTCGCAAGCGAGACTTCATGTTTGTGGCCGAAGAAGAGGTGATACGCGAGATACGCGGCGAGTGCGAGCGCGGTGACAGGCATAAGCAAACCGAAGATCTGCTTCAGCGACCAGCGCGAGGACGATACGCCTGCTAACTCCGAACGCGTGGACGGAGTCGGCGATGGCGCCGTTGCCGGTGGCGATGCTGCAGGAGTTGCAGTCTGCGATGACGGCGCGACGCGAGCAGATTCAGTCTCGCGCTTCATGCGTTTCAGGTCGGCGCGAAGTTCCGCGGCCGACTGGCACCGCAAATCGCGATCTTTTTCGAGTGCCTTCGCGATAATTTCATCGAGCTTCGGCGGAACTGCCGGATTGTGTGTCGACGGCGGCGCGGGGGTTTCATGGAAAATCGCATCAAAAATTATCGGAGGTGTCGCACCAACGAACGGCCGAGTTCCTGTTGCCATCTCGTAAAGCACGGCTCCGAAGCTGAAAAGATCTGTCCGCGCATCAAGCACTTCGCCGCGCGCCTGCTCCGGAGACATGTAGGCGACTGTGCCCAGTGCCGCGCCCGGACTTGTAATCACAGCTTCGGCGGCAGGGTCGGCGTCCACGCTTGCGGTCTCCATGCCGAAATCACCGGCCGGCCGCGCAGTGGTGGTTTTCGCTAGGCCGAAGTCGAGTATTTTCGCCTGGCCGCGCTGAGTGATGAAAATGTTCGCTGGCTTGATATCGCGATGAATGATGCCGCGCGCGTGGGCCGCGTCGAGCGCATCGGATATTTGAATGGCGTACTCGAGAAGGGCATCGACCGGAATTGGCCGCCCGCCGATTCTCTCGCGAAGCGTCTGGCCCTCCAACAATTCCATGACGAGGAACGGCCGGACGATGCCGCGTTCGTCCGCGTAATCGCCGATGTCGTGAACGGTGCAGATTCCCGGATGATTCAGAGACGAAGCCGCACGCGCTTCCCGCTGAAATCGTTCGAGAGCAGCCTTATCCGTCTCAAGATCGGCAGAAAGAAATTTAATCGCGACGAATCGGCCTAGCCGCGTGTCTTCGCCCTTGTAGACAAGGCCCATTCCACCGGAGCCAAGCGGTTCGAGAATTCGATAATGGGAGACAACTGTCCCGGGCTTCATCGTGGAACGCCATCGTATGTCACCCCTTCGGAGGGTGCAAGACTTCTGGACGACCTGCCGCCGCACGCTCACCCTGCCTCCGGAGACGCAACGCCGATGAAGCACTGTGGCTGACGCGTTCGATGACTTCTCGCGGACGAACTCGCCTCCCTAATCTCCCGATTGATTGGGAAACGGCAACTCCAGATCGGAGCTGGATGGATACGTAATCCGCAACCCGCGGACATGGGCGAATGGCGTCAGTTTGTGGGCGTCGCGCTTCGTGCGGCTCATGATGTGTTCGACTGCGATTTCGCGAACGGCCAGCGCGTCCGAAATCAGTGAGCGATGGCACCGCCACGGAACGGCTTCCGCGCACATAATGGCGCAACGCTTCGTGCGGGTGAACTCAATGAGCTCCGTTACGGCCGCAGCAAATTCCGGTGTCTGCATGTAATCCGCAAAGCCGCGGAAACTCGCGTTGCGCCAGCCCATGTTGATCGAATCTTTTGCCGCGTGACGCAAGCCGCCGAGCTGTTTTCGGTGCACGTATCCGATGCCTGCCTTGCGGAGCGAATCCTCAATCGCATCCGAATTGAATTGAGGGTTATGACGTGACCGCGGAATTGTTCTCACATCCACGACGCATTCAACGCCATGGGCGTCCAGCAATTCGAGGAATTCGTCGAGCGGATGATTCGAATGGCCAATCGTCAAAACGACATCATTGGCCGATGCTGTCTCGGATTTATCCGAGGTTTCCGAAGTTACGCGTCGCTGTTTTGCCAAAGTGCGCGTCTTTTTCAATGCAGGCTTCATCTAACTATTTGCAGCCCGTCAAAACGTTCTGTAGAATTTTGCCGCGCGGATTTGCAGGCCGCGCCGGCGCTCGCGATTCGCTTTAACGCATGATGATACACTGTGGCGTGCCGAGCTCGGCTGAAGTCCCGGAGTAAGGATGCGACTGGCGATTGGTGCAGATCACGCGGGCTTCCCGCTCAAGCAGGAACTCGCGCCGTTTCTCGAAGGCCTGGGCCACAGCGTTTTGGATCTCGGCACATACAGCACCGAACCCGTAGATTATCCCGATTATGCGGAAGCCGTGGGCCTGGCCGTACTCGATGGCCGCGCGGAACGCGCCGTGCTCATTTGCGGTAGCGGCGTCGGCGCATCGGTAGCTGCCAACAAGCTTCCCGGCATCCGCGCAGGCATCGCGCACGATTGCTACTCTGCCCATCAGGGCGTGGAACACGACAACATGAACGTCCTCGTTCTGGGCTCGCGCGTGATTGGCGTCGAGCTTGCGAAAGTTCTCGCTGCTACGTTTGTGAAAGCTGTGTTTACGAATGAGCCGCGCCACCGCCGTCGGCTCGAAAAAGTGAAAGCGTTGGAGGTGAAGTATGGCCAGCACGGTTAGTTCAGATGCAGCGGCGGGTCCGCGGGGAACCGCCAATCCGCTGCGCCTCGCCGAAGCGCAGGGCCAGGCCGTTTGGCTCGATTACATTCGCCGCACACTTCTGACGAGCGGAGATTTGAAGCGCCTGGTTGACAACGACGGATTGAGCGGCATGACCAGCAATCCCACGATCTTCGAGAAGGCGATCGCAGGCAGCGCGGATTACGACGAAACGCTTCGAAAACTCATCGATCGCAATCCCAACGCGGATGCTCCTTCGCTTTTCGACTCGCTCGCCATCGAAGATATACGCATGGCGACGGATATTTTGCGGCCTGTGTTCGACCGAACGAACGGAGCGGACGGTTTCGTGAGTCTCGAGGTGTCGCCAAAACTCGCCCGCGACACCGCCGGAACAATTCGCGAGGCGCGACGCCTCTGGGGAGCGGTTCAGCGGCCGAATGTGATGATAAAAGTTCCAGCCACTCCCGAAGGAATTCCGGCGGTCGAGGAACTTCTCGCGTCGGGTATCAATGTCAACATCACGCTGATGTTTTCGATGGGGCATTACGAGGCCGTCGCGCGGGCGTACATCCGCGGCCTCACTCGCGCTGTCGATCCTGCGCGCATCGCTTCGGTCGCGTCGTTTTTTGTCAGCCGCGTGGATAATCTCATTGACCCGGCGCTCGACAAGATCGGAACGCCTGAAGCTCTCGCACTTCGCGGGAAAGCCGGCATCGCGAACTGCCGCCTGGTCTACAAGCGCTTTCAAGAAATTTTTGACGGTCCCGATTTCGCGGCGCTCCGAGCCAAAGGCGCGCGCGTCCAGCGCGTTCTTTGGGCCAGCACGAGCACGAAGAATCCTGCGTACCCCGATACACTTTACGTCGCGGAATTGATCGGACCTCACACGGTGAATACGCTGCCACCGGCAACGCTCGACGCGTTTCGCGATCACGGCGTGGTGCGCGGCTCGACGATTCTCGATTCTCCCGATGGAGCCGCGGCGGAAATAGCGGAACTCGCGAGGCTCGGCGTTAGTCTCGATGAAGTCACGCACAAATTGCAGGTTGACGGCGTGGCTTCCTTTGCAAAGTCGTTCGAAGATTTGATGGCTGCGTTGGATAAGAAGAAAGCGGCTCTTGTTACGGCGAACGCCGGCAAAGCGGCAACAGCCGGCGCCGGCGCGAATGTAGGCAAAGAAGAGCAATCACTCGGCCCCCTCGCTCCAGCCGTCGAGCAGCGCTTGGCTGCGTGGGCCGGCTCTCAGTTTTCAAAGCGATTGTGGGCCAAAGATCCGACGCTATGGGCACCTGCGGGAACTCCTGAAATCACGGATCGCCTCGGCTGGTTGACTTTGCCGGACGTGCAGCGCGCGCAAGTGGCCGAACTCGTCAAATTCCGCGAGGACATCAAGGCGGAGGGTTTCACCCACGCCGTCGTCCTCGGGATGGGCGGCTCGAGCCTCGCGCCTGAAGTTTTCGAGAAGACATTCGGCAGCCGCGATGGCTATCCCGTCTTGCACGTGCTCGACAGCACTCACCCTGCGGCCATCACCGCGCTCGAAGACAGCATTGACCTGCGCCACACGCTCTTCATCGTCTCGAGCAAATCAGGAACGACCACCGAGCCGAATTCATTCTTCTACTATTTCTGGCGTCGCGTGAGCGATCACGAACGGTCGGCTGGCCGCCATTTCATCGCGATTACCGATCCCGGCACGCCGTTGCAAATACTCGCCGAGCAACGCGACTTCCGCCGCGTGTTTTTGGCAACGCCCGACGTCGGCGGCCGCTACTCGGCTTTAACGCACTTCGGCCTCGTGCCTGCCGCGATCATCGGCCTCGATTTGCAGCGCTTCCTCGATCGCGCGTTCGCGATGCAGCAAGCCAGCGCGGCGAATGTGGCGGAGCAGGCAAATCCGGGTCTCCAACTCGGCGCGATAATCGGCGAAGCGGCGAAAGCGGGACGCGACAAAGTTACATTTTTCGCGTCGCCGTCGCTGCGCCATTTGCCCGTCTGGCTCGAGCAATTGATCGCGGAGAGCACCGGCAAGGAAGGGAAGGGCATCATTCCCGTAGCGGACGAAGAGCCCGCCGGCGATCCTTCCCGTTACGGGTCCGACCGTCTGTTCGTACATCTGCGGCTCGCGTCGGAGAAGGACGACGTTCACACGGCGAAGCTGCGCGCTCTCGAAGTTGCAGGCCACCCCATCGTTCGGATCACGACGAACGATCTCTTCGATCTCGGTGGCGAATTCTATCGTTGGGAGATAGCGATTGCCGCCGCTGGCGCCGTGATCGGCATTCAACCGTTCAATCAGCCGGACGTACAACTTGCGAAAGATCTCGCGCGCCAGGCGATGAAGAAGACTCCGGGCGATGGCGCAGGCAAAGTGGCTGCTTCGGATGCAATTGACGCATCCGATTCCGCCGCATTGCGTGCCGCCGTTCAAACGCTGCTAGCGTCCGTGAAGCCGGGCGACTACATCGGCATCGACGCGTACATCGCGCCGTCGGATCGCACCACGGCTGCACTCGAGCGAATTCGCACGCTGCTATGGCACCGCTCCAAAGCGGCCACGATGCTTGGCTACGGTCCGCGATTCCTTCATTCGACGGGCCAACTGCACAAGGGAGGGCCGAATACCGGTCTCTTTATTCAAATACTCGATACGCCGGTGGCCGATCTCAGCGTTCCCGAAACCGATTACACCTTCGGCACCCTGATTCGCGCGCAGGCACAGGGCGACTACACAGCTTTGCAGCAACGCGGCCGGCGTCTTCTGCAGGTTCAATTAGGCCGCGACGCGGCTGCCGGTCTCGCGCGCCTCGAAGAGGTGCTGCGTGTCTGATGTCACGACGCTCTTTTGGGACGTGGGCGGCGTGATTCTGACCAATGGCTGGGACCGGCCGAGCCGTCGTCTGGCCGTCGAAAAGTTTCAACTCGAGTGGGAAGAGTTTGAAGATCGCCACGAATTGCTTCTGAACGGATTCGAGACAGGCGAAATCCCGCTCTCCGAGTATCTTCAACGCACGGTGTTCTATCGTGAGCGACCTTTCACGCGCGATGAATTCGAGAAATTTATCTTCGATCAATCGCGTCCTCTTCCCGATTCATTGAAGTTGCTTGGCAAGCTGGCCGCAAGAAAGCAATATTTCATCGCGGCGCTGAACAACGAGTCGCGCGAAATCAACGAATACCGGATTCATGCGTTTCATTTACGGACTTACTTTGACGCGTTCTTCAGCTCGTGCTATCTCGGTGTGCGCAAACCGGACGACGGAATCTATCGGCGCGCGCTCAGCATTACGCAACGCGATCCGTCCGAATGCGTGTTCATTGATGACCGCGGCCTGAATCTCGAGTGCGCGAAAGAGCTGGGCATGCGCGCCATTCAGTTTCGCGACGCGAATCAATTGCGCGAGAATCTCGCCAAGTACGGCATAGTGATCGACGGATAGTAGCCAGGAGGCTTCGCATGGAACTTGGAATGATTGGTCTCGGAAAAATGGGCGGATTCATGACGGAGCGCCTGTTAAAGGGCGGCCATCGCGTGGTCGGATTCGATCGCGACGCTGCGACGGTGAAGAACATAGCGGATAAGGGCGCGCAAAGCGCGAATTCGCTCGAGTCGCTTGTCTCGCAACTCAAGGCCCCGCGCGCAATTTGGTTGATGGTTCCTGCCGGCGCGCCCGTGGACTCAACGATTGCCGCTCTGCTGCCGCATCTCGCCGAAGGGGACACGATCATCGACGGCGGCAATTCGAACTATCGCGACTCGATTCGCCGCGCAGCCGAGTTGAAGCCGAAGAACATCAATTTCGTGGATGTCGGAACGAGCGGCGGCGTTTGGGGCCTCAAGGAAGGCTATAGCATGATGATCGGAGGAGAGGCCGCGGCGGTCGAACGGCTCTCGCCAATATTTAAGACGCTCGCGCCCGGTCCCGACAAGGGCTGGGGGCGCGTCGGCCCGGCTGGCTCCGGCCATTTTGTCAAGATGGTTCACAACGGAATCGAGTACGGAATGATGCAAGCGTATGCGGAAGGACTCGATCTGCTCGGTCACAAAAAGGATTTCGGCTTGGATCTGCTTCAGGTTTCGCGCATTTGGCAATACGGCAGCGTAATTCGGTCGTGGCTGCTCGATCTCACGGTTGACGCGCTCGCTGGAAATCCCAAGCTCGAAGGCATCGGCTCGTACGTGACCGATTCCGGCGAGGGGCGCTGGACCGCGATCGAAGGCATCGAGTTGGGCGTGCCAATGCCGGTAATTTCCGCGGCGCTGGATGTGCGCTTTCGCTCGCAGGATCCGGAGCCCTTCGCCAATAAGCTCCTCGCGATGATGCGTCACGAGTTCGGCGGTCACGCGGTGCAGAGCGTCGCGAGCAAATGAAACGGGCCGCTGCTGCTTCAGGCGCCGTATGCGTTTTTGAAAGGCTTTGACTGTGAACACAACACCAGCCGGGATACCAACAACAGAAGTCGCGGGGGAGGCGGCGCCACGCGAATCGCCGAAACGCTCGCCATCGGAGCCATGCCTCTTCGTGATCCTCGGCGCGACAGGCGACTTGATGGGCCGAAAACTTTTTCCCGCGCTGTACCGTCTCAGAAAGCGCGGACTGCTGCCCGATCACAGCGTCGTGCTCGGAGTGGATCTTCGCACCGACCTCAACGACGACAGTTTTCGCGATCAATGCCGCGCCGAACTGATTGCGAGTGGTATTCCGGAAGCAGAGCTTCCCCCGCGCTTTACCGGCGGCAACTTGCTTTATCAGTCGCTGCCGAGCGGCAACGACTGCCACGTTCTCGCCGAGCGCATCGCAAGTATCGAGAAAGAGAAGCAACTTCCCGGCAATCGCGTGCTCTATCTGGCGCTGCCTCCTGCCGCATTTGCGCCAGCGATCACGGCGCTTGGCGAGGCCGGCCTCAATAAGAGTCCGAAATGGACGCGCATCGTGATTGAAAAGCCATTCGGCCACGATTTCGATTCCGCCGAAGCCCTCAACGATTGCGTTCACAAGTATTTTACGGAAGATCAGGTCTACCGGATCGATCACTATCTCGGCAAAGAAACGGTGCAGAACATTTTGGTTTTCCGTTTCGCGAATTCACTCTTTGAGCCGCTGTGGAATCGCGATCGCATCGCCAGCGTGGAAATTACAGTTGCCGAAGCTCTCGGCGTCGAGCACCGCGCGAAATATTACGAAGGCGCGGGCGCGCTCCGCGACATGATTCAAAATCATTTGACGCAGCTCATGACGCTTACCGCGATGGAAGTTCCCTCGGCATTTGAAGCCGAGGCTATCCGGCATGAAAAAGCGAAAGTCCTGCGTTCGGTGATGCCGCTCAGTCACAGCGACGTCGTATTCGGCCAATATACCGGCGGCAAAATTGACGGACAGGATGTGCCCGCGTACGTCGACGAGCCCGGCGTCGCGAAAGATTCGAACGTCGAGACGTTTGTGGCGCTGCGGCTGTGGGTCGAGAATTGGCGCTGGCACGGCGTGCCGTTTTTCCTGCGCACCGGCAAGCGCATGGCCAGCCGCGCGAGCGAAATCGTCGTCAATTTTCGCCGCCCGCCCGTTATGATGTTCCAATCATGCGGGGAATCCGCTCTGCACGCGAATAAACTCGTCATGACGATCCAGCCTGACGAAGGCTTCGACATTTGGTTCGAAATCAAGAAGCCCGGCGACGCCGTCGAATTACAGAACCAAAGCCTTCATTTCAGATATTCAGACGTCTTTGAACCGCTTCCAGAAGCGTATGAAACACTTCTGCTGGATGTTTTGAAAGGCGATGCCACGCTGTTTGTCCGTGACGACTGGGTGGAAGATTCCTGGCGACTTTATACGCCGCTCATTAAAAATCGCCCGCCCGTTCATCCCTATCCGGCCGGATCGTGGGGTCCGCCGGAAGCCGATCAGCTTATGGCGGGCATAACGGAAGGCTGGACAAATCCGTGATTCGAGAAGCTCGCGTCTTTGCCGATACCTCGCTGCTTACTCGCGCCGTAGCCGAAGAATCGCAACGCATTGCGCTCGATGCGGTTCTCGCCAAGGGACGCTGCTCGATTTGCCTCTCGGGCGGCGCGACTCCCAAGTCCCTGAATGAACTCTGGGCGCGCGAATTCATTTCGCGAATGCCCTGGAAGCAAATCCACCTTTTCTGGGGCGATGAGCGATACGTCCCGCACGACGACGAGCGCAGCAACTACCGGATGGCGCGCGAAACGCTTCTGTCGCGCCTTTCGATTCCGCCGGGGAATATTCATCCGATGCCGACCGATCTCGAGGATCCAGGCAAAGCGGCGATCGCCTACGACAAGATGCTGCGCGAATTCTTTGGTGAAAACCCAGAGATCGATTTGCTTTTTCTCGGCGTCGGCGTGGAAGGGCACACGGCTTCTTTGTTCCCGGATTCGCCCGCGCTCGGGGAGAAGCAACGCGCGGTTGTTGCGGTAAGCGTTCCGGCGGAGCCGCCGCAGCGACTGACGCTTACGCTTCCGATGCTGAATCGCTCGCGGAATATTTTCTTTCTCGCGGAAGGCGCCAAGAAGCGCGAAATCATCTCCGAGATTCGCCGCGAGCCAGAGAGCAGCACGAGCCGCTTTCCCGCGGCGCGAATTCGCACCGCGGGCCGTTTGATTTGGTTTCTCGATCAAGCCGCAGCGTGGTGACGCGGGCTACTTTGCGCGCGAAGTTTTAGGAAGGTCCTCCAAGAGCACGCTCAACGCGCGCGCGCAATCCTCGCAAGCGCGGCACCGGTTCATTCGAAAAAGCGAATCGCACGAATCGGTCGCTCCGTTCCGATCCCCAATTTTTCATCGGGGTAGCAGCGATTTGCCCGCGCGCCATTAAACGCTTGCTCGCTTCAGCGCTCGCGATGCCGAATGGTTCGACGTCGAGAAGCACCGACCAGCCGCCACTGCACGGCATGAGCGGCAAAGATTTCAATTCTTCGCGGATAAAATCCAGCCGCGACTGCCATTCCGCTACGGCCGTACGAAAAGAAGCGTCTCCATCACGCAGCGCCGCAGCCGCCGCGCGCTGAGCGATCCCCACCTGGCACACGACATTCGAAATGCACACGAGGCCAATGTCCCGGATTGCGTCCGCCGGCCCGACGATCCAACCCACGCGCCAGCCGATCATTCGCTGCTCTTTGGACACCGTCCCCACCGTGATCGTTCGCTCCGCCATTCCATCGAGCGATGCCGGATGAAAATGCGCCGCGCCGTCGTAGAGAATTCGCTCCATCGCGGCGTCATAAATCATCCACGCGCCGGCGGCGGTGCACGCTTTCGCAACCGCTTCCCACTCGCTGCGATCGAGTACGGCGCCAGACGGCATCGACGGGCTCATCATCAGAAACGCGCGCGTGCGCTTCGTGACCGCGCGCCGCAGCGCGTCGAGATCCAGCCGCCACGCTCCACTCGCAGCATGGAACGGCACAAACACGGGCACGCCTCCCGCAAGCCTCACGCGATTGACGAGCCCGACGTAGATCGGATCCGTCATCACAACTTCATCGCCCGGTTCGAGGAGCGCCAGCAAAGTGTTCAGAATTCCGTTGCAGCCTCCAGCTGAGATGATGCACTGGCGTTGCCAATCGTAGCTGACTCCGGTAAGCGCAGTGACGTGCTCGGTCGCGGCCATGCGAAGTTCGTTCGCGCCGAAGAATGGCAAATAGCTATTCGCGCTGTCCGCATCCACTTCGTCGCGCGAGATCGCCGATGCCGCTTCAGGCGGGCGCACGTCCGTGTCGAGATTCTCGAGTCGCAGCACATCGGATGCCGCTGCGTCGGCAAGTTCTGCTGTTGCGTCCACTCCGATGCCGACAAGATGCCGGACGCGTTCGACACTCATGCGAGTTCCTCCGCGCAAAAAATAAGAGCGAGAAGCGGCATCATTATGCAACGCAATTCGGCGCTCACATATTCGAAACGCACCGCTGATCTCGATGCGCATTCGCGATCGGTGCGCGAAAGCGGAACTTCCGTACCATTGACCGTCGCGCGCTCGCTGCCTAGCATGGAATCACGGCGCGAAATCGCGCCACGGCCGCAGTTTTGCCCCGCCGGAACTCGATCCGCTTCAGGTGGTCGCGACGAGTTTCAACCCAACTCTCAAAATTATTGGAGTCCCAAGGCTATGCCCACGCCTCCATCAGCCGCAACGTCCACATCGTCCGCAGCGGCAAAAAACACAATCCCAAATGCGGTCGCGCGAACGCACGCGGCAATTCAGGGAATGCCGCAAGTGAATACGATCGCCGAAGAAAGGCGGCGCGGCCGGCGCGTTCTCCTGCGCATCCGCGCGAACGCCATCGTCATGCTCAAGGGGAAGGAAGAAACGCTTTCCGTTATGACCCTAAGCGTAAATCCCGCGGGCGCTATGCTTGTGAGCCCAAAGAACCTTTCCGCACAGACGCAATTTGTTCTCGAGCACGCCGCGACGAAGGAAACGATTCAATGTCGCGTCGTGTCCATGTCGAAGCAGGTGCCGGAGGGTTTCCACGTTCCGATTTCGTTCGACGTTCCTGCGCCGAACTTTTGGAAGATCGATTTTCCGCCCGAGGATTGGAAGCCTCACGACGATATGTAGGCTGTCGAACGGGAATTCAGGCGCAACGAAAGTCGTGGGATCGAGGTACGCGTCGGCGCGCTGCCGATTCAGGAATGAAACGGCAATTGCCCGAGATCGAGATTCCCGCCCGACAAAATGATTCCGATTTTTTTGCCGCGTGCGTCCAATTTGTTCAGAAGCGCGGGAGCCGCAGCGACGGCCGCCGAAGGCTCGATCACGATTTTCATTCGCTCCCAGACCATCCGCATGGCTTCAACAATTTCGGCTTCACTAACCGGTACAATTTCGTCAAGGCGCTCGCGGAGAATCGAGAATGTTAGCGGGCAAAGCGTCGCCCGCAATCCATCGGCGATCGTTTCGGACTTCGCGGCGGGTTCGAGTTCGCCGCTTTCCATCGAGCGATAGGCATCGTCCGCATTTTTCGGCTCGCATCCAATGACGCGAATCTTCGGACGCAATTCCTTCGCTGCAATCGCGGTCCCGCTCAATAAACCTCCGCCGCTTACGGGCGCGAGCAAAAAATCTAGATCTGGAGTTTGTTCAAGAATCTCGAGTGCAACCGTGCCTTGCCCCGCAATCACGCGCAGATTGTCGTACGGATGGACGAGGGTCGCGCCGGTCTTTTCCAGTACGGCCTTGGCCGTCGACTCCCGCGCTGCAAGAGTCGGCTCGCACTCCGTGATTTGCCCGCCGTAGGAGCGGACGGCAGCTTTCTTCGTTTCCGGCGCATTCGATGGCATCACGATCCACGCCGGAATGCCGCGCATCCGGGCTGCCCGCGCGAGAGCTGCGGCGTGATTGCCGGAAGAGTGCGTCACGACGCCGTGTTTCGCCTCTTCGTCCGAAAGCGAAAGAACGGCATTCGTCGCTCCGCGAATTTTGAACGAGCCCGTTTTCTGGAAGTTTTCGCACTTGAAGAAGAGTCGCGCGCCCGCGATCTCGTTGAGCGCCGATGATGTGAGCACAAGCGTGCGATGAATCTGCGGCGCGATACGTTCGTGAGCCGCGCGAATGGTCGATAGATCGGGGCCGGCGGGCATCGTCAGCGGGTGATATCGAAAGTTATTTTCGCGGTCGCGGTATTGTCGTAGCGATTGCTCACGCGAACAGAAAACGTGTGCTCGCCAGCCGAGAGATCGTGGAGCGCCATCTCGTAGGATTCTTGCAGTGAATCCGAGAGAGAGCCCTTCGGGAAAACCACGCTCCAATCGCTGCTATCCAGGCTGTACTCGGCGCGTTCAATCGTGCTGGCCGGATCGCGGACGTCAAACACCACCGTCGCATCTCCATGGCCGCCGCTGCCCGCCTGCGCGCGCACGTGCTCGATGGTGGGCGGCGTATTGTCTACGTCGAAGCGATCGCTCACGCGCTCCGCGGTCAGCGCCCGGTCAGCCGGATTCGACGGAGCGTCTGACGCGACGATCTTCAGGAAGTATGCGCCATCCGGCAGCGTCGTCGCGTCCCACGAATAATAATGCTGTTCGATCTTATCCTTCAGCAGCCGCCAGTTTTTTTCGCCTTCTCCCTGGATGTAGACGCTGAACGTCAAGTCGTCATCGTTCTCGTCGTGGGTGGACCACAGCACGCTTCGGTAGCCCTTTTGTTCGAACCCTTGCGGCGGAATTTCCACCTTGACAGGTTTCGGCAGTTCGGCAGGAGCCGGCGTGATAGGGCCAGTCGGATTGTAGCCCGGCGGGATACGGAGCTGAACTGGGACCGGAGCGCCTACACCGCCAACAGGAGACACGAAGCCTTGCACGCGAATTCCGGGACTCTGAACGATGATGCTGTCGATCACGGGCGCGACATTCTTTGGCAAATAAGCGAGATTGACCCACGAAATAGTCGGAGCGCCTCCGCCGTCGGTCTCGCGGAAGACTACCTTCCATTGCACGAATCGAGCCGCCGGACACGACACCGTCTCTCCGCCCGCGTTCGAGTACGGCCCCGCCCAATCGCTCCAATTTTCTCCGGGCCGCGACGTATTTCCCGATCGCACGTAGAACGCGACCTTACCGGCGGTCGCGCCGTTCTCGCCCCACCACGTGAGCTTGCCCCACTGCGAAAAAATCTTGGCGTCGAATGCTTCGGATTCGTACGAACCGTCTTTTTCCTGCCCGGGCCCAAGCACGAACACCTTGCCGGGATTCGCCGTCGCCACGTAGACCGTGCCGCCCGCTCCGGGCGCAAACGCGGTTACCTGATCAGACGCTGCGCTCGCACTAATTGAAAAAACTCTTTGGCCTTCTAACTCAATCACGTTGCCGTGGTTGCCGGTGCCGAGAAGCAACTTCCCATTGTTTGCAAGGCTGAGCGCATACACCGCATCCTCTCGCGAACTCCACAGCGATTCCGGCGATCCATCGGGCGCAATGTGAAGAACTTCTCCTCCTCCGGTCACGGACGGGAAGAAGGGAATCGGCGCGGCGGCCGTGATGGGCACCTGTGCTTCGATTGTCACCTGCCCCCCCGCTGATACTTGGGCTTGCGGCGGAGCTTGAACGATCACTGGAGGTGGAACGAATGGCACCGTCTTCGGCTTTTCGCCGATCGCCGCGGCGTAGATGTTTCCGTGCGCGTCGTCGAGAAGCGCCGTTACTTCCTTTTTGTCGGTCTCGTAGAGCACGAACGCGTGTCCAGCCTCCGGCGTGCCTGCGCCTTTTTTCGCCGAGACATCCACACGCAGGATCAAGCCATCAGGATCCGTCCCAACTAGCAGGTTGCCTTTGGCATCCAAAGCGAGCGATCGCGCGTGGCGCTCGTCAGTCTTGTAGAAGAGCAGGCCCTTTCCATCCGGCCCGACAGCGAACACTTCGCCTTTGTCGCCGGTTCCGACGAACAGCGTTCCGTGCGAATCCAGCGCGAGAGCCCAGATGTACTTTGTCTTCGGCTCGAAAAATACGCTCTTCTGCCCGTCGGGCGTGACTTTATAGACTTTTCCGTCGGGTGATGTGCCCACGTACAAATTATCTTTGGAGTCGAACAGGATCGTTTGCGCGGAAAGTTCTTGCGATTCGAAAACGGTCGTCGCTTTTCCGCTTTCGTCGAAACGCACGACCTTTGCATTCGATCCGCCCGCCGCAAACACGTGCCCGTGCGAATCGAGTCGCACCTGCCACAAATATGCCAGGTTGGGATCGGCGAACTGCGCAAAATGAGGAGCAGGCGCGAGCCACCCGTCGCTTCGCAGCGCCACTCCTTTCCGCGTGCCCTTCTCGAAGTCCGAGTAATCCGTCTGCCGCCAGAACCGCGTGTGCTCACCCTTCGCGGTACCCGAAAGCACCAGAATCGATCCGATGGCGCCGAGAGCCGCCAGCAAGCACACCGCGCACGTTCGTAATCTCTTCAAACTCGCGACTCCTTCTTGTGAGGAACTCACTTCACTGTGATGGTAAGCGCCCGCTGGCCCGCGATCACTTGATTCATGGGCAGGGACCATTCGCCTGCCGCTGACTGGCTCAAAAGCCGCGCGGCGCCCGGGTTGCGGCGCTGATCCATGATATTGATTTCCGAAAGCGGCACGTTGGGAAGCTCTTTGTCTTCGACGAGCAGAGTTGGCGTCGCTTGCAGCAGCGCGGCATACAGGCGGTCGTTGCGCCTCTCGCGATTCATCACGGCCACCAGCTCATCGAGGCCTGCCAACTGAGATGGCGCGCCGAAAGGTTGCGTCATCCGGTTGAGCGTTTCGCCATCGGAGACCAGCAATTCCATCGGTCCCCGCGCGGACTGAATCGGAATCGTAATCGGAATCTCCTGAATGAAAGGAGAGCCGCGATAGGGCCGCAAAAGAACCTTCACGCCGACGGTTTCGCCGGGCTCGACTTCGCTTTTCTCGCTCCACGCACTTTCAATCGTCGCGGACCTGTGCGCCGGAAGGCTCGTGACGCGAAGTGAAACCTTGTCGATTTTTGCCGGCTCGTAAGGATTCGCATAAATTTGGCTGAAAGTCCGCAGCACCGCGAATGCAATCTGCAGTCCACCAGGGGCCCCGCCTTCCTGCGGCGCGTAGAAATCCTCAAGCTTCACGGACCCGTGGTCTTTCACATCGATCGACCCGCTCAGTTGTAGCGTCGTGCCTTCGGTGTATGCCGTGTTTCCCGAAATTCCATTCAACGCCGAGACGGCGACGAGCAGCGGCGTGAGCTGCTTGATTTCCGCAACATCGAAGTGAAAGTGCTTTTCCTCTTGCGGCGTCGTGATCGTCACATCCATCGGAATCATGTGCGGCCCCGGGCCCAACTTCCCCATTACCGCCGTCGTTCGATCCTCTGTCAGCGTCCCGATCACGCTCCCGCTGCTCATGATTTTCGTGGATTCCATCGCGGAATTCAGCGTCATCACCACATGCCCGCGCGTCAGCGGCATCGAGACGTCGCCGAAGCTGAATAGCGGATGTCCGCACGCGAACACCCGGTCACCCACGATCGCTGTTACCGTGCATCCCGCGTCGAACGAGAGATCGCCGCCGATCAATTCCATTCCTACCATGTCGCCGGGTTTGAGCTTCGCGTCTTCGGGCGAAGGAGCGGCGGTGCCGCCCACCATCGCGGTCAATCCGAGCGCGCGAAACTGGCTTCCGAATTGTGCGATTGTCTCCGGATACACACCGGTCATGATGAGCGGAGTTTTGATCGGAACGAGATAGCTGCCGGAATTAACCGAGGCGCTTCGCGCAAGTTCCGGCGGGAGCGGAATCTGGAACGTGGGCGATCCAGCCACCATCGTCGCCCACGAGGTCGCATCCGTGGAAGACTCAAGCGGAACTGCTGCCGATTTCGGCGCGCCGTCAGCCGGAAGCGCGTTGTTGATGTCGAGCATGTTCGCAATCGGCGTCACTCCACCAATCGCTTCCTTCGTGAACATTCCGAGCTTCAGCGAAAGCGCGCCCACCAACTTGCCATCGATATAGACAGGGCTGCCGCTCATGCCCGCGACAACACCGGAGTGTTCCGGCTTGTCGCCCAATAATTGAACGAGAATCACATCGAGCTTCGGGCCGAGTGCGTTGCGAAGCACGCCGATAACGACTAAGTCCATCGGCTCGACAGTATCGCCGCTGAAAATTGTGTACGCGATGCCTTTCATTCCAGGCTGAATCTGATCGATCGGCATGGTTCTATCGTCTGCAGCGGGCAGGGATGCGGAAGCAGTCAGGAGCAGAAGTGCGGTCAGGGCTAGGGCGAGACGTTTTCGCATAAATTTTGATGATACCCGTGCTACCGAAGCGGCGCAAACCATCGTTTCAGCGGAGTTAGATGCCGGATACCCGTGTGGCGTTCCTTCAACCCATCGCGACGAATTGGAGTTCCGCGCCAACCTGATAGAATTCCGTTTGTGAGCAAAGCGAAGATTGAACCCGCGAAGAAGATTGAAGGAGTCGTCGAACTCCCCGGCGACAAGTCCATCTCCCACCGCTACGCAATTCTCTGCGCGCTTGCCGACGGCCCGAGCGAAATCCGCAATTATTCCTCCGCTGCCGATTGCAAAAGCACTCTCGATTGTCTTAGACGTTTGAGCGTCGAATTCGAAGCGCGCGATCGCACGATTCGGATAAAAGGAAAGGGGCTTCGCGGTCTGGCATCTCCCCGCCGCTCACTGGACGCCGGCAATTCCGGCACCACGATGCGCCTTCTCACCGGGGTGCTGGCCGGGCAATCGTTCTCTTCTACCATTACGGGCGATGGCTCGCTGCGGCGTCGTCCGATGCGCCGGATTCTCGATCCTCTCACCGCCATGGGCGCGAAAATCTCCGCTCACGAAGCTGGCCTTGCGCCTCTCGAAATTCAAGGCGCGCCCTTGCATTCGATTGATTACACGCTGCCGGTGGCAAGCGCGCAGGTAAAGTCGGCGATCCTCCTCGCGGGCCTGTACGCCGATGGCGAAACGTCAGTTCACGAATCAGTTGCCACGCGCGACCACCTCGAGCTCGCCCTCCGCGAATTCGGCGCGCGCGTTTTTGCCGCCAAGGGCGTCGTTCGGATCCAAGGCGGCCCTCGCCTCGAGGGCCGAGGCTTGACAGTTCCCGGCGATCTCTCCGCTGCCGTTTTCTTCATCGCCGCCGCGCTGATCTTACCCGGCTCGAATGTCATTCTTCACGATGTCGGCCTCAATCCTACGCGCACGCGCATCCTCGACTTCCTGATTTCGATTGGCGCGTCGATTCACGTCGCATCGCTGCAAAGCCGCGACGGAGAACTCGTCGGCGATCTCGCCGTGCGCTACGCACCTCTCGCGGGCGGCACGATTTCGGGCGCGCAAGTGGCCGAAACGATTGACGAATTGCCGATGCTTGCCGCGCTCGGCCCATTCACGGAGAATGGAATTGAAATTCGCGGCGCTCAGGAGTTGCGCGTGAAGGAAAGCGATCGCGTTTCAGCCCTCGCGGAATCGCTAGGGCGAATGGGCGCGCGCGTTGAAGAGTTCCCGGATGGCTTGCGAGTGGAAGGCCGAGGTGCGGGAAAATTGTACGGCGCAAAAATCGATCCGCGCGGGGATCATCGCATTGCGATGGCGCTGGCAGTCGCGGGGCTCGGCGCCGAGGGAACAACGGTTATTCAGGACGCCCAATGCGCCGCAGTCTCTTTCCCCGATTTTTTCGCGACGATCGATCGGATGGTCGAGCGCTAGCCGCGGGACCCGCGCGTCTTACGATTCGGATTTGCGCAGATTGATCGTTCCGTAGCTCGTGGCGATGGTAATTTTCGGCCCGCGCGTTCCCACTTTTCCATTCAGCGAAGATGAGTCCTCGGAAGTTTGCTGGTTTAAGCCCGACGCGCCGAAGTCGCTCTGAATGTCTCCTGAACGGGAAGCGGCTGTAATTTCAAAAGTAGACGCCGCAGGAATCGCGAGCTCCACTCCGCCCGTGTCGTTCGTGATATTGATCTCATCTTTCGGCGGTTGGTTCAAGTTAACGGACACATCGCCATGCGCGTCGCTGATCTCGATCCGCCCGGCCGTGTTTTCCAGATTGACGTCGCGATCGCGCGTCGCCACCCGGATGTTCCCGCGCACGTCCGAAACCTGCAGCCCGCCGGAATCAAGATCGAGGTGACCGCGCAGATTCAGAATCGTCAGAGTTGTACGCGATGATGTAAACCGCGTCGTTTGCGCGATCTTTTCAAGCTGCACCGAGCCGTAAAAGTCTCCATCGAATGTCGCGTCGCCGCTGACGTCAGAAACACTCACGTCGTTCCCCGGCCCTTTCACGGACACGTCGCCCTTAATGTTGGCCGCGCGGACGTCTCCGCTTTGCATTTCAATCGTCACGCCGCCGGTGTCGTGAACTTCCACGTCGCCGTGGTGCGTCGTCGCCGTAACAGTTCCCGAAACGCCGCCGACGTTGATGTCTCCCTTTTCCGTTTTCGCAATAATCGTGGCTTGCTTGGGCACGTGAACTTCAAAGTCCACGCGGGCGTGGCCGCGTCCAGAGGTCCCCGACGGCCGCACTTCGTACCCCGTCGTGCCCATCGGTGCAATTTGCAAAGTGATTTCTTCTCCGCGCTTGCGCGATTCTTGATCGCTGAGAGCCGTGACCGTCTTCGTGGCCACGACGCGAAGTTCGTCGCTGTCTTCCGCGAAGACGGTAATGTCGCCCTCATCGGTGTTTATCGAGATCGTGGAGTTCGGTGGAATCTTCTGCGCCGGCAGCTCTTCGGCTACAGCGACGCCCTTGTTCGTCCAGATGTCGCCGATGTCGAGACTAGGGAATTGCGTTCGTACGCGGTCGTAACCGTCGAGCCCGAGAGCGAGGAAGATCAGAAGAATCAGCAACGCGATCTCGCTGCCTGTGACAACGGGCCGTCGCGGATCCGCGGGGTTGCGGGGCGAAAAATTCTCAATGAGCTTGGCGATACCCCAGACAATCAGCAGCAGCGGCCAATAAACGCGAAACAGATGAGCGATTCCAAGTTCCGGACGGAAGTGATGCAGCAGGAACAGCACGCCGATCAGAATCAAGATCAGCCCGCCAAACACCGATTGCCGCTGATGCGTGCCGTTGCTCATTATTGTATGCAGTCGCGAATGCTGGCCGTTCGCTGGCCTGCGCTCACGTGCGCTTCTCCTTGTCCACGTGCCCTTCGGTAGAAGCCGTTGCTTCGAGCAGTTTTACGCCGCCAATGACGATCAAGATAACGGGCCAGAGCTCCCCGAACGAAATTCGATTCGAGAATTGCTGGATAAGAAAGAGCACGCCAATCGTGATCAAGATCGCGGGCCCCATAAGCCCGCCCAACCGGCACCTCGCACATGTGCACCGCGTTTCATCCGACATGATTTGCGCCTCCCGCTGAGCCGCCGCGCGCGCGCTTCACCATCAGCCACACGCCGATTGCGATCAGAATCAACGGCCAACCTCGCTCAACCCACTCCCCGCGAATTAATCCAAAATTCCCCAACAGCGCGAGCACGCCGAGCCCGACGAGCACGAACGCGCCAACGGGAAGCCGTCCCGTAGTCGCAGGCTGAGCAACAGGTGCCCCGTTGTATCGAGCTTTTGCCACTCGATACGCGTCAACCGACATATAAATAGGAAAGAGCCCGAAAGCGACCCAGCCGAGCACGTCGAGATCGCCGAGCGCGTTCGTGATGCCGGCCGCTAGAAGTCCGCCCCAAATCGCTACGTGAATGATTGCCTTCGTGTACTCGCCGTTATAGACCGCGCCCAATCCGGGAATCAGCCCTAAAGCTGCTGCCGCTCCGGGATTGACGTCTGGCTTAACAGAAGGGGCCGCTGTCTGGTTTGAAATCGCGGCCGCAACGCAATTCTCACAATAGAGCGCGCCTCGGACATCGCGCGTACACTCGGGGCAGAGTGGCTTGCCGCAATTCCGGCAAAATCCGGTAGCATCCACTTCCGTGTGGACGGCGCACTTCATTGTTGGCTCCTCATGGCTTCGCGCGTGACGATGTATGCGTATAAATTCGCATCGAGCGTCGAGCTTCGGCCCGGACGCGAGTCCTGTTGCGATTTCTCTTGTGGTGCCGGCGAAGCCGGAACTTCTTCCTGCTCCCGCTCACGTGCCGGCGATTCTTCTGGTCTCAGCTTGGACTGAATCTCGTAGACGACTTTCAAATCGTTGACGTATTTGAGCGCGCGTCCGTAAGTCAGATGGGCCTGCCTATTCGCGGCGCGATACACATTTGATGGCGCCAGGCCGCCGTTCTTGATTTTCGCGGGGCTCAGGCCAAGCCCGTAGCCGAGAATGATCAATGTCACGGCGCAGGTCAGCGCGCCCATCGCAAACTTCGGCTGCACCAGAAAAGGCGCCCACGCGAACCATCCCCGCCATCCCGTTTTCTCCGGTCGCTCGCCAATTGTCTGATCGAGAATCGAATTGACGAGGTTCGATGGAACTTCCACCGGCGCAAGCGAACGCATTTGCCGGACCGTCGAGCCTACTCGTTCGATCAAGCGGGTACATTCGGCGCAATCGTCCACGTGCCGGTTCAACTCCGCTACATCGGCGGGGTCGAGACGATTATCGAGATAATCGCTCAGCCGCTCTTCGGTTTGTGCGCAAGTCCAATTCATTTCATCTCTCTGCCGTTACGCCGGTCGCAATCCCATTTGTTCCAGAATTCGTGCAAGCTCGATTCGTCCCCGGTTAATTCTCGATTTTACCGTTCCTTCGGGCACGGATAAAACCTCTTGAATTTCGTTGTATTCCAGACCCTGCAAGTCCCGCAGGATTACGGCTTCGCGCAACTCCGGCGAAAGCCTCGACAACGCATGCTGGATCTGGTCGCTGAGTTCCGAGTCGGCCAGTTGCTTGAACGGCGTCCGGGTCGACGAGTGCTTTTCTTCCAGTCGCGGCATCTCGTCTTCGATCGAATCCGTTAGCCGGTCCCGCTTCGTTCGCCGGTAATGATCCACCAGCAAATTTCGCGTTACGCTCGTGAGCCACGTCGGAAATCCTCCAGCGGCCGAACGATAACTCGCCATTGACCGGTAGATCTTGAGAAAAACTTCCTGGCTCAGATCTTCGGCTTCGTGCGAGTTTCCCGTGAAGCGATAACACAGTCCGAAAACGCGGCGCGCATGGCGATGCACCAATTCCTCCCACGCCGGCCCGTCGCCCCGTAGGCATTTTTGTACCAATTGGGCATCGGGCTCCAATCGTTTTCGGCCTCATTGCCGCCATCGCTTTCCGGCCTCATCAACAGAAACGCATTTTCCGGCCGAAAAGTTCCGTGGCTGGGCGGCATATTAGCCACGCTTGCTTCCAAAACACAAGTGCGCTCGCAATTTAGAGGAAGATGCGTTTCACGCTAGGCTCGCGCAACGCGCGCATCCAGGTACTATCGCGTGCTTAGACCGCGAGTGATTTCTTGGCGCACGGAACGATAAACTGCGCGAGGCTCGGTATCAATTCCGTGCCGCGCCGATCATAACATCTCGCGCTTTTCCGTCGAATCCGCCGCCCAGCGCGCCATTCGTTAATCGTCTCACCAGCGCTTGTCCGACAGCGCTTCCTGCCCCCGAAACTTGACACCCTGCGCGCTTAGCTGCTACGGTCGCGTCGGATGCGCCGATCGCTTCGCAAGTTCATCATCCTCCTTCTGGCGGTCGTCGCCCTTGCCGCGCTCCTCTACAAATTCCGCAATTCCATTGCGCTCGAGGGATTTCGATGGAGCGTTCTCGGCAACGCATGGCGCCACTCGAATCTGTATCTGTTGCTGCTGGGAGTTGTCGCTACCTATGTTGCATATCTGGTCCGCGCGTTTCGCTGGAGTCGAATGTCTCGCTATCTCGGTCCAGGCAAAATCGCCAGTCTCTACTCGGCGACATTAATGGGCTTCGCGTGCGTGTTCCTTCTCGGACGTGCCGGCGAACCGATACGCCCGCTCCTTATCGCGCGGAAAGAAAATCTATCGATATCGGGAATGTTCGGCGTGTATCTTCTCGAACGCGTTCTGGATCTGGGCGCTACCGCCGTATTTGCCGGCCTAGCGCTCATCGCAGTATCGCGTGGCGGCGTTTCGGCTGCGACTGGAACTCCGCTAATGCGCGCGGTGCAGACCGGCGGCGCAGCGATCCTCGTCGCGTTCGCGGTACTCACAGCATTTCTAATCTACTTCCGCCTCCATGGCGCTGGAGTGATAGCCGCACGGTTCGAACGCTCGGCGCTCGAAAGCAAGAATCGTTCCGGTTGGCGGCCCAAACTCGCTGCCTTAATTGCAGGTCTGAGCGAAGGACTTCATGCCCTACGCACCTGGGGCGATCTTGGCGCAGCCGTTGGCTGGACGGCCGCACACTGGATTCTTGTCGTTTTTATTTACGTCTGGATCGCCCACGCCTTCGGCGGCACGCTTGCGGCGCTCACTTTCTCGGCCGCGATGCTCGTGCTGGCATTCACCATGATCGGTTCCGCGTTGCAATTGCCTGGTGTCGGCGGGGGCGCACAAGTCGCGACGTTTCTTGTCTTCACCGTCATCTTTGGAGTAGAAAAGGAACCGGCGGCGGCCGCGGCCATTACGATTTGGCTGATTACGTTCGCAAGCTCGATTGTCGTTGGCGTTCCGCTGCTGCTGCGCGAAGGCTGGTCCATGGGCGAATTGCGGCGCGTTGCGAGCGCCGAAAAGGAAGCAGTCGTGCTCGAAGCCGAAGAACATCTCGCGCAAGAACCGCGAGCGGATGATCGTGGCGCGAAGCGAGACGCGCGGCCATGAAGTGTCCCTTCTGCTCGAACATCAACGACAAAGTGGTGGATTCGCGCGAAGGCCGCGCGGGCGATCTCATTCGCCGCCGTCGCCAATGCCTCAAGTGCAATCGCCGCTTCACCACCTACGAGCGCATCGACGAAGTGCCCTACATGGTCATTAAGAAAGATGGCCGCCGGGAGCGCTTCGACCGCAAAAAAATTCTTCAGGGATTGCTCAAAGCTTGCGAGAAGCGCCCCGTCCCGACTTCGAAGCTTGAAGCCATCGTGGACGAAGCCGAGCAGGTCGTAAGCGAGTCCACGAAACGCGAACTCACGACGGTCGAAATTGGCGCCCTGTTGATGTCACGCCTCAAGAAGCTCGACAAGGTGGCTTACGTTCGCTTCGCTTCCGTGTATTCGGATTTCAAAGACGTGAAGGAATTCATGAATGAACTGAAGGGCTTGCTTCGCGAACGCGCGCGAAAGTAATTCGAAGGCGCGTGCCGCGAAATTTCCGTTTATGCGTGCCAGACGCCGGCAGCAAAATTTTTAAGCGTCCGGAATCCGAGTTCCTCGTAAAGTTTCACCGCCGTCGCATTCATCGAAGTTACGGTCAGCGAAAGCGAATGAAAGTGGCGCGCGCGCAGCGCCTGAATCGAAGCTTCCATCAAATATCGCCCAATCCCGGCGCCGCGATACCCCGGCCTCACGCAAATTTGCGTGGTGTGTCCCACGCCTTCCGCGACCGTTGACGTCAAGACCATGCCGATCGGCGGTTCGCCGCTCGCCTCGCGTACCAGAAACGACGCCTCTGGCAGAAATTGCCCGCATCCCGGCAGGATCACGATATTTCGCAGAAATTTCATTCCGCCCGCATCGCTGCGATATTGATCGTTGATGTCCCCGTCCACATGATCGGCGTAAGCAATCTGAATGAGTCTTGCGCACGCTTCGAAGTTGCGGTCGCTCCATCTTTCGATTTTCATTCCCGTCGAAAGCGCGTTGCCTTTCAGCATCACTTCTGAAAGCTTCAGCATCATGAATTGGCGCGGATACAGCCGGAAATGCTGCGAGAGCAGTGCTGCGTCGAGCGCGCCGCCAAACGGCATAATCTGCGCTTCCACGCGATTCACGCGCGGCGTCGCGCGCAGCGTCGAGAGCATTTCGCTTAGCAGGCTGTCGGTCACCTCGGCTTGCGGGAAGCGCGGGGATGCGAATAGCCCGCCGATCAGTCCCTTGTGATCTTCGAGGACGTAGAAGCCGTATCCGGCGGCCTCGTATCCTTCCGACGCAACGTACCCGCCCAAGGTATGCGAATCCACAAAACGGCGAATCAAATCGAGAGATGGCCGGTAATCCCAGGAGAGTTCATCGCGCCAATAGTGGGCTTCTTCTTCAAACAGACGCTCGAGGTCGCGCGTCTGCATCTGCCGGAGGTCGAGGAGCTGTACGGTCTTGGACTTTTGCTCCACGGATGGATTATAGCTCCGCCTCGCTTCGCGCCCAAAATATTACTCAAGCGGCAAGCAAGTGCGCGGCGCCCCGCAGCGCGCTTTCTGAACTGTGCTAACATCCGTCACGATATCAATTTAGCGAGGCTTTTCACAGGATTCTAATGTCCCTGTTATCTGAGCTGAGATATCCGACTACCCCGCTCGCCAAGACCATCTCTGGGGTCCTGGCAATCCTATTATTCGCCTTCTTCGGGACGACAGTCACCGCCGGATTCTTGCTGCGCCAAATTTTGAAGCCTTCACGCAATCCCACGACGATGGATTTGAACGTCATGATGGGCCATCCGACCACGTTTTCATTTCCCGTGGAGGGTGGCGAAAGGGAAGGTTGGTTTTTCCCGGGATTGCAGGGCGCGGCCACGATCGTTTTCTGCCACGGCTACGGCTCGCAGCGCGGCGACATTCTGACACTAGTTTCGGCGCTTCAGGATCAGCAATACAACGTCTTCGTTTTCGATTTCGCAGGGCACGGAGCGAGTCCGGGCGCGACAACTCTCGGTTATCGCGAATCGGACGAATTGCGCGCCGCGATCAACGCTTTGGCCGGACGCCCTGACGTTGATCCGAAGCACTTCGGCGTTTGGGGAATGGACATCGGTGCTTACGCTGCGCTCGAAGCGGCCGAAGCGGATCCGCGCATCGTCGCCGTTGCAGTCGATTCCGTCTACGACGATCCCGTCGATCTTCTTCGCATTCAGGTGAAGAAGTCGGGGCTCACGGCGCTTCCTTTCGTAATGCGCTTCTGCGAGATCGGCTTCCGTCTCATTAATTATCAATACCGGCAGGATCCGCCGGTCTCGGCTCATTTCGGCCGCTTGCAAGGAACCGCCAAGCTCTTCATCCAGTCGCAAGACCGCACGCTTCTTGCCTTATCTACCGGTCAACTCTTTCAGAAAGCTCCTGATCCCAAACGGCAGGAAGCGACGCGCGTGACTTATTCCGAGATGAGCGATGAGGATCGCAAGACCTACGAGAACATGCTCGTCTCGTTTTTTCTGCTGAATCTCCCAGTGTCCGGCCAAGCAGTCCACTAATCGCACGCCTTCTCTCGCGCGGCAGGCTACGGCTGCTCAGCCACAACCTGCGCTCTGATACACGGCGGATTACCAAACGCCGATACGTTTCCCACCATCGCCTTCTGGCTCAACTCATCCAAGCCTTCAGGAGTCGTAAACACAATCGAGGCGCCGAGAATGTCGGGAGTCCACTCCGGAAGTTGCCGCCCGTAATAAAAGTTCAATCCGTATTCCCAATTCCGGTTCACGTGGTAGACCGCGACAGCTTCAGTCCGATGCACCACAAACCACGCTTTGGGAGGCAGAAGCGGCCGAGCCGAGAGTGGCGGAGTCCTGATCGAAAGCGCGATTCCGCCGACGGTTAGCACGAACAGCACGCACGCAGCCAGCATCCCAGTGGCCACCCGTGGCGGCGCGAGAAACGGAGTGGTGCTCACCAGAAAAAACACCAGAATTTCAAACGCCCGGACATCGCGCACGAAATAATCCGGAATGTACGCCGCGAATTGGAGTGCGGCGTAATACAAGATCAGCCAGAGCGTCAGGCCTGCCGCCGCTAGCAAATACCGCGTGGGCCACTTCGTCTGAACGATCCAGCGATCGAAGCTGACGGCGAGAAGCAGCGCGATTGCGGGAATTGACGGCAGGATGTATCCAGGCAATTTCGATTGCGAAGCGCTGAAGAACACAACGGGGAAAATCGCCCAGCAGGCGAGAAAGAATCCGGGGGAGTCGTGCCACGATTTTTCGCGCCACAATCGCCAGCCTTCTTCGGCCGCCGGCCAGAGTAGAAGTGTCCACGGAACAAGCGCAAGTAGAAGGATGGGCCCGAAAAACCAGAACGGTCGCACGTGCTGAAAAACCGGGCTGACATAACGCTCGACGTTATGCAGAAATAAGAACGTCCGCAGGAAATCTGGATTTCGCGCGGCGCAAATCGCATACCAGGGAACGGCGATGATCGCGAACGCTCCAATTGCGTACCGATTCACAAATCGCCGCCACACCTTCCAATTTCGCGTGCACAGCGCCCACAGGCCGAGGCTTCCGCCGGCGAGAACGATTGCTGCCGGCCCTTTGGCGAGCATCGCCACTCCCAGCCACCCGCCGAACAACGCCGCACCTGTTGCCGTTGAGCCGATCGCAGGGCCGCTGGCGGGCGCAGGCTGAGGATCACCCGTGTCAGACGCTCTCAAGCCGCGAAGCAGGCCAGCCTCGCGTAGAATTCCGCCCGCGCAAACCATCGCGAACGCAACGCTCGCGCTGAATAGCATGTCCGGCGTCGCAGCGCGCGAGAATCCGATGGCCGCGGCGGTGGTGGAGAAAATCATGATCGCGATCCACGCCGTTCTCTCGCCGTATTCCTTCAGCGCAAACCATGCGATCCCGCAGGCGGCCAGCAACGCGGAAATTGCCGACGGCAATCGCGCAGCAATTTCTCCCGACTTCAGAAATCTAAATCCAATCCCGGCGAGCCAGTAATAAAGAACTGGTTTTTCAAACCACGGTTGGCCGTAAAGCCGCGGCGTCACCCAGTCGTGCGTTTGCGCCATCGCCCGTGCGATCCAGGCGTAACGCGGTTCATCCGGGCCGATCAGGCCGACCGTAGCTAGCTGCGTGAAAAATGCCAGCACCGGAACGAGAACGGCAACAATGATTGCGATAATTCTTAGTGTGCGCTGGCTCTTGGTCAATGTGTCGCCAGTTTATCAAAAGAAGTCGCCGGATTTGAATCGCACGTTCCTAATCGCAAGCATGATTCCAAGGTGGCCCGCTCCCGCGGGACTATGACAGAATGACCGCGCATGCGCGAACGCATCGAATATTTTGCCGCGTGGTCGGTCATGAAAGGAATGGGATTGCTTCCGCGCTCGCTCGCGCGGAGCGTGGGCGCCGCATTCGCGCGAATCGCTTATTGGGTGCGCACACCTCTGCGTCGCGCCGCCGATTTCAATCTCGAACTCGCCTTTCCCGATTGGAGCGATTCGCAGCGCCGCGAAACCATCCGCAAGATGGTCCGTAACATCGGCTGGATGGGAGCTGAATTCACTCAGTTTCCCAAATACAATCGTGAGAATATCGACCGCGTCATCATTCTCGACGGAAACGAGAACTATCTCGAAGCCCTCGGCCGCGGTAAAGGCGTGCTGTTCCTCACCGGCCATATGGGTCCCTGGGAGCTTTCCTCGTTCGCTCACGCGGTGTATGGATATCCCTGTCATTTTCTCGCGCGGCCCATCGAAAATCGGCGCGTGGACGCGCTCGTCAATCACTATCGCTGTCTCTCGGGCTGCCGCATGATCGACAAGAACGATTCTGCCCGCTCGATGTTTCGGATTTTGCGCGGTGGCGGCGTGATCGGCGTTCTCGCCGATCAGAACACCTCTCTTGGGGAAGGCGTTTTCGTGCCGTTCTTTGGGATTCCGGCGTGCAGCACTTCCGGATTGGCACGCTTGGCGCTGCGCACGGGCGCAGCCGTGGTTCCCGGTTACGCTTTCTGGGATGAAGCGATCGGCAAATATCGTTTGCACTTCGAACCTGCGGTCGAACTCGTCCGCACCGACGATGAAGAAAGCGACGTCGTTGCAAACACAGCAAAGTTTATGAAAGTCGTCGAGAATTTTGCGCGCGCGCACCCGGATCAGTGGCTTTGGGTCCATAAGCGCTGGAAGACGCGCCCGCCGGGCGAGAAGCCAATTTATCCGTTCTAGGGCCGCCGAGGCGGCACACTCGCACGGCTGAATGGATTCGCCTCAACTCGGAATCTTGAAGTCCCGTGAGGACCATATATATGACTCGCACCGCTGCAGAACTTGTCCAGCACCTCCGCGCAGAAATTGCGGGCGACCCCAGGGCTCCAATTACATCGCTCGGCAGTCCCGAGACCGCCGGACCCGACAGTTTGATTTACGTCGAAAGTGAGAAGCATCGACCGAGGGCTGAGGCGTCGCGCGCGCAATGCGTCCTGGCCCCGCCTGGGATGGCTTTGACCGGTAAAACCGTCATTGGCGTCGCCTCGCCCAAATTGGCATTCGCCCAGGCTGCAGCCTGGCTCTTCCCGCGCAAACTAGATCAGGCATTCATCCATCCCACCGCTGTCGTTTCAGCCACCGCGCGCATATCGAGCGATGTGTCCATCGGGCCTCACGCCGTGATCGAGGACCATGTCTCCATCGGGTCTGGCACCCAGATCGGCGCGTTTTGCTTCATTGGCTCCGGTTCAACGATTGGCCCAGACTGCCATCTATTCCCACGTGTAACGCTCTACGGGGGCGTAAGCCTCGGACGCAGCGTCATCATTCATTCCGGGGCGGTTATCGGTGCGGATGGCTTCGGTTACGTTTTCGGGGAAGGCCGCCATTGGAAGTTTCCGCAGATCGGAAGCGTCGAAATCGGCGACGACGTCGAAATTGGCGCTAACACGACCGTCGATCGAGGCTCTCTCGACACCACACGGATTGGCAACGGCGTCAAACTTGATAACCTCGTGCAGGTGGCCCATAACGTTCAAATAGGTGAACACACGATCATAGCCTCGCAAACTGGCATTTCCGGCAGCTGCGTCATCGGAAAACGTGTCTCGATGGGGGGACAGGTGGGACTCGGCGATCACTGCGAGATCGACGACGACGCAATTATCGGCGGCCAGGCTGGAATATTGCCGGGGAAGAAGATTCCGTCCGGCCAAATCCTTTGGGGGACGCCTGCGCGACCGTTGCAGCGATTCAAGGAGCAGTATGCGTGGCTGAGTCGCCTACCGGAAATAGGAAAGCGTCTTCGCAAAATGGAATGAGCCTTTCTGAAAATTACCACAAAAGGATTTTTCCACAGGCGTGAGCGTCGCTCGACTGCCGCCGCAAACACCTAAAAGCCGCCCCGCATGTCGGTGTCCGCCGTCGTCTTTTTTGTTGACCCAGAACCAATTAGCCGACATAATTTATGGGGGAGCTCCGTATCTATCTGGAATAGTTGGGGATCGACGATGCAACCACCCACTGTTTCAGGTCATCTCTAAGATGCGTGGGCGTCTGGGCGAGTCGAGCGGCAGGGGCATTAACGCGAGGCGTTAACGCGGCGGCTGCCGGTTGCCATCGAGTTGGTATCTCAAGTAGTTGGCGATCCCGCAGGATTCGTTTGAATTGAACAGTATTGAGCCGCGCAGCTGTTGAATGGCTGCCGCGCCACTAATTTTGCATCTCAGGAGTTGATTAGCGCTTATGTCGGAAGGATTGTTAACATCACGGCCCGCAACCGGGGAGCACGGCGGAGCGACGGCGACTGTTCCCGTCCGCACCCTGGAGGGCCTCGTCAATCGGGCGGTCGACCGGGCCACTCGGTGGCTTCTTGCGGCGCAGTTTCCCGCGGGCTGCTGGTGGGGGGAGCTCGAAGCCGATATCACTCTGAATTCCGATTACATTGCCTTCCAGCATGCGACCGAGCAAAAGAACTCTCCGAAGATTCCGAAGCTCGCGAATCACGTTCGACGCCTCCAATTGCCCGACGGCGGCTGGAACATCTTCCCGAAAGGCCCAGCGGAGCTGAACGCCACAATTAAGGCCTATTTCGCTTTGAAGCTTATCGGCGACGATCCCCAGGCCCCCCACATGCGTAAGGCAAGAGAGAGAGCCGTTGCGCTCGGTGGAATCGAGAATTCGAACTCGTATACGCGTTTCCATTTGGCCTTGATGGGCGTCGTGGATTGGGATCTTGCTCCGGCAATTCCTCCCGAGTTGGCCCTTCTGCCGCGCTGGTTTTTCGTAAATATCTACGAAATGTCTTCTTGGACGCGAGCTATCGTGGTGACGCTCTCCGTGCTATACGGGCTGAAACCGAACTGGAACGTTGCTCCTGCCGGGTTCGTGGATGAGCTTTTTGCCGATCCCGACCGCAAGCGAAGAGCCTTCGAATGGGATCGCGAAGTGGTCTCATGGCGGAATTTCTTCCTTGCCACTGACCGCGCCATGAAGCTCTATGAGCGTTTGCCCTGGAAGCCGTTCCGCGCTCGAGCCTTAAAGAAGGCCGAGAAGTGGCTCGTCGATCGCATGGATCGTAGCGAAGGATTGGCCGCGATTTATCCGTCCATCCAGAATTCGATTTTCTGTCTGCGCGCGCTTGGTTACGGCTTCGACGATCCCATCGCTAAAGATCAGATGAAGCACCTCTCGGCTCATGAAATCGAAGATGGCGATGTGATCCGCATGCAGCCTTGCATTTCACCGGTGTGGGACACTGCCATCGCGATGGTTTCGCTGGAAGAAGCCGGCATCGATCCAAAGCATTCCGCGCTCGTGAAGGCTGCGAAGTGGATGCTCGACGCGCAAATCACGGGCGGTGGCGATTGGCAGGTGAAGAATCGCGACGCCGAGTCCGGCGGTTGGGCTTTCGAATTCCGCAACGATCATTTCCCGGATGTGGACGACACCGCTTTCGTCCTCATGGCTCTTGCTCGCGTCGGTTACCCGGACAAGGAACGCATGGAAGCCGCTGTGCGCCGCGGCGTAGCCTGGATGTTGAGCATGCAGAATCGCGACGGCGGCTGGGGCGCGTTCGATCGCGACAACAATTTAACGCTTCTTAACAATATTCCGTTCGCCGACCATAACGCCATGCTTGATCCTTCGACCGCCGATGTTACGGCGCGTTCGATGGAAGCTCTTGCAAAACTCGGCTGGCCCGCGGATCACCCCGCGATGAAGGGCGCTCTCTCGTTCCTCCGGAAAGATCAGGCGCCCGATGGCCCCTGGTACGGGCGATGGGGCGTTAACTATGTTTACGGCACCAGCGGCGTCTTGCGCGCTATGGAGGCGCTTGGCCTCGGCAACGTTCCCGAGTGCCAACATGCCGCGAATTGGCTCCGCTCCGTTCAGAATCCGGACGGCGGATTCGGTGAATCTTTGCACTCTTACTCCGACTCCAATTGGAAGGGGCGAGGCTCCAGCACGGCATCGCAGACCGCCTGGGCCTTGATCGGCTTGCTCGCGGTTTGCGGGGCGAATGATCCGGCCGTTCACGCCGCCGTGAAATATCTGGTGGATTCTCAGAACGAGGATGGAACTTGGGACGAGGAAGAATTTACCGGGACAGGTTTCCCATCCGTCTTCTATCTGAAATATCACTTGTACCGGAATTCGTTTCCGCTCTATGCCCTGGCGCACTACCGCAACTTGCGGGACGCACGAACCGAATTCGCCGCCACCAAGCCGGGGCCGCAAGGCATCGCGTATCGAAAATTGCATCGGGGGTTTGAATGAGATTTCCGCTTAGCCTGACGGCGAGCCTGACAGGCTATCTCGCAGGAAAAAAGATTCGCGGAGAAGAGAAATTTCCGCTCGTGATGATGCTCGAGCCGTTGCATGCCTGCAATCTCACGTGCACGGGCTGCGGGCGCATCCGTGAATACAAATCCACCATCAACGAAATGTTGACGGTCGAGCAGTGCATCGCAGCGCTGGAGGATTGCGGCTCTCCAATCGTTTCCATTTGCGGCGGCGAGCCGATGATTTATCCCGAAATTGGCCGCCTCACTTCCGAAATTCTGAAGCGCAAAAAGCACATTTATCTCTGCACCAACGGAATGTTCATCCGCAAGCGCCTCAACGAATTCAAGCCCACGTCGCGCTTTTTCTTTAACGTTCATCTCGACGGCCTCGAGAAAACGCACGATTTGTGCGTCGAGAAGGACGGCGTATTCCGCGAAGCGATTGACGGCATCAAGGCCGCCAAAGCCGCCGGCTTCCTCGTCTGCTCGAACACCACCATCTACAAGGAAACCGACCTCGAGGAAATCGCCGAGCTCTTCGAAGTTCTCCGCGAACTCGGCGTCGACGGCTACATGATGTCGCCGGCGTATTCCTACGCCGCCGTGCAGACGAAAGACATTTTCATGTCGCGCGAGGAAGTTCGCGAAAAATTCCAGCGCGCGAGCCAACTGCTCGAGAATTTCAATGTCATCACCTCGCCCATCTACATGGAATATCTTCGCGGCGAGCGTGAGCTGATGTGCACGGCATGGGGCAATCCCACTTACAACCCCCGCGGCTGGAAGGGCCCGTGCTACTTGATGACCGACGCGCACCATGCCACGTTCAAAGAGTTCATCGACAACACGCCCTGGGAGAAATACGGCCGCGGCCGCGATCCGCGCTGCCAGGATTGCATGGTGCAGTCCGGCTACGAGCCCTCCGCCGTTCTCGGCGGCAACAAGAAATTGGGCGACACCTGGAAAATGCTGAAGTGGCAACTCTCCGGCCGCATGGGCGGGGCGAAGGGTGCAAAGTCTAACGGCAAAGTTCACGCGAATGGCAACGGTAATGGTCATTCGAACGGAAATTCAAACGGTCATTCGAATGGTCACCACAACGAACACTCAACCAGCGTTCCCATTCCTGGCAATGGCGCGCCGAAGGAAGAGGTTTTCCGAATTCTATGAAGACGCTCGTCACGGGCGCCACGGGTTTCGTGGGCAGCCACGTCGCGGGACGACTTCTCTCCGCCGGGCATTCTGTGCGAGTTCTGGCCCGGCGCGAGAGCGATGC
Source organism: Candidatus Acidiferrales bacterium (assembly GCA_049279675.1). GTDB lineage: Bacteria > Acidobacteriota > Terriglobia > Acidiferrales > UBA7541 > Palsa-147. The sequence goes on from JBAPOP010000013.1 coordinate 68,967, forward strand.
GCGAGCTTTGCGGGGAATGGATGTCGAGCGCGTCGAAGGCGACCTGCGGGATCCTGCTAGTCTCGATAGAGCTCTTTCCGGAATCGCGTGGGTGTTCCACGTAGCCGCAGATTACCGTCTCTGGTCGCGCCACCCCGAAGAAATCTACGAAAGCAACGTCACCGGCACGCGCAACTTGCTCGAAGCCGCTCGCCGTGCAAATGTCGAGCGCTTCATTTACACCGGCACGGTAGCAACTGTCGCTGTCGATCGCCCGTCGCTTCCGAACGAATCCACAAACGCATCGTTCGATGAAATGGTCGGCCACTACAAGCGCTCGAAGTGGCTTTCAGAGCAGGAAGCGCTCAAGGCCGCGCAATCCGGCTTGCCTGTCGTCATCGCGATGCCCACCACGCCGGTTGGGCCGGGCGATTGGAAGCCGACGCCGACTGGCAAAATTATCGTCGATTTTCTTACCGGCAAAATGCCGGGATACGTCGAGACGGGTTTGAATTTCGTCGCCGTCGAAGACGTTGCCGCGGGCCATCTTCTCGTCGCCGAGAAGGGCCGCATCGGCGAACGCTATTTGCTCGGCGCAGAAAATCTCACGCTCAAGCAGGTTCTCGACGCGCTAGCGGAAATCACCGGCGCGCCTGCGCCGCGATTGAAAATTCCTCACAGCGTCGCGCTCGGCTACGCCTACGCCGAAAATACGATTTCCCGAATTCTCGGCCGCGAACCGCAAGTTCCCGTCGAAGGCGTGAAAATCGCTCGGCACAACATGTTCGTGGATTGCTCGAAAGCTGCGCGCGAATTAGGTTTTCAGGCGGGATCAGTCGGCGGGGCGCTCGATCGTGCCGTGCGCTGGTACGAATCGAATGGATACATCCGAACGGGAGTGCGGCGCGCGGTCGCAGCCGCCGCTTAATTGGCAATGAAAATTCTCGTCACATTCGCCGTCGAGACGGAATTCGCGCCGTGGAAAAAGGCGCTGAAGCTGCGCGCCCGTGTTGGCGATGGCGTCGCGATTCATCAATCCGAAATCGGCGGCGTCAACGTCGATTTTGTCGTCACAGGAATGGGCGCCGAAAACGCAAGCCGTTGCGCTGAAATTCTGATGCGCAAATCTTACGATCTCGTCATTGCGGCAGGCTTTGCTGGCGCGCTCCGCTCCGATTTGAATGCTGGCGAAGTGATCGCTAGCTCCGCCGTTCAACAACTCAACAGTCGTCAAACGATAAATTCCAATCGCGATCTTGTCGCGCGCGCGGCTGCAAACGGCGCCAAAATCATCGAGACGCTGGTAAGCGTCGACAATATAGTTGCGACGGCCGAACAGAAATCGCAACTCGCGCCGTTCGCGAATGCCGCCGACATGGAATCGTTCGCGATTTTGTCGGCCGCGAATACGCATTCCATTCCGGCCGTTGCCATCAGAGTGATTTCTGATTCTTTGCAACAAGATCTTCCTGCAGGCGTCGACGCACTGGTGAACGACGCCGGCGGAGTGCACGTCCCAGGCGTCGTGAAGTATTTCGCCGGTCATCCTCTCGCCGTGCCAGCGGTCCTCCGTCTGGGCCGCCGCAGCAAGAGCGCCGCTGAAACGCTAAAGCGCTTTCTTGAATCCTATATACGGAGTCTGTTGGTCGCTCCGGACATTCAGCCGCGTGAAGAGCTTGAAGGAGTTGCTGCGCGATGAGCCGTACAACGGCCATTATCGACTCCGGTTCCGGTCTTCGGCCGAGTTCGAAGACGATGCGCGCCGCCGTGTATCGCGGCCAGGGGCGCGTCGGCGTCGAGACAGTGCCGATTCCCGAGATTCGCGACGGCGAAGTTTTGTTCCGCGTGGCCGCGTGCGGCATCTGCGGCACTGACATCAAGAAGATTCATCACGGCTTCGTTCCTCCGCCTCAGATTTTCGGCCACGAACTGGCCGGAACCGTTGTTGAAGTCGGCGAAGGCGTCACGCGCTTTAAGCCCGGCGATCGCGTCGTGAGTTTTCACCACGTTCCGTGCGGCGATTGCTATTTCTGCGAGCGCAAACTCTTCTCGCAATGCGCCGGATACAAAAAGACCGGGCTCACCGCCGGCTTCGATCCGAATGGCGGCGGCTTCGCGCAATATGTTCGCGCCATGCCGTGGATCGTCGAGCGTGGAATGATTCCTTTGCCTCCGAACGTTTCGTTTGAAGAAGCAACGTTCGTCGAGCCGGTCAACACCTGCCTCAAGGCCGTCCGCAAAGCGCGCGTTGCGCCAGGCGAAATCGTCGTGGTGATCGGGCAAGGCCCAATCGGTCTCCTCTTGATGCTTCTGGCGAAGTTCGAGGGTGCCACCGTATACACAAGCGATCCGATGCCCGGCCGCCGTGACGCCAGCATTCGCTTCGGCGCTGCCGAATCGTTCGATCCCGGACTTGGCAATCTGAGGGATGAAATTCGCCGCCGCACCGAAGGCCGCGGCGCCGACGCGATTCTGTTGGCTGTGCCAAGCCCGAGTCTCGTACCGGAAGCGCTCGCTCTTGCGCGTCCCGGCGGCCGCGTCCTGCTTTTCGCCCACAACGATCCCGTGATGCAACTCGATTTCCCCGCGGCAGCCGTCGGCGTTGAAGAAAAGGAAATTCTCGGGAGTTACAGCGCTTCGATTGAAGATCAGGCGGAGTCCGCGAATCTTGTTTTCGAAAAGAAACTTCCGGTTAAGCATTTGATTTCTCACCGTTTCCACCTCGAAGACATCGCGAGCGCCCTGGAGTTGGCAGCGCACCCGGCTGGTGATACCTTAAAAGTGGTGGTTGTGAATTCATGATCACTCAAACAAAAGAACGAAACGGCCACATGACCGCCGCGGTCCTTTACGGCCGCGAAAATCTGCGTGTCGAGACCGTGGACATTCCACCCATCGGCCCCAGCGATGTCCTTGTTAAAGTTGCGGTTGCGCTCACCTGTGGCACCGATCTCAAAGTCTGGAAGCAGGGCTTTCACGCCCGCATGATCCAGCCGCCATCGATTTTCGGACATGAACTCGCCGGCGTGATCGAATCCACGGGTGGCGACGTTAACGGCGGAGTTAAGCGGGGAATGCGAGTCGTGCCCGGCAATTCCGCGCCCTGCGGCGTCTGTCTCTACTGCCGCAAAGGGCAGCCGAATCTCTGCGAAGATCTTTTGTTCAATAACGGCGCGTACGCCGAATACATTCGAATTCCTGCCCGCATCGTTCAGCAGAACATGCTCGAAATTCCCGATCACGTTCCTTTCAAAGATGCGGCGATGGTCGAGCCGCTGGCCTGCGTGCTCCGCGGCATCCATGAGATGAACGTGCAGGCGGGCGATGTCGCTGTCGTTATCGGCTGCGGCCCGATCGGTTTGAAATTTATTCGCGTTCTTTCCGCGCGCAACGTGCGCGTGATCGCTCTCGGCAAGCGGAAGAGCCAGATTCGCGCCGCCGAACGGCTTGGCGCGATGGCTGCGCTCGACGTAACATCGCTCGGCTATCCGATCGCACGCGTGCGCGAACTCACCGATGGAATGCGCGGCGCCGACGCCGTAATTGAAGCTGTTGGCTCGCCGCTCACTTGGCAATGGGCCGTACAGATGGTGCGCAAAGGCGGCACCGTGAATCTCTTTGGCGGATGCCCGCGCGGCTCCGAGGTCAAATTCGATCCCGCGGCGCTGCACTACTCCGAGATCACGATCAAATCGACTTTCCATCATTCGCCGCAATTTATTCGCGAGGCCCTGGATTCCATCGCCCGTGGCGAGGTCCGGCCGGCCGATTTCATCACCGGCGAAGCTCCGCTTTCCGAACTACCTCACATTTTTGAGGAAATGAAGCATCGGAACGGGGAATTGAAAACCGCAGTCATTCCGTAGTCGTCCCGGCTGGCCCGGGATTTCCATGCAGGCGACACCCGAACTGGAGATAGCACGCAATCTGCCGCGTGCAGGTTGCTCGGTAGAAGAGGCGCGCCGGTACACCCGCTGGCTCGCAACGCACCACTACGAGAATTTCAATGTCGTCTCGTGGCTGCTGCCTCGCCGGCTTCACCAGCATTTCTACAATGTCTACGCCTATTGCCGTTGGGCGGACGATCTCGGCGACGAGGTTTCCGATCCGCAAAAGGCGCTGAAACTTCTGGACGAGTGGGAGCGCGAACTTCGACGTTGCTTTGCCGGTGGCGCCGGGTCCGATCATCCAGTTTTCATCGCACTCCGGGAGACGATTATCAGCAAGCACATGCGAATGGTTCCTTTCCTGGATCTCCTCCGAGCCTTTCGGATGGATCAAAAAATCCATCGCTATGAAACTTGGGAAGATGTGCTGGGCTACTGCAAGTATTCGGCAAATCCCGTCGGCAGGCTCGTGTTGTATCTGTGTGATTACCCGGACGAAGCGCGTCAGAGTCTTTCCGATTTCATCTGTACGGCTTTGCAGCTTGCCAATTTCTGGCAGGACGTGGATCGCGATCTCGAGAAGGGCCGCATTTACATCCCGCTCGATATTTTGCGGGCAAACGGCCTGACGGTCGACGACGTTGTCGCGCGACGATTCGACGAGCGTTTCGTGAAAGTAATGAAGGAATTGATCGTCCGAACGCGAGCGCTTTTCGCGCAGGGTGCGCCGCTCGCTCGCCAGGTTTCAGGCGGACTCCGCGTGGACATTGAATTGTTCACCAAGGGCGGCCTCGCCGTCCTCGACGGAATTGAAGCAGTCGGCTACGACACGCTGCACCATCGGCCCGCGATTGGCCGCGCGACTCAGCTTCGCCTTCTCGGCGGCGCGCTCCTCGAACGATGCATGTCGTGGCTGTGGCCGGGGCCGGCGGATTCGAATGGCGGGCCTTCATCGCACGGCACGCCAGCGCAAAACAATCCGCTGCAAAATCGGACGTCTCGGGATTTGCCGCCGCAAAATAAATCGTCGCGGGCAAGAGTCGAGATCGCGGGGCGTCATGCCTGAGCGCCAGATTTCTGAGCGTCCGATTCGCGGGCAAATCTCGGTTTCGGATTCTTACGATCACTGCCGGAATATCGCGCGAGCGGCCGCGCGCAATTTCTATTACGGTTTTCGTCTGCTCCCAGCGCAAAAGCGCGACGCGCTTTGCGCGCTGTATGCGTTCATGCGCGGCGCCGACGATATTTCCGACGAGCCCGGCGAAATTTCCGCGAAGCAGCGCGGGCTCGCCGCGCTTCGCGCGGAAATGGATCGCGTTCTCTCCGGCGACGTTGCGGGCTCGCCCGTCTGGCCGGCGTTTCGCGATACGGTCGAGCGCTTTCACATCCCGAAGCGCTATCTCCACGATTTGATTTCGGGCGCGGAGATGGATCTGACGGTCAACGTGTACGAAACGTTCGATCGCCTCCGCGAATATTGCTATCGCGTCGCGGGCACAGTCGGACTTTGCTGCGTGCACGTTTTTGGATTCAGCGATCCGCGCGCGCCCGAATTGGCCGAGCGCCTCGGAATCGCATTTCAGCTCACAAATATTCTCCGCGACGTCAGCAAAGATCACGAAATGGGCCGCGTGTACTTGCCGCAAGAGGATTTGGACCGCTTCGATTGCAATTCGGCGGAAGAATTCCAGCGGCGCGCGGCCAGTGAAAAGTTTGTCGAACTCGCGCAATTTGAAGCCGCGCGAGCGTGGCAATACTACGGCGACGGATGGCCGTTGCTCGATCTTGTGGAAGAAGATAGCCGCGCGGCGCTCTGGGCGCTCGCTCGAATTTACGCAGGCATTCTCGAGAAGATCGAATCGCGCGGCTGCGACGTTCTGGCGTCGCCGCCCGCGCGGCTTTCATCGGCCGAGAAAGTCTGGATTCTGGCGCGTGCGCGGATGGGTTGGCGGGATCCCAATTATGTCGTTCGAATGCGTGAACGTGATCGGCGGCGGCCTGGCGGGGCTGTCCGCGGCCGTCGCGCTGGCTGATGCCGGCGTTCGCGTGCGGCTGTTTGAGAAACGGCCGCATCTCGGCGGACGGGCGACTTCGTATCTCCTTCCCGATGGAAGTCACGTTGATAATTGCCAGCACGTCACGCTCGGCTGCTGCACGAACCTCGCGGATTTCTATCGCCGCGTGGGTGCGGCTGGCCAGATTCGATTTTACGATCGGCTCTTTTTCGCCGATGCACGCGGCAATCGCTTTTCGATTGAGCCATCCTCGCTGCCGCCGCCGTTTCACATGATGTTTTCGTTCCTGCGATTTTCGGCGTTGAAGTGGGCGGACAAGAGGGCCATCGGACGAGCCATGATGGAAATCGCGCGCTCGGGCGGACATCCTCCGGAAGCTGGCGGCACCTCCATGCTCGATTGGCTGCATCGCATGAAGCAGACGCCTGCGGCGATCGAACGATTCTGGCGCGTCGTGCTCGTCAGCGCGCTTGATGAAGAGCTCGCGCGCACCGATGCGCGGTACGGCATTGATGTTTTCTGGAAAGCTTTTCTCTCGAATCGCGAGGGTTTTCGTCTCGGCATTCCAGCCGTGCCGCTCTCCGAGCTTTACGATGGTTGCCGCGCGGCAATCGAGAAGCGCGGAGGCGAAGTGCGCACACGCGCGACCGTGCGCGAATTGCGAATCGAACAAGGACGCATGAAGTCGATTGTATTTGACGACGGTTCGGAGGAAACGGCTGACGCGTTCGTGATGGCCGTGCCGCAGTCCGCCGTGCTCGACATCGTCGATCCCGCGCTCGCCGCGTCCGACGCGAATTTCGCGGGCTTGCAGCATTTGCACGACGCGCCGATCACCGGAATTCATCTCTGGTTCGACCGGCACGTGATGGATGAACCGTTCCTCACGCTGCTCGACCACACGGTGCAATGGATATTCAATAAGACGCTATTGTATTCGGATGCCGCGCAAGCCGCGTCGTCGAACGGAAGCGCGGCCGCGACGAACGATTCCGTAGCTGCAGCAAACGACGCTGCGCAATATCTGCAGCTCGTCATCAGCGCGTCCTACGATCTCGTGTCGCGCCCGCGGCAGGAAATTGTCGAAATGTGTGTTCACGAATTGCAGGACGTCTTGCCCGCGACGCGCGAGGCGAAGCTCGTCAAATCCACGGTAATCAAAGAAGTCGCCGCGACGTTTTCGCCGGAGCCCGGTTCCGATCAGTGGCGTCCGGGCCCGCGCTGCAGCATCGAAAATCTTTTTCTCGCCGGCGATTGGACGCGGACGGGCTGGCCCGCAACGATGGAAGGCGCCGTACGCAGCGGCTACATCGCAGCGGAAGCTGTGCTCGCGTCGGCGGGGAATTCTCGGAAATTTATTCAACCGGATCTGCCGGCGCAAGGCCTCTGCGCGCGCTGGGCGCGCAACGGGCAGCGGGTGTGAAAACGCAGCCGCGCTTGAACCCGGAGAAGCGATCGCACCACCCGATTCAGGCAAATGTTGATGTGAAGTGAGGCACAAGCGCGAATTCACCATGTGCGCTTGGCGATTCAGAGTATGATGGGGCATCCCCCCGGAGGAATTCATGGAGCGGAAGTATAAACAGAAGGGGTATAGCGAGCGCGACGGCGCCGAGAAAAAGAAAGAGCATCGCCCGTCGGAGCCGCGGCCGCGGCAGGACCAGATGGGGCCGCGCACTCCGCGAATGGTCGGAACGGTAACGCGCGGACGCTGCGCCAGTTGCGGCGCCGTGTTGATGCCGGGATTCGATCCGAACGGCCAATGCCCGCGCTGCCAGTTTGAATTGCATTCCTGCAAACAGTGCCGCAATTTCGATACCGGCGCGCAATTTGAGTGCACGCAAAAAATCACCGAGCGCATCGCGAAGAAAGACGCGAAGAACGATTGCACGTTCTTCGAATTCCGGATGACGATTGAAAAAGATACGTCGCCGGTTACGTATGCGGCTCCGGCGCCGTCGCCGGCTGCTTCGAACGGATCACCGTCGAACCCTCGAGATGCCCGGCAGGCATTCGAAGACCTCTTCAAGAAGTAAGTCACCCCCTTTTGTCATCGCAAAAAGATCACACAGGAAATAGCGTAGGTTCGCTCGAAGGCTGATCCGCGATTTGTTCGAGGCGCGGGTAGTGATGCCGGAGAGGTTCGGGCACGCTGACTTTTGTCCCCGAAAGAAGATGAATCAGTTCGAGAGCGTTGACGATGCCCTTGCCCTCGAAGTGATTGTTGGTGATGACGAACGTTGTCTCCGCGTGTGCCGCGGTCTTTTCGATCCGCTCGCTCCACGGTTCAAGCTCTTTTTCGGCGTAAAGATAGTTGTAGCGCTCGGAGGGAGTCGTCTCGGGGTCGTCGCTGAACCACGTATCGTAGCGGCGGCCGTGAAGGCGCACGTAGCCGACGCGCGACGTGGCGCGTTCGCTCGGCTTCACGGATTTTCCGATTACCGGCTGATCGATATTGCAGAAGCCGATGCGATGCTTGCGAAGCCAATCGAAGAATGGCGCGACCATCCATGTGGAATGCCGGACTTCAACGACCAGCGGATACGTGGAGAATTCCTTCGCGAGTGTGTCGAGGCGGCTGATATTTTCAGGCGTGTTGTGAAACGAAAAAGGGAATTGCAAGAGAACGGCGCCGAGGCGATTGCCTTCGGCGAGGACGTCGAAGCCTTCGCGGACCAGAGCGACGTCGGCGGCGCTCGCTCCGGCTTCGTGCGTGAATCGCTGCCAGAGTTTTGCGCTGAATAAGAATCGCGGATTTGCGGCGACGTGCGCGAGCCATTGGCGGCAAAGCTCGGGGCGCGCCGGCTGGTAGAACGAAGTGTTAATTTCGATCGTGTCGAAATACTGCGCGAGGAATTCGGCTTCGTGGAAGCCTTTCGGCCGGTGCGCGGGATACACGATTCCTTTCCAGTCAGCGTAGGACCATCCCGCCGGGCCGACGAGGATGCGGTGCGGGCTGCTGGCATCGAGTTTTTTGCTTGGCGGCATTTTAGATTGTGCGATCGGTTGCGCCTGGCGCGCCGGATCTGGCGTCGCTTGTGCGGTGCGCGCCGGCACAGGGTATGCCGCGCGTTCTGGCGATGTCAAATTTGGCGGCGTCAAATTCATGTGCGTTACGCGCAATGCGACGCCCGTGTTTTGTATCGAGTAGAGCGGAGTCGTGATGATTGTTTTCTGTGAGTTGCGGTCGTTTCTAATCGCACGGTGTATCGAATAGAAAAAGCGAGGCCGGAGTTCGGTCGCGCGTGTAGAGCGGTGCCGCACCGGGCGTCGCGAGGCACGTTTGAGTGCCGGACGAAAACAGGTCCGGCGCTACAAGAGCCGTCTCCAATCGCGTTGCGTGACCCCTCGAATTTTGTACCGATTAGAATTGGATCCTCCGCCATGTTTTCAAGCACTTGACCTGATTTCTAATCGTTTTAGTGTACCGATTAGAATCGAGTACTGGACTCCGCAGATTTGCGGGGCCGACGATTCGCGTCGAATTTTGCTCGAAAAACATTGCATTTCCACATTACCACGCGACCCCGGGGTACCAGCAAATCGCGGCGAAAATGCAGATCGCGTAACCATCGGCAATTCAGTGGGATTGGATCGTCCACATCAAATTTAAAAACTGCGTTCGGAATTGGAGGGGGAGAGAGGCCAGAAAGGGTGCATGGATTCTCCGAGGCGGGGGCCTTGGGCTCTGAATGGTAAACGGGACGGGGCGGCGCGAGGGGATTCGGCGGGGCGGGAGAGGATTTTCCTCAGTTCGGGGTCGGACGAGCGAAGTTGGTTTAAATCATTTGCTGTCTCGGTGGTATCATCCGCAGTCACAGCAACGCATTTGAAAGTATGCCGGGTTTAGCCCAGTCCCCGCTCGGCGACCGGTGCGTGTGTAACTAGCCCAGAGGAGCAGAGCATGGAAGAAACAACTTTCGTAGCGGCGATCGGACTGGCAGGAATTCTGATCGGTGTGATCATCGGATACGTCGTCACGTCGCTGAGGACGAAAACGGCGCTCGAGAAATACACGCTGCAATCATACGGGAATACGCGAATCCTCGAGAGCACGGCCACGGAACTTCGGAACAAAGTTGCGGAAATGAAGAATCTCGCCGATTCGAAGGGAAGAGAAATTTCGCAAATGCAAGAGCAGTTGCGAGCGGAAGCCGAGCAGCGAGTCGCGGCGCAAACCGAACTCAGAGATACGCGCGCGTCGCTCGATCAGTTTTCCGCGGTGCGGGAACAGTTGCTCGCGGAGGCGCGAAGCCGGGCGGTCGCCGAATCGAAATTGTCGGAATCGCAGAACAACTTCGAGATGCTGCGAAAATCGCTGGAGGACGCCGAAGTGAGGATGGTTGACGCGTTCAACGCGCTCTCTTCCTCCGCGCTGAGAAACAACAACGAAGCGTTCATGACTCTCGCGCAGAACGCTTTTGAATCGATTCAGACGCGGGCAGCAGGAAGTCTCGACACGCGGCAGCAGGCCATCGAAGGCCTCGTGACTCCGCTTCGAGATGCGCTCGACCGGTACGAAAATCAGATTCGCGAGCTCGAGCGAACTCGCCAAAACGCGTACGGCAGCCTCGAGCAGCAATTGAGTACGCTGGCGAGCTCGAATCTGAAGCTGCAGCACGAGACGGGCAGCCTCGCGACAGCGCTGCGAACACCGCAGGTTCGCGGCCGATGGGGTGACATGACGCTTCGCAGGTCCGCGGAACTGGCTGGAATGTCGGCGCACTGCGATTTCATAGAGCAAACATCATTTGAGAACGGCGAGCGCCTGCAGCGGCCGGACATGATTGTGAATCTTCCGGGCGGGCGGCGAATCGCGGTGGATGCGAAAGTTCCGCTGCAGGCGTTTCTAGATGCCGCGTCCGCGCAGACGGAGGAGCAGCGCTTCATCGGATTTTCCAAGCACGCGCAATTGGTTCGCGCCCACATGAATCAGCTGGCTTCGCGCGACTATTGGCAGCAGCTCGAACCCGCGCCTGAGTTCGTGGTTCTTTTCCTGCCGGGAGAATCGCTCTTTGCGTCGGCGGTGGAGCAAGACCGCACACTCATGGAAGACGGCATGGAGAAGAAAGTCATTCTGGCGACACCGGCCACGCTAATCGCTTTGATGAGGGCTGCGGCGTTCGGTTGGCGGCAAGACGCAGTGGCGAAGAATTCGGAGGACATCAGCGATCTCGGGCGGCAACTGCACGAGCGGATTCGCGCGTTCATCACGCACTTTGAGGACATGGGTGCGTCGCTTCGGGGCGCAGTGGATCGCTTCAATGATGCGAGGGCGTCGCTCGAGAGCGGCGTGCTGCCAGCGGCGAGACAGTTTCGAGATTTGAATGCAGCCAATGGCGCGGAGATTCCGGAGATTTCCGTGATTAACGACGTGCCGGGATCGGTCGCGGCGCCGGAAGTGCAGGCTGCGGCCTCGAATACAGAGGAAGCGCGGAGGGCGCGAGCAGCTGGAGGATCGGCGGGCGATTGATTATCGCCGAGGCCCAAAGAAAATATCGTCGTTGCGGGGAGTCCTCGAAATAAAAATGCGCGTCCGCGGCTGAAGCCGGAGAAATTGGACAGCGGATGGTTTCGGAGCGCTGAAGCGCCCCTCCCCCGCATGAATGCGGGGCCTCCCACCGAGATGCAAAAGGCAGGCCGGCCTGCCGACGAGCCCTACGGTTGCCTTTGTTTCCACCGCCCTGCCTCGTGCTAGTATTTGCCGCGCAAGATTTCCAAATTCGTGACAGATATTTACGGGAGAATCCTCTTGGACAGGTTTCGCTTCGATAATTTTGTGTGTCGCTCGTTGAGATGGGTGTTCGCGGCCGCTGCGATCGCGGTTCTTTGCCCTTCGTTTATAGCGGCGCAGGCGCGGCCGGCGGGCGAGCCGAAGAAAATAATCATTGATACGGATCCAGGGACGGACGATGCGATTGCGCTGCTGCTAGCGTTTCATTCGCCGGAAGTGAAGGTGGAGGCGGTGACGATCGTCGCGGGAAACGTCACGTCGGATATGGGGCTCGACAATGCGCTGAAAATCGCGAGTCTCGCGGGGCGCTGCGACGTTCCGATCGCGAGAGGCGCGACGCGGCCGCTGCTCGAGCCGCTCGCGACGGGATTATTCTGGAACGGGCCGGGAGGCGTGGGCGGCGCGAAGTTGCCGCCGTCGCAATGCCGTGCGAATCCGGAGTTCGGCCCTGACCTAATTATCGAGACGATTCACAAATATCCGCATCAGATCACGCTCGTTCCGATCGGGCCGCTGACGAATATCGCGCTGGCGATTGGGAAGGACCCCTCAATCGTGCCGCTGGTAAAAGAAGTGATATTGATGGGCGGCGGCATTACGGGCGGAAACGTGAACGCGGTATCGGAGTACAACGTGCACAGCGATCCGGAAGCCGCGGCGATGGTCTTCAACGCGGGCTGGCCGATCACGATGGTCGGACTCGACGTCACGGAAATTACGCTTGTGACCGATGAGGATGTGGCGAAGCTCGAGCAGCATCCTGGGCCGGAAACGGAATTCGCCGCGACCGTGCTGCGGTATCAGATCGGAACTTACAAGGGCACGGGGATTTTCCACGGCGGCGCGATTCATGATGCGCTAGCGGTGGGCGGCGCGATCGATCCCACGTTCATGACCACACAGGATATGCGCGTGGACATCGAGACGGAAGGGAAGTTCACGCGCGGTATGACGGTGGCGAATCGGAAGAACGTGATCGAGAAGGAAGCGGTGAGCGGCGATCACGTCGAATCGGTGGGAGTCGAAACGGTGGCGCCGAACGTTCACGTGGCGACGGGGATTGACGCGCGGCGATTCGTGGATTTCTTACTGTCGCGTATCGGCAATCATTGATGGCGGGCGATGGGCTGCGTGTGCCACGCGGCATCATAGGAGGGCTATGGATTCTTCGGAGTGAAGGATTTCTAATCCGGCCGCTGATCGCGGCTGTGAAGCGCAGCCGGCGGCGCGGCAACAAAGACGAGCGACACCAAGTAGACCAGGATTCCCAGTCCGATCAAAGTGGCGGCTACGAAGGCGAATAAGACGAACGAGAGCGGATGAAACCACAGCAAGCTCACAATCTCGAGGAGCAGGCCCGAGATCACCAAGGTGCTGGAAATTTGAAGGAATCGCCGGATTCCGATTTCACTCAGTTTCATTGGGCGGGCTTCCAGTATTTCTCGTGACCGAGATTTGCCACGTCGTGCGCTGAATCGTGGCAGCCGCTAGTCAAGCACGACGTCTGATTCGATTTGAGGGAATCCATAAGGGCGGCGTGGATCGGATTCTCTTCAAAACTGCGAGCGCCGAGATGACAGTGTAAGCACTGGGCATTCTTGAATCCGCCCGATATGCGGATGGCCGCCGGATCAGGCGGCGTGCTCACGTACTGCATATAAATTCGCTTCAATCCCTGCACCTTATCGTTCAGCGGGCCGTAGATCGTGTAGTCGGCGTGGCACGAAAAGCAGGCCATGTCCGGCGGCACTCTGTGGTTTTGAAAGTGTTGGGCGGGAATGTGCGCGGGATCGTCAATGTAGAGACTTTGCCCATAAGGGATCATGACGTGGCAGGAAATGCAGAAGCTGGTCTGTTCGGAACGCTGCACGTGCGCATTCATCCCTCCCACGATGCAAAGAGCCGGAAGAATACACAATCCGATGAACGCCAGAATCTTCCAGGCCGCACCGGTGGTGACCGAAGGGCGAATCAGGAAGATCGACGCCAGCACGATGCTGACGACGATTTGACAGATCAGAATTCCAATCACAAGACCTCTTGCTGTTTTGTCGATGAATGGAAAGAGCGTTGATTTTGCGCCAAGCGAGGCGCTGGCTACTTTTTCGCAAGCTCGCGAATGTATGCCACGAGCTGCTTGATTTGATCGTCTGTCAACTTGCCTTTATACGCCGGCATCTTCTTGCCTTTTCCGTTCGTTATGCTATCGGTCAACTGCGCGTCGGTTTGTTTCTGGGTTGTGTCCGCGCGCAGGTCCGTCACGCCCAATTGCTTCCCCATTGCGCTGCTTCCGCTGCCATCGGCTGAGTGGCATGCGGCGCACTTGGTCTTGAAAAGAGCAGCTGCATCCTGCGCGTGCGCCGGCGCGGTGACGGCCAGGGCGAGAGCGGCAAACAAAAAAACTGCGGACGCCATTTGGAGAACTCGACGAGTCATTTAATCCCTCCCGGGAGACTTACGAGCCAACAGCATAAGCGACAGGACGCTGGAGCGTCTGTGCGTTTTAGAACGCATACCTGATCGAAAAAGTCGCGTTGCTGCCGTTGAAGTCTTGCAGCTGAATCGCTGCAAGACCAAATGGATTCGTGTTTCCCGTTTCGTTGAAACCGTAATAGTTCCACGCCATTTTGTACGTGATGCCTTGATAGACGTCAATCGCGATTGACGCGTACGGCGTCTGGTAATCGAAATCAAGCGTGCCGGAAGGCGTCAGCGGGTTCAGGAAAATTGTGTTTCCGCGGACAAAGCTGCCGCTATAACCGACCATCGCTGTGACCCGCTTTACCGGCTTCCACATCAACGCCGCGTGTGCGAAATGGTCCGTGCTGCCGTAGGTTGAAAGCGCACCGAGGGGCGAAGTCGCCGCCGTAATCGGGCATGCCGGCCCAGTCGGCAGCATCGGCACGCCGGGCGGGAATGTAGACACAGGCAAAGTGGAGGGCGGGGGGGGCGCCGGGTTCGCGTACGAAGTCGAGTACGCGAAGCAGACTAAGGATTGGCTGAAGACATTCCAGTAGTTGTAGCCGAAATCGACGGAGAGGCGCGGATTCGCCGTCAATATCGTGGCGAAGCTGTAAGAGCGATCGTGTTCGAGATTGTTCACTGTCAGTACGTTGTCGCGGTTTTCATGAATCTCAACCGCGCCATTCACATTCGCCCACGTCCGCGGCTGGTAATTCGCTTGGATTTTGTAGGATTGCACTTGCCGCGGATCGATTCGCGTGTAGGACTTGTTGTTGTAACCAAACTCGAGATCGCCAGTGATTCGGAGGGAATCGATGGGGCGCGCGACGACACCTAGCAGCAGCGCATTCTCATTTATGGCGGTTAGAGCGCGGGTCGGGTTCGCTGCCGCGGGAGCTACAAAAGTTACCGACCCATCAGCATTGAGCGTGCAGCCTGCCGGCAAAGCGCCGCCCATCATGGCGCAACTACCGCGCGCGGCAAAGAAGTCAGTGGCGGCGGTAGCGCCGGCTCCGCCAGGAAAGTAGATCAACCCGGAGTCGTTTGTATCGCTGTACTGAGCGATGGTTTGGTCCGTGTAGAGGTAGCCGATATGGGCACCCAGGCGCCTGTTGAAGTCGTACTGAAGCTCGAAAGTATTTGATCTTAGGTTCTGGCCCAGAAACGATGAAGCGAGACCGGTGATAACATCCGCAGCCGAGCCTGCTGAGGTAGCAGTCGGACCCAAGTGCTGCGGGCAAGTGACTGCGTTGGAGCCCACTGGGCAGTTGACTGGGTTAAAGATTGCCTCGCTCTGTTGCATGCCGGCCAGTCCCGGATAGCCAGTGCCAAAAATATTCGTTTCATCGAGCGCCCACATTCCTGGGATGCGCCAGTTGTCATATCGAAAAGTATCGAGAATCCGGAACTTATCGGTGACGGAATACACTCCCGACCAATCCGCATTCACCGAGACGCGCTTCGCATCCGCCGGACCGCCGGTGGTGCTTCCGCGCTCGACCGTGCGAACGGTCCATCCGTTCAGCGTCTCAAGGAAATTCGGAATTGTGTTGTTGCTGGTGCTGTAACCGAACGAGCCGGACATTTCGAGGTTCTTGAAATAGTTCGATTGAAAGCGAAAGCTCTCCGTGGGCATGAAGTTGTGAGGATTGTTGACCTGGTTGTACGACAAGAATCCGTCGCAAGTAGGCGTGGCCGTATTGGTTGTGTTGGCTACGATCGGAGTCGCGCAGGGGAGTGCCTCAGCCGGCGTTTGCGTGCTCCAGATGTTCCCCAGGTCCACAGGTGTGCCGTTCGGCGTGCCGACGCCGGATGGGTTGGCGAGGACGAATCCGAAATTCCCTGGATTGACGGCAGGGTTGTCGGCGACGACGTTGTCTTGCCTGTAGTAACTCAGGAACTCATCAAAGGACAGAGTCGTCCGGGGAAGGACACGGAGATCGACCCCAAAGCGATAGGCATTAGTCGTGTAGCTGGTTGTCTGATCAAAATCCGAAATCGTCCCGCCGTCGGTGGTGAAGAAGCCAGGGCCCTCGTCGCGGTTTCGTGAGTACCCCAGCCGGACTCGCACCGCCGAATTCGGAAGCAGCGTGAGGTCGTAATCCTGCATGCGGCGCACAAGATCGAGTGGATGAAGCGAATTATTTTGCGCAACTGCGGGATTCGAGCAGTACGAAGGCGCTCCCTGTGGGAAAGCCGGTGTGGGCGGCCCGACGTAGCAGCCGGTCGATAGAGATCCGGCACCGTTCAATCCGGCCGGGTTCAGCGGGTTTGCCAACAGGTTGTAATCCCAGAAGTTCTTGTCGCGACGGAACAGCAATCGAAAGTCGTACCACTTATTCTTTTCAATACGCAGGCGCGACACGTTGTTTGGGTCGCCGCCGTATCCAAAGTTACTGAAGTTTAGCGAGTCGAAGAAAATTCCGTTGTGATCGATGGAGCGCATGTCCAGGGTGTAATCGAAGAGGCGGACGCCGGAACCGAGGTTCTCAAACGTGTCGTAGGTGTTCATGTTGCCGTTGATTACGCTGGCTCGATAGCCGAATTCGGTAGACGAGTGGATATTGTAATCGCCCGAATTAATTCCCTTCGATTCTGCGGGTTCGTCTTGGGCGCGAGCAGCGGGAGAGAAAGAGAGCGCCACGATAAATATAATGAAAGGAATCGAGCGAACTCCCAACTTGTCTTTCATGGCCTTATCATTCCCCATCGAAAATCTCTATCCTCACTTGCCATTTGGCCGGCTTGCTTTCCGAAATCACGATTAAGAGATGGCTTATGGCCCCCTCTACTTAAAGAAGGTCGCATCGAAGTTCGAGCCATGAATGGCGACGTGGCACAACACGCACGACTGGAAAAGGCTTGCCTGGTTGTGGAATGACGGCATGCCCGGCGCGCTGCTAAAACTGGACGTTGTGTGGCACTGCAGGCAAAGCAGGTTGACGTTGCTGACTTTTAGCATGTGGGGATTCGGTCCACCGTGCGTCAGATGGCACGATTGGCAGCCCTCAACTTTTATGGGCGCATGCTCGTACACAAATGGCCCCTGCTTGTCCGTGTGGCATTTGAAGCAGACCGCATCCTGTGTGGAGGAAGTCCGCAACTGCTTCGGTTTGACTGTGCCGTGCACGTTATGGCAATCGCTGCATTGAATCAGGCCTTCGTTGACGCGATGGTGGAAGGGCATTTCGAATTCAGCTTTTTTATTGAGGTGGCAGCCGTAACAAAGTTCGGGCTGGGCTTTTACCAGCAGGAATTCCTTCGTCTCGGCGTGGTGCGGGGAATGGCAGGAGACGCAACTGACGTCATTTCTTGAATGCTCCGAGTTGATCGCGTTCATGTGCTGCGTTCCACCGGCGTGGCAGGTCAGGCAGCGCTCGTTGATTTCCTTGGCCGAATGATCCTCGAAGATGAAAATCTTGGTTTTGTCGCCGCCGCCGGCGACGTGGGCGGCTCCAGGCCCATGGCAACCCTCGCATCCCTGATGCGATGGGCCGCCCTTCGTATCGAGCGTCGTCTTCCAGTGCGGCGTCTTTTCCCAATTGTTGTAAATCGCTTCGTGGCAGGTCTTGCAGGTCTCTGCTCCAACGTAATCGGAGGAACCTGCGGGCGCGGTGGCTGGCTTGTCCTGGGTCGGCGCCACGCTCGAATGAGTCGCGCTCGTGGTTTGCGCGTATCCTGCTCTTGCGCCCACGCCCACCACTGACGCGGCAAGTAGGACGATTACAATGCGGACCCACTGCGCGCGCGAGCCGTTCGAATGTTTCATTTGTTTGGGTAGAATTTCTGTCGAATTGATTCAACCGAATGCAAAAACGATATTCACGTCGGAATTCTAAAATTCAGGCAAATGAAAAACTGTCTCTTTGTGCACAGTTGCCAAAATTGCGACCGAGCGGCATGCGATGTTTGAATGTTTCACAACGGCACCGAATCGATGCTCTGCTTCGCACAGAGTTCCTCGTTAGAAATTGTGGGAAACCGGATACACGACATCCGATACACAAGCCGGTTTTTACCAAATTGAACGGGGCTTTGGCTGTGACGGGAGTCACAGTTTGAAATTATCTCTGCGCGTGATCCGTTTCATATACCGATGCAACGAGCCGGCTCTTGTAGCCATCCCGAATCAAGCGGCCGCATTCGCGGAAACTACCGATTTCCTAGCCTGCTGGCCAAGTTCGAGAATGATGCGGCCGTTCATTCGACTCTATTCCTAGCGCGCCGAAAACCGTTCTCGCCGTTTTTCCCTTAACGCAATTTATTGAGTTGTCGAAATTGTTCGAGAACTCGTCGGGGGGCGACGAGGCACTATTCGTTACGGCACTCCCGGCGAGATTCGCGACCGCCTCCGAGAAGTCAGCGAGCTTTTCGAGTGCGTCCCTGTCTCGGATAACAATCCCAGTACGCTTCCAGTTCAATATGTTTCTCGTGTGGAATCGGCTCAGGAGTCGGGTCACGGTTTCTCGAGAGAGCCCTACCATCTGCGCGATGGCTTCCTGACTCAGATCGAGTTTGGCAGGTGCTTCGTCACCGGAACTTGCGTCGTCAGCGAGCAAACCAAGGAGGCAACGGGCAAGCTTTTGCGCTGCAGACTGGGACAGGTCGACCGCCCTAATTTTGCCCATAATGAAGTACCACTCTTCGCTCACGAGTTCCGCCACTTGGAGAGCCGCCATCGCATCGAAGCCGATATCTCTGATGAGTTCCTTGCGAGGCACAAAAATGACCTTGGTCGGCTTCAAGATTTCCGCAGTGGCGACGTGGGCGCGCCCCAAGATCGCGGTGGCGAGTCCGAGGATCGTGCCCGGCCCAAAGATACCAAGCACCAAAGTCTTTCCCTGCGCGGAATTGATGGAAAGCTTGGCGCGCCCTTCCAAGACGATGTAGACGCCCGTGACGCTCTCTCCCTCCTCGAATAGATTTTCTCCCTTGGAAAACGATGTCCAAGCATGTGACGCTTTGAGTGCTGCCACATAGCGGTCGGTCAAACGGGCCGGAAATGGGTAGTGGGCACTGAGATGTCCTAGCGGATCTATGATCGGCTCTCCGAGGAGAGTCGCTACCTTTGTTTCGTGAAGGCGCCGCTGCTTTAAGCTTGTCTGCATGGCCTCCTCCTCTGTGTCCAAGACTGTCACGGCAGCCCTACGAATCGCCGTAGTCCCCATCACATAAGAGTGTGACCGCGGTCACAGGGCCGGGCAGTCTCGCGGCGCGAAAGCCCGCAGCTGCTCGGCAAAGTGACGTGGCCGAGAATTTGTGCAGCAGCGTGGGCGGGGAAATTACGGCTCGGCGAAGACTTACTTGCGCAGAAATCAAAACGTCAACGGGCTGAAACGGCGGGTGAGCGGTGAATTCGGATTTTCGGTTGATGCCGGGCCCCAGCGAGAACTGATCCGTTGGAGCCCGGCGCTTCTCCGCCAAAAGCCTTACGGCTGGCTAGTCAAAGGCAGGTTGAGCGATACAATTCCGACGGTCGTTCCGATTACGTCGCCTGACACTACCATCTCGACACGGCGATTCTGTTGACGTCCTTCCGCCGTGTCATTCGATGCGACGGGTTGCGTTTTGCCGAATCCTTGCGACGTCATTGACGTCATAGGGATGTTTTCCTTCGCGAGGTAATCCCGAACGGCGGCGGCTCGTTGCTCCGAGAGTGTTTGATTCATTTCATCGCTGCCGACGCTGTCCGTATTGCCCTCGATCGCTAGCTTAAGATCCGGATACGCAAGAACGATTCCGGAAATTTTGGCCAGCTTCTCGCGAGCCAGAGGGCGAAGCGTGTACTTGCCCGTGTCGAAAAGCACGTCCGACATGCTCACGACAAGGCCGCGAGCGGTGTCGCGAGTGACGAGAATGGCGTTGAATTGTTGCAGCAATTTGGCGCGAAGTTCTTCACGATCCTTCACCACTTGCTGGAGTTGCTGATCCGAACTAGCCGCAGCGGCTCGATTTCGATCTGATTCCGCCTCTGCGTCTTTTTGGCCCTGCTGTGCATCCGCAGCGGCCTTATTGGCGTCCTCGGCGGCAACACGATTCTGATCCGCTTCCGCCTGGGCATCTTGCTGTTTCTGCTGTGCTGCGAGGGCAGCCGCGTCGGCGTCCGCGCGTTTGCGGTCGGCGTTGGCGCTTGCTGCTTCCGCGTCCTTACGAGCCCGCATATCCGCGTCGGACTTGGCGTTGGCGTCTGCAACCTGCGCTGCTGCCGCATCCCGATCGGAATTCACGCGATTCGCATCGATTGTTTTCACGGCGATTTCGCGGGCGTCGTCCGCTGTCTGGACAACTTCGCGCGATTCGGCGATCAGCGATTTCTTATCCATGTGTCTCGAGGTCGCCATGTCGTCAGCTTGCTTCATCTGATGGACGGCGTTTTCGTAGCTGGCGCTGGCGTAGGTTTCCGCGCCGGCTGATTTGGCGATCCGGACGGCATTGCGCGCTTCGAAAAATTCGAGCGGAAGCTTCGCATTGAGGACGACTGGATCGAAATGATAGCCGGTGGGAATGTAGCCGCCACGATCGATCAGCTCATACTTCGCGTCCACGGCTTCGGTGGCGCCGACGGTGTCGGAGCGAATTGCGTTCTCGAGGATCACAACGTTGCTCGGACGACGCACGGCGTAATAAGGTTCCGCGGTAACGATCATCGCGAAAGCCTGAAGGTCTGTGGTTACGTCGAGCTTGCTGCGGTGGTTGCCGCCGACCAGGACTTCGCCGATGTTTACGGGCCGGCCTTCCGGCGAAATTGCCCACAATACATAGGTGAGATATTCGTTGCCGAAGGTCGTGGGCTTGTCGAGGCCGGAAAATTCGACTTCGATAGACATTGCGCCGCGCTTGCTCTCGACTCTGGCCTCGCCTGCTGCGGAAGGCATCAAATCCGTGCCTTGAAAATCGATTTTTGTGGAGCCGCTGCGGTGTTTGTAGCTGACCGCGCGAGTGGTGCGGCTGACAACGCTCACTCGGTAGACTGATGTCTGATTATTATCGGAAGATATCGTGGTTTGGGCCCGGGCGATCGTTGATGAGCCCAGACATACGAGGACGGCGAAAAGCACTGCAGAAATCTTCAATGGGATCTCCTTGAGAAGCGGTGAGCTCCCAGTGTCAAACTTCACGAAGGGAAATACTGTCCGCTATTGCACGTTGTGCTGAGTTCGGTAACGAGAATTCGCGTGGTGCCAAAAAGGGAAACGGAGTTCTTGCCTCGTGCATCGCGGCTTCATCAAACGGTTTGCTTGAGTCGAATCGGGGAGAACTGGAAGTTTTCGGGTAAGCAAATACTTAGAAAAACGGGGGAGTAAATTGAGGCAATAAAAAAGGCGCGCAGCAACTCGCCACGCGCCTCACAATTCAGCCGACCTCAGTCTCTACTTCGCCGCCACCTTCGTAAACGTTGAATCCAGATCGGAAGACCACGTGTTGCCGCCATCCATAGACGATTCGTATTTTAATGTGTATTGCGTCTCGGAGACTTCCTTTTCGGTCAGGCGCGTCTTCATGGACTTGCCTCCCATCATCGTCTCGGTTGTCCACGTCCAGGTGTCGCCGCTGACACTTCCTTTGGCTGTGATCTGTTCGCCCCAACTGTCGAATGCGTTGTAGGTGTACATTTTTGTTTCCGGGTCATATCCCACTACGGCCATGATCGAAAAGTCACCCACGGTCGATTTGTTCTGCGAATGACCCTCAATAAAAAATCCGCCGGACACCCATTCCCACTTTCCAGTTGACGAGACCGGGCCAGCCATACCGTGCGCAGTAGATTTGCCCTCTTCTTTCCAGTTGCCCACAAAATATGCGAGCCGCTTCACTTCTGGTCCTGGTTTCGGCGGCTCTTGCGGAGCCCGCGCCTGAATCGAAACTGCCAGCAACAAAACACAAGTCGCAACCAATCCGATCGTTCGGTTCAAGTGAGATCTCCTTGGCGTTTGAATCCGCGGCTGCTATTTTCCAACAGAAATGCGCGGCGACAACTCCGCGCCGAGACAGCCGCCGGAAATCATACATCCACCCGCCAAAACCTCCACGCCAAATCATCTCCCCGCGACGCGCCGCTAGAGAATCGACATTTTTGACCAGCCGCGCAAATACTTAGTGGCCGACAAGTGCGGCAAAACTCTGGAGAATCTGCCTGCTGTTGGTAAACCGAGGCTAGACTGGAAATCTATGTAACTCAAAAACTACTAAAAAGTGGCGCACCCGGAGGGATTTGAACCCCCAACCCTCGGTTCCGAAGACCGATGCTCTATCCAGTTGAGCTACGGGTGCGTTGAGAAATCGTACTATACTTCGGGCGGGAGGTAACCAATGACACACGAAAAACAACGACGAGTCGGTCACAGTGGCATTGCTGGGGTTCAGTTTTGTTACTACTGCGACGACTGCGGTCTTTACCTTCGCGGTTGGGATAACAAAAATTACGTGCAGTCTGCTAACGGATGGACATGGGAGTTGATACGCCACGATGAAGAAATCGACTCTGCGGGAAACAAATTTGTCCGACACTACGGGGGAACCGAAGAAGAAGCCCTGAAGGCTGCTCTCAAACGGTTTGAAGAAGAACGTTGCATCAAGCCCAACTGAGTATGGCGGCTCACCGAGCCTGACGTTCTGCCGAACCGCATCTGCTCCGAAGGGTCTCCGCGGCGACCTCTATCAAGCTGAGCTACGGGCGCGCGGCGAGCAAGCAATTCACTGTTCTTCGTTCGGAATAACTTTGGCAACCTGCAAGTCACTTGAGCGTTACGCGATGGAGCATCCGCGCGCCGCGTCAAAAGATCGCGCGGATTCATCGAATGGGTTTTTGAAATTGACGATGCTCAGCGGAACCGCGGCGTTGGTAATCGGGGTCGCCGAACGCCACAAGACCGACGGACAGCCGCTCGATCGCGCCGGCGTGACCTACGTCCTGCAAAAAACCGACGCTGGCTGGAAGATTGCCGTGCTCGTCTTGCATGATCCAGGCGGAGCCGTTTCGGGCGTTTAGCCAAACACGTCCCTCTCGCTTCATTCTCGACTGACTTCGGCTTTTCGTTTAGTTCCGTCGATAGCCTCCAAGCTATCCCCGCGTTGGCTGTAACTGATTGTGCCGCGCCCCTGGTTCCCGTAGGATGTGCGTGCCTCAGACGTTCGACGAGGCGTCATCGTGCGATTGTTGGCGCGGTTATCATCCGGGCAAGTCCGGCCGGTTCGGCCTGAAGCCCGATAGAAGAGCCTTAAAGGAGGCCGATCATGAAATATTGCATTTCCTGGCGCGAGCGCCCGGCTGCATCCGCGAGAGAGTATGAATTGGCGCATGAGCGGGTACTGCAGATTTTCAACAAAGATTACAAATTGCCTTCAAGTTTTAAGGTCCACCAGTTTGTCGTCCGCGTCGGTGATTACGGCGGTTACATGATTATCGAAACAGACAAAGTAACCGACATTCACTATTTCACGAGCGTCTTTGCAGTACTCGAATTCAAGGTGGAGCCGGTCGTGGACGTGATGGACGCGGTGGCGGTCGAGCTCCAAGCCTTCGAGTACCGCAAGAAAAACGTCTCCTAAGCGAAGCAGCGCCGATGGCCACCTCCTGATTGCGTCGGCATGCCGGAAACTGGCCTTTAGTGGTCTGGGGCGAGCGGAAGTTTCCAAGAATGCCGTTTATCGAGAGGTGGCTTTCGGTGAATTGCTGGCCGGATATTACAAACTGGTCCTCCAAGATGCGCTCGCAATTGGATGCGATTCCGTCAGAAGGAGTTTGCGATGGCGGCACAACGCTACGACATCATTACGATAGGGGGCGGAATTGCGGCGTCCTCATTGGCGAAAGCGATGGCCGAACGTGGCGCAAGAGTCTTGGTGTTGGAGCGGGAACGGCAATTTAAGGACCGCGTGCGCGGAGAGGCTCTTGTGCCTTGGGGCGTCGCCGAAGCAAATGAGCTCGGAATTTGCCCCCTGCTCAAGGAAAGGTGCGCCCACGAGGTGCCATACATGGAGGCTGGTTCCGGGTTACGCGACCTCACAACGACTACGCGGCAGCGGTTACCTCTTTTATCTTTTCCGCACCAGGTCATGCAAGAAACACTGCTGGCGGCTGCGGAAAATGCCGGAGCGGAAGTGCGTCGTGGCGTGAGCGTTGAACAGATTGAGTGCGGGGCCGAACCTGCGGTAGTCGTGGATGGGCAAAGCCACGAGAGGATCTCTGCGCGCCTCCTGGTTGCCGCCGATGGTCGCGGCTCTGCGGTACGAAAATGGGCTGGCTTCCCGGTCTGCGAACAAATTCATGGCGCCTACATTGCCGGCGTGCTCCTGACAAATGTTCACGCGTCAACGGAGATTTTGTATGGTGTATTCAACCCTGAATTTGGTACATGGGCCGGCGTGATTCCCCAGGCGAACGGCCTATTCCGGGCCTACTTTGTTTATCCGAAGACGACGGGTTACCGCCTACAGGGTGAATCAATGCTCAGTCTGTTCTTTCGTGAGTCCGCGAAAGCGTATGCTCCGATAGCCGATTACTACGCCGACGCGAAAAGCGCCGGGCCGCTGGCCAGTTTTGATGTAAGCGACTACTGGGTGGAACACCCTTACCGCGATGGCGTCGCGCTGGCCGGCGATGCTGCGGCCACTAGCGACCCCACCTTCGGCCAGGGACTTTCTTTTGCACTGCGTGATGCGCGAATGCTTCGCGACGAACTTGCGAATAACTCCGATTGGGAAACTGCAGGACACAGCTACGCGGATCAGCTTCAGCGGCTTTTTCATTCATGCCACGCGGTGGAGGGATGGGTACGCACACTCTTTCAAGATCCCTCACCGGAGTCGGCGGCATTGAGATCGAAAGCGATGCCCTTGATTGCCGAGGATCCCTCACGCGTTCCTGATCACATTTTCAGCGGACCCGATTTGCCTGTGAGCGACCTCGTACGTGCGCGGTTTTTTGGCGAATGCTGACTCCGTTGGCTCATGTTCTGGAGGAAGTAGGTGAAAGCGCGCCAATTATTTTATTGAAGAAGCAAACGCGAAAGCGAAATCGTCCTTGCCGTTGCCGTTGCCGTTGCGAACCAAATACTGCTTGCGATTGACCAGACGCGCGACGGTGCCTTTCGCGCCCACCGCCCACGCGTCATGAAGGTCCAGAACGAACACGGCGTTCAGATCGATGGAATCCGTGCGTTTCCAATGAACGCCAAAGTCATCCGAGACGTCTTCGCCGTTTGGACCTACTGCTGCTAGCGTCGCGCCATCAATCGACGCCACCGCGGATCGGTATCCTCCCGGCTGCGTCGCAGCAAGATGCCACGTTTTCCCCTGGTCCTGGGAATATGCGGCGACGCGGGTCGGCCGGCTCGGATCCATGTAGTCGCCGCCCACCACGTTCACCGCATATGGGGTGGATGAGACGGAAAATATTCCGGACGACGCGTTGCCACTCGCGATCGGAGTTTCCGCAGCGCTCCAGGTCGTCCCCAGGTCCGTCGAGTGAAACACGCGCGCGGCCTTGGCGCCTCCTGTGCCGAAATAAATGCCTGTATCATTGTTGACGGCGAGTGAAGTTCCGCTTGCGGCAAAAGCACCCTCGCCGGGAAGCGCGGCGGGCATGCCGTCGCCCGGGAGCTCCTTCCAGTCCTTGTAATCGTGCGTGGCTACGATCACAAATTTGCCGTCGACGGGATCGCTCAGCGCGTAGCATTCTCCGTTGCAGGCCAGGGCATCGAGAAAAAAAGCTTCGCGCGGGTCCGTAAATTCCAACTTCCAACTGGCGCCGCCATCGGCAGTCTTGTAGATGCGAGATTTTTCTCCGCTTCCGCTCGACATCACGAAGGCGTTCTTGGCGTCGAACGCTACAATGCTCCGGAAATCGAGTGCGTCGCCTCCGGCCACGTGCAGGCGCTTCCAAGTCTTGCCGACATCGTGCGAAAGAAGAATCACGCCGTTCGAGCCGCACGCCCACACGGCGATGTTTTCCGTTCCGTTTGAATCTACAGACTCAGTCGCGCTTACGCCCCGCAGGTTGGTATCGATCCCGCTGGTTAGCACCGACCACGACACCGTATCAGCCGCGCCTAAATCTCGTGTCTTGGAGTGGGCTTCGCTAATCGGCACGCGCCACTTGAGAGTGCGAACGGTTGCGGCGGCGAACGTCACCAGTAGTGTCATCAGCATGATCTGAGTGCGAATCGGCATGCCGCGGATTCTAACAATGTTTTCGCTCGACAGCTGAATCGCTTTTCAGTTGATGCACCGTTGCAACGAGATCAAGCGGAGCGAAACATTCAGCGGATAGTTCAGCGGGAGAGATCTCTACAAGCGCTTTTTGCAGATTCCGCAGATCCAGCCCTTCGCGCGCTCTTCGAATATCTGAATATCGTTGCAGCCGGCTGTCGAAACTAATTTCCGATATTCGTCAACTCCCACCCCGAACGCTGTCCCGCACTGGAAACTTGTCCAGCGTTGGAATACAATCCGCCAGCTTTCCCCCGTTACAGTCCCAAATCGCAGGTATTGAAAGGAGCATTCAAATGCCTCTGTCGAAAAAGCTCGCCGCAGAGTTCATTGGAACATTCTGGCTGGTATTTGGTGGATGCGGAGCGGCGGTGTTGGACGCGGCGTTTCCGCAGCTTGGCATTGGATTTTTGGGAGTCGCTTTCGCGTTCGGTCTGACGGTACTGACAATGGTCTATTGCATCGGCCACATCTCGGGATGTCATTTGAATCCCGCGATTTCAGTTGGTTTGGCCGTGAGCAAACGGTTTCCTTTCGGGGAGCTCATCCCATACATCATCGCGCAGGTGCTGGGAGGAATTGTGGGAAGCGGCGTCTTGTACTTGATCGCCAGCGGCAAGGACGGCTTTCAATTGAGCGGAGGATTTGCCTCAAATGGCTACGGAATGCACTCGCCAGGCGGCTACTCATTGATGGCCTGTTTCATCGCGGAAGCCGTGCTGACGTTTATGTTTGTCCTGATTATTCACGGCGCCACTGACCGGCGCGCCCCGGCTGGCTTTGCGGGCATCGCGATCGGTCTCGGCCTTACGCTAATTCATCTCATCGGGATCCCGGTGACCAACCTTTCGGTCAATCCGGCGCGCAGCACGGGTCCTGCCGTGTTTGTGGGAGGTTGGGCAATCCAACAATTGTGGCTCTTCTGGTTGGCGCCGATCATCGGCGGAGCGATCGCGGGTCTCGTCTATTCCGGAATATTCGAGGATCGCAAGTCGTAACACTGTCGAGAGAAACACGTGGATGCTCCGCGGGCGAACAGTGCGCGCGTGCCCGCGAAAGCCTAGAGAGGTCGACCCTTTCCGCGCGAATGGGTTACCCGAATGATTTGCTATCGCCCCCGGTATAGCGTGTAACCGGATGGCCGCACGTCTATACCGCTTGACGGGGGAACTCCGTACACAGTATACAAGTCACTCGCAGATTCTAGCGGGATACTCAGCCAGTTCATTGGCTCGCGCCGTTTCGCTTGGAATTGGCTCGCCGGTTTCCAGTGTGTTCCCGAGCGAAGGCGTGTAATCGAATTGACCACGGTTCAAGATCTCTTTCGTTGATGCTGGTCGATTGATTGCGAATCACAAGCAGCATCCGGGAGCCGACTTGAATCGCACCGCGTCTATCGAAAAACCATCTCAAACCTTCATTCGAATCGTTTCCTTGATTGCGGCCGGTGGAGCCTTCAACTGGAGTTACGACATCATCCTGATGTCCGGCAGCATTCTCTATCTGAAAAATTACTTCAGCCTTGGCCGAATCAGTGTCGTGATTTTCTCCCACCACATTAGCCCGAGTTGGATCGAAGGGCTCACGATGACGACGGGTT
Organism: Candidatus Acidiferrales bacterium; assembly: GCA_049279675.1. Classification (GTDB taxonomy): domain Bacteria; phylum Acidobacteriota; class Terriglobia; order Acidiferrales; family UBA7541; genus Palsa-147. Next base: position 96,855 of record JBAPOP010000013.1, read on the forward strand.
TCTTGGGCACCGTGGCGGGGATGCTGGGGGGAAGCTACTTCGCGGATAAGTTGGGTCGAAAGCGGAGTCTCATGCTGGCGGCGGTCGTCTTGTTTCTCGGAGCCGTCGGCAGCGCCGTGTCCAACACGCTTGTCGTCTGGAATATATTCCGGCTTCTAGGGGGCATCGGAGGAGGTCTTGCGCTCTTGGTCGGCCCGATGTACGTGGCCGAGATTGCACCGCCCCGGAAGCGCGGGTCGCTCGTCACTTACAATGAGATGGGCATCGTTCTCGGCGCGTTCTGCGCGAATCTTGTTTGTTACGGTATAGCCAAACTCTTCGATGCGAATCCCGACTGTTGGCGCTGGATGTTCGCATCGGGGTGCCTGCCTATTTCGATTTTCCTCGCGGGATTGTTCTTCGTTCCTGAAACTCCCAGGTGGCTGATGATGAAGGGCCAGGAGGAAGAGGCGCGAGCGATTCTCAGCCGCGTCGGGGGAAACGATTATGCCGATCAGACGATCCGCGAAATCGAAGAGAATCCGGCACCAAAGGTAGTAAAGCTTCGTGAGCTTTTTCGTCCGGGCCTGAGGGTCGCGACACTGATTTCATTGGGGCTCGGATTCTTCGACCAGTGGGTCGGTGTGCCCACATTGATTTTGTATGCGCCGACTATATTCGTGAAGGCTGGTGTCTCGTCAAACGCGAACGCAATCGGGAATACGGTGATACTCAGGATCGGAGATATTTTCTGGTGCCTGTTTGCTCTGTTCTGGGTGGATCGATTTGGACGTAGGCCTCTTTTACTGGCCGGACTACTCGGAATAGCTTTCGGGCAATTCTTTATGGGATTTTGCTTTTACCATAACGCGAGCCCCGCGCTGATACTTTTCGCTTTCTTTCTGTGTGAGGCTACTTTCAACGGAAGCGTTCCACCCGTCGGCTGGTTGGTGGCAAGCGAGATTTTCCCGACGGAGCTTCGAGCACGGGGAATGGCGATCCATGGCGCCTTTCGATTCGCCTCTTCGCTACTCCTGGTCCAAGTTTTCCCGTACATGCTGGAATTTTTCAGGATTCACTTTGGCACCGAAGCCGGCGTGTTTTGGTTTTTCTCGATTATTTGTCTCGTCGGCTTCGTGTTCTCGTACTTTTTGGTTCCCGAGACAAAAGGGAGAACGCTGGAGGCGATTTCCGCCGGGTTTCGGCGCAAGGTTTGAGCCCGCGCGTTCGGGAGCACATCGTTCCGCGTGCCAGCAGACCAACCCCAGACTCACTGACGCCCGGGCCCGAAATGATTCATGCCTACTAAATTTCAGACTTCGACGATTTGAGGTTTCAATGCTTCCTGCGGGATAGTCGTGCGGTAAAGCACGAGCCGTTCTTCAATTCCACCACCGCCCACAAAAAGCGCGAGCCCGCCGCCGGCACCAGGGCCGTTGCAGGAAAGCTCGTGAACGAGAACCTGGAACATCTGCGCTTCGTGCTGCGTGTTGAAGATACCGGAGGCCCTCAGACGGATTTCCGGAGGAGGCGCCGCTACGCCCTTCCACGGAAATAGGGTATTGATGCCTTCCATGTCGAAACGCGCCCGAGATCCGTCGATGCCGATAGCGCGCATCCTTCCCTTGACGGTCTCGATCGCGAGTTGAGTGCGCTCGAGCGCGCCGCCACCGCCGTATGAGATTCCTCCAACACCGAGATAGCCTTCAACAGCATTCATGCAAACTAGGACAGTCGGCGGTTTGGGATGGCCTGTGGTGCCTGTGACGCGGACCGCATCCGGTCCCACCTCCGCCAGTTCGGTCGTCGTGAAATCAATGGTCACATCGGTATGCTTGTAGTCCGCCGGGTTATCGATCTCATAGTAGAGTTGCTCCAGAATCGTCAATCGGTTGACCGCGCCGCCCGAACCGGGAAGCTTCGTAACGATGGCGTCGCCATTTTCTTCGACAATCGCCATCGGCAGTCCGACATGCTCGAGATCCTCAACGACTTTGAACGGCGGGTCCGCAAAATAGCCGCCCGTGCACTGAGGGCCGCACTCCATGATGTGGCCAATCCCTTGTCCCTTTGCCAGGAGGTCGAACTGATCGGGCTTCCAGCCGAGTTCGTAAATCATCGGCGCCAGGAACATCGTGCCATCACCGATTCTGCCGCAGATCACGATATCAGCGCCGCGCTTCAGGCACTCGACGACCGGCCAGACGGTCATGTATCCGTGCGCGGAGATAACGTTGGATTTCAACTGTGAAAGCGGCTTTCCAGTCTCAAAAACGACCGGGTCCATTGCTCTGACGGTGCTGAAGACGTCGTCGCCGAGGACAGTAAACACTCTGAGCTGTGGAACGCCCATTTCGCGGCAGAGTTTTTTGACCCACACGGCCGTTCCGTAAGGGTCGGCTGCGCCCATGTTTGTAATCAGCTTGACCTTGTTCTTGGCACAGGCGGGAAGGATCGCGCGCATGCGCTCTTCGCTCGGCGAAAAATGCAGCCCCGTGTGAGGATCCCAGACGGTCTCGCCCTTCATCATGCGGAGCGTGCCGAAGCCGAGGCCCTCCGTCATGTTGTCGAACGCCAGATAGTCGACCTCTCCACTTTCGGCGAGAGCGATATTCGAGAGCAGGTTGTCGAAGTTGAATCCGGCGCCGCAACCGACGCGCGCTGTCTTGCCTTTGCTTTTGTATTTCGCTCGGCTTAACTCCCAATCCTTGATCGGAACTTTGCATCGCGGGCTCGCGCCCTTTAGGAACGAGCGCGGAACGAAACCGGCGGGAGGCTCGACGTCCATATCCAGAACCATCGAGCTGACGCATTTGGCCAAGCCGTCCAGGCGGGCCGTGGCGGAATAGCCGCCGTCAGAAACGTTGAGAATATAAAAATTGAGAGCGGAGACTTTCGGAAGCTCCCACCGTCGTACTGGGCCCGGAGTGATCGCCTTGAGGTGTTCCGCAACGGCGTCTGCGGTTAAAATTTCCTTCAGCCAGGGATAAAACTTTGACTCGTACACCGCGATTCCGACGTTTACGGCGTCAGCTTTGTTTCCCGACCGCGCGTGACATAGTTCTCGAAGCTTCACCTTGTTTGGCATTATTGCTCCTTGGCAATATTTAAGAAGGCGACCTCATAAGTTTCTTGTGCTGTCCAATTCTGTATACTGTATGCGGTTAGTCTCAGTCAAGTCCTTTAGTTGTCTAGCTTCGGCGGTCAGTATCGGGACTCTAACCTCGGCGGCGAGGGCTAGCGAAAGTCACCCGGGCCCTTGGGCCGAACCGGATGTGCGGCAGGCAGACACTCGCACGGCGAAGAATCAGAATCTCGCTCCGACACGAGTCTGAGGGTGATCGTCGTCGCTCCCTACCCTTCATCGGCTTGTACGCCGTCGCTCTACGGCGAACCAAAGGCAATCGGCCTTTTTGAGTGCCGTGATGTGGCTCACAACTGGAGAGTGTGCAAAAGAGGACAGCCGTGATTTATCGACATTCCTAAAATGTCTTGGGAAACAGTCTTCGCAACAGGATCTCGCTCCGGCTTAACGTGCTCGATCATTTCTTTTCTGAAACTTTGTGCTACTCAGAAATGTCTATTAAGTAGGCCCCCGAGCGTGAAGTTCAACACGAGGTTCAAGACAATGAATATTTTCCGAGGTAGAACGCGATTCTCGCGGCTGCGATTCAGCGGACAAGTAATGGTTACTTTATTGTCTCTGGCCTTCGTTTTCGCGACATGGCCGCAGAGTCTCGCTGCCTATCAAGACGCGCAGGCTCCTGACCAGAGCGCTGCGCCGGCGACCGCACCAGCGCCGCCGTACGCGCAGCAAACACCCGATCAGTTGCATGAGTTGGTAGCGCCCATCGCACTTTATCCAGACTCGCTCGTCGCGCAAATTTTGGCGGCGTCCACGTTTCCGGAACAAGTGGTGGAAGCTGACAGATGGGTGCAGGCGCATCCTGATTTGAAGGGCGAGGCGCTGGGCCAAGCAGTCGACCAGCAAAATTGGGACCCGAGCGTGAAAGCACTCGCTGCATTTCCGTCCGTTCTTGGAAATATGGACAAGAATCTTTCCTGGACCTCATCGCTAGGCGACGCCTACTACAACCAGCAACAGGATGTGATGGACGCCGTGCAATTCATGCGCGGAAAAGCGGAGCAAGCCGGCAATCTGAAGTCCACGCCGCAGCAAAGCGTAACCACGCAAGACTCGACGATCGAGATTCAGCCTGTTGATCCTGATGTCGTTTATGTCCCTGCGTACGATCCGTGGTTGGTGTACGGCGTTCCGATCGGGCCGTGGCCCGGCTGGTATCCGTATCCTGGAATTTGGTTTGGCGGGCCGTACCTTTCTTTCGGAGTGGGGTTTGGAATCGGCTTCTTCGGCGGTTTTGGATGGGGATGGGGTCACTGGGGATTCGATTGGCACAACCACTACGCGATTTACAACCACAACAGGTATTACTCACGGAGCCCGACGTTCTATAACCGCAGTAACTTTTACCGCGGCGGAGCGCGTGCTGGAATCGTAGGTGCGCGCGGCGGCGTTTACAACCGTCCCGGCGCGGCGGCTCGGCCATTCGGCGGAGATGCACGAGCTGCGCGAGGCTACGCTGCGCCTCGCGGTCAAAGCGGCGTCCGCTCAGGCGCCTTCAGCGGCTACGATCATGGCGGCCAGACGCGGAGCTTCTCGTCGCGTGGAAGCGCCAGTTTCGGTGGCGCTCGTGGCGGCGGAGGTTTCCACGGTGGCGGCGGACATCACTAATCGAACTTTCGTCATTTTCCGATTCGATTTCGAAATTTAGATATGGAGAAAAGACATATGCAGCGAGCGAAATTGATCTTCGAAAAATCTCTCCGGGGCAATGCTTTTAAATTTGCGGCGATCGCAATTCTCGTGGCGGCGAGCCTTCCCATGCTCTCAATGGCCCAAGAGCGAGGCCAGAAAACATTTTCATCGGCGGAGGAGGCTAGCAAGGCGCTGGTCGCGGCAGCACAAAGTAACGACGAAAAAGCCATGCTCGAAATTCTGGGACCCGATGGAAAGGAAATCGTTTCGTCGGGAGATGAAACCGAGGACGCTCAAAACCGCGCCAATTTCGCGAAGAGATATGAAGAGATGCACCGTCTGGTGAGAGAGCCGGACGGAAGCACCACCCTGTATATCGGCGCGGAGAATTGGCCCACGCCGATACCACTAACGAATAAAGGCAACGTGTGGTACTTCGACACCGAGTCTGGAAAGAAAGAAATTTTGTACCGTCGAGTTGGCCGGAATGAAATGTCGGCCATTCGTGTCTGCGAGGAACTCGTGGCGGCGGAAAAAGAGTATTACTCCGCGGAGCATAACGAGTACGCGCAGAAAATCTTCAGCGACGAGGGAAAGCGGGACGGCCTGTACTGGAAAGTTGCTGACGGCGGCTCCCCGAGTCCAATCGGACCGCTAGTGGCGTCAGCCGTGGCCGAGGGCTACTCCAGGAACCCGGACGGCACTCCAACTCCGTATCGTGGTTATTACTACCACATCGTAAAGAGCCAGGGAAAAAATGCGCCGGGCGGCGCGAAGAGTTATATCGTCAACGGCAAGATGACGGATGGATTCGCGTTTGTCGCGTATCCGGCGGAATACCGGTCGTCTGGCGTGATGACGTTCATTGTCGACCAGGATGGAATCGTCTATCAGAAGGATCTCGGCAAGAAGACCGACGCGATTGCCAAGGCCATGACGGAATACAACCCGAACGCCACGTGGCAGAAAGCTGAGGACGAACGAGAGACGACCGCGACCGAGAAACAAAACCAATAACCGCGTTTTGCCGCGAATTGAAGATAACCGCGATGCGCCGCAGTTGACTTCCGTAGGGCTGGCCGGAAGGCCGGCCGGTCTTGCACAGGTTTCACCACCCGATTCGAAATTCAAATTCGTGAAAAGCCGGTCCGTCTGCCGACGGACCCTACGGTTGCAGCTCATGCAATCGCGCCTTCTGGATGCAGGATTCGCGGGAGGCAATTGTAGGGCTGGCCGGAAGGCCGGCCCGTTTCGCACCGGATTCATCACGCGATTCGAAATTCAAATTCGTGAAAAGCGGGTCCGTCTGCCGACGGACCCTACGGTTGCAGCTCATGCAATCGCGCCTTCTGGATGCAGTATTCGCGGGAGGCAATAGTAGGGCTGGCCGGAAGGCCGGCCGGTTTTTTGCAGAGTTACCGTGAATGGCGAAAATGCAAGTCCGTGCTCGGACCGACTCCACAAGCGCCATTCGCGTGATTCGTTGCCTTTTGCTAGGTGTGCCCAAGATTCGGCTGCCTTGCGGCCAGAATGTCCCGCCGATGAACGGTAATCGCTACGGCCCCTAACGCCAATATCGCGGGAAAGCAAACGATCACGTAGCGCGGCTCGACCGTTTGTAATTGCGTCAGCAAAGCCGTGCGCACAACGATGAATGCAATCAGGAATGCCAACGCCGGATGCCTCCGGCAGCGCCACGCTCCTATAATTGCCAGCGCGAGATAAACGAAGTTCAATATTCCGTAACCGAGCGTCACATCGAAATCCGTGGGATTGCCTCGCCATTTCTCGCCTGGTGGCCAGAGTTTTCCCGAATAGGGGAGCAGTTCGATTCGCGGAGTAAACCAGATCATCCACGCTCGGTATGAGGGAATGACAAAATAAGTGCGCAGCGGGTGCCGCGCCGCTCGCTCG